>CAISLN010000031.1 GCA_903886275.1 uncultured beta proteobacterium | reverse complement strand
CCAGCACCAACGGTACGACCGCCTTCGCGGATGGCGAAGCGCAGGCCTTCTTCCATGGCGATGGGGTTGATCAGCTTGACCGTGATCGACACGTTGTCACCAGGCATCACCATTTCTTTGCCTTCTGGCAACTCGATCGCGCCTGTCACGTCCGTGGTACGGAAGTAGAACTGGGGGCGGTAGTTGTTGAAGAAAGGAGTGTGGCGACCGCCCTCATCCTTGGACAAGACATAGATCTCGCCAGTGAAGTGGGTGTGTGGCTTGATCGAATTGGGCTTGCACAGCACTTGGCCGCGCTGCACATCTTCGCGCTTGGTGCCGCGCAGCAAGATACCGACGTTGTCGCCGGCTTGACCTTGGTCCAACAGCTTGCGGAACATTTCCACGCCAGTGCAGGTAGTCTTTTGTGTATCAGCGATACCGACGATTTCGATTTCTTCGCCGACCTTGACCACACCGCGCTCGATACGACCGGTCACCACAGTGCCGCGGCCAGAGATCGAGAACACGTCTTCCACAGGCATCAGGAAGGCACCGTCCACTGCACGCTCAGGCATGGGGATGTAGGTGTCGAGCGCATCAGCCAGCTTCATAATCGCGCCTTCGCCCAACTCGCCCTTGTCGCCTTCGAGGGCGAGCTTGGCAGAGCCGTGGATGATGGGGGTCTTGTCGCCGGGGAAATCGTATTTGTCGAGCAGCTCGCGAACTTCCATTTCAACGAGTTCGAGCAGTTCAGCGTCGTCCACCATGTCGCACTTGTTCAGGAACACGATGATGTAAGGCACGCCGACCTGACGGGCCAGCAGGATGTGCTCGCGGGTCTGGGGCATGGGGCCGTCTGCAGCCGAGCAAACCAAGATAGCGCCGTCCATTTGGGCAGCGCCAGTGATCATGTTTTTCACATAATCGGCGTGTCCTGGGCAGTCAACGTGGGCGTAATGGCGGTTGGCCGTTTCGTATTCCACGTGGGCGGTATTGATGGTAATGCCGCGGGCTTTTTCTTCCGGTGCTGCATCGATCTGGTCATAGGCACGGGCGGTGCCGCCGAACTTGGCTGCCAGCACCGAAGTGATGGCTGCAGTCAGCGTGGTCTTGCCATGGTCAACGTGGCCAATGGTGCCCACATTGACGTGAGGCTTGGTACGTGTGAATTTTTCTTTACCCATATATCGTTCTCCAAAGAGCTAATCCCGTGTATTGGTTTAATGTTTGCACGATGTTGCTGATTCGCCCCGCACGGGAACAGGGCGGCACACCGTCGCAGACAACTGGCAAATTTACTTGGCGCGCGATGCCATGATGGCTTCCGACACGTTACGCGGGGCTTCCGAGTAGTGCTTGAATTCCATCGTGTACGTTGCACGGCCTTGCGACATGGAGCGCAGGGTGGTGGAGTAGCCAAACATTTCGGACAGGGGCACTTCTGCCTTGATGGCCTTGCCGCCACCAACCATGTCTTCCATGCCTTGGACCATGCCGCGGCGTGAGGACAGATCGCCCATCACGTTGCCGGCGTAGTCTTCAGGCGTTTCCACTTCCACAGCCATCATGGGCTCCAGAATCACGGGGCTGGCCTTGCGGCAGCCTTCCTTGAAACCAAAGATCGCAGCCATCTTGAACGCGTTTTCGTTCGAGTCAACGTCGTGGTAGGAACCGAAGTGCAGCGTCACCTTGACGTCCACCACCGGGTAGCCGGCCAGCACGCCTTGGGTCAGGGCTTCGATGACGCCCTTTTCCACTGCGGGGATGTATTCGCGAGGAACTACACCGCCCTTGATGGCGTCCACAAATTCAAAGCCCTTGCCGGGTTCGTTGGGCTCAACCTTGAGCACCACGTGGCCGTATTGGCCCTTACCACCGGACTGGCGCACGAACTTGCCTTCGGCGTCTTCCACGGTCTTGCGAATGGTTTCGCGGTAGGCAACTTGGGGCTTGCCCACGTTGGCTTCCACGCCGAATTCGCGCTTCATGCGGTCAACAATAATTTCCAGATGCAACTCGCCCATACCGGCGATCAGTGTCTGACCGGACTCTTCGTCGGTCTTGACACGGAACGAAGGATCTTCCTGCGCCAGACGCTGCAGAGCGATGCCCATCTTTTCCTGGTCAACCTTGGTCTTGGGTTCCACGGCCTGGGTAATCACAGGCTCAGGGAAAATCATGCGTTCGAGCATGACGATGGCCGTCGGGTCGCACAGGGTTTCACCCGTGGTCACGTCTTTCAGACCCACGCAGGCGGCGATGTCACCAGCGCGAATTTCGCTCACTTCTTCGCGGTTGTTGGCGTGCATTTGCACGATACGACCGATACGCTCTTTCTTGCCGCGGATCGGGTTGTACACGCTATCGCCCTTTTGCAGCACGCCGGAATAGACGCGCACAAAGGTCAACTGGCCCACAAACGGATCGGTCATCAGCTTGAACGCGAGTGCCGAGAATTTCTCGTTGTCGCTGGCTTGGCGAACGACAGGAACGTCGTCCTCGTCGATGCCCTTGACCGGAGGAATGTCCACGGGCGAAGGCATGAATTCAATCACGGCGTCCAGCATGCGCTGCACGCCCTTGTTCTTGAAGGCCGAACCGCAGTACATGGGTTGGATTTCGCTGGCGATGGTACGGGTACGGATGCCGAACTTGATTTCTTCTTCGGTCAGCGAACCTTCTTCCAGGTACTTGTTCATCAGCTCTTCAGAGGCTTCAGCAGCAGCTTCAACCATCTTCTCGCGCCACTCCTTGGCCAACTCGACCAATTCAGCGGGGATTTCACGGTAGTCGAACAACATACCTTGCGAAGCTTCATCCCAGATGATGGCCTTCATCTTGATCAGATCGACCACGCCGGTGAAGTTTTCTTCAGCGCCGATTGGGATCACCATGGGGATAGGATGCGCTTTCAGGCGCAGCTTCATCTGGTCCACGACCTTGAAGAAGTTGGCACCGGTGCGGTCCATCTTGTTCACAAAGGCAAGACGTGGCACCTTGTACTTGTTGGCCTGGCGCCAAACGGTTTCCGACTGGGGCTGCACTCCGCCCACGGCGCAGTACACCATGCAAGCGCCATCAAGCACGCGCATGGAGCGCTCGACTTCAATCGTGAAGTCCACGTGTCCGGGGGTATCAATAATGTTAATACGGTGCTCGGGCAGGGACTTGTCCATACCCTTCCAGAAACAGGTGGTGGCAGCGGAAGTGATCGTGATGCCACGCTCTTGCTCCTGCTCCATCCAGTCCATGGTGGCTGCGCCATCGTGCACTTCACCAATTTTGTGATTCACGCCGGTATAGAAAAGTACGCGCTCGGTCGTAGTCGTTTTACCGGCGTCAATGTGAGCCGAAATACCGATATTGCGGTAGCGCTCAATGGGAGTATGGCGAGCCATGATGGATCCTTGGTTTATCTGGGGAGTTCTGAATTCCGCTACGCGCACAACGCGGCGTAGCGAGAAGGCTTCAGGCTATGCGTGTCACCGCAGACAGTGCTTGTAGCACGACCAGGTGACACAACGACGCATGAAGCCTTCGCAGTAGCCGCTCTTTAGAAGCGGAAGTGGGAGAAGGCCTTGTTGGCTTCAGCCATACGGTGAACTTCGTCACGCTTTTTCATCGCGCCGCCACGGCCTTCGGTTGCTTCGAGCAACTCGTTGGCCAGGCGCTGAGCCATGGACTTTTCACCGCGCTTGCGTGCGGCTTCTTTAATCCAGCGCATGGACAAAGCCAAGCGACGCACAGGGCGCACTTCAACTGGCACTTGGTAGTTGGCACCACCCACGCGGCGGGATTTCACTTCCACCATGGGCTTGACGTTGTTGATGGCAACGCTGAATGCTTCCACAGGGTCTTTATCGGGGTGCTTCTTACCGATCAGTTCCAGGGCACCATAAATGATGCGCTCTGCAACGGCCTTCTTGCCGCCTTCCATGATCACGTTCATGAATTTGGACAGCTCAACATTGCCGAACTTAGGATCCGGCAGGATTTCACGTTTAGGGACTTCGCGACGACGTGGCATTTTTTCACCTCTTTGCTTCAGTTGGCGCCCTTACGGACACCGCGAGAGTTAATCAATAAGACTCTCACTTACTCGACCCGAACATTGGGTCACTTCGTTCATTCACCGCGCCACGCAGCAAACAAACACCTTTTTTACATTTGATTCCCAGACTTTCGCCTTGGACTCAGGCCGATTTATTTGACCTTTGGCTTCTTCGCACCGTACTTGGAGCGCGACTGCTTGCGGTCTTTCACGCCTTGCAAATCGAGCGAACCACGGACGATGTGGTAACGCACACCGGGCAAGTCCTTAACACGACCGCCACGAACCAGCACCACGCTGTGTTCCTGCAGGTTGTGGCCTTCGCCGCCGATGTAGGAAATCACCTCGAAACCGTTGGTCAAGCGCACTTTGGCAACTTTACGCAGAGCGGAATTGGGCTTTTTAGGCGTTGTGGTGTACACACGGGTGCATACGCCACGGCGCTGGGGAGAGTTCTGCATGGCAGGACTCTTGGACTTGATAATCTCGACTTCGCGCCCCTGGCGCACTAGTTGGTTGATGGTTGGCACTGATGCCTCCTGAAAAAAAACGTCCCTAAACGTTTGGTTCTTACACAATAGCTTTTCGAAAACGTGAATCCCTACGGAATTTCCGAAAAGCCTTCGAATGTAGCAGATGGCAGGTTTCCCCGCAAGGTTATTCGAAACCCAGACGCAGCCCTAACGTGCCAGCTTGTACACCGAGGTGCCGGCAAACCAGTTGGGCGCCACGCGCACGGTGCGCCCGTCCTGCAGACCAAAGCTGTCGAGCACGCGCAGGCCGTTGCGCTGCGCAAGGTCTGCCAGGTCGGCGTGGGTGCCGACGCGGATATTGGGCGTGTCGTACCACTGGTAAGGCAGTCGTTTGGTCACCGGCATGCGTCCCAGCAACACACTCAAGCGGTTCGGCCAGTGCGCAAAATTGGGAAAGGCGACGATGCCAAAACGACCCACGCGGGCGGTCTCGCGCAGCATCACTTCGGCATTGCGCAGGTGTTGCAGCGTGTCGATCTGCAGCACCACATCAAAGGAGGCGTCTTCAAAAATGGCCAGACCTTCGTCCAGGTTGAGCTGAATGACGTTGACGCCGCGTGCCACGCAGGCCAGCACATTGGCGTCTGCAATCTCGATGCCGTAGCCGCTGCAGCCGCGCTCGCGTTGCAGATAGTCCAGCATGGCGCCGTCGCCGCAGCCCAGATCGAGCACGCGCGATCCACGGGGCACCAGCTCGGCAATGGCGTGTTGGATGGTGGCGTCGCTCATTTGCTCAACTCCCGGGCCACGCCATCAAAGTAACTGCGCACCACATTTTTGTAGCGGGGGTCGTTGAGCAAAAACGCATCGTGGCCATGCGGCGCGTCGATCTCGGCGTAGCTGACCTGGCGCTGGTTGTGCAGCAGGGCCTTGACGATTTCGCGGCTGCGCTTGGGTGCAAAGCGCCAATCGGTGGTGAAGCTCACGATCAAAAACTTGCAGGTCGCAGCGGACAACGCCTGGTCCAGATTGCCGCCAAAGTTGCGCGCCGGATCAAAGTAATCCAGCGCGCGGGTGATCAGCAAATAAGTGTTGGCGTCAAAGTACTCGGCGAACTTGTCGCCCTGGTAACGCAGATAGCTCTCGATCTGGAACTCCGCCTCCTGGGTGCTGAACAGATAGCTGGCGGCCTGCTCGGGCTGGCCGTCCTTGACTGCAAGTGCTGCGGCACGCAATTGGCGGCCGAACTTCTCGTTCATCACATCGTCGCTCAGATAGGTAATGTGACCAATCATGCGGGCAATGCGCAGGCCGCGTTTGGGCACCACGCCATGGTCGTAAAAATGGCCGCCGTGGAAGTCGGGGTCGGTCACGATGGCGCGGCGCGCCACCTCGTTAAAGGCAATGTTTTCGGCGTTCAGGTTGGGCGCGCTGGCAATCACCAACGCATGGCTCACGCGCTCGGGGTAGCGCAGCGTCCAGCTCAGCGCCTGCATGCCACCCAGCGAGCCCCCCATGACGGCGGCCAACTTGTGAATACCCAGCGCGTCGAGCAGCCTTGCCTGCGCATCCACCCAATCCTCCACCGTCACCACCGGGAAGTTGGCCCCATAGGCCTTACCCGTTTCCGGATCGGTGTGCATGGGGCCGGTAGAACCGAAGCAGGAACCCAGGTTGTTGATACCAATGACAAAGAACTGGTTCGTGTCTAGCGCCTTGCCCGGGCCGATCATGTTGTCCCACCAGCCTTCGGAATTCGGCTGCCCTGCGTAGACGCCGGCCACATGGTGTGAAGCATTCAAGGCATGGCAGACCAGCACCGCATTGGACTTGCGGGCGTTGAGCGTGCCGTAGGTCTCGTACGAGAGAGCGTAGTCGTGCAGCGTTGCACCGCTTTGCAGTGGCAGCGGTGCGTCGAAATGCATGCTTTGCGCGATGGCAATCAGTGGCTCATCCAGTGTTGACAAGTGCGTTCCCAATCAAACCCAAAAAACAAAAACCCGGCGTCGCATTCAACGAGGCCGGGTTTTTGGGTCGGTCCGTCTTTAGCTGCATTTGTATAGCGCCCGCAAGCTGGAGCAAATTGGCGCTTATATGATTCTAGCAAGCACTCGCTTGCCCCTTCAGACTTCGTTGGAAACCGGCTGCGCCACCACAAACACTAGGAATCCAGGCCTGTGCTCCCATGCGCACAAAAACCAAAAAAAGCCTCACATCCTCCTTTTGGCGTGTTTTTTGCTTGCTTTTGGTGCACATGCGGTTTCACTCATTTTTTAGCACCGCTTCAAAGCATTAATTTCAAGAGGTCGTTTATGAATGCACTACAACAGGGCGCTAATGCCCTGTTTATTTTGTTGGGCGCGGTCATGGTGCTTGCCATGCATGCGGGGTTTGCTTTTCTGGAGTTGGGCACGGTGCGGCGCAAGAACCAGGTCAACGCGCTGGTCAAGATCCTGGTGGACTTCTCAGTGTCTACGGTGGTCTATTTTGTGCTCGGCTACTCGGTCGCTTACGGTACCGGCTTTTTTGTCGGTGCCGAAGAGTTGGCGGCCAAGAATGGCTACGAACTGGTGAAATTTTTCTTCTTGCTGACCTTTGCTGCGGCCATTCCGGCGATCATTTCTGGTGGCATTGCAGAGCGGGCCAAGTTCTGGCCGCAACTGATGGCCACAGCCGTCATCGTCGGTGTGATTTATCCGTTTTTCGAGGGCATCGCGTGGAACCAGCACTTTGGCGTACAGGCCTGGTTGCTGGCTACCACCGGCGCCGAGTTCCACGACTTTGCCGGCAGCGTGGTGGTGCATGCCGTAGGCGGTTGGATTGCACTGGGCGCGGTGATTTTGTTGGGCGCGCGCAGCAACCGCTACCGCAAAGATGGCGCGATTTCGGCCCACCCTCCCAGCAGCATTCCCTTTCTGGCGCTGGGCGCCTGGATTTTGACCGTAGGCTGGTTTGGCTTCAACGTGATGAGCGCACAGACCCTTGACAAAATTTCCGGCCTGGTCGCGGTGAATTCGCTCATGGCGATGGTGGGTGGCACCCTGGTGGCCCTGCTGATGGGCAAGAACGACCCCGGCTTTTTGCACAACGGCCCACTGGCTGGGTTGGTGGCGGTGTGTGCGGGTTCGGACCTGATGCATCCGCTGGGCGCACTGGTGGTGGGCGGCATCGCCGGTGCCATCTTTGTGGTGATGTTCACGCTGACGCAAAACAAATGGAAGATCGACGATGTGCTGGGCGTCTGGCCGCTGCATGGTTTGTGCGGCACCTGGGGCGGCATTGCAGCCGGCATCTTTGGCAGCAAGGCCCTGGGTGGACTGGGTGGCGTCAGCCTGAGCGCGCAACTGATGGGTACCGGTCTGGGCGTGCTCTGGGCGCTGGTCAGCGGCTTTGCGGTCTACGGCCTGCTCAAGGCCACGCTCGGTCTGCGCCTGAGCCACGAAGAAGAATTTGACGGCGCCGACCTGAGCATTCACAAGATCAGCGCCACACCAGAGCGCGAGGCCAACTGGTAGCGTACGGGGCGTTGTTGCATAAATCCCCCCGGGCGCCCCAATGAGCAGGCTGGCACGCTGATAAGCTGCGTGCTTTTTGCCCTGAACATGCCAAAGGACACGCTCCTGCCCAGCCAGCCCAAAGGCGTCTACCGGGTCAAGAACTGGCCCGAGTACAACGCGGGTCTGATCGAGCGGGGCAATGTGACTGTCTGGATGGACGAGCGAATGTTCTCGCCAGCGCTTCAAACGCCAGGCCAGCGCGGGCGCCCGCAGGCTTACTGCGACGGGCTGATCCAGATGCTCTTGACGCTCAAGTCGGTGTACCGCCTGCCGCTGCGCGCGCTGCAGGGGTTCGCCACCAGTCTGCAGCGCCTGGCGATGGCGGATTTGGCGGTGTCCAACTACAGCACGCTGAGCCGAAGAGCCAAAACGCTGCGCGTGACATCGCCGGTGCTGCGCAACGCGGGCGAGGCGGTGCATCTGCTGGTGGACAGCACCGGCCTTAAGCTCTTTGGCGAGGGCGAGTGGCAAAGTGCGTAAGCACGGTCACAGCAAGAGGCGCAGCTAGCGCAAAGTGCACCTTGCTCTGGACGCAAAAACCGCTCAAGTGTGCGCCGTTCTGATGACGCACCGCGACGTGGACGACGCCAGCGTGCGGCCATTGCCTGATGCGCCGCCCTGGCGCTCATCCCGCCCGTTGAGGGCGCCGTACATTGGCCTGCCAGCCAGGCCGGGGCGCCAGAGCGCAACGCGGCCATTGACCACATCGCCCAAAGCGGCTACCACTGCCGCTCCTTGGTGGAGAACCTGATGTACCGTTTCAAGACCTTGACAGGTGACAGACTGTGGGCGCGCGATGTGGCTGTGCAGAACGCCGAAGTCGCTGTACGGGTGGGCATCATCAACCGCGTGACGGTGCTCGCACGCCCGAACTGCGTCCGGGTCGCCTAAAAATTGGGGGCCAGGGGGATGGCTCATCCATCACAGGAATTTATGCAACAACGCCGCGTACAGGGCAAGAAGTGGCCGAGGTCGTGCGGATCAATGCGCAGCGCGGCGCAAGGACTTTGCATTGCCCCTAGCATGGGGCCATGAAATACATCTACTTGCCCGCTTGGTGCACCGTCACTGCCCTGATCGGCCTGCTGGGCACTTCAGCCCACGCGTCAGACACGCAATCTGCGGCGCCCCCAGCTTGCCCGGCGCTGCTGCAATTCAAGTTTCCACGCCTGCAGGACGAGGTGCCACAAGACCTGTGCCAATACAGCGGCAAGGTGGTGCTGGTGGTAAACACCGCCAGCTACTGCGGCTTTACCAGCCAATACCAGGGGCTCGAAGCCCTGTATGCCAAATACGAAAAGCGCGGCCTGGTGGTACTGGGCTTTCCGTCCAACGACTTCGGGCGCCAAGAGCCCGGATCGGCTAAGGAAATTGCCGACTTTTGCTACAACACCTACGGCGTGAAGTTTCCCATGATGGGCAAGTCAGTGGTGTCGGGCGCAAACAAAAATGGGCTTTACACCGCACTGGAAAAAGCCACCGGCAAGACTCCGCAGTGGAACTTCCACAAGTTCCTGATCGGGCGCGACGGCAAGGCGCAGGCCAGCTTTGCCAGCGCCGTCGAACCGGGCAACGCGGCTCTGGTGGAAGCCTTAGAAAAGGCCCTGCGCTAATACGCAAAGGCGGGCCGACAAGGTGCCCGATTGATTAAGCAGTGGAATCAGCTGCGCTGGTCGATCAGGCGGTCCAAGGTCCAGCGTCCGGGCCCAAACACAGCCAGCGCAGCCAGCACAATGCCCCAGCTGACGTGCTGCTGCAGCGCCGCCGGGACAATTTCTGAAAGCGACAGCACGGCGACCAGGTTCACCACACTCAATCCAAGTGGGGCCACACGGCCACCCAGGCCAAGCACCAACAGCAGCGGCAGGCCCAGCTCGCCAGCCGTGCCCATGTAGGCAGCGACCTCTGGCGGCAAAAACGGGACATGGTATTCATCGTTGAACAGGGCCAGAGTGATGTCCCAGTCACGCAACTTGGTCAGACCCGAGAGAAAGAATACCTGCGCCACATACAAGCGGCCGAGTAAAGCCAGAAGAGGCTGCAGCGCATTGAGCGGCCGCTCCAACCATTGCCACAACAGTGGGATCCGCTGCAGCCGAGGCCACTTGGAAGAAGGACGCTGAAAGGAATTGCTTGTCATGGTTTTGCCTCTGAGATGGGGGGTGAGCAGCGCCTGGCTCCCAGCACAAGGCCGGTCTGCACCGCCAGCGCCAGCCAGTGCGAAAAATCCAACTGCTTTGCAGCGTCCAATGCCGGCTCCAGCGCGGTGCCACCTTGCAGCGCATGCAAAAAAGTCAGTTCACCCGGCTGCGCCTGGCGCAGGCGGGGCTGGTAGCCGGCACGCCACAGCACAAGGTCCTGAGCAGTGCAGTCTTGCAACTGCAGCGCCAGTTCGGCCAAGCTGGGGCTGCCCTGCAGATGTGCCAACAACAGACTCGCCAGCGGCCAGGCGCTGGAAAGTGTTAAAGCTCCCGGTGCCAACTCCAGCGTAAGGGTCTGCGGGTTCTCGGTGGTCAGCAACGCCAAGGTGGCAATCGCGGATTCGCGGTCAGGCGCCGATGCACAGCGGTGCAGCGCCCACTCGGCGCGCGCCACGTCCGGCAAATAGGGCACATCCTGCAGCTGAGCGCTGGCGCCGATGAACTCTGCCAACGCCTCGCCCCATTCGGCGATATCGCCGCGCTGCGGCGGCAGGGCATGCCAAAGGGCGCGGGCCAGATCGGCAAAGCTGGCTTCACCCAGCATTTGCATCAGCACCGGATAGACCGCGCGCAGGGCACGCTCGGCCAGCATATGGCCATTGCTTTGGTAGACCAGCAGTCCGCGCTGCGGGCTGGCACCCACGCCGCTTGCATGGGCCCGCAAACCCTGCGCGGCCGCTTGCGATGGCCACGCAAACAGCGCTTCCAGCAGGGCCTGCTGTTGCACCGCTAGCGTGCTCACAAGCGCGACTCCAAAGACTGGGCTGCAACGGCCCGTGCAAGGGCCGCCTCATCCAGCAGCACCTCCAGCGCAGGGACATCGGTATCCCACTCGATCAAGGTAGGCACAGGGCCAAAGCAATCCAGCGCATGCCGATAAAGTTCCCACACCTGCGGGCAAACCCGGCTGCCATGGTCGTCGATGACGATCTCGCCATGCACATCGCTGACATGGCAATGCCCGGCCAGGTGCAGCTCGCCCACGCTGTCCGGCGTGATCTGGCCCAGCCAGTCGAGACAAGCTGCCAGCGGGTCGGCGCAAAGCCCTGCCATCTGCGCGTTGAGCGCATTGACATAGATGTTGTTGACATCGACGAGCAGCAGGCAGCCGCTGCGCGATGCCAGCGTGTTCAGAAAAACCGGCTCCGCCAGTGTTTGCGAGCCCGACGCGTTCCACTGCAAATAGGCCGACAGGTTTTCCACCATGAAGCGGCGCTGCAAGCGCTCTTGAACGCGCTGCACGTTGGCGCACAAGACATCAAGCGCCTCCTGCGTAAACGGCAGGGGCAACAGGTCTGCAGCATGCACGGAACCGCCAGCAAAGCGGCCCCGTGCAAAACTGGCGTGGTCGCTGACGCGCACCGGGTCTATGCGTTCCACCAAATGTGCCAGCTGCTCCAGATGCCAGGGGTCCAGACCTGTGGCCGAGCCCAGCGACAGGCCGACACCGTGCAGGCTCACGGGGTAGCGGCTGCGTCCACGCTCCAGCACCGCTAGCGCAGCGCCACCCGCTCCGAAGAAATTTTCGGAATGCACTTCCAAAAAATCCAGTTCCGGCTGTTCTTCAAGCAACTGCGCGTAATGGGGCTGGCGCCAACCCACGCCCACAGCAAGTGGCTTCATACGGTCCACATCGGTGAAGTTCTGGGGCATGGATGGCAGGGCTCTAGTTCAGCAGTCGTTACATCTTGAGCTTCTTGGCTTCGTCAGCGCTCAAGCCGTTCATGGTCTTGCAGGTGCCGGCGGCCACATATTTCCATTCCGCCTTGTCCATGTCCACCTTGGATTGTCCGGCGCAGGAGTGCACGCCGCTGGCGCAGTCGTTTTGTCCGGCTTTGGCGATGCCAAAGCACTTTTCTTTTTCGGCCGCAGACGCAGGGGCAGAGGCCAAAACCAATGACATAAGGGAGGCGGCGGTTGCAGCGATCAGGGTGGCGTTCTTCATATGACATTCCTTCAGGTTGATTAAACAAACGGTTGTGGACCAGCAGCAGCGGCCACTTTTTTGCCCGCATCGTGCCGTCCACTCTTTAGTCTGCGGCTTGCGCAGATTCTTACATCGCCCCAAAAAATTTGCCCGCTATCCACATTTTTTTGTGCGGTATACACTGCGCCACACTGCCACCAAAAGAACAACATCAGATGTCCAGTGCCACCGCTCACACGCCCGGTTTCGAACAGCAGGTTGCCGATTTACGCGACTACCTGCTGAAGTTTTCACGCCTACAACTGCGCAACGAGGCATGGGCCGAAGACGTTGTTTCCGAGACCCTACTGGCGGCCCTGAGCAAGCCGCAGTCCTTTGGTAATCGTTCGCAGCTCAAGACTTGGCTGGTCGGCATTCTCAAGCACAAGGTAATAGATGCCCTGCGCCAGCACGGCCGCGAGGTGTGCACATCCGACAACCTGCACGACAGTCGCGAGGACCCACTGGACTACATCGGCTTCAAGGCCGACGGTCACTTTAACGAGCCACCTGCAGACTGGGGCAACCCGGAGCAGCAGGTCAGCAGCAGGCAATTCTTTGAGGTATTGGAAGCCTGTACACAGCAGTTGCCCGCGGTGCAGGGTCGACTGTTCCTGATGCGTGAATGGCTGGAGCTGAGCAGCGAAGACATCTGTAAGGAATTACAACTGACCCCGACCAACCTTTACGTGCAACTGCACCGTGCCCGATTACGACTGCGGGAGTGCCTTGAATTGAACTGGTATGGAAAAGCGACTCACACATGATGCCACTGACAAGAACCTGCAAGGAAGCGACCGCGCTGCTAGTGGCGCGGGAGGACCGTGCGCTGAGGTGGACTGACCGTGTTGCCTTGGGCCTGCATTTGCTGGCCTGCAAGGCCTGCCCACGCTTCGAGCGGCAGATGCTCCAGATGCGCAACCAACTCAAGCAATGGCGTAATTACACGACACCAGACTGAGCCAAGCGCGGTGCCCAAAAAAATGTTTACCTAAAAAATTAGGTGGGTTTAAGAAAGTAACGCATAATGAAATCGCCTTGTCAGAATTCTGATGGGGAGGTTTGCGGTGTTTAGTCAGTTTCGCGTCTGCTCTAAGTCTTTATTGGTTTGTTGATTGCGGTTTTGGACTCCATCGCGTTTTGAGTTATTTTGAGGAGTCCTTTATGGGCAACAAACTTTACGTTGGCAATCTGCCATATTCTTTCCGTGACGAAGACCTGCAGCAAGCATTTGCTCCCCACGGTACAGTCACTAGCGCCAAAGTCATGATGGAACGTGACACTGGCCGTTCCAAGGGCTTCGGCTTTGTGGAAATGGGCAGCGATGCTGAAGCGCAAGCCGCTATCAGTGGCGTGAACGGTCAACAGTACGGTGGACGCGGTCTCGTGGTGAACGAAGCCCGTCCCATGGAACCACGTCCTCCCCGCTCCGGTGGCGGCGGCTTCGGTGGCGGTGCTGGCGGCGGTGGCGGCGGCTACGGTGGTGGCGGTGGCGGTCGTTCCGGCGGCGGCGGCGGCGGTGGATACGGCGGCGGTGGCGGCGGACGCTCCGGCGGCGGCGGCTACGGCGGTGGCCGTGGCTCCAGCTACTAAGCTGTACGCAACTTAAAAAAAGGACCTTTGGGTCCTTTTTTACGTTGGGTCTGGCGCTTTCAGGTTTCTTCTGCACGCTGCTTGCGTGCGCGCCCCGCAAGCAGGCGATCAAACCAAGCGTTGGGCAGCAAGCGCAAGGCCTTGGCAACCCAGCCCATCTGCCAGGGAATCACCCGGTAGCTGCATCCGGCCGCAATAGCACCAAAGGCTTGCTCGGCGAACCGCTCTACCGGCATCAAAAAGGGCATGCCGTAACGGTTCTGCTGTGTCAGCGGTGTGTCAATATAGCCAGGACAAAGGGTGACCACTGCCACACCGCTGGTGCGCAATTCGCCCCTCAGGCTTTCGCAATACGCGATCACCGCTGCCTTGCTCGCACAATAAGCGCCATGGCCCGGCAGACCCCTAATGCCTGCGACACTTCCGATGCCCACCAGCGCGCCCGAACCTCTTTGGCACATGGCTGCAACAAAGGGATGGAAGGTGGCGGCCATGCCGATGTTGTTGGTGGCGAAGGTGCGCGCCATGACATCGAGATCAGAGCGCACACCGCTGTCCATGCCCACGCTGATGCCGGCATTCGCAATCACCACATCGGGCACACCCTGTTCCTGCAGGCAGCGCTGACCGGCTGCAACGATGCTGTCCACATCGGCGACATCGGCGCTGTAGAGGCGCACACGCGAGACGTCCACCCCCTGTGTGCGGACCCAATCCTGCATCACCTCGCTGCGCCTGGCCACCAGCGCCAGGCTGTAGCCCGCCTGGTAGAAGCGCCAGGCCAGCGCTTGGCCAATGCCGCTGGAGGCACCGGTGATGAACACCAATCGAGTCATGGCTTGTTTCCTGCGCAATGTGCGCCTGTTGGTGGCAGTTATTTCTGTGGCGTGGGCACCAGGGTGCCATGCACACGCCCATTGAGTTGCAGCTGCTGCTCGGCGTTGTCAAAGTCCATGCTGTCTGCAGTGAACCTGTCGTTGCCGCGTTGCAGTTCGACTGGCTTGTTCGACCGCAAGCGCTCGGTGTCCATGAAGGCATGCAAAAATTCACTGCGGTACTGCATGGGAGAGCTGGGTTTGCCGTCCTTGTCTGCCCCGGCTTCACGCACCACCAGCGCATGACCTATGAGCTGCACCTCGGAGCCGTCTTCGTTGCTCAGGCCATGGTCCGCTGTGGCCGTCGTCAACCGGCCCTTATCGTCAAAAGAACGGATGCGAATGCTGTCGATCTCCAACCACTGGGTATCCGGGTAGTGGCGTACCTTGTCGCCCATAACCTCACTGCGCATGCGTCCGCCCACATCAAAGGTTTTGACGGCAAAGCCGTCCATGAAGTAATCGGGTTGATGGGTTTGAACACGCGGCGCGCTGGGCACCGCGGCGGGTGGCTCGCTGCGCACCATCCAGTAGGTACCCAGGGCCAGCACCGCCATGCAGGCCAGCGGCAGGTACAACAGGAAACGGTCCCAGGCCTCGCGGATAAAGTTTTTCGCGCTTTCCATCAGCGCAGGTACTCGTCAAGCAATCCGACGTAGCGCCCGCTGGCCACCAACAACAGATCGCAGAGTTCGCGCACTGCGCCATGACCGCCAGATACTTGCGTGACGTGGTGTGCGGCTGCCCGCACTTCCACATGCGCATTGGCGGGGGCACAGGCAAAGGCGGCGCTGCGCAGCAGGGGCAGGTCCGGCCAGTCGTCTCCCATGGCGGCGGCCTGGCTCCATTCCAGGCCCAGCACCTTCAGGGTCTGCTGCGCCGCCGGACGCTTGTCTTCGGTGCCAAAATGCGCATGCACGATGCCCAGCGCGTCGAGTCGCTTGCGCAGCGGCTTGGAGTCTCGCCCGGTGATGACGGCCGGGGTGATGCCCGCTTTTTGCAGCAACTTCAGGCCGTGGCCGTCCAGGGTGTTGAAGCGCTTGAGCGTTTCGCCAGATTCAGAAAACAGCAGGCCACCGTCGGTGAGCACGCCATCCACATCGAAAAAAACGATTTTGATTCCCTGGGCCTTGAGCAGCAGCGACGAATCGAACGCGATGGCGCTCTGCATCAGATGACCTTGGCTCGCATAAGGTCGTTGCTGCTGACGGCACCGCACAAGTGGCCCTGTGCATCCAGTACCAGCACGCTGGTGATGCGCATGCTCTCCATCAGGTCGGCAGCCTCCACCGCCAGCGCATGCAAACCTATGGTCTTGGGATGGGCATGCATGACCTCGGACGCAAGGCAGTTGCGCAGGTCACGGCCCTGCTCCACCAGGCGGCGCAAATCGCCATCCGTAAAAATGCCCAGCAAGCGACCGTCGGCATCGACGATGGCTGCAGCCCCCAGGCCCTTGGCGCTCATCTCACGCATCAGGTCACTGAAGCCCGCATCCTGCGCTACCCGAGGTACGGCGTCGCCGCTGCGCATGACATCGCTCACATGGGTCAGCAGCTTGCGGCCCAAGGCGCCACCGGGATGCGAGCGGGCAAAGTCTTCGGCGCGAAAACCGCGTGCGTCCAACAGCGCCACCGCCAACGCATCACCGAGGGCCATTTGCGCCGTGGTGCTGGCAGTGGGCGCCAGGTTCAGGGGACAGGCCTCCTTGTCCACGCCGCTGTCCAGCCACAAATCGGCATGCCTTGCCATGGTGCTTTGCGGGTTACCGGTCATGGCGATCAGGGGGGCGCCCAGGCGTTTGAGCACCGGCAGCAGCACCGCCATTTCCTGCGACTCGCCGCTATTGGAAATGGCCAGCACCAAATCTTGCGCGGTGATCATGCCAAGGTCGCCGTGGCTGGCCTCAGCCGGGTGCACAAACAGGGCAGGGGTTCCCGTGGAAGCCAGGGTGGAGGCCATCTTGCGCCCGATATGGCCGCTCTTGCCCATACCCATCACCACCACCCTGCCCTCAATGGCCAGTACCATTTGCACCGCCCTGGCAAAGGCTCCGCCAATGCGGCTCTTGAGCCCCATGACGGCGTTGGCCTCTATGTCCAGGGTTTGCTGAGCCAGGTTAATGGCACGGCGGGCGGCGGTATCGGAGAACGGTTGTGCAAGGGCTGTCATACCGGCATTTTATAGATTGGCCGGTGCCTCCAGTGTGCTTGCTAGTATCGAAGCATGACCGGACTGGAAATCACACTGCTTTATTTGCTCGCCGCCGTGCTGGGTGTGGTGACCTGCCGCCTGCTTAAGCTGCCGCCCATGCTGGGCTATTTGTGTGTCGGCGTGGTGATCGGACCCAATGCCCTGGCCCTTTCCAAAAACGTGGAAGGGGTGCAGCACCTGGGTGAGTTGGGCGTGGTGTTTTTGATGTTTGTGATCGGGCTGGAGTTCAACCTGCCCAAGCTGCGCAGCATGCGCAAACATGTACTGGGCTTGGGATCGCTGCAGGTGGTGCTGACCATGCTGCTGGGCACGGCCGCCATGGTGCTGCTCAATGACCGCCTGCCCGACCTATGGGATATGGATTGGAAGGCCGCGCTCACCCTGTCGGGCGCAATGGCCATGAGCAGCACCGCCATTGTGGTCAAGCTGATGGTGGAGCGACTGGAAATGGAATCGGAACACGGCAAGCGCGTCATGGGCGTGCTGCTGTTTCAAGACCTGGCGTTGGTGCCGCTGCTGGTGCTGGTGCCAGCACTCGGGGCATCGGCGCAGAACCTGGCAGCTGCACTGGCCATGGCAGCCGTGAAGGCCACGCTGCTGATTGCCGTGCTGCTGGTGGGTGGCCAGCATGTGATGCGACGCTGGCTGACCCTGGTGGCGCGACGCAAGAGCGATGAGCTGTTTGTGCTCAATCTGCTGTTCATTACGCTGGGCCTGGCCTGGCTGACGCAACAAGCCGGCCTGAGTCTGGCGCTGGGCGCCTTCATTGCGGGCATGCTGATCTCCGAGACCGAATTCAAGCACCAGGTGGAGACGGACATCCGCCCCTTTCACGATGTACTGCTGGGGCTGTTTTTTATCAGCATAGGCATGTTGCTGGACTGGCGCCTGGTGCTGCAAAACTGGGGCCTGGTGTTGCTGCTGGTGCTGATCCCGCCGCTGCTGAAGGTGGCACTGATCACTGCGCTGACCAGAGGCTTGGGCGGCTCTTCCGGTGTCGCCCTGCGCACCGGGCTGTACCTGGGCCAGGCCGGGGAGTTTGGCTTTGTGCTGCTGGCCCTGGCCGGCGAAAATTCTTTGGTGCCGCCGGCGCTGCTCAATCCTATTTTGGCGGCCATGGTGCTGTCCATGGTGGTCACGCCGTTTGTGGTGATGTACAACAATGCCATTGTGCTGCGCTTGGTGTCCACCGAGTGGCTGCAACAGTCGCTTCAGATGACCCAGATTGCGCGCCAGTCCATCAAGGTCAGCCGCCACGTCATCATCTGTGGCTTTGGCCGTTGTGGCCAGAATCTGGCACGCATGTTGGAGGGCGAAGGCATTCCCTATCTGGCGCTGGACCTGGACCCGGACCGGGTACGCCAGGCCGCCGCAGCCGGGCATACGGTGGTGTATGGCGACTCGGGCCGACTACAGGCCCTGATGGCGGCGGGCCTGGCCCGTGCCAGCGCAGTCGTGGTGACATATCTGGATGAACCGGCGGCGTTCAAGGTACTGGCCTGCACCCAGTCGCATACGCCCGAGGTGCCGGTGATTGTGCGCACCCAGGACGACCACAGCCTGGAAAAACTGCAGGCCGCTGGCGCCACCGAGGTGGTGCCCGAGGCGATTGAGGGCTCGCTGATGCTAGCCAGCCATGCGCTGGCCCTGGTGGGCGTTCCGATGCGCCGCGTGATCCGCATCGTGCAAGACCAACGCGATGCGCGCTACAACCTGCTGCGCGGATTTTTTCACGGCGCCGACGACGACTCGGTGGATGCGCTGGAGCATGAGCGCCTGGCAACGGTCACCCTCCCCGCCACAGCTGCAGGTCAACGGCTGTCGGGTTTCGCACTGGGAAGCGTGCGGGTGCTCAGCCTGCGACGCAGCCACGGTATGACAGTCCCAGCGGATGGGAGCACGCTACTGGAGGCGGGCGACACCCTGGTGCTGTCCGGCAAGGCCGAGGCCCTGGCGCTCGCAGAGCAGCGTTTGCTGATGGCTTAAGGCCGGGTCCACGTTGGCCGTTCAGCGCACAATCGGCACCTTCATTCCTCCAGCCAACCATTCCATGCAACACCTCAGCGTGAACCAGTACCTGCGTGACCACATCCGAACCGTGCCCGATTGGCCGGCGCCTGGCGTGCAATTTCGCGACATCACACCCTTGCTGCAAGAGGCCAAGGTGTTCCGGGTGCTCATCGACGCCTTTGTGCACCGCTACATGGACGCCCATCGGCGCCCCGATGTGGTGGCCGGACTGGACGCACGTGGCTTCATCATTGGCGCGGTAGTCGCCTATGAGCTCAACGTCGGCTTTGTGCCCATCCGCAAGAAGGGAAAGCTGCCCTTCACTACGGTGGAAGAGACCTACGAGCTGGAGTACGGCAGCGCCACGGTGGAGTTGCATACCGACGCGGTCAAGCCGGGCCAGCGCGTGCTGCTGATCGATGACCTGATTGCCACGGGCGGCACCATGATGGCAGGCCGGCGCCTGCTGGAGCGACAGGGCGCCATCGTGACGGAGGGTGCAGCGATTGTGGACCTGCCTGAGCTGGGCGGCTCGGCCAAGCTGCGCGAATCCGGCTTGTCGCTGTTTACCCTGGTGGACTTTTCGGGCCACTGAGTGGCCCGGCAGCGGAGCTAACTCAATCCACCAAATTGCGAAGGGCCGAGGTTCGGCGGCGCTTCGAAGGGTTCGGTATTGCTGAAGTCCTGCTCGGCCTTCGGGTTGCGCCGCCCTGAGTGCACCACTTCGCCACGCCGGGCGGCTGCAGCACCGCTGGCAGCAGCGGCCACGGCCCGCTTGAAGGCCAGCACTTCTTCATCCTGCAAGGGTGCATAGGTGGCAGGCGTGGCGACTGGATTTTTGCTGACCACTTGCTCCGCTGGAGCCGCTGCCTGTGGCCGTAGTCCAGCGCTCACCAGCTCATTGACACGCCAATATACGGCAGTGACTAGGATTTCATGGCGCTCTTTGGCGCTGCGCGCAATGGCGCCCTCGATTTCCGAAAAGCGCGAGGGGTCCGCCATCTGTTCACGCGGCATGTCCATCATGATGAGGTATTTGCGCCCGCTTGAATCCAGCGAAAGCACCTTGAATTTATAGGAGGAGGAGAGCACGCCCGCAGCATTCATGCATTCCCGCACCACGCCGTACAGCAACTCGCGGCGCTCCAGCCTCTCAGATTTGCGGCTGCTGCTATCAGCAACACGCGCTGGCGGCGGCATGGGTCTGTGAATGGGCAAGGTGGCATCTGCCTGGCCCAGATCGGAACTGAGTGAGGGTCTCGACTCGGGAGTCGTCGCCTTTTTGCCAAACCAGCTTAAGAAAGACATGGGTGTATGCGCAAAGTGGTCACAAGCCGCACAGTGTAGGGCAGTTCACTTGCCGATACAGAATTGAGAAAAAATCACACCCAGTAGGTCGTCGGAGCTGAACTCTCCGGTGATGTCGGCCAGGGCGGCCTGTGCCAGGCGCAACTCTTCGGCCAGCAGGTCCAGC
This sequence comes from uncultured beta proteobacterium, assembly GCA_903886275.1. GTDB lineage: Bacteria > Pseudomonadota > Gammaproteobacteria > Burkholderiales > Burkholderiaceae_C > Allorhodoferax. Next base: position 9,421 of record CAISLN010000031.1, on the reverse strand, counting down.
GCCTGGGCCCTGGAAGCCAGGTGGACACCCGCCTCCCGGCAATGCAACTCGACTCGGCGCAAGGCCTGGATATGGCGGGCCCTGGCAATAAAGCTGCCACCAGCCGGTGCCTGCCAGCCCGCAGCTTGCAGCAGGGCGTGGCGCAAGGCTTCCAGTCCGGCACCGGTTTTGGCCGACAAGGTGATGCCACCCTCGGACCCGGCAGCAGGCGCCGCATCGGCCTTGTTCCAGACATCGATGACCGGCACGCCAGTGGGCAGTTTTTGCGACAAGCTGGCACGGATGTCAGCGTCGGCGGCGCGGTATTCGGTCTGGCCGATCCGGGTCAGGTCGTGCAAAAACAGCAGCACATCGGCCGCCTCAATCGCCTCCCAGGCGCGGGCAATGCCCATGATTTCCACCGTGTCCACGCTGTCGCGCAGGCCGGCGGTGTCAATCACATGGATGGGCACTCCCTCGATCTGTATGGTCTGCTGCACCCGGTCGCGGGTGGTGCCGGCAATCGGCGTGACAATCGCCAGCTCGGCACCGGCCAGCGCATTGAGCAGGGAAGACTTGCCGGCGTTGGGCTGGCCCGCAATCACCACATGGATACCCTCGCGCAGCAGGACGCCCTGCGACGCGCGGGCAAAAACGGCCTGCACGCGCGACTCTATGCGGTCCAACTGCCCTTTGGCGTCGGCCTGCTGCAAAAAGTCGATTTCCTCTTCCGGAAAATCCAGCGTGGCCTCCACCAGCATGCGCAAGTGGATGATGGCATCGCGCAGGCCATGCACCTCTTTGGAGAAGGCGCCGGACAGCGATTGCGCCGCGCTGCGCGCAGCCGCCTCGGTGCTGGCGTCGATCAGGTCGGCAATTGCCTCGGCCTGGGTCAGATCGATCTTGTCGTTGAGAAAGGCCCGCTCGGAAAACTCACCCGCAGCGGCCAGGCGCAAAGCGGGCAGCAGGGGCAAGCCGGTTACCAGGTCCGGCTGCGACGCAAGCTCCAGGCAGCGTGCCAACAGCAGTTGCAACACCACCGGCCCGCCATGGGCCTGCAGTTCGAGCACGTCTTCACCGGTAAAGGAATGCGGCGCCGGAAAGTAGAGGGCCAGTCCCCGGTCAATCGGAGCGCCTGCCGCATCCGCAAAGGGCAGATACACGGCCTCACGCGCCGGCAAACTACGGCCAAACAGCGACAGGATCAGTGCAGAAAGTTGCTTGCCACTGACCCGCACAATCCCCACCGCCCCCCGCCCAGGCGCCGTAGCAATAGCCAAAATAGGATCGTGGTGGCGTGGCAGCATAGAAGGGAAGTGTAGTCAGGGGCGCGTAGCCCCACATGAAACGTGGGCCGCATGGGACACCCCGCGCGCGAGGGGGAGTTCCCCAGGGATACCGTGGAACCGGCTTAGCCGGGCCACTGGTATCGCCCCCCGGGGGGAGGCGCCAAAGGCGCTTCGGGGGGAGCCTAAAACTTCGGCAGGTTGAACTTCGGTGGCACACCCATGCGCGTGTTGATGATCCATTGCTGCGCAATCGACAACACGTTGTTGGTGATCCAGTACATCACGAGACCCGAGGGGAAGAAGAAGAACATCACGCTGAAGGCCATCGGCATGATCCACATCATCTTGGCTTGCATGGGGTCTGGCGGCGCCGGGTTCAGCGAGGTCTGCAGCAGCGTGGTCAAGGTCATGAACAGTGGCAGCAGGTAATAGGGGTCCGGTGCCGACAGGTCATGGATCCACAACGCCCAGGGCGCGCCGCGCATTTCCACCGTGGACAGCAGCACCGAGTACAGGGCAATGAACACAGGGATCTGGATCACGATGGGGAAACAGCCACCCATGGGGTTGACCTTCTCTTCGCGGTAGATGCGCATCATCTCCTGCTGCATCTGCTGTGGCTTGTCCTTGAGACGCTCGCGCATTTCCATGATCTTGGGATTGATGGCCTTCATCTTGGCCATGCTGGAGTAGGCCTTGGCATTGAGCCAGTAGAAGGCAATCTTCAGCAACAGCACCAGGGCCACGATGGACCAGCCCCAGTTTTGCAGGAAGCTGTGGATCTTGTCCAGCAACCAGTAAAGGGGCTTGGCCAGAATGGTCAGGTAGCCATAGTCCTTCAAAAGCTCAAGGCCGGGTGTCAGCGCTTCGAGTGTCTTTTCTTCCAGTGGGCCAAGAAAGAGCTTGGCATCGACGACCTTGGAAGCACCGCCTGCCAAAGGCTCCAGCGGAGCAACCATGGTGGCGCGGTAGCAGCAGTCTGCCAGCGGGGCGCCTATGTCCACCGCATCCATGGACAGATTGCGCTGCACGCCGTCGGGCAGAATCCAGGCGCTGGCAAAGTAATGCTGCACCATGGCGACATAGCCGTTGGTGGCAGACTTCTCAAAATCAGCCTTGTGCTTTTTGATGTCGGAAAAGGCCACCTTCTCGAACTTCTTGGCTTCGGTGTACACGGCCGGGCCGGTGTAGGTGGAGTAGAAGGACGATCCGCCTGCCGGATTGTTGCCGTCGCGCACCAGCTGCAAATAAAGCTGGGCCGACTGGGCTGTGGCCGAGGTGTTGATCACCTCGTGCTTGACCGCAATGTCATAGGCGCCACGGCGCAAGGTGTAGGTCTTGACGAGCTTGATGCCACCGACATCGGGCGATGTAAAGGTCAGCACCAGTTCATTCTGGCCTTCGGCCAGGCTGTGCGCTCCGCTGGCCACCATCACCGTCTTATGGGTAGGAAATGCGCCACCGGTGCTACCGGCCACGACACCAGACTGCGCCATATAGATGCGGTCCTTGCTGTCGTCCAGCAACACAAAGTTTTTGCTCTTGTCTTCAGCGTCCGGGTACTTCAACAGCTCGGCACGCACCAGGGAACCGCCTTCGGTATCCAGCGTGAGCTTGAGCACATCGGTGCTTACCTCAAATCGCTCTTTAGGCGTTGCAGCGGTCGCGGCTGACGCCACAGGATTCGCTGCTGGCAGCGTAGTGGAGACTGCAGAAGGCACATCGTTGGGCTTTCCAGCTGCAGCAGGCGCGCTGGCTTGCGTGGCCGGACCAGGGAAGAAGGTTGCCTTCTTGCCATTGAAAACCTGCCACTGGTCCCACAGCAAGACCATGGAAAAGCCAAAAATCACCCACAAAATAGTGCGGCGTATATCGTTCATGAGGGTTTCTTTTCAGACGGGGAAATCAGACGGCTCAACAGCCGAGGGGATTCTGCGGGGACCGGGTCAAAACCTCCGGCACACCAAGGATGACAGCGCACTATACGCGCCAACGTCAGGTAACTTCCCGCCGCTGCACCGTGCTGATCGAGCGCCTGCAGCGCGTACAGCGAACAAGTGGGCTCGAAACGGCAGGAACTGCCCAGACTCGGACTCAGAAACATCCGGTAGGCTCTTACGAGGGCACTCAAGATTTGGCGCAGCATGCTTCAGCCCTGCGCCTTCGCAGGCGCAACTGGGCAGGCACGCTCGAACAGGTTAAACAGTTCTGCACGCACGGCGGCCTTGAGGACTTCCGAGGTAGCGCTGACAAAATGCTTGCGGTCAAAACCGGCGCGCAAACGCACCACATGGGCACCAAGGCCCAGATGCGGTTCAAACTGCGCGCTCACGTTGTAAATCTGTCGCTTGATGGCATTTCGTGTCACCGCCCGCTTGGCCCAGCGTTTGGGAACCATGGCTCCCAACCAGACAGCGGCGTGCGAGAAAAGCGGCGCCTGCGGAACATCGCCAACTGACGCCTCCAGAACTAAATCCGTACGATGCAATGCAAAGTGGGTCGTTCGGGCCAGCGTCTTGCCGGACAACACCGCTTGGAACTGGGGCCGGGTTTTCAATCGCTGCATGTTGGAACACACCAGGGCTGAAACTTCCTGAGACAAAGCATCTGCCCCAAGAAATGGCCGATCAGAATGACTGCGAAGGCTTAGACAGCCAGGCGCTTACGGCCCTTGGCACGGCGTGCATTGATCACTGCGCGGCCACCTCGGGTCTTCATGCGAACCAGAAAGCCGTGGGTACGGGCGCGGCGGATTTTGGAAGGTTGGTATGTGCGTTTCATTTGAATCTCTGCTAAATCGTTCTTGCTCTTGCCCCGACAACAATCAGGGAAACCCAAGATTATCGCAAATTTTCTCAGTTGCGGCAATGCCTTGAATGTGACCCCGATTCTAAAGCGGCAATGAAGGGCTTTCATAAAAAAATGTGGATAAGGTTTTGATAATTTACAATTCGCTGCACAGCAAACCATAACTATCCACAGAAGCTGACCAGAAAAATGACCTCGGGACTACCCCTCAGCAGCCAGCAAATGGCGGCACGCGACATCGGACAAAGCCTGTGGCAAAGCTGCATAGACCAGCTAGCCCAGGAGCTGCCAGAACAGCAATTCAACACCTGGATCAAGCCCCTGCATGCGCACGTACATGATGACTTTTCACGGGTCACCATCTTCGTTGCCAACCGCTTCAAACTCGATTGGGTGCGGGCCCAATACAGCCACCGCATCTCCGCCATGCTGGAGAAGCTTTATGGCCAGACTGTATTGGTTGAGTTAGCAATCACTCCGCGTGAAGCCATTGCCAGGAATCAATTTATTCCAGCCTCTTCGGAGGCATCGGTAATCGAGGACCAGGTAGAAATTGGCGAGGAGCGGACCATCAGTCCGCCCAAGAACCGCCTCAACAGCATGCTCACCTTCGAGACGCTGGTGGAGGGTACGGCCAACCGCATGGCGCGCGCCGCGGCCATGCATGTGGCCACCATGCCAGGGCATTTGTACAACCCGCTTTTCATCTATGGCGGCGTCGGTTTGGGCAAGACCCACTTGATGCACGCGGTGGGCAATCGACTGCTCGAAGACAAGCCCGGCAGCAAAGTTCTCTACATCCATGCGGAGCAGTTCGTCTCGGATGTGGTTAAAGCCTACCAACGCAAGACTTTTGACGAATTCAAGGAGCGTTACCACTCGCTCGATTTGCTGCTGATTGACGATGTGCAGTTTTTTGCCAACAAGGAACGCACCCAGGAAGAGTTCTTCAACGCCTTTGAGGCCCTGTTAACAAAAAAATCGCACATCGTGATGACCAGCGATACCTACCCCAAGGGTCTGGCCGACATCCACGAGCGCCTGGTTTCGCGTTTTGACTCCGGCCTGACGGTGGCGATAGAGCCCCCCGAACTGGAAATGCGGGTCGCCATTCTCATCAACAAGGCGCGCGTCGAGGGCACAGAAATGCCCGAAGAAGTGGCGTTTTTTGTTGCCAAGAACGTGCGCTCCAATGTGCGCGAGTTGGAGGGCGCCTTGCGCAAGATCCTGGCCTATTCGCGCTTCAACCAAAAGGAAATCTCGATCGCCCTGGCGCGCGAGGCCCTGCGCGACCTGTTGTCGATCCAGAACCGGCAGATCTCGGTGGAAAACATCCAAAAGACCGTGGCCGATTACTACAAGATCAAGGTCGCCGACATGTATTCCAAGAAGCGCCCAGCCAGCATTGCAAGACCGCGCCAAATTGCCATGTACCTGGCCAAGGAACTGACGCAAAAAAGCCTGCCAGAAATCGGCGAGCTGTTTGGTGGGCGCGACCACACCACGGTGCTGCACGCGGTGCGCAAGATAGGCGGCGAACGCCAGTTGATGACCGAACTCAACCAACAATTGCACGTTCTGGAGCAGACGCTCAAGGGCTGATTACCAAAAACAAGGCTTGATATCCGGCAAATGCTGCATAAAACAGCGAAAATGGCGGGTATTTAACACAGTGCAGCTCCATTCGGACGCTGACACCCAACAGAGACTCTGAAAGAGGTTGAAATGATCGTATTGAAGGCAACGCAAGATAAAGTGCTATCGGTTCTGCAATCCGTTGCTGGCATCGTTGAGCGGCGTCACACCTTGCCGATTCTGGCCAATGTGCTTTTGCGCAAGTCAGGAACCTCCATCCAGTTCACCACCAGCGATCTGGAAATCCAGATCCGCACCACGGCAGAGTTGGGCGGCGACACCGGCAATTTCACTACCACCATTGGTGCGCGCAAGCTGATCGACATCCTACGCACCATGCCGGCCGACCAGACCGTGTCACTGGAGTCCAACCAGAGCAAGATCATCCTCAAGGGTGGCAAGAGCAAGTTCACCTTGCAGACCATGCAGGCCGAAGACTTTCCGCTGGTGCAGGAATCGGCCAATTTCGGCCCCGCCTTCAGCGTGCCACAAAAGACGCTGAAAGACCTGCTGGGCCAAGTGGCGTTTGCCATGGCCGTGCACGACATCCGCTACTACCTCAACGGTATTTTGTTTGTCGCCGAGGGCACGCAACTCAGCCTGGTCGCCACCGACGGCCACCGCCTGGCCTTTGCCTCCGCCACGCTGGATGTGGAAGTGCCCAAGCAAGAAGTGATTCTGCCGCGCAAGACCGTGATCGAGCTGCAGCGCCTTTTGAGCGATGCAGATGGCGCCATCGAGATGCAATTCGCCAACAACCAGGCCAAGTTCAGCTTTGACGGCATGGAGTTTGTGACCAAGCTGGTCGAGGGCAAGTTCCCCGACTACAACCGCGTCATCCCCAAGAACCACAAGAACATGATCACGCTGGGCCGTGCCGCCTTGCTGTCCACCTTGCAGCGCACCGCCATCCTGACCAGTGACAAGTTCAAGGGCGTGCGCCTGAACATCGATCCCGGTTCCCTGCGCGTGGCCTCCAACAATGCGGAGCAGGAAGAGGCCGTGGACGAGCTCGACATCGACTACGGTGGCGACAGCATCGAAATCGGTTTCAACGTCACCTACCTGATCGACGCGCTGACCAATATGAGCCAGGACATGGTGTCCATCGAGCTGTCGGACGGCAACAGTTCGGCGCTGATCACCATCCCCGGCAACGCGACCTTTAAATACGTCGTCATGCCGATGCGCATTTAGGGCCAGGCGCCACCCGGTTTGAGCCGACACAAACCCCCGCACCGCGGGGGTTTGGTCATTCCAGAGTTTGAGATTTTGTGAGAGAAGTAAGCCATGACTGAGAACAACAAGCCTGATTCAACAAGCGAAAACAGCACCGGCCTTGAGGGTGTGCACACCGGCGAAGGCGGATCTGAGAGCTCCAACTTTCAGCCCACGATTGACGCCCACCAGGCAGGCGCATCCGAGGCCTATGGCGAAGGCTCGATCCAGATTCTTGAAGGCCTGGAAGCCGTGCGCAAGCGCCCCGGCATGTACATCGGCGACACCTCCGACGGCACCGGCCTGCACCACCTGGTGTTTGAGGTGGTGGACAACTCCATCGATGAATCGTTGGCCGGCCACTGCGATGACATCTTGGTCACCATCCACTCCGACAACTCCATCAGCGTGGTGGACAACGGCCGCGGCATTCCTACCGGCGTGAAGATGGATGACAAGCACGAGCCCAAGCGCAGTGCCGCCGAAATTGCCCTGACCGAGCTGCATGCAGGTGGCAAGTTCAACCAAAACAGCTACAAGGTCTCTGGCGGTCTGCACGGCGTGGGCGTTTCTTGCGTCAACGCGCTGTCCAAAATGCTGCGCCTGACGATTCGCCGCGACGGCAAGGTGCATGTGATGGAGTTCAGCAAAGGCTTTGTGCAGAACCGCCTGATCGAGACCGTCAATGGCGTGGAAGTCTCGCCCATGCGCGTGATTGGCAATACCGAGAAGCGCGGCACCGAGGTGCATTTCTCGCCGGATCTGGAAATTTTCCAGACCAACACCGACTTCCATTACGAAATTTTGAGCAAGCGCCTGCGCGAGCTCAGCTTTCTGAACAACGGTGTGCGCATCCGCCTCAAGGACGAGCGCAGCGGCAAGGAAGACGACTTCTCGGGCGCCGGTGGCGTCAAGGGCTTTGTCAACTTCATCAACAAGGGCAAGACGGTGTTGAACCCCAACATCTTCCACGCCATGGGTGACCGCCAGAGCGACCAGGCCACCAACATCGGCGTCGAAGTGGCCATGCAGTGGAACAGCGGCTACAACGAGCAGGTGCTGTGCTTCACCAACAACATCCCGCAGCGCGATGGTGGCACCCACCTGACCGGTTTGCGCGCCGCTATGACGCGCGTCATCAACAAGTACATCGACGACAGCGAGATCGCCAAGAAGGCCAAGGTCGAAGTCACCGGCGACGACATGCGCGAAGGCCTGTGCTGCGTCCTCTCCGTGAAAGTGCCCGAGCCCAAATTCAGCAGCCAGACCAAGGACAAGCTGGTCTCAAGCGAAGTGCGCGGCCCGGTTGAAGACATTGTGAGCAAGCTGCTGTACGACTACCTGCAAGAGCGCCCGGCAGACGCCAAGATCATCGTCGGCAAAATCATCGAAGCCGCCCGCGCCCGTGAAGCGGCCCGCAAGGCGCGCGACATGACGCGCCGCAAGGGCGTTCTCGACGGCATGGGCCTGCCCGGCAAGCTGGCCGACTGCCAGGAAAAAGACCCGGCGGGCTGCGAAATCTACATCGTCGAGGGTGACTCCGCCGGAGGCTCTGCCAAGCAGGGCCGCGACCGAAAATTCCAGGCCATCCTGCCGCTGCGCGGCAAGATTTTGAACGTCGAAAAAGCCCGCTATGAAAAGCTGCTGACCAGCAACGAAATTCTCACGCTGATCACCGCTTTGGGCACCGGCATCGGCAAGGCCGGTGGCACGACCGGCAACGACGACTTCAACGTCGCCAAGCTGCGCTACCACCGCATCATCATCATGACCGACGCCGACGTGGACGGCGCCCACATCCGCACCCTGCTGCTCACCTTCTTTTACCGCCAGATGCCCGAGCTGGTGGAGCGCGGCCACATCTACATCGCGCAGCCCCCGCTCTACAAGGTCAAGGCCGGCAAGGAAGAGTTGTACCTGCAAGGCGCGGGCGACCTCGACAACTTCCTGTTGCGCATCGCGCTGGTCAACGCCTCGGTCTATACCGGCGGCCCCAACGGCAGCACCTTGAGTGGCGACACGCTGGCCGATCTGGCACGCAAGCACCAGACGGCCCAAGCCGTCATTGCGCGCCTGAAAAACTTCATGGATGCCGAAGCATTGCGCAGCGTGGCCGATGGCGTGGCGCTGAACCTCGACACCGTGGGCGATGCAGAAATCTCGGCCGCCGCGCTGCAAGCCAAGTTGCCCGACGCCGAAGTGGCCGGCGAGTTCGATGTGCGCACCGACAAGCCGATTCTGCGCATCAGCCGGCGCCACCATGGCAACGTCAAGAGCAGCGTGCTGACGCAAGACTTTGTGCATGGCTCCGACTACCGCGCGCTGGCCGAAGCCGCCAGCACCTTCAAGGGCCTGCTATCTGAGGGCGCGCGCGTCATGCGCGGCGAGGGCGAACGCCAGAAGGAAGAAAAGGTCAACGACTTCCGCGAAGCCATGGCCTGGTTGCTCACGCAAGCCGAGGGCGCCACCAGCCGCCAGCGCTACAAGGGACT
>CAISLN010000030.1 GCA_903886275.1 uncultured beta proteobacterium | reverse complement strand
TTTTGCTCTCCGCCAGGGCGTTGTCGTTGCTGTTGCGCGAGCGAGATTTGGTCTTCTCAATGCGCAGTTTTTCCAGCATCTTGGCTACCTTGTGGTTGACGTACTCGCTCCCGTTGTCCGAGTGGAAGCCCTCGATCTTGACCGGGAACTGGCCTATCACCATCTCCAGCACCGGGAGCAAATATGCCTCGCTGATGCCCTGTACCGGAGTTCCATGAGTTCCCGTCCGTCGAATACAGGGCAGGCTATGCGTCAATCTTTGGTGATCAAAACCAAGTTGAGATCAACCTGTGCCAACACTGCTTCAAAGAGGTGCTAGGCCAATGTCTGCGGGTAACGGAGCGACCAGATCCATACGCAGGGTTTGAGCTGAAGAAACATGGCGGCGAGTTCCAAGGAATCTCTCAAGACTAACCCTCCCCCAGTCATCGGGCGCGCCGATATGGGTGCTCGTCATCGATAGAGACTCTGCATTGAACGGGTTCAGGCTAACCCACGGCCTGTTGAGGCAGACCCCTGCTACACGCGGGGTGAAGACCGGCCTATCAGAAGGCAAGCGGGGTTCTGAAAAGCAGGCGTGCGGGTGCGAAAAGGAGTTGTGCTTGGAGTGCGAGGGTGAAGGCAGGGAGGCAGTCGCGCTTCGCTTCATGGGCTTTGCTCATACCCAACAGCTGGGGTGGTTGACGGTCAACCAGTCAGACTTCGAGACAAGGAAACCGTCACATTTTATTTGGAATGATGAGCCTTCTAGAACTGTGGTTGACCGTCAACCAGCCCGACTTCGCCAAAGAACAAGGGCAGAGGATCACACCCCTACCCTTGCCAATAAATCTTGAAGATTCGTATCTATTCCGACAAAACACCCTTGATTAACTTCTCGATCTGATCGCGCTTTGACTTCTCCAATCTTTCAAACTGATACAAAACTTGTCCTGCTTTTTCTGTAACGGTGAACGACTTGCTGCCGACCTTGATCACCTTCGAAACAGCCTTCGCAACTTCCAGCCCAACAAGTCTAGCGAACACTTCTGAAGCAACCAGTTCGAGGCCACCCTCACGTTCTTTTGCGATTGCTTCTGCATTCGCCAGCAAAGCATTTGGATTCGCTGACATTGCATCACTCAAGGGTTTGGCCCAACGAACTTGCAAATCCAGAGGCGTTTTGAATGCCTCGATTACGCTCATTGGCAGCTTTGCCAGTTGCAGTGCGCGGGCGCAATCGGAGTGATTTACGTTGAGAGCTTCTTCAAGTTTGCGGGCACTTGGATACAACCCCTTGTCGAGCGCGTCCTGGTACATAGTCCCCTGCTCCCAAGCGCTGAGGTTCTTACGGCTGCGGTTCTCTCGCTCCATAGCCTCGAACAACTGAAGATCGGTCATCGCATCAACGATCACTGCATTTACTGGCAAGCCCTCTTCCTTGCATGCCTGATAACGACGATGCCCATAGACGATCTCATAAAGCTCTGGTTGACCGTCAACCACCCCTTGAATCCTGCGAACTTTGATGGGCTGAGTGTTGCCCTTGGCGTTCCTGATTTCCACACGTAACTCAGAAAAATCAGAGGAATCAAATTCGGCCTGGTTGCGATTGGCCCATTGACTACGGCGAATCGTTTCAGTGTCCAATGCCCTGACTGCAAGCGCACCCTCAAACTGGGATGCCACCGCCAAGGCCACAATCTTCTCTTCTTCAGCACTCTTGGCCTTCTCTCGCAAATCATGTGCACTGGCCGTCAATTCATCGACCTGAGCCTTCAATCTACGACTTTCCTTGGCATCTTCAGAATTCGCCATTTCGTGCTGCATAGTTACCGCAGCCTTTGGCTTCGCATAGTCCCCTCCAAACATCGCACCGACGTTTACGCCGGCGGATTTTGGTTTCGCATTCGTGATGTCAGACAGGTCAATCGCACTGGCTTTGTCAGTTGGTTTTGCCATTATCAATTGCTCCTTAGGACACACGTTCCAATGATTCGGCGTCCGCTGACCAAATCGCCATGACCTGTTGTTCCACATAATTTCCCAATTGGTCATATGCAGTAATCGCCCGCGCCAGAGTCTTTTGGTTAACGGATGCATCCAGGTCATAGGCAGTGCCATGCACGCTACTGGCCGTGCCGGCAATCGATGTCTTTGGAATCTCGACCGGCAGAATCATTCCGGCGTAGCTGGCGGTGATCCACTGACGAACGGCAGTCGCGATGGTTTCGCGCTCGGGTTTGTTGATCAGAATGTTGATGAAGCTAAACACCTTGTTTGTGTTCGTTGAGCGATACAACCCAGTCAAAACTTCCGTTGTCAGCGAGAAGAACTGCTGAAGAGATGCAACGTCCAAGCTTGCAGGAGGGCAGGGCAGTATCAGCCCTTGAGCTGCACTGATTGCCATCAGAGTGCTGTATGAAATCGATGGTGGTGTGTCGATCAGGATCACATCAAACTTGTTGATGCACTCGTCCAGGCCATTCTCCAGAACTCGCCAGAACTCGAAGCCATCTTCATTGCGCTGACGGGCCGGCATCAAGAATTCAATGTTGAAGAGGGCGTTGTTTGCTGGTATTAAGTTGATGCCATCCCAGTACGTCTCTTGAACGCAAGAAAGCAGGGAGTCAATCTTACCGGCACACAAATTCAGGACGGTAGCGTCATCGGACACCTCTGGCGGCAAGATGCCGTTCAAGTGCGTAAGAGATGCTTGCGGATCGAGATCGATGAGCAATACGTTGTGACCAAGTAATGAGAGGCGCTGGGCCAAGCACATAGTGGTAGTGGTCTTGCCAACACCACCCTTTAAATTGGCCACCGTCAGTACAGCAGCACCGGCCAATTCAGGATCACGCAGAAAATCTGCACGGAACTCGCGCACCCATTGGCGAGCCTCGACCAGCGTCCACTCAAGCCGTTGCCCATGCTTAGTGCCTGGTGGCAGCTTGCCCTTCTTTGCCGTATAGGCGATCTTGTTCTTATCCACACCGCACAGGTCTGCCAGTTGAGCGGCAGTGAAGCGGGGAGGGGTCTTGCGCGCTTCGGGTGCCAGCATGGACTCACGAACTCGGTCAATGACCGCAGAAGCACGCTCGGAGATTTCAGCTAAGCGAGCAAGGTCAATAGTGGGGTGAAGTGGCTCAACACGTTTCATTGGAAATCCTTAGTTTCAGTGATTTTAGCGCGGATGAATGCAAATATTCTACTTTTTAACATTTTTGCTGAACATCAAGCTTCTTGACAAAACCTAAAAACTTTGAAAGCAACTAACGATTCCTCTGCATTTGCGAAGCGAAACCGCATACTTGTTGACGGCTGGCCGGGTGTTTTGGCACCTGGTTTTTGGGCTACCTGGCCACCCTTGTTTCTCGGGTCTTTAGTCTTTTAAAGTCAATTAGAAAGTCAATCAAGATATTAGTGGTTCAAAATCGAATGTAACCCCTTGATTTTAAACAACTTTTAAAAAAGAGGTGTCCGGGTTTATATACGATTTGGCGGGTTTGGTATACGAAGGTGTCCGGGTTCATATACGATTTCGGGGACCTTCTATACGCGGACGACATCGAACTAAAAGTTCACCAAATCACGGAACACCCCCAAGATGACTTGCTCAAAATTGGTGAAAGTTGGACAGCGGATGTCTCGGAAGCTCAAGATTGCATAAGGTGTCCGGGTTCATATATGGCCTCAGATTGGAGCATTCAGCGCACTTTAAGAATTTGATGCATTTAGCTATTGCGAGGTGTCCAATCTTCAAATACTATTAGGACATGGAAGAAAACGAACTCATTCTGAAGAAGCCAAACGTTGCGTTGGTCATGGTTCCCAAGGTTGGCCGCCTCACTGTTATGGAGCGCAAGGTCTTAAATTCCGTCCTGATGTCCTCAATTGGCCAGCTCCAGTTGCACAAGGAAGCAACGGGTCAGACCTTGGATGGGAATCACATGTATGCAGCACCGGCTGACGAGCTGCTGGAATCCTTGGAGGTTGGCAAGTCAAATCTGAAGTCGCTGCTCAAAAAGTACATGCTGAGTTTGAGGCGAGCAGAAGTCGAGTGGGAAGCGCCCGATGCTAAGTCAGGCGTAATCTGGGCCAACACATCGGTCTTGCCCCGTGCCGAGATGGAGTTACGTGCCGGGCGACTTTGGGCACGGTGGAAATTGTCAGATGAGCTATGTGAGGCAATCGCCAACACGAAGGAATTCCCTTTCACGCGCTTAGACCTGGCGCAAATTGCTAAGTTGAGCGCCTATACGTCTGTGGCTCTGTACGAAATTTGCGCCCGCTACCGAAACAACTTCCTTAAAGGAGGTGACGGAATTTGCCTAACCAGTGCAAGTGAGCCGGAATGGTGGGTTGATGCTCTTACAAACGTCATTCCAAAGGTTGATAAAGCCACCGGTGTTGTCCAGCGCAGGGAATGGCGCAAGGTCAAAAGTGAAGTGGTCTTGAAAGCCATCAAAGAGATCAACGAGAAAACTGATCTTGATATTGATCTTGTTGAAAAAAGAATCCCAGGGCGTGCAGTTGCTCACGTCCAATTTTCAGTTCGTCAGAAGCGGGGAACATCAAGGGAAGTTCAGAGCGGGCACTTTGAGCTGATCAAGAAGGGCCTGCGCATGGGGATTGCCCAAGCAAAGATTGAGACTGCACTCCTGTCCAACTCTGCGGATGAGGTTGCCTTTTCCTTGGCGAAGTTTGAAGGTCGCTTCAATAACAAGGCACTCCCCGCGATTGAGAAGCCCAACACATACTTCGCCTCAATCATGAAGAACATCGAGCCCATCGATGTCGTTGTCGATAAGGTTACGCCCGCAGCGCAGCCCAAAGTACAAGTAGACCCCGTTCAAGCTCAATTGGCCGCCAATCGCACTGCAATCCGTGATGAGTTCATGGCCCTGCCTGGTCCGATCAAGGCCCAGTTCGCACAGAAGGTGCTTGCTGCTTTGAAAGCACGTAGCATGGCCACGCCGCGAATGATTGCAAACGCTAACAATGGTGTGTGGGCGCCGCTCTTACTCGCTGAGATGATTAACACCTTCACGAAGGAAAAGGACTTTTCAGTGGTCGACACTGCAACAGAACAACCCGAATGAGCGCCATGAACGACCGTACCAACGACTTCCAGCCTGAATCAGCCTTGCGCGTTCCACCGCACTCCATCGAGTCTGAAAGCTCCCTGTTGGGTGCTCTTTTACTGAACAACGACTCCCACGGCCTGATTGTTGGCCTAGTGAAGGGCTCTGACTTTTACCGACACGAGCACAAGCTGGTGTACCAGGCCATTGTTGATCTGATCGACAACGATAAGCCGGCTGACGTGGTGACTGTCTATGAGCAGTTGGCGTCCACTGGTAAGGCGGCGGAGGTGTGCGGTGTGGCTTACCTGAACAAGCTTGCCCAGTACGTGCCCAGTGCAGCAAACATCACCCGCTACGCCGAGATCGTGCAGAGCAAATCGATCCTGCGCCGTTTGATTTCTGTGAGCGATGAGATCACGGCCGAGGCGTTCT
>CAISLN010000029.1 GCA_903886275.1 uncultured beta proteobacterium | reverse complement strand
CGTGCTGCCTGGCGTAGGCGCTGGTGCTGCCCACCTGGGCCATGATTGCCGCTAGGTGGCTTGACCCCTATTCGCGGGAACTTTTCATGCTCATCTCTCCATCTGGTTTCGATGGATTGAGCTTGTCGGCTTCAGCTTCCCGCGACAAGTCTGGGGTTCATGGAGCGCTTACAATCTTCACGCGCATGTCGCCAAGCACCGAGGTCAAAACCATCTAGCCCTATGCGCCTCAGCCCTACACAAATTTCTGCCATTCGCACCAGCGCAACCCAGCTTGCCGGTCTTTCGGCGCGGGTCTGGCTGTTTGGCTCACGTGTGCGTGACGATTCCAAGGGCGGTGATGTGGACTTACTGCTGGAACTGGACTTGCCTGTGGCCGAACCAGCTCAACTTTCTGCCCGTTTGGCTGCTCAGGTGTCGCGTGCCATGTATGGCCGCAAGGTGGACGTGCTGATTAAAGCCCCCAACCTGATGCACTTACCCATTCATTCCATCGCACTTGCTGAAGGCATTCGTTTATGAAAATCACACACTCACTGACGGCTCGCCTCGAATTCCTGGCCCGTGTGACCGACAAAGAGTGCCAGCACTTGCTTGATACAGATGGCCGTTTGTTTGGCAACCTGTTCACGATTGAAGAGGCTCAAAAAATTGAAGCGGACCCAATTTTGGCGGAACGGCTGGATGCGTTTGTGTCACGTTTTGGGCGTTTGCAAGACACCGTAGGCGACAAGTTGCTGCCCGCCTTGCTGAGCGCTCTGGCCGAAAAAATCGGTCCGGCCATTGACAACCTGGACAAAGCAGAAAAGTTTGGCTTCATTGAGTCCGCCGATGGCTGGATGGAAATGCGCCGACTTAGAAATCAGATGGTGCATGAATACATTGAAGACTTGGCGGTGCTGGCCAGCGCGCTGCGTAGTGGACACGCTTTTGTACCGGCACTGGTGGCCGCTGCAAGGCGCTGCGTCGCTGAAGCTCAGCGCTTGCTGCAGGCCCGCGAAGGCGGGAAACCAGAATGCGCTAGATTCCCGCCTTCGCGAGAATGACGGGGGGACGCTGGAAGTGCGATTCGAAGGGGCAGCGGCGCGCTGGGGTCCGTGACAGGCGGAGAAGTCAAGGAAGAAATTGCGTCTGCAAACCAATAAAGCACCCAATTGCACCCATTTTTAACAACACCTCCGATCGGTGCTTCGTACTTATGAATGGGTGTAAATGGGTGTAGCATTGGTTTTATGCTTCGCACCGACTCCCTCCACATCACACCTGAGATCCTGAGCCTGATCGCTCGGATTGACGAATTCAAAGGGGCTTGGCGCGCCCTGGGGACGCTTGCGCCCGAACGTCTTTCAGCCTTGCGCAGGGTGGCCACGATTGAAAGCATTGGGTCGTCCACCCGTATCGAGGGCAGCAAACTGACCGACCGGGAAGTGGAGAAACTGCTTTCAAACCTGGCAATCCAGTCATTTGAGTCCCGCGATGAGCAGGAGGTGGCTGGGTACGCTGCAGTGATGGACTTGGTGTTCAGCTCTTGGCGAGACATTCCGTTCAATGAGAACCACGTCAAGCAACTGCACCAAATCTTGTTGCGCCACAGTGAGAAAGACGCACGGCACAGGGGGCAATACAAGACCAACTCAAACAGTGTGGCCGCGTTTGACGAAAACGGTGTGCAGATTGGCATCGTGTTTGATACGGCCAGTCCATTCGACACTCCCGGCCTCATGGCCGAACTGGTGGCCTGGGTTAATGATGAGAGGGACAAAGCGCATTTGCACCCGCTGCTGATCATTGCCATCTTCGTGGTGGTGTTCCTGGAGATCCATCCATTCCAGGATGGCAACGGCCGACTTAGCCGGGTTCTGACGACGTTGCTGTTGATCCAGACGGGCTACACCTACGTGCCGTACAGCTCACTGGAAAGCGTGATCGAGCTCAACAAGGAGGCCTACTACCTGGCCTTGCGGCAGACGCAGGGCACCATCCGAACCGATGCACCCAACTGGCAACCATGGCTGGTTTTTTTCCTGCGCTCACTGGCCGAGCAGGTTCGGCGACTGGAGAAGAAGGTCGAACGCGAAAGAATAGTCCTGGCCGCATTGCCCGACCTGTCGTTGCAAATTGTCGAATTTGCCCGAGGGCATGGACGCATCACGATTGGCGATGCCATCAAACTGACGGGCGTCAGTCGAAATACGCTCAAGCTTCATTTCCGCAACTTGGTCGAGCGTGGCCATTTGAATCAGCAAGGCAGTGGGCGCGGGGTTTGGTACGAACTCAAGTGATCACAGTCGCCCTGTCTGAAGCCGCAAGGGCCTGGGTTGATGCCATCAGACATGATTCCTCGAAGGCATCAATGTAAACCTGCCGGTAGAGGACGCGGCCGCCGAGTTTGAGAAACTTTGGACCAATGCCCTCGGTGCGCCAGCGTTCCAAAGATGCTTCACTGATGCGCCAACGGGCTGCCAGTTGTTTTTGCCCAAGATGTTTTGCGGAGGATGTCAAGCTAGTTGTCGCCTATGAGTAAGTGTTAGGCAGCTTTTTTGAGTTCTTTACATTCAGCCCTTCGATGGGTTTTCTCTGAGCCGGATTGGTCAGGGTTGAGGTGAACCACGGTGACGGGTTCCCAGTTT
>CAISLN010000028.1 GCA_903886275.1 uncultured beta proteobacterium | reverse complement strand
TTGCGGCGAGAGGCCGCGCAGACCGATGCGGCGCAACAAGGCCTTGCGCCGTATCGGCTGGTAACGCATCGCATCGGGCAAGCGGTTGACCTGCGTGAGCAGATGCTGATCCACCAGCGGCAGGCGGATTTCGATAGAGGCCGACATGCTCACCGCGTCGGTGTCGCGCAGCAATCGCTCACCCAAAAACAGGCGCTGCTCCAAAATGCTGATCGCCTGCAGGGCGCTGCGGCCCTGGGTTTCTTGCAGCAGCTGCAGCGCGGTGCGCTCAGGCAGACCGTGGGCCAGAACGGCGCAAGGGGATGCCAGCAGCTCGGCCTGGTAAGAGGGCAAAAACAAGGCGTAGGCCAGTTGGTACAGTGCCAGCAAATCGTCCTTGCAACGCACCATGTCGGGCAGTTTGGCCCAGCGCGTCTGCGGCGCAAAGTGGCCCGCCCTGCCCACATGTCCAAGGGACAGCACCGCACTGGCCGCACTGGCCATCAGCGAGTTGGGCAGCCACCGGCAAAGGTGCGCGCAGCGGTGCAGCAGCGGTAGGTCGCGAAAGCTGGTGTAGCCGCCAAACAGCTCGTCGCCGCCGCTGCCCACTAGGGCCACCTTGAAGCCCGCGTCCTTGACCGCGTGCGACATGAAGTAGGAGTTGAGGCCGTCAAAGCTGGGCTGGTCCAGGCTGTCCAGCGCGCAATCAAGGTGCGCCATGAAGTAACGCTCGGTGAGCAAAAATTCTTGGTGCTCTGTGCCTATGGCCTTGGCAATCAATTTGGAAAACTCGCCCTCGTTGCGCTCCTTCTCCTCAAAGGCCATGGTGAAGGTATGCACGCGCTCCTTGGAGGCCCGTTGCGCAAGATTGGCAAGCGCAGAAGAATCCACACCGCCAGAGAGAAACACGCCCAGCGGCACGTCGCTGGCCAGGTGCAGCTTGACCGTGTTCTCCAACTCGCTCGCCAGTTCTTCCTCGCTCAAAGGGAGCAGACTGCCTGCTGCGGGAAGTTGCCAATGGCGTTCGCGCATCAGCTCGGCACCCTGGTCGTTATAAATGCGTTGCTCGCCCGGCCACAGGGACTCCACGCCGCTGATGGACGTCTCGGGCGCCACGGTAAAACCGTTCCATACCACCGAGGAGACCGCTGCCGGGTTGAGTTTGGGCTGTTTGATCAAACCCGAGGCCAGAAGGGCACGCAGCTCGGAAGCAAATGCGATAGCCCACGCACCTTGCGGGTCCGGGTTGCGCAACAGGTACAAGGGCTTGATGCCCAGCGCGTCGCGGGCCAGCACCAGTTGGCGCTTGCCGACACTCCAGAATGCCACGGCAAACATGCCGCGCATGGAGGCCATCGCAGCTGGACCCTGCACGCTCAGGGCGCGCAGCATGACCGCCGCGTCGCCACTGGACTGCACCGATTGACCCTGTGCGGCGAGTTGCGCGCGCAATTCGACGTAGTTATAGACCTCGCCGTTCTGAACGATAGCGTCGCCGCTGTGGACATCCACCATGGGCTGCGCACCGGATGGTGAAAGATCCAGAATCGCCAACCGGCGGTGGGCCAGCATGGGGCCCCAGCCCTGCGCATCGGGCGCAGCTTCCCAGAAACCATCCGCGTCAGGCCCCCGGTGTGCCATGGCATGGGCCATGCGCTTCAGGGCGGATCGGTTGTCACTGTCTATGGCACCTACGATGCCCGCAATTCCACACATTTAAGCAATCCCCTTGTTTATATGGGCGCGCATCACCCAAGCATCACGCATCACGCATGAGTGCAAGGGTCCGGTCCACTTCGTCCCTGTCTATCGTGAACGAATCAGAATGCACACCAGGCATTCCTACCACCACGCCGAATTTTTGCCCGTCCCGCTCGGTCAGGCCTTTGAGCAAGGTGCAATAGCGCTTGGGTGGTTGCAATACAAGGAGTGAGCCGGTCGGTCCCAAATGCAAAATGCCATGCAACAGGTGACTGCCTTCCACACCCACCACCAGTTGCGCACCGGCACAGGCGGCGGTAATTTCCATCACCGACAGCTTCGTCACATCCAGGACCTTGAGGCCGAATGTGTGGTTCAAATGCTGCGCAATTTCTTGCTCGTTCTCCAAAATTCGGTTAGAACCCGTGGAGCCCCGAAGCAGAAACACGCCGGCATGGGGCTTAATTTCCAGATGGGCAGTCAGCTTTTTTGACACGGCTTTTGCACGCGCCTTTTTGTTCTGGTTTTGCGCCAAATCTTCGAATACCACCAGTTCCTTGAACACACTATTGTCCAGGTGCACCGCATCCATTTCCAGAATGTTGGAGTATTGCGACATGTGCTCTGACAGCAGTGGCCGTTTGGTTCTCGTGGCAACACCGCAAGACTTGGCCAAGGCATACGTTACGCAGTCGTCCATAAGCCAGTTGCCAAAATAGGTATTTCCACCAAAGGTGCAAAAAATTGCGTGCCGATCGACCACTTCGGTGATGCTGGAAAAACACGGAAAGTGTGTTCGCCGGTGCAGATGTTGTGCCACTGCACCCTTGTACAAGCCGCCATCGATCAACATGACGTCACGCAGCACATAGGCCGTTGTGGCTGCATGGACTATTTTCTGGCCCCCCAGCAAACTAGCCCGCTCACACTCTGGTGATTCGCTGAATGGGGAAAACTGCTGCACCCTGTCAAATTGACCAGGAAGCAAAAAAGTGCGGCTTTCACGGCTCACTTCGGAAGGGGCGATTTGCCAACTATCTGAAGCCACATCAGACAGCTTAAAAGGCTTGGCGCCGAACGACTTCCGAAGACGGTGTGCGAGAGGCTTTCCAGTCAAATTCATGATGTAGATGTAGGGAGCAAAGGGCCTCTCGCGAAGCCGCGAAAATTTATTGTTGGTGCATTGTGCCTCAAAGTTGCCTGCTGCCCCTGTTGCGCACGCAGTCGACTGCGCATCATTTGGCTAAGTGTTGTAAACGCCGAACTCCGCATCGTGGATGTGCTCTGACGGCACAGGGCATGCAAAAAATTGCGGGCTCCAACAGCTGATATTTAGCAAAATACCAAGGAAGACGAATAAGATAGCAAGTGGGCTCAGCCCAAAAATTACGGGTCGCACCTAGGTGCACTGACACAGACCCTATCCAATATACATAAAAGTTGATCGGCTGCGCCAATGAACAAATCATCCGCCTTGCGATTGCTGCAGGACGCATCGAACAGCCTTTTTGGGGACTCATTTTGGCGCAACCCGCAGATCAAGTTGAGGACGGTCTATTGGATCAACGGGCTATCCAACTATCCAATCCTGAACGCACTGACGAAAAATACCCTCCTTGGTTCGGCAACTGCATCGCAGCGGGGCGATCCAGAGCATCTGGGTATTCTCATGTGGCCCTTGGTGGATGCACGCTGGAATGCCACCAAACGCCTGGAAATGATGGCCTCGCACTACCACGAAGCGAATTCCATTGGCGCCGGGCTTACGCTCGCAATAGACGAGGTAAAGACATTGGTGCAGTTTGCAGACGACTTGTCCATCCTGAGCATCCGCCTTGAGAGACAGGGATTCTTTCGCCGCGAAGGTCAGTTGGCGCTCAGCCTATTCCACGGCGAAGACCGGATTTATTCGGTCGCATTTCTTATCTCACAGGCAGGCGGTGAGCGCGTCGCCTACGTAGGCGCCATTCAGGGCGTCAAGCAGTCGGAAGACAGCTCGCTCTACAAGACCCTTACGAAGGATGCCCATGGATTGCGCCCCAGGGATTTCACCATCAGCGCGTTTCTGGTGTTTTGCAAGGCCATTGGTGTGCATTGCGTCTACGCCGTGCGTGACGACAATCGCCAGCATAGGCACAGCTATTTCGGGCGCGGGGGAAAGGCCGAGGTTTTTGCCAACTACGATGTGGTCTGGGAAGAACATGAGGGGAAAGCCACCCCCGACGGGTACTTTGAATTGCCGGTTGGCATACGCATCAAAGACCCCGCCTCGATCCCTTCGAAAAAACGGTCCATGTACCGGAAGCGGTATGCCCTGCTGGAAGATGTGCAATCCGCAATCAAGGCCGCCATTGCCGAAAATGCCGCCGTAAGGCTGGACGGCATCCATGGGGTGCCAACGCCTGAGGCTTGAAATCAACACTTTTGAATACACGCGCAGACGGCCGACTCGCGGTCTAGGCCTAGGGCGCCAGCACACGGACTGCTTCGCGAACGCAGCACACGGGCGTGATAACCTCGCTTTTACTCTCCACTACAGACAATTCCAATGACAATCCTCGTAACAGGCAGCGCCGGTTTCATCGGCAGCAACTTTGTGCTCGACTGGCTCGCACAGTCGGACGAGTTGGTAATCAACCTGGACAAGCTGACCTACGCTGGCAATTTGCAGAACCTCTCCTCTCTGGCAGGGGACGCGCGCCATGTGTTTGTACAGGGCGATATTGGGGACCCTGCCTGTGTGAATGCCCTGCTGGAACAACACCAACCACGCGCGGTGCTGAACTTTGCCGCTGAGAGCCATGTGGACCGCAGCATCTCGGGCCCGGGTGAATTCATCCAGACCAATATCGTGGGTACCTTCCATTTGCTGGAATCGGTGCGCGCTTACTGGGGCGCGCTGGCGCCCGAGGCCAAGGCGGCATTCCGCTTTTTGCATGTCTCCACCGACGAGGTCTATGGTTCGCTATCCAAATCCGACCCTGCCTTTAGTGAGACCAACCGCTACGAGCCCAACAGCCCCTACTCGGCCAGCAAGGCCGCTAGCGACCACCTGGTGCGCGCCTACCACCACACCTATGGCCTGCCGGTGCTGACCACCAACTGCTCCAACAACTACGGGCCCTTTCACTTTCCAGAAAAGCTGATCCCGCTGATCATCGTCAACGCCCAGGCCGGCAAGCCCCTGCCGGTGTATGGCGACGGCCAACAAATCCGCGATTGGCTGTATGTCAAAGACCACTGCAGCGCCATCCGCCGCGTGTTGGAGGCCGGTGCCCTGGGTGAGACCTATAACGTGGGCGGCTGGAACGAGAAGCCCAATCTGGAAATCGTGCATACCGTTTGCGCCCTGCTCGACGAGCTCAAGCCCCGCACGGATGGCAAGCCCTACAAGGACCAGATCAGCTATGTGACCGACCGCCCGGGCCACGACCGCCGCTACGCCATTGATGCGAGCAAGATCGAGCGCGACTTGGGCTGGAAGCCGGCCGAGACCTTTGAGTCGGGCATTCGCAAGACGGTGCAGTGGTACCTGGACCACCCGGACTGGGTGGCCAATGTGCAAAGCGGCGGCTACCGCGATTGGGTCAGCCAGCAGTATGGGCAGACAGACAGGCAGGCAGACGCGCAGGCAATTGGCGCTGTCGCATGAAGATCCTGTTGCTGGGTTGCACCGGCCAGGTGGGCTGGGAACTGCAACGCTCTTTGAGCCCCTTGGGCGAACTGATAGCCCTAGGCTCGAATACGGATACCCATCCGGGCCAGCTTTGCGGCAACTTGACCGACCTGGCAGGACTGGCGCGCACGGTGCAAACGCTCAAACCCAATTTGATCGTCAATGCCGCCGCGCACACGGCGGTGGACAGGGCCGAGAGCGAGCCCGAACTGGCGCGCAGCATCAATGCCCTGGCACCGGGTGTGCTGGCCGTAGAGGCCGCCAAGATAGGCGCCTGGCTGGTGCACTATTCCACCGACTATGTGTTTGATGGCAGCGGCAGCAAGCCCTGGCGGGAAGGCGATGCCACCGGCCCCTTGAGCGTCTATGGCCAGACCAAGTTAGACGGCGAACAGGCCGTGGCGAGTCATTCGCGACACTTGATTTTTCGCACCAGCTGGGTCTACGGCGCGCGTGGCGGCAACTTTGCCAAGACCATGCTGCGCCTGGCAGCTGAGCGAGAGACGCTGAACGTCATCGACGACCAATTTGGCGCACCCACCTCGGCCGAACTGCTGGCCGATGTGACAGCCCATGCCATCCGTGCCGCCATGCAAAGGCCCGAGCTGGCCGGGCTGTACCACTGCGTGGCCGGCGGCGAGACCAGCTGGCATGGCTACGCACGCCATGTGCTGCAAACCGCACAAACTCTGGGCTGGACCCTCAAGGCCGGCCCCGAGCAGGTGGGAGCCACAAGCACCGCAAGCTATCCAACACCGGCCCAAAGGCCCCTCAACTCACGCCTGGACACCCACAAGCTGCAGCAGGCCTTTGGCCTGGTGCTGCCGCAGTGGCAAATGGGCGTGGCGCGCATGCTGACCGAAATCACAGGGAAAAACTAAACCATGACCAATACCCCACAACGCAAGGGCATCATCCTGGCCGGCGGCTCGGGCACCCGCCTGTACCCGGCAACCCAAGTGGTCAGTAAGCAACTGCTGCCGATCTACGACAAGCCCATGATTTACTACCCGCTCAGCGCCCTGCTGCTGGCCGGCATTCGCGAGATCTTGGTGATCTCTACGCCGCAGGATACACCGCGCTTTGAGCAGTTGCTGGGAGATGGCAGCCAGTGGGGTGTGCAGATCCAATATGCGGTACAGCCCTCACCCGATGGCCTGGCACAGGCCTTTTTGATTGGCGAGAAGTTCTTGGACGGCGCCCCCAGCGCGCTGGTGCTGGGCGACAACATTTTTTACGGCCACGACTTTGCAACGCTCTTGCAGGGTGCGAACCAACAGACCCAGGGTGCGACGGTGTTTGCCTATGCGGTGAGCGACCCTGAGCGCTATGGCGTGGTGGAGTTTGATGACCAGGGCAAGGCCATCAGTCTGGAAGAA
>CAISLN010000027.1 GCA_903886275.1 uncultured beta proteobacterium | reverse complement strand
TGTAGCGCGCATGGCGCCGACCAGCCACAGGTTTGCGAATTTCCGGATTTAAAGTATTCACGTGTCCACCTTTGTTGAAGTAGACACGATGGTCCTAAAAATTTCGTTCGAGCGAAAGATGACTTCGCCACGCGCTTACGATTGAAGCGCAGCAAAAGGTGTTGGACCAGCGTCTGCGCGACCAGCAGTTTTACACGCGCTCGCTGATTGAGGCGGGTATCGATGCCTTGATGACCACCGACCCGGAGGGCATCATTTCCGACGTCAACAAACAAATGGAATGGCTCACCGGTTGCACGCGTGACGAACTCATTGGCGCACCGTTTAATAGCCACTTCACGGACCCGCTGTTGGCCGACGAATGCATCGCTCTGGTGCTGGGTGAAAAGACCTTAAGCAACTACGAACTGACTGCGCGCTCGCGCGATGGCAGTCAAACCGTGGTCTCCATCAATGCATCCACCTTCTACGACCGCAACCGCAAGCTCCAAGGTGTGGTCGCAGCCGCGCGCGATGTCACCGAGCGCAAGCGTCTTGACAAGGTGCTGGTTGAAAAAAACAGCGAGCTCGAAGTTGCCCGCCGGGCCGCAGAAGGTGCCAACCGGGCCAAGACGGACTTTTTGGCCAATATGAGCCACGAGATCCGTTCGCCGCTCAATGCCATTCTGGGTTTGTCCTACCTGCTGGAAAAAACCAGTCTGCCCTTAGACACCCGCAGCATGGTGCAAAACATCACCGCGTCCGGACGCACGCTGTTGCGATTGATCAGCGACATTCTGGATGTCTCCAAAATTGAAGCCGGACAAATTGAAATCGAAAGCGAGCCGTTTCGCCTGGCCGATATCCTGGAGAAAGTTTCCGCGACACTGGCCCTGGCCGTTGGCGACAAGCACATCGAATGGCTGGTGGCTACGCCTCCTGACAGGGTATCAATCCTGCTCGGCGATGCGCTGCGCCTAGAGCAGGTGCTCAACAACCTGTGCATCAATGCGAGCAAATTTACCGAATGCGGCCGCATTGATGTGCGCGTGGAGCTGCTCGCCGCCGATGCGGCCCCAACCATGCTGCGTTTTAGCGTGTCAGACACCGGCATTGGCATTGCGCCTGAACTGCAAGGCCCGGTCTTTGCCGCTTTTACCCAGGCCGACAGCTCGATCACCCGCCGCTTTGGCGGCACCGGCCTGGGGCTGACGATTTGTCGCCAACTGGTTGGCCTGATGGGGGGTGAGATCGGTGTGCACAGCACCCTGGGTGTGGGCAGTGAATTCTGGTTTACCTTGCCGCTGCAGGGGGGGCTGGATGGGGACATGCCCGATACCGATGCAAGGGCATTGGCCATTGGCGAAAGCGTGCCACCCGGCACCGCGTTGGCATTGCCTGTTGGGCCTTCGGACGCGTTGGCGGGCGTGCGCATCCTGGTTGTGGACGACAGCGCCATCAACCTGGATGTGGCTGGGCGCATTTTGATGGGCCAGGGGGCTTTGGTGTCCTTTGCATCCAATGGCCAGCAAGCGATGGACTGGCTATTGGCACATGCAGACGCGGTGGACCTGGTCTTGATGGATGTGCAAATGCAGGTCATGGATGGCATGGAAGCCACACGCCGCCTGCGTCGCCTGCCGCAATTTGACGATTTGCCCATCGTCGCATTGACGGCCGGTGCCTTCAAGTCGCAGCATGCTGAGGCCAAAGCCGCTGGCATGACGCACATCGTCAACAAGCCTTTCAACGTGCCCGCTACGATCGCCTTGATACAGCGCTTGCGTCGGCGCCCCGGTACTGCCGCAGCTAAGGAGGCGCGCGCGGCAGCGATAGTGTCTTTTGCCGAGGTTCCTCAGGCCCTTGTTGCAGGCGCTGCGGCCGCGCCCAAAGAGGTCGCCCGTGCTCTGCTGGTGACGCAGTTGCCGCTGCTGATGGCGGCCCTTGACAGCGACAACCCGGCACCGGCGAAGCCCTTGCTGGCTGCCATGGAACCCGTCTTCCCGCCCACCGCATTGGAGGCCATATGGGCTTGTGTGCGCAACTACGATTTTCGCGGCGCCGAGGCCTGCACCCTGCAATTGGCCAGCGCATACGGCGTTCCCTACGAAGGAGTCAATTGTGAAACCGGCATTCGCACAAATCGTCCGTGCCCGGGTCGGCGCCCATTTGTCCAGGGTGCAGGCCAGCCGCCTCAAGCAGGCCGGTGCAGGCCAGCATTTTGAGCCCCTGTTGGTGGAGCGCTTCATCTTCATCCTGCCGCACATTCTGGCAAGCAAGTCCAGATGGGATAGCGAAGGTGCGCCGCGGACTTAACGCCCCAACTCCTGCGCCGACCAGATGATGACCATGGGCGAGGGCGCGCGTCCGTTTTCATCCAGCGGCAGCTTTTCTGCCTTGTCGATGGCATTGAGTGCGGCATCGTCCCAAGACTTGGTGCCGCTTGCCTTGGTGATGCGGCGGCTCAGAATGCTGCCGTCTGAGGAAAGGCGCACCTCAATCTCGGTGGTCGGGTTGCCGCTGACGGTGTCGGTATAGGTGTGGAAGCGCTTGATGTAGGAGCGTATGCGTCCGACATAGCTCTGTGACAGGGACTTCGCCTCCAGCGCGGTGCTGGTAGAGCCGGGCGCGCCGTTGCCGCCTGCCCCGGCAAAGCCCATGGCGCGTTTGACCGCGTCCTTGCGCTGTGCGTCGATCTGCTGCGTTTCTTTGGCGTCGAGCTTGCGTTGCTTGTCCAGTTTGTCGCGGGCGTTGGCCTGCTCCAGCTTGAGCTTGTCGGCCTTGTTGGCCTGCTCCAGCTTTGCTTGCTTGTCCAGCTCCGCCTGTTTCTTCTTCTCCAGTTCGGCCAGCTTTTGCTTTTCGAGTTCGGCTAGCTTCTTCTTTTCCAACTCCAGTTTTTCCTGGGCCAGCTTCTTTTCTTTGCGTTGCTTTTCCCGTTCCTTGGACAAGGCGATGTCCGCCTCAGCCTTCAACGCTGCGGCAGTGGGCGGCGGTGGAGCGGGCTTGGGTTCGGGTTTCGGTTTGACTTCGGGCGGCAAGGGTTTGGGTGGCTTAGGCGGCTCGGGCTCCAGCGCTGGCGCAGGTGGTGCAGCCTCTACCGGAACCGAGGCCCATAGCTCGGCCTCAAAGCTTTGCTCCAGCGGTTCGTTCTTCCACTGCACGCCCACACTCAGAATGGCCAGCAGCACGCAGTGGGCCAAAATGGCCAGCACCATGGCACGCAGCAGTCCCGGTGCGGGAGGTGGCGCAAATTCAAGGTGCGGTCTCGCCGTCATGCTCAGGGGGCCAGTTGGACCGAGAGGCCCACGCGCTGTATGCCTGCGCGTTGCAGCGTGTCCATCACGCGCACCACGCTCTCGTACTTGACGTTCTTGTCGGCGCTGATCACCACCGCCGTACTGCCGGGCGCTGCGCCCGGTTTGGCAGCCTGCTGGATGGCTGCAGCCAGTGCCGTCAGCGCCACCGGCGCGCTGTGGTCGGCGGTCTTGAGCTCCAGCTTTTCATCTTTGTTGACGATGACCTGGATGATCTGGTCGGGCAGGCGCGAGGCCTTGCCCACGCTGGGCAGGTCGATCAGGCTGGGTGTGATCAGCGGGGCTGTGACCATGAAGATGATGAGCAGCACCAGCATCACGTCGATAAAGGGCACCATGTTGATTTCGTTGATGGTGCGGCGTCCACGTCCGTGACCCCGACTGGCTACAGCTGGCATTGCGTTCTCCTTGCGTGGGGTTTAGCGGGTCACAGGTGCAGGCTGGGCACTGACGTTGCGCTGCAGGATGTTGGAGAACTCTTCGATAAAGGTCTCCTGCTGGATGGCAATGCGGTCCAGGTCGCGCGCAAAGCGGTTGTAGGCCACTACGGCGGGGATGGCTGCAAACAGGCCAATGGCCGTGGCCACCAGGGCCTCGGCAATGCCGGGTGCGACTGTGGCGAGCGTCACCTGGGTCATGGAGGCCAGACCTACGAAGGCATGCATGATGCCCCAGACCGTGCCAAACAGACCCACATAGGGCGACACCGAACCGACCGAGGCCAGGAAGGACAGGTTGCTCTCGACCGCATCCATCTCGCGCTGAAAACTCGCGCGCATGGCCCGGCGGGCACCATCCATCAGCGTGCCGACATCGGCGATGCGGCGCTCACGCAGCTTTTGGTATTCGCGCATGCCACTGGCAAAGATGCGCTCCATGGGGCCGCACTCGCCGGCGCGTTTGCTGGCGGCGCTGAACAGGTCGTTGAGGCTGGAGCCGGACCAGAATTCGCGCTCGAACACCTCGTTTTGGTCCTTGACCTTTTTGAGCGAAAACAGTTTGCGAAAGATGGCCGCCCAGCTGGAGATAGAAACCCCCATCAGCAGCAGCATGACGGCTTGCACCACGGTGCTCGCGTTGAGGACCAAATGGATGATGGAGAGGTCTTGGTTCATGGTGGTGAATTGGGGTTGTCAGGCTAGCAGGGTGCGCAGCCGCTGCACAGCAGTTTGCAGTTGCGCCATGGAACTGGCAGTGGAAAAACGGATGAACTGGGCGGTCTGGGCACTGCCGAAATCGCGCCCGGGTGTGACCGCCACATGGGCGCGCTGCATCACCTCAAAGGCGAAATCCCAGCTGTCCTTGATGCCGAGTTTGGCACAGGCGAGCGAGCAGTCGGCCCAGGCGTAAAAGGCGCCGTCGGGCATCACCGGAACGCTCAGGCCAAGGGCGTTGAGGGCCGGGATAAAGTAGTCGCGCCTGGCCTTGAATTCGGAGCGGCGCTGCTCGTAGATGGCAATGCTTTCTGGCTCAAAACAGGCCAAGGCTGCGTGCTGGGCAATGGTGCTGGGGCAGATAAAGAGGTTTTGCGCCAGCCGCTCGATGACGGGCACCAGAGCCTCGGGCACCACCATCCAGCCCAGGCGCCAACCGGTCATGTTGAAGTATTTGCTGAAGCTGTTGATGCTGATGACGGAGTCGTCCAGGCCCAAGGCGGTTTGGCCGTATTGCGCCTCAAAACTCAGCGGCAGGTAAATCTCGTCCACCAGGGTGATGCCGCCGCGCTGCTGCACCACTTGGTGGATGCGGCGCAGCTCTTCGGGATGGATGGAGCTGCCGGTAGGGTTGGAGGGCGAGGCCAGCAGCACGCCGCGGGTGCGCGCTCCCCAGTCGGCTTCGACCTTGGCGGCGCTGAGCTGAAAACGCTCCTGCGCCGTCGTGGGCAGCAGCACCGCTTTGCCACCGGAGGCACCGACAAAATGCCGGTTGCAGGGGTAGCTGGGGTCTGGCATGAGGATTTCGTCACCGGGATTGATCAGCGCCATGCAGGCCAGGTGCAGGGCGGCGGAGGCGCCGGCGGTGACCACAATGCGGCTGGCAGGCACCTGCGCACCAAAACGGCTGGCGTACCAGCAGGATATGCGCTCGCGCAGCGCCATCAGGCCCAAAGCCGGGGTGTACTGGGTTTTGCCGTCGTACACCGCGCGCGCCGCCGCCTCTTGCACCAACGGTGGGGCGGTGAAGTCGGGCTCGCCAATGTTCAGGAACACCATGGGCGAGTCGCTGTGGGCGACGGTGGCTGCCAGTTGCGCCGCTGCCTTGGCGACCTCCATCACGTAAAACGGCTCTATGGCCTGGGCGCGCTCGGAGATCTGCATGGGCAAAGCGGGGTCCTTAACGTGGTTTTTTGTTGCGGTCGGATTCGACTTCAAGGGCGCGCAAACTCGGTGCCAGGCCGTTGAGCACGGCGTTCACGTACTTGTGGCCATCGGTACCGCCAAATTCCTTGGCCAGCTCTACGCACTCATTGATGACCACGCGCCAGGGCACATCCAGACAGTTCAGCATTTCATATACGCCTATCCACATCACCGCATGTTCAATCGGCGAGATCTCGCCCCAGGGGCGGTCCAACAGCGGTTGGATCAGGACGTCGAGCTGTCGCGCCTGGTCGGTGCAGCCATGCAGCAGGGCGTCGAAGTGGGCCGCATCGGCCTTGTTAAAGCCAGACAGGTCGCGCGTAAACGCATCCACATCGTCCACCGGATTGCAGCCGACGATGAACTGGTACAGGCCTTGCACCGCAAATTCGCGGGCGCGGCTGCGGTCGGACTTGCTACCGGCCTTGCGTGCGCCGGTGTTGGTGACGCCGGTGCGCGACTGGCGTGGCGGGCGTGCGGGACTTGACGGGTGGTTGAAATCGCTCATTAGATGCTCTCCAGCAGGTTGGCCATTTCGACCGCTACGCGGGCGGCGTCGCGCCCCTTCTCAACCTGGCGCGCCACGGCCTGATCCAGGTTTTCGGTGGTGAGCACGGCATTGGCAATGGGCAACTGGTAGTCCAGGCCAATGCGGGTGATGGCCGCGCCCGACTCGTTTGCCACCAGCTCGAAGTGGTAGGTTTCGCCGCGGATGATGCAGCCCAATGCGACCAGCGCGTCAAAGCTGGCCTTCTCGGCCATGGCCTGCAGTGCCACAGCTACTTCCAGGGCGCCAGGTACGGACACATGGGTGATGTCTTTTTCGGC
This sequence comes from uncultured beta proteobacterium, assembly GCA_903886275.1. Lineage (GTDB taxonomy): Bacteria > Pseudomonadota > Gammaproteobacteria > Burkholderiales > Burkholderiaceae_C > Allorhodoferax. Next base: position 42,604 of record CAISLN010000027.1, on the reverse strand, counting down.
CACACCCAGGGCCAGCAGTTCGGCCTTGCAGGCCGCGGCAAGCGCGTCGGTGATGTTGGCGTTGAAACGTGCTTGCACGATGCCGATCTTGAGTTTTTTGCCGTTCATGCGGCTATCGCTTGCGGCAACGGTGCCTTTGTCTGCGCCAAACATATGGATTTCCCTTGTATCGAATTTATTTGCTGATGTAGCCGGTGATCTCTAGGCCGTAGCCGGCCATGCTGGGCATGCGCCGTGGGCTGCCCAGCAAACGCATCTTGTGGACACCGCATTGGCGCAGCACCTGTGCGCCTATGCCGTAACTGCGCAGGTCCATGCGGCCACGTTCAGGCCCGTGGGTGGCGCGCGCCGTGCCTTCAAACTGGGCCAGCAGCTGCTCGCCGCTTTCGCCACAATTGAGCAGCACGACCACGCCCTTGCCTTCAGCGGCAATGTGGGACAGGGCCGCTTCCAGGCTCCAGCTGTGCATGGTGCGGTTGACTTCGAGCGCGTCCAGTACCGACAGAGGCTCGTGCACGCGCACGGCGACGGCATCGCCCGCGGTCCATTCGCCCTTGACCAAGGCCAGGTGGACGCCGCGCCCAGTGGTGTCGCGAAAGGCGTGGGCGGTGAATTCGCCGGCCGCCGTCTGGACGCTGCGCGTACCGACCGGTTCGATCAGCGACTCGACCCGGCTGCGGTGGGCGATCAGGTCGGCAATGGTGCCGATTCTGAGGCCATGCTCTGCGGCAAACAGTTGCAGGTCCGGCAAGCGGGCCATGGTACCGTCGTCCTTCATGATTTCGCAAATCACCGATGCGGGTGAGCAACCGGCCATGGCTGCGAGGTCGCAGCCGGCTTCGGTGTGTCCGGCACGCATCAGCACGCCGCCGTCCACGGCCTGCAGCGGGAAGATGTGGCCGGGTTGCACCAGATCGGCGGGCACGGCATTGCGGGCAACGGCGGCCTGTACGGTGCGCGAGCGGTCGGCGGCAGAGATGCCGGTGGTGACGCCTTCTGCGGCTTCAATGGAGGCGGTAAAGGCTGTGCCCTTCTTGTCGCCATTGCGGGCTGTCATGGGGGGCAATTGCAGGCGTTCGCAGCGTTCGCGGCTGAGCGTCAGGCAGATCAGGCCGCGGCCAAAACGGGCCATAAAGTTGATGGCCTCGGGCGTGACATGGTCGGCGGCGAGAATCAGGTCGCCCTCGTTTTCGCGATCTTCCTCGTCCACCAGGATGACGATTTTGCCGGCGCGCATGTCGGCCACGATGTCTTCAATGGGGGAAATGGCTACGGGGGCGAGGGTGCTTGCGTTCATGGGTTGCAAAAGGAAATAGGGTTAAGAGGCAGCGCTTGCTGTCGTAGTGGAATGGGCCGGCGCTGTCAGCATGCGCTCCACATAGCGGGCGATCAGGTCAATCTCCAAATTGACACGTGAGCCTGCGCTCAGGGCAGACAGGGCGGTGTTTTCTACCGTGTGCGGAATCAGGTTGATATGAACTTCGCAGCCGTCGCTCAGGTCGCTGACCCGGTTGACGGTGAGACTGACGCCGTTGATGACGATGGAGCCCTTGTAGGCCAGGAACTTGCCCAGCTCTTTAGGGGCCAGTACGCGCAGGTCCCAGCTCTCACCGAGTTGGGCAAAGTGGCTGACCCGGCCGATGCCGTCCACATGGCCGGAGACCAGATGGCCACCTAGGCGGTCGTTGGCGCGCAGGGCTTTTTCCAAATTGATGGGGCCTTCTCTATCCAGGCCAGCGGTCTTGTCCAGTGATTCTGCGGAAATATCAACGGTGTATTGGTTCGCTGCTGCATCCAGGCTGGTGACGGTCATGCAGGCGCCATTGAGTGCGATGCTGTCGCCCAGGCCCACGTCCTCCAGATAGTGCGCAGGGCAGGAGATGGTCAGGCGCTTGCCGTGCGTAGAAGAGCTGCCTAGGGCGTGAACGGCGGCGATGCGCCCCACGCCGGTGATGATTCCGGTAAACATCGGCGTATTTTCGCAGGGATTGGGGGCATTACCGGGGGCAGGGTCGAATCAGGCCAATTAAAAGTCGCCACGCTTGCCAAACCGGGCCAGGATGCGCAGGTCCGGCCCCACCATAGCCGTGGACTCGAAGGTGAGTGGCAGGGCCTGTGCCAGCTCGGTCAGTGGCCCGAAATGCGCCATGTCCGCGCCCTGGCCCATGAGTTTGGGTGCCAGGTAGACCAGCAGCTCGTCCACCAGCCCTTCGCGCAGCAGCGAGCCGTTGAGCTTGTGGCCTGCCTCCACATGCAGCTCATTGATCTCGCGCTGTCCGAGGTCGTGCAGCAAGGCGACCAGGTCCACCTTGCCGGTAGCGCTGCCGTCCACCTGCTTTCCCGGCAGGTAAATCACCTTGGCACCCTGGGCGCTCAATGCGTCGGCCTTGGCCGCGTTCTCCATTGCTGCATAGATGAAAAGCTTGCGCCCCGGCATGAAGATGGGCGAGTCCAGCGGCGTCTGCAGCGCACTGTCCACTACCACCAGATGGGGTTGACGCGGGGTCTGCACCAAACGCACGTCGAGTCGGGGCTTGTCACTCAGCACCGTGCCTATGCCGGTGAGGATGGCGCTGGCGCGCGCTCGCCAAGCATGGCCATCGGCGCGTGCTTGCGGGGATGTAATCCACTGGCTGGCGCCATTGGGTAGGGCGGTCTTGCCGTCTAGCGAGGCGGCAACTTTCAGCCGCACCCAAGGCGTCTTGCGCAGCATGCGGCTGAAAAACCCGATGTTGAGTTCGCGCGAACGGACCGCCAGTGGGTGCTCGGGCGCGAGCAATTCCACCTCTACGCCCGCGGCACGCAGCCGGGCAAAGCCTTGGCCGGCGACCAGTGGATTGGGGTCGGCATTGGTGGCCACCACCTTCGCAATGCCAGCGGCGATCAGCGCATCGCAACAGGGGCCGGTGCGACCATGGTGTGAGCAGGGCTCTAGCGTGACGTAGGCGGTGGCGCCTTGCACCGATTGGCCACGGGCGGCGGCGTCGCGCAGGGCCATCACTTCGGCATGGGCCTGGCCGGCAGCCTGGGTGTGGCCCTGGCCTAGCAGCGTGCCGTTCGCCGCGGCGATGACACAGCCAACGCGGGGGTTGGGGTCGGAGATTTGCATGGCTTGCTTTGCTTGTGCAAGCGCCTGTGCGAGCAAAGCGGGCCGGTCAGACATGGTGTGGTGTTCTTTAGTGGGGTGGTGTTATTGCGATGGCAGTGTGGGATCGAGATTGACCTCGAAACCCAATCGGGATTTCACCGGCAATGTGCCAAGCATACCGGGACTGAAATGCATGGCTCTAAAGGACGCATCAATCAGGTTTTTGGCAACTTCGGACAAGAAGTTATCGCTCAGAGTTACCTGGTCCACATCACCCCGCTCGTTGATAAAAACCTGCACTCGCACAGGCAAAGGCATGACATCGGGAATAAATGTGGCGGCTGGTGCGCCGTCATTGTTCAGAAAAACCGGCTTGGCGCTGAGTTGCTCAGGCGGGAAATAGTAGGCGCCGGTCTCGGCATTGCCCTGGCCGTTTTCTGTGGTGGTGATCGTGTGGGGCACTTCATGCCCGGATGTCGATGGTGGCGTATTCTCGGTGGGTGTTGGCGCCGAGGCTGGAGCTTGCAGCGCAGGCGCTATGGGCGCAGGAATCAACGGCGTTGCTTGCAGGCTGCGAATCTGAATGCTTGCGGTGTGCTGCGGCCTTCCCAGTGGCTGGCGCGACTTGAAAATCTGCAGCACCATCCCGTGCGCGAATAGGGAAACCAGCAGCGCCGCCAGCCAGGCGCGGCGCTCGTACAGGAACGCCCCTAGCCTTCGCAGTGGGGGGCAGGCCACGCGCGAAGAAAGCCGGGGCAAAAAGTTAGCGCCTGTGCACTATTGACTGGTCAATTCGCGCCATGAAATGCGACGCACACCGGCACCCGCGGTGTAGATAGGTGGCTTGCTGATGACGGTGGAAACCTTCAAGCCCACACCCGCCGTGCCCTGGGTAAATGTTTCTATAACGCCGCTCTGCAACTTGATGGCCACCGGGCGCGTCGCAATGATGGCCCCCAGGCTGGTTCCAACTACGCCATTGGAGCCAGTGACCGAGCCTCCGGTGGCGTAATTCAGCGCATACAGGTAGCTGTTACCACCTGATGTTGAATTGCTGCAAGGGTCGGAGGTTGGCAGCGTGGGTGTAATGGAGGTAAACAACACGGTGCCCAGCACCAGGGTCGCGTCAGTTACCGAGCGTTCGCCCGCTGTCAAAAAGTCCACATACCAACCGTCTTTTGTTGCCCAGTCGACGGCGTTGGCTGTGCTGGTCTTTACCGCGTCTCCGGATGCACAGATGCTGGAAGGCGTGCCGGTCGGGCAGTTTCCATTGGTCAGCACCTGTTGTACAAAATTGCTACCCGTGTCCCGCGGCGAGACCAGTGCCGCAGCGTTACTGCGGTCTACCACGCCATAGAAGGTCTGGTATTGGGTGTTGGTAATGTCAGTGACACCCAGGTACTTTCCAGTGCCCACGTAGATCATGGTTAGGCCGTTCACGGTGGCCATTTCCGGCTTGGCAGTAATCGGCTGTGCCAGGCCATCGACATCCTTGAGTGACACGAGGCGCTGGGCGTCGTAGCCCGTGGCACCGATATCACCATTGATGTCAAAACGCCAGAGGTTGCCCGAGGTGTCTCCGGCATAGGCCGCAATACTGGTGTTGTCGGTATCGGGCGATAGCGCACGCGAATCCATACGGCCAATCTCGCCAGTCACACCGGTGTCAATCTGGCTGGCGCCCAGGCCGATGGTGGTTCCATCAATGGCGTTTCGGATATATAGATGCGACTTGCCGTCGGCCGTGTTGTAGCCGGAAGTCAGCAGCACGACCCATTTGCCATTCTTGAGCTTCGTGATCTTTGGGTTGCCGTAGGTGTAGCCCATGTTGGTATCCGAAAATTCCCACAAAAAGATGGGTGTGGTCGGATCGGTAATGTCCAGTGCGTAGTAGCCCTTGCCGCCGCCGTTTAAGCCGCCCACCAGAATGGTGCGCCATTCATTGGTGCTGCAACCGGTGATGCCGCTGCGGCAAGGTCCATACACGTCGGCAATGCTGGGCGTGCCATCCACAAAATACTGGTGGTTATTGGCGTAGTTGGTGTCTGCCAGCTTGTATAGGCCCGACACCACGCGCGAAGGTATGTAGGCCCAAGCCTCTTTGCCCGTTGTTGCGGTGAAGGCATGCAACATGCCGTCATTGGCACCCACATACACCATGCCGGTGCGGCTTGCCATGGAAGTCTTGAAGGTGCTAAAGCCACTGTCCGTGTAGTTCTGCAAGGGCGCCTTGACGTAGCGTGATTCGGAGGCAACGATGTCACCCAGCACATTGATGCGGGGGCGGTAATAGCTGCCTTCGTTCGTACGATCACCACGCAGGTAGTTGATCAGGGTTTGGGCAGTGGCGCCTGAGGTATTGCTTACGCATCCGCTACCTGTGCTGCAGAATTGCGACAGATTCGGCTGCCAGTGGGTTGTGGCAAAGGTGGCTTGCAGTGACGTGTTGGAGTCTACAAAATCCACAAGTTCACCAGAAATGTTGGTAACGATTTTGCGCGTGGTGTCGGGCACTACCGCAGTGAGGGTGTCTGCGGTTTCATCAGAATGGACTATGGTCGTATTGATGCCCTCGGCACCGCTGCTGCCGAAGTCAAAACTGGCGCCCGAGGTGTAAGACACCGTGGCTTTGACGTAGTAGCAGGTGCCGCTGGAGTCGGGATAGCGGAACGCGCTGTTGGGTGAGTACACCGTGTTGGGGGCCCACACGGTGGTGGCGCAATCTACCAAGCGACTGGCGTACCAGTTGGCATTTGACAAGGTTCCGTCGGACGCAATGATTTTCCGGGTCAGTTCGCCGGTCCAAGCCATGGAGCGGTAGGACGAACTGAAGACGAAATTGTCTGTCGTGGTGACGTTGGGGTTGCTGCTGGCGGCCGCCGCCGAGGTGCCATCACGGGGTTGGGCTGGAATATTGTTGAGCGTAGTGGCTAGTCCGGTTGCCAGCGATGTGGGGTCTTTTGCACTGAAGTACGTGCCACGGCCATTGATGGCAGCGTGCCACAGGTCATCAATATTGGCATTGGAGTCGGCGGCAGGGGTGGACCAGGAACACAGGCCGGAAGTCTGCCAGGAGCACACGCCGCTGGTGGTGTTTGCCGTGGCACGGTTCAAGACAGAGAAGAAGTCGCCCGAGGTGTCGGCCCAGTAGTCATTGCTGACCTTGTTGGTGGGCGAAAAAATCATCCGCCCCTGCGCACCCAGGCCCAGGGTGAAGGTGGTCATATGCTGCTGCGTCTGGGTATCCCGCGCGCCGCCGGTGGATACCTGGTTTGCACACAAATCGTAGTTGGTTGACGAACTGCAGGTGCCCGTGGTGTCCGCGCTCGAGTTTGGGGTCGCCGTGCGCAGGTCGGTGTTGTAGTAGTACTGAGCAACGTCGGCCAGCGTGTCGGAAGTACCACTGGTTGTCAGCGTTTGGCACTCGGTTGCGGCAAGTTGGGTGTAGGGCGAACTGCTGCTTTGTGGCGCAGCGGTACATGTGTCTGTACCACCCCAGGAGGACCACGGTGTGTATTGGCAATGGACCGCGCTGCTGGTCGTGCAGGTTGACGATGCATCGGCATAGGCGCTGAAGGCACCAATATTCTGGTTGCACTCCACCGCCGTTAATACGGTGTAGGGGGAAGACGGTGAGGCGGTTACTGAGGTGCAGGCGGCATTGCCCGCGGTATTGGAGTAGCTGCTGGTGGGTTGGTTGTAGCGACACTCCACAGTGCTGCTGGCAGTGCAGGTGGCGGTGGAGTCGGTCCAGTTACCGTACGTGGTGGTGCTTGCCGTGCCACCGCATTGGGTGCGTGAATTGCCGCTGGAATCGGCTGTGCAGGATGTAACGGTGGTCCATGCGGACCAGGTGACGCCTGCGTCACTGGAGGTCGCCTGCGATATGCGGCAGTCCACGCGGGTGTTGCCGGTATTGTCATAGGGGCAAACGGTTGCATCGGCCCAATTGGTCCAGTTCGGGGTGCTGGAGTTGCCATTTGAGGTGTCTCTGCGCTGTAGGTCGGGGTAGGGACCGCTTGAGTTTGACGTCGTTTTGGTACGGGTCTGTAAATAGCTGTTGCGGTACTGATTGGTAAGCGTTGCGGTGGCTGTTTGCAGTCTGCTGGTGCGCGCTTGCAAGGTCGATGTACCGCTGTCCCCATAGGGTGCGGACAGACCGGCATCCTGGTTGCCTACCGGAGTGCTGCCGTCGAGCTTGTACCCAGCAGCGCCGTTCCAGAAACCATCGGTGGACAGAATGGTGTAGTTGCGCTGGCAGTAGTACTGCATCGGGTCCGTCACCGTCACGCCGTTGTAGGTGCTGCCGTTTAGCCGCCCACTATACAGCCGCCCGGCATCGGCCAATGTGGAGCGTAAGGGTGTGCCACTGCTTGGATAGGCCTTCAACAGTTGGCTATACCAGGTGAACTTTTGCGTGCCAGTGAATTCAGCCAGATTGACCAAATCCGTGGATCCATTGTTGTTGAGCGTCATGTAACCCACGCGGTAACGCGATTTGCCCGTCGCGATGTCGGTGCCGGTGTCAATCGCGGCAAAGGCATTGCTGGTCGCGGACTTCATCATTTGCATGCGCGTGCGATAGTAGGTCCACCAGTTTGCGTAGTTGACCATTTCCTCAGTGCCGGTGCACTTGGTGCCGGTGCAATCGGTACGGGTGCCTGCCTTTACCGGTGTGGAACTGGTGTCCAGGGGGTTGGGGTAGAGTGCGCTCGCGCCCGGCACGATGACAGTCATGAAAGTGTAGCCTGGCACCGAAGATGTGGAAAAATTACTCAGGGACGAGGTGGTAAATGTGCCGGTATTGGCGAACACCGGTGCCGTAAGGGTGGCAACGGGTCCGGCCGTGACGGTTACCGTGCTACCCAATACGGTGGCAGCAAAACCGGCCACACCACAAGTTCCTACCTTGCTGCCATTGCACGCGTTGATTGCAGCTGCAATGGCTGTGGCAACCGTGGACGTAGTCGTGCCGGAAGAGCTTATGGTTGCATTGATGATGTTGAGGCCATTGACATTGACGGCGGTAATCGAGGTGTTGCTGGCCACCGAGTTGACGGTAAAGCTGGTGGTGCGCGGCGAAGGTGCGCGCACATAGGAGTTGGTTGTGGAAAACGCCGCCTGGCAAGAGGTGCCACCGCTGTTGCACCAGCGCACGGGTGCTGGAAAGGGATAGCTGGTGCTTGCGGCACTGGCCGTGGTGCAGGTTTTTAGACTGCTGGAATCGCAGTATTCACCGGCAATGGTGGTGTAAAAAAAACGCGGGCTGGCCGTGCTGGGCGTGATGTTGGAAGTGCTGGTGCGTTGGACGCCGTAGGCATCGTTTTTGACCGCATTCCAGTTCGGGTTGCCACTGCTGGCGCTGGAGTCGCCGCCAGTGGCGGTGCTGACGCCTGTCTGGCTTGGGTAAGTCGAATTTCCGGATGCGGACACCGCGCCGCTTGAGTTGACCGCTACCGGTGGCAAGTACCGTACTGCCGGGTTGTAATAAATGCCGTTATAGGCGGAATTGCGAAACATGTATTCGTAGCGCGTGGAATTCGGGTCCTGCCCGGTGCCCGAACAGTCGGACTGGGTGGTGGATTGCGATGCGCAGGCCCAGTCGGGCATGAAGTCCCAGTCCATACTGCCCGAGTCGTCCAGCAAGAAAAGCACATTGGGTTTGACGTCGTTTGACGATGTTACTGAATAGGTGCTTAGCGGGGTGGTAGATAGATCGGTGGCTGCGGCATGGCCCACCAAGGACGCCATACAGACGAGTGCCAGGCCACTAATGGAAGCGAATTTGTGGTCAAAGAACATGACGCAACTCCTCACATTTTGTAAACAATGGACTGCACATAACTCACCGTGTTGCGGGGTCCGTCGACGCGAACGGTAATCCGGTAGCAAAAGGGGTGCGGTGGAAATATCAGTCCACCGGAAGAAGATGCACTTTGGCCCTGCACAGCTGTCGCTTCTGCGGTCGGCGATACCACACAGGTTTGCTGGTCCTGTGCGCCGGCACTTGGGCATAAGCGGTCGATGATGTAGGACACGGTATTGCCGGCTGCGTCCTTGGCAAGTGATTTGATGCCTCTGTTGGCGCCTCCGCTGACGTAGCGGTTCCAATACCGGTCCCAGGAAAAGCCATCAAGGGCCCCGTCGGGTTGCAGGGCCGGGTCACTGCCGTTGGCCACATAGCCCTGGGTGTCCTGGTCCGTTGTCAAGGTTGCTGCGCTGGCACCGTTGAGCCAGGCCGAGGCAGCTTCAATCCCCAGATCCGCCGAGTGGGTAGCGGCTTGCTGGAAGGCGAGGTTACCGGCAATCAGGTTGTTGGTGTCTACGGCGCGGATCAGCGCTAGCGCGGCCAGCGTCATGGCCACCAACACGATGAGCGAGATGATCAGTACGACACCCGATTGGGCTTTGTGAAGGGAACTGCGCATAGCAAAGGTTTCCGTGCAGTGGGTCAGCACAAAGGAGTGTTGGGCGGTTGCAACTGCGGCACCAGCCAGGTCGTGTTGCGAATCGGTACCAACGCCCTGAAAGCTTTGTATCGATAGTGGCGCCACTCGGGGGTATCGTCGTTGGTGTCAGGGCCCAGCACCACGGGCGCAGCGGCGTCCAATGTTGGGTCGCTCCAAGTGGGAGCCAATGCGGAAGCGGTTGCCATAGCAGCCAATGTTGCGTTGCCACTCACCACCGTTCCGGTGGCGGAACGGGTCACAATATCCTTCGCACGCTCGTCGCTTCGGGTTACCAGCATCACGTTCAAAGCCCATACGCGTGCCCAGGCGCAGGCGTTGCTGGGTTGGGTCTGGTCATTGGCCGTAGTGCTGCCGTCCCAAAGTGCGCCGCTATTGTCTTTCCAGTACACCGCGCGCATGCTGACCACATTGCCCGCCAGCGGAACCCAGACAGCTTGGTTGCTCAGGCTGGAGCCGGCCAGACTGCAATCATTGATATTGAAGTCGCAGACCGTCAGCACCCCGCCACGCACCGCGTACACCAGGATGGTGGGGCCATTGGTCGGCATGGTGGCGGTGGGGTTGGCATTGGGTCCGTTGGTACCTGGCCCGAGGTTGAAAAGCGTCAAGCCGCTGCTGCCCACTTCGGGTGTCACGTTCGTAGCTGTCACGGTATTGACCCGACTAATCGGCAAGATGTTGGTGCCACACGAGTCTGCAGTATTTCCTGTAGCGGCAATGATCCGGTCACCCAGGGCAAAAGTACTGGTGGTGCTCAGTAAGGTGTAAAGCGTCGAAGTTGAACTCAAAGGGTCGATTTCGCTTCCCTGCGGCATGCTGTTGCCATTGCCGTACATGAGCATGATGACGTCGGTGTTGGCGTCACCGGGCGAAATAAGGACGCTGCCGTCGGCGGCCGTTGGATTGACCGAAACCGGTGCCAGTCGGGGGTTTTTGCTGATAGCGCCACTCACGGCAGTCCAGGTTGCCCCGCAGTTAAAAAGTGCGACCGAACTCAAACCAAATCCGGCCCGTTGGATATTGGTTTGAAGCTGGTACAGCGTGATGGCGCCGGTGCTTTGTGCATCGGCGCTGCCTGAGGCGGTGCGGTTTCTGCCTTCCGAGTAGGTAAACAGTTGCAACACGGCCATGCTGGCCAGCATGCCAATGACAAGGCCCACCAGTATCTCGACCATGCCAAAGCCGGTCATGCGGGAGGGAAGTGTGCGTTTGCGCTGTAACAAGGCGTGTCCCCTATCTGATTTGAGCCAGGGCCACGTATTGGTGCGGTGTGGTGCCGGAGGGTTCGCTTGGTGCGAGCCAGAAGATGGTGATGGTGACCGTTCCCTCGCCGACCGCACCAGCGGTATGGTTCACCACCACTGTGGGGCTTTGTGAAGAAGGATCTGGCACCGGCAAGGTGCTGGTAACCATGGTCTTCCAGGCGGTGTACTTGGCATTGCTGGTACCGGCTGCGGTGAACTGGCTATCCAGCGTGGTGGACAAGCGGTCCGTGAGCCACATTTGCCCAATTAGCTGATTGGCCAGTAGGGCGGCGTCGGAGCGGTAGCGCGCATCGGTGACCTGCTTGATGGCGGTTCCCTGGAGGCCAACGATGCCCAGAATGCCAATGGCGAAGATCAGGATGGCGATCAATGCCTCTAGAAGCATGACGCCGGATTGCCCTTTCCTGGATACGGGGGAGTCTTTCATGGTGTAGCCGGACAAGCTTGTGGCGAGGTCGGGTTTGTGACCGTCAATCGGCGATCGCAGGTTCGAATTTGTCCACCTGGTGCCACCACAATACGCAAGCAACGAATGCTCCCGCCGTCCGTTTCACACGTGCCAGTGGTGTTGCCGATATCAATCAAGGAGTTGACGCCGTCAGCAAGGTTGGTTGCTTTCCCAAAACCATTGAAACTCAACTGAACGGTGGTCGGGCTGGTAGACACAACAGACGAAATTTCGGATGCGGGCATGGAAGGGAGCGTGTCCGTGCAGTTGGCGCAGGTAAGGCTCCAACTGGAGCCCGCAGCCAGATTGAATACCACCACCGTGTTGCGCCGCACCGCCTCGGCCTTGGCGATATTCAAACCGTTTTGAATCGCCTCGGCCGCGTTGCGCACCTTGCGGTTTTGCAAAAAGGTACTAAAGCTGGGCAAGCCGGCCGCAACTAGTACGGCCATGATGATCAGTGACATCATGATTTCGATCAAGGTTACGCCTGGTTGACGCTTTTTCAGCACACGCCTCCCTTTTTTGTCACCCAGCAAGTATTGGGGCTTGGCAATGTCCAGCCACTGGGCACTGCAGATGTCGTTTTTGCATTTGCCTGGTCAAGGGTAAAAGTGAAACCGGCCATGGAGTCTCGACCCAAGGCCTGCAATGTATAAACGCTGGCAGTACCAGCAACAGAGCAACTGAACGTGAAGTATTTGCTGGTGCTGGTGTCGGAGTTACAGTCTGGCGCGTTTGCGTAGGTCTTGTTGTCCTGATAGTACTGTTCTAGTTTGACCCGCTTGACGGCCAGAGCGGCAGTGGCCTCGGGGATTTTCCCTTGGGTGACGTAGTCCGAATAATTTGGCAACGCAATTGCCGCCAAGATCCCGACAATCGCCACTGTAATCATCAACTCGATAAGCGTAAATCCGCGATTTTTTCGCGCAGAGCAGTCGAAGTTCAGCTTGTTGGTGGCCTTGCTAACCATCGGCATGATGAGTCTCCCGTTCCTGTAAAAGTAAATGCATCTACGCACTTTGTTCAATCCTATACAAAGTGCGTACTGGACACCCGATTCGATTGACCAAGGGTCGGTTTGCCTAACCAAACGGTTTTTGCGCGAGGCTTCTCCTGCGTGCACTGCATCCGCGCGACGCAACAAAATAGCGCTTGGATTTCACACGCCAAGTCACTAGACTTTGCAAGTCCCTACACCGGCAAGGGGCAGTTCCAACTCCAAGCGACACCTAGCCCAAGTCGCAAGCTCCCTACCCGAAAAATTGACCAAACAACGCCCCATAGTGGGTGAGACAAGGCATGTATGCGCACTTCCAATCGTCAGTGTGGGCACACTCTGGCAGAGATATTGATGACTCTTTCCATTGCTTCCGGCATCACGGCGCTGGCCGTGCCGGAATTCTCAAAAGTGCTTACATCCATGCGTTTGCGCGCTGCCATGTCGGCAATGGCGTCTGGCCTGCACCTGACGCGCAATGAGGCCATTCGACGCAACTCTTATGTGGTGATTTGTAAATCAGGCGATGGGCGTGACTGCACCAAGGAAGGGGATTGGGCTCAGGGCTGGATCATCTTCTTTGATCCGAATCACAATGTACAAGTGGATGCGGATGAAACGATCCTGTACCGGGAGGCACCCGTGCACAACTACATACGTATGTGGGGCAATACCCCGGTAAAGGACTATACGTCTTTTACTTCCTTTGGCAGGGCCAAGATGGTTGCCAATAATTTCCAAGCGGGCTCTTTCTACATTTGTGCACCGTCACTGGCTTCAACAGAAGGTTTTAGGATTCTTGTCGACAAATCCGGCACACCCCGGGTGGAGAAAATCGTTCTTCCGAGTTGCAACTGAGTTAACGGTTGACCTCGTCTACCAGTGTCCGGAACTCGTCAATATCCTCAAAGTTGCGGTACACGCTGGCAAAGCGCACATAGGCAACCTTGTCCAGTTTTTTGAGTTCGCGCATCACCAATTCGCCAATGCGTGTGGACTGCACCTCGCGCAGGCCCAGATTGAGCAGCTTTTCTTCTATCCGTTCGATGGCGGCATCTACTTGCTCGGTGCTGACTGGGCGCTTGCGCAGGGCCAGCTTCATGGACGCAATCAGTTTTCCGCGTTCGAATTCGATGCGCCGACCGTCCTTCTTGACGATGGACGGAAAGTTGACGTCTGGCCGCTCGTAGGTGGTGAAACGCTTCTCGCAGGAGCTGCACTGGCGGCGCCTGCGAATGAAGTCCCCATCCTCAGACACACGAGTTTCAACGACCTGTGTGTCTTGGTTACTGCAGAACGGGCACTTCATCTTGTGCGCAGCGTTTGGCGCACTTGAGTAAGCGCGCCCCCACCCGGGGGGCAGTGAAGGCGCGATGCGCTAAGCCTTGGGGCCATTCTCTACTTGTAGACAGGGAAGCGCGATGTCAGTGCATGCACCCTGGCGCGCACCGCTTCGATGTTGGCGGCATCACGCGGATTGTCCAGCACATCGGCTACCAGGTTGGCGGTCAGGCGGGCTTCCTCGTCCTTGAATCCGCGCGTGGTCATGGCAGGTGTACCAATGCGCACGCCGCTGGTGACCATGGGCTTTTCCGGGTCGTTCGGGATGGCGTTCTTGTTGATGGTCATATGGGCGCTCCCGAGCACGGCCTCAGCTTCTTTGCCGGTAATGCCTTTGGAGCGCAAATCCACTAGCATTACATGGCTCTGGGTGCCTCCGCTGACAATGCGCAGGCCTCGCTGTGTCAGTGTTTCCGCCACGATCTGGGCATTTTTCAATACCTGTTGTTGGTAGACCTTGAAGCCAGGCTCCAGTGCCTCTTTAAAGGCCACGGCCTTGGCCGCAATAACATGCATCAGCGGGCCGCCTTGCAATCCGGGGAAGATGGCGCTGTTGATGGCCTTCTCGTGTTCGGCCTTCATCAATATGATGCCTCCGCGCGGTCCGCGCAGGCTTTTGTGGGTGGTGGAAGTTACGACGTCGGCATGCGGCACCGGGTTGGGGTAGACGCCTGCGGCGATCAGGCCAGCGTAATGCGCCATGTCCACCATGAAGATAGCGCCTACGTCTTTGGCCACTTTGGCAAAGCGCTCAAAGTCTATGTGCAGGCTGTAGGCGGAAGCACCGGCGATGATCATCTTTGGCTTGGACTCGTGCGCCTTGCGCTCCATGGCGTCGTAATCAATGGTTTCGTTTGCATCCAAGCCGTAACTCACCACGTTGAACCACTTGCCGCTCATATTGAGATGCATACCGTGGGTGAGGTGGCCGCCTTCGGCCAGGCTCATGCCCATGATGGTGTCGCCGGGCTTCAAAAAGGCCAGAAAAACGGCTTCGTTGGCAGAGGCGCCGCAGTGGGCCTGCACGTTGGCACTGTCTGCACCAAACAGCTGTTTGACGCGGTCCAGGGCTAGTTGCTCTGCCACATCGACATATTCACAACCACCGTAGTAACGGCGACCGGGGTAGCCTTCAGCATACTTGTTGGTTAGCTGGCTACCCTGTGCGGCCATCACGGCGGGGGATGCGTAGTTTTCGCTGGCGATCAGCTCAATGTGGTGTTCCTGGCGTGCGTTTTCGGCCAGTATGGCTTTCCACAGTTCGGGGTCGGTTTGTTCAACGAGAATATTGCGGTCGTACACGGCAGTCCTTAAAGACATTGGGCCTGTGAAGGTTGAGGGAACACAGGGCTGCCCAGGCGAACGGCTGATCGCACGACTTATGACCATCGTGCGGCAACGCTCCCCTGTGGTGTCCCACATCAACCCCGCCGACTTTTCGTCCGGGGCTTATCGCCAGTCGCGTGCATCGAGAGTTTAACTGACCGCGATCAAGAGCTGGCCAGGCTGGCAACCGTCTCGGTTGTTGGCTTTTCTGTTGCAGGCGCTTTGACCGGAATTGTTTGTGGACTCAGGGTGGGAACTGAACGCCCCGCCGCCACCTGTTGCAGGCGGCTGTGTTCGGCCATCACCTTGGCTGCGTAACCGTTATCGTCCTCCATCTTGGCGGCTCCTACATAGAATTTGAGTCCACCCTCCAGAGAGCCGGCCCGGGTGATGCATTCCTGCAGTACCTTTACGCCCACACGCAGATTGGTCAGCGGATCAAAGGCCGCAAATTTGCCGCCGAAGTTTTCATACTTTTCGCTATGGACCTTGGTCATAACCTGCATCAAACCCTGTGCGCCCACATTGCTCTGGGCAAACGGATTGAAGCCCGATTCCACTGCCATGATGGCCAGGATGAGGGTGGGGTCCAGCTTAGTCTTTGCTCCGGTTTCATAGGCTTCTGCTACCAGCGCGCTCAGTGGTTCTGGTGCAATGCTGTACTTGCGGCTGAGCCAGTAGGTAACCGCAGCTTGCTGCTTGGGCAGGCTCTTTGGGTCGGCTGCGGTGGCGCGTTCAACCGCGTCGGGGTTGCTGACAAAACCGTTAATGGCGATTTGGCGGTCTTGCAACCAGGAGATCAACTGGGTTTCGCCGGCATCGCGAAGCTCGGGTCGGGCTGCCAAGGTAATCGTGGCAAACATCACTGCTAGGCCCAGAAGGGCGAAACCGTTGTGTGTGATTTCAAAAAAGCCTTGGGCAATGTCGCTCACGAATACGCGAAGCCCACGGGTGAATTTTTCGGTCGCTGTCATAGCTTTTCCTTCTTAAGCGGGAGCCCGTTCCATCCGCTCCAGCAGAATCGCAGGAACAAGAGGCGGGTACCACGTTTGGGTTGGTACGCTGTCAATATCCTGCGGCGTCATCTAGACATGTGCAGCGATTTGAATATGCCGGGTTCGGCAGGCGGGTGCGGGTAATCCCTGTATGTTTCAGGGATTCGCGGATTCTAGGGGGATGCGATATAACTAGTCAACCATATCAATGCCGTTTTATATGCTTAATGGCTTTATTTTATTGGTGAACTGGGTAAATGCAAGGCTTGCAGCTGCATCCAAATCTGATTGAAATTTCCCAATCGGTTGTTGTGTCCCCATAAAAAATATGCGCTTTCCATTGGGCACGACGTCATTTAAGCTCACTAAGTCTGTGTAAGCAGGCATGTGTCGGCAGTAGCCAGTCTGTGCTGTATGGGCATTTGATAAAGCGGTCCCGACATTTTTTGAGGCAATCGTTTGCCTCTGGTCTGCCTTGAGACGTCAATCTCTTGGGGTGGCGAAAATGGGTGACACAGGACAGCTCGTCCATCACCGGGCCCGGATTGCGGCAGAAATGCAGGAATCCGGGCTTTCTTTTGGCTACTTGTTTGCGACGCCAATGCAAAAAGCAAAGAAAGCACTGATTTAGCGGCGAAAATAGCAGGCTATTCCTCTTACTACCTCGACCTGAGCCTACTGTGACGTCAACTCATTCCGCTAAACACATCGACATTTCCCAATTGGACGCATTGACCAAGGGTGCCTTTTCCGCGCCAACTGCAGGGGAGCGGGCTGCTCGGGTTCGCGATTGGCTGGCCGCAAAGCCGGCTCCTGACGAATTGGCTGAGGTCTTCAAAGAACTCAGCGTCAAAGACAAGGGCGCCGCCAAGTTGGTGCGCGAGCGCTTGGACGAGATCCGGCGCTCCAAAGGCCAGGAAGCCCTGGGCGCTGAGTGGGCCGCCAAGGCCCAAGCCCTGCTGGCGGTGACCAAGCTCAATATCGCCGATGCGCTGGCATGGCAACGCGATGCGGCAAAGGCCGGCGCGCCACTGAGTAAGGAGCCTCTGGCTACCTTGAAGCTGGAGCTGGCTGAGCGGGTGCGCAGCATTGAAGATTTGCAGCATCAGGTGCAGGTGCAGCGCGAAGCGGCCGTTTTGTTGGCGCAGCGCATCGAAGTACTGTCCACTAAGCCCTGGAAAGACGCCGAGCAGGCATTGGAAAGCCTGCGTGCTGACGTAGAACATTGGCAAGCGCAGGCCACGGGCTTGGTCTCGCACATTGGCTGGCCCAGTGTGGACCTCAAATTCCCGCCCCTTCTGGATGCCTCACGCGCCCAGTTGCTCGTGGTGTGGGATGCCTTCCAGGGCGCCGTCGCCCAAGCCTTAGCTGCCTCTGCAGATACCAGTGCAGCGCTGCCCCCGGTTCCGGTGTGGGCCGATGAGTTGCGCGCCGCCCGTGGTGTGCCGGCTGAGGTTGTTGCGAGACCCGCAAAACCGCAGGTAGACCCGGAAGTACGTGCTGCTGCCTCAGGCGCCGTGAAAGAAGCCCTTGGCAAACTGGAGGCCGAAGTCGGCGAAGGCCATGGCAAGGCCAGTGCCGGCGCCGCCGCTGCACTGCGCCAAGCCCTCAAGGAATTTGGCAAACTGATAGACGCCACGCTGGAAAACCAGGCCCATGCGGCATTGGCAGCAGCAGGCGAGCTCGAAGGCTGGCAGCGCTGGCGCGCCGACCAACTGCGCGAAGAGTTGGTGGCCAAGGCGGAGGGCTTGCTCAAGCGCCCCGAAGGCCAGGCCATTGGCGGACGCAAGATGCAGGAAAACCTGCGTACCCTGCGTGAACAGTGGAAGCAAACCGATCAAGGTGGCGTTCCCAACCATGCCCTGTGGAAGCGTTTTGACGAAGCCTGCAATGAGGCGCACAAGGTGGTGGAGGCCTGGCTTGAAAAGGTCAAGGCCGAGGCCGCAGACAACAAGGCACAGCGCCTGGCACTGATTGCCGAGATCAATAGCTGGGCCGAGTCCAACCGCACTGCGCTGGACAATGACTGGAAAGGCTTTAGCCGCATCCTGCATCAGTTTGGCGACCGTTGGCGCGATGGCGGCCATGTGGGCGAAAAGGTATTTGCCGAACTGCAACCTTTGTGGAAGCAGGCCATTGGCAACGCTGCCGCACCGCTGGAAGCCTTGCAGGCCCAAAGCCTGCTGGCCCGCCAAGCCATGATTGAGGAGGCCAAGGTATTGGGTGCCGTGCCGGTGTTGCGTGTGGACGCGGTCAAGGCGCTGCAGCAGCGCTGGCAGGCCGAGGCCCATACCGTGCCCATGGACCGTCGCCAGGAGCAAAAGCTCTGGGATGCCTTTCGCAAGCCGATTGACGATGCCTTTAACCGCAAGACCGTTGAACGCGAAAAGGCGCAGACCAGTCTGAACGACCACGACCGCTCCGTGCTGGATGCGGCCAAGGCCCTGGAAGTAGCGAATGCGGCGGGTGACGCGCAAGCCATCCGCTCCGCTGTGGCCGGACTAGAAGCTGCTCTGAGCGGGCAGGCCCAAGCCCAGGCGCAGGTCAAGGACGCTGGTGCACAGGAAGATGCGGCAAAGGCCGTTGTGCCAGTTGCTGCTGATGCCGTGGACGGCGCAGAGGCCGCCGAGCAGGCCTCTGCGGCCGACGGTGAAGCGGCTGTCGATGCAGAGCCTGTCGCAGCAGTCGTTGCGAAGCCCAAACCTGTGATCGCCGTGCGCGGTGATGACCGCCCTGGCATGAAGAAAGAAGCTCCGGCGCTGCCCGCAGGCCGCGCTGGCAAGTGGAATGACCGCAAGGAAGCACCACGCGGCGGCGGACGTGACGGTAAATCGGATTTCAATGCGCGTGGGGATGACCGTCCCCGTGCAGGCGCATGGCAAGACACGCCGCGTCTGGGTGACGCCGCCTTCAGGGCGCAGCGCGAAGCACTGGAGCATGCGCAGTTTGCCCTGAAGAAGCTGGCTGCGCAGGCCCATGGTGAGGCCTTGACCAATTTGCTGACGGCTTGGGAAAAGCGCGATGCGGCACTGCTGCCTAGTGCACAGGAACTCGGTCCACGCATCAACGCGGCCACCCGCAATGCTTGGCAACAGGCGCTGGGTGGATCGCTCAAGGTGGACTCCAAGAGTGCCAGCCCCGCCGAAGCCCTGCTGCGTATGGAAATGGCTGCGGAAGTGCCGACACCGGCCGAACACCTGAATGCGCGCCGTGCATTGCAGCTGCAATTGCTGACACGCCGCAACGACCCGGCACCCGTGCAAACCTGGGGCCATGACGCTGCCTTGGTGTTGAGTTCCAACTTTGGCGCAGAGGAAGCGCGCCGCCTGCAAAATGCGATCAAGGCCCTGCTCAAGCGCTAAGGCCAACCCTGGAGTCGCCGTCGGTTGTGGAATGCAGCCGTGCGGCCTACCATGGCGCAGTCTTGGTAGGCCACGGAGGTTTTGTGGATTCAGTAGATGACCTTTTGCGTCGGCTGGAGCAACTCAATTCGATAGGGACAGCCTTGTCGCGCGAGCGTGACATCACGCGCTTACTCGAAAGCATTGTGATTGCCGCCAAATCCATTACCCACGCGGACGGCGGCACGCTGTACCGCATGTCTGATGACGGGAGGTTTTTGCGCTTTGAGATCTTGCGCACGGACTCCTTGCATGCGCAAATGGGTGGCAGCTCTGGCAATCCCATCAACTTCCCGGACTTGCCGTTGTTTACCGAGGTCGGCGGCAACAACGACTCCCTGGTTGCAGCCTATTCGGCCTTGCACAAGCAGACGGTGAATATTGCTGATGCCTATAACGAAGCCAACTTTGACTTCTCCGGTACACAGCATTTCGATGCCCGCACCGGCTACCGCTCACAGTCTTTTCTTTCCGTGCCGCTGACCGACCATGAAGGCGAGGTACTGGGCGTGTTGCAGCTGATCAATGCGATCCAGCCAGGAAGTGGCAAGGTGGTTTCTTTTTCCGGCACCGACCAGAGTTTGGCTGAGTCGTTGGCCTCCCAGGCCGCCATTGCCATCACCAATCGCAATCTGACGATCCAGTTGGAGCAATTGTTTGAGTCCTTCGTCAACCTGATCAATTTGGCGATTGACGAAAAGTCCCATTACACCGGTGGCCATTGTCAGCGCGTGCCGGCGTTGACCATGATGTTGGCAGAAGCGGTGAACTCCACCCTACAGGGTCCGTTAGCCGCATTCACCATGGATGACCGGGATCGTTACGAGCTCAAGATCGCCGGACTGTTGCACGATTGCGGCAAGGTCACCACGCCGGTGCATGTGGTGGACAAGGCTACCAAGTTGCAGACTCTGTGCGACCGTATCGATTTGATTGACACACGCTTTGAGGTGCTCAAGCGCGACCGAGAAATCGCCGCTCTGCGCGCCCAGTTGGCGCTGCGCGATGTCTGCGATGTGGCGGCCGAGGCAGGGGTTTGGGCGCGGTGCCGCGCCGGCTTGGATGCGCTGGACGATGACCGCACTTTTTTGCGCGCCACGAACCATGGTGCCGAGTCCATGAGCGAAGCCGATTTGCAGCGCGTACGCGATATTGGCAGGAGCAATGGGTGGCGCAACGTGGCGGGCGTAGCGGCGGATTTTTTAAGCGCCGATGAGATGGAGAACCTCACTATCCCTGCAGGCACGCTGACAGCGGCCGAACGCGAGACCATCAATTACCACATCGTTGCCACCATCAAAATGCTGGAAGAGTTGCCCTGGCCCACGCATCTGAAAAAGGTGCCTGAGTACGCCGGTGGTCATCATGAGCGTATGGATGGAACAGGTTACCCGAAGGGGCTGACACGCGAGCAGATGTCGATACCCGCGCGTTTGATGGGCATTGCCGATATTTTCGAGGCGCTGACCGCTAGCGATCGACCCTATAAAAAGGGCATGAAGCTTTCACAGGCCATGGGAATCATGCACAGGTTTCGTTGCAACGGCCACATCGACCCGGACCTGTTCGATGTGTTTGTAAATAAACGCGTTTATCTGCGCTACGCCGAACAGTTCCTGGACCCCTGGCAGATCGACGAGGTCAACCCCCAAGTCTGGCAATAAGCGTGGCAGGAATGCGGCACGGGGTGGCTGCTGCGCCACCTCCTGCCATGATCCGCAACACCTCGGCCCGGATCGGCTTGGTGTTGAGGTCCCAGTCACTCAACACGGTGCGCATGCAGCCCTCGCCCAATGGATGCTGCGCGGGTTTGTGTGTGTGCCCATGCACCAGATGCGAGGCGCCGGCCTGTGTCAGTAACGCCAGCGCCGCGTCCCTGTCCACATCAGCGTAACCGCTGCCGCCCTGCTTGCGCGAAGCGCTGGCTTGGCGAATGCCCAAAGCGATGGACTGGCGTTCAGCCAAGGGTTTGACTAAGAAGGCCTGTTGCCAGGCAGGGCTGCGTACCTGTTGGCGGAACTGCTGGTAATCCAGATCGTCCACACACAGCGCATCACCGTGGCTGAGCAGCCAACGTTGTCCGGCAAATTCCAGTACCGTGGGGTCGGGCAGGGCGACGGCCTTGCATGTCTGCATCAGTTGCGCACCCATGAGAAAGTCGCGGTTGCCTTGCATGATGAAGAGCGCCAGTCGCTCGCCCGCCTGGCGCAACACCGTGACGCATTCGGCCTCGAAAGAGCCTTCCACCTGTGTGGCATCGTCACCGACCCACACTTCGAACAGGTCTCCCAAGATAAACACGGCATCGGCCGTGGTGGCGCGCATATACGCGGCCCAAGCGGCAAAGGTTGGTCGGTCTGTCGCTTGCAGGTGCAGGTCGGAAATGAAGTCCGCACACTGCCATGAGGATGGGGCTTGGAGTTCCATCCCCATGGGCTACTGGTTAGACCAGAACGGCCTTTTCGAGGACCACGTCTGTCACCGGGACATCGTCGTGGTGGCCCTTGCGCGCAGTCTTGACGGCCTTGATCTTGTCCACCACATCAGCACCACCCACGACCTTGCCAAACACGGCATAACCCCAGCCTTGGGCCGAAGGCGAACTGTGGTTCAAAAAGCCATTGTCCGACACGTTGATGAAGAACTGCGCGGTGGCCGAATGCGGCTCGCCGGTGCGCGCCATGGCCACCGTGTAGTTGGCGTTTTTCAAGCCGTTGTTGGCTTCATTCTCAATCGGGGCGTCGCAGGGTTTTTGAACCATGCCGGGTTCCATGCCGCCGCCCTGGACCATGAAACCGGGAATGACACGGTGAAAAATCGTGTTGTCGTAATGGCCCTTGGCCACGTAGGACAGGTAGTTGGCCACCGACTTGGGGGCTTTTTCCTGGTCGAGCTCCAGGGTGATGACACCGTAGCCGGTAACGTGGAGTTCTACTTTTGGATTGCTCATGATTTATTTCACCAATGTGGCGGAGTTGATAAGAATGGGGGTGACGGGCACATCCTGGCGTCCGGTCGGAACCGCGCGGATCTTGTCTATGGTTTCCATGCCCGCGATGACCTTGCCGAAGACGGCGTAACCATGGCCATCGGGCGAAGGTGCGTTCAAGTTGTTGTTGTCCACTACATTGACAAAGAACTGGGCCGTGGCCGAATTAGGGTTGCTGGTGCGAGCCATGGCAATGGTGCCGCGGTCGTTTTTAAGGCCATTTTTGGCTTCCAAGGGAATCGGCTCACGGGTCGGCTTCTCAGCCATGGTTTGTGTGTAACCACCCCCTTGCACCATGAAGCCAGGGATGACACGGTGAAAGAGGGTGCCGTTGTACTGCTTGTCTTTCACATACTGCAGAAAGTTTTCTACGGTCTTGGGTGCCTTGTCCGGATAGACCTCGACCGCAAAGTCGCCCAGGCTGGTTTGGAACTTAACTTGGTTCGTCGCTTGGGCGAGGGCGGTTGTGCTGATCACCAGCGCCGCAGCCAATCCGATCGCCAGGCGGCGGGAAATTGTTGTGAGCATTAAAGCGTTCCTTCAAAAAATATCTTCCACTGGCCACTTTGCCGGGTCCAGTATTGTCGCTTGGTCCAACCTGTGCGTTGGCCCAGAAGGACTTCACCGAATGTCACCACCATGGTGTCTGCGCTGTCGGTCCAGCGCAGCATCGACACATCCTTGAGTTCGATGTCGTGCCCTTGTGCACGCGCCAGCTCACCGCGCAGCACACCGGACCATTGCGCCAGTGTCTTGCCATAGCTGTTGAAGTCCTGCGTGTAAAACGACATGACCCGGTCGAGGTTGCCAGCCACCTTGGCCGTGCGCCAGGCTTGCAGGGTCTCGTCAAAGGGCTTGCTTTCGGTCTTGGCGCTGTGCGGGTCTACCCATTGCAACTGTGGTGCGATGACCACCGGTGTACTGCCCACTTCGACGGTCTGAATGATGTGCACAAGGTCAGGATTGGCCATCACCAGGCAGCCATCCGAGGCCTGTGGCGGCCGGGAAAACTGCTCGCGTGGGGTGCCATGCAGCCAGATGCCGCTACCGGTCTTGCCCCGCTTGGCATCCAGCATGTTCGGGTAGTTGATGGGCAGTGCGCCGGGGCCGTAGAAATCCGTGAGCGAGCGCGGGTTGACGTTGCTGGTGATGTAGTACACGCCCAGCGGCGTTCTCTGATCGCCCTGCTGTGTCTTGGATACGCCTGCCTTTCCGACAGAGGTGTAGTAGTCGGCAATCAGCACCAGGCCGGTAGGCCGGTTTTCAAACAGGTACAACCGGGAGCGTGAGGCATCTACGGCAATGGCATGGCGTGTTTTTTGGGGGATTTCCAGGAACTGGGACGGGATGGTCCCGGCGCGGGGTGGTTCGCGCAGTGAGCGAACGCGTTTTTGCGATTCTTCACGCAACTCTCCCAGTGCATTGGCACCGGCAGTTGCCAGCTCTGCTGGAACGTCACCCAGCGTGCGCACCGGACGTATGCGAGCTGCCAGCAAGTCGCCGTACACGAGTTGGGCCAGTTGGAAGTTGGGATGGTCTCGCACCACGCCGGCGGCCAGCGCCAGCGCCTCGCGGCCACGGCCATTGGCCATCAGGTGGTAGACCTCCAGCAGTCGGGCTTCGGCCATCCCGTTTTCTGCCGCTGTAGGTGGCACTGTTGCGTTTACACGGGCAGCGGAAGGGTTAACCTTTGCGAAGCCGTGCGTCTGCAGAGTCAACAGCAGTGCGAGGGTCAGCCACGGCAGGGTTGCGCTACGCGGCATGGCCTGCTTAAACCCGTACACGGGGTCGGTGCGAGGGGTCACGCTGCGCGATCAATTGCCCACGGTCTCTTTGACAATTTGCCAATGGTCGCCGACCTTGGTGAAGTCCAGCGTCTTGTGACTAGACACTGCCAGTCCGCCCGCTTTGTAGTCCTGCAGAAACTTGGCAACGGCGTGCGTGCCATTGATGCTCACGCTGAGTTTGTCGACCTTCACCGTGATGCTGGCCTTGCTGGCGATGCGCTGTTGGCGTTCTTCTTCCCAGGCCTTTCGGCTCATAGAGCCTGGCGTGTCAAAGTCTTTGCCATAGGATGCCAGATAGGCCTTCACGTCGCGGGCCGACCAGGCGCGTGCCCAAGCAGCAACGGCAGCCTCGACGTTGGCGACTGCAGCACCGTCAGCCGTTGTAGCGGTGGGTGGCGACACCACGGGTGGTGTTGGTGCCGGAGTTGGTACTACAGGCGCAGTGACAACCGGTTTGGGCGCAGGTGCTGCCACAGGCGGTGTTGGCAAGGGCGTGGGTGCCACGGATGCTGGTGGTTTGGCGCTGGCGACGGTTGTCGGCGCAGTCGTGTTGCCTGTTGCAGTCGCTGCAGGGCGCGGCGCCTTGGCAAGGCTGGTGCTGAATATCTCGCGGATCAGCGCCAATTTTGGGGGGACAGCCTGGTTGGTGTTATCCAATTGCAGGGCCTTGTTGTAGGCTTGGCTCGCCAGCTTGGCATAGATGTCGCCCAGGTTTTCGTGTGCCGTCGAGTAGCTGGGGTTGGTCCTGATGGCCATTTCCAACGCGTTACGGGCCTTGTCAAACTGACTCTGGCCAGCGTACAGCACGGCTAGGTTGTTGTAAGGCTCGGGCAGCTCGGGGTAGTCTTCGGTCAGCTTGGTGAAGGTCGCAATGGCTTCATTGGTCTTGCCGGTATCGCGCAGGATCACGCCCTTGATGAAGCGCATTTGCGGGTCTTTGGGCTGAGTCGCCAAATATTGGTCGGCCCGGTTCAGGGCTTCGGAGGACTTGCCGGCGCGCACCAATTGGGATACATCGGCGTACTCGTCGGCTTGTGCCGAAGAGCAGCTCAGCAGCGCAACGATGGCAATCTGCCGCCAAGACAACATAAATTGGGAAATCACTTGCTTCATACAACCTCGCGTTCATTTGTGCCAAATGGCCTGTGGATCAGGGCCTTTTTCCGGGTGGCGCTTTATACTGGGATCAGATTGTATCTGAGCACATTGAAACAGGCGCTCCATGCAATTTCCGCTTTGTTTTCGAAACAATCAAACCCAAAACCACGCCGCCAAAGCACCAAGGTCAGCCCGACCACCGATCCCTATGAGTTTGCGCATTCACAACACGTTAAGTCGTACCCTGGAGTCTTTTTCTCCCATTGAACCTGGCCATGTACGCATGTACGTATGCGGCATGACCATATATGACTTCTGCCACATTGGCCACGCCCGCATGATGATGGCCTTCGATGTGGTGCAGCGCTGGCTCAAATGCAGCGGCTACCGCGTTACCTACGTGCGCAACATCACCGACATTGACGACAAGATCATTCAGCGCGCGTTGGACCGCAGCATTGCCATCCGTGCCCTCACGGATGAAATGGTGTTGGCCATGCACCAAGACATTGATGCCTTGGGGATTGAACGCCCGACCATTGAACCGCGTGCCACCGCATACGTGCCGCAGATGCTGAACCTGATTGCCCAGTTGCAGGCCAAGGGTCTGGCCTACCAGGCCAGCTCAGGTGACGTGAATTATTCGGTGCGTAAATTTCCCGGCTACGGCAAGCTGTCCGGCAAGTCGCTTGATGAGTTGCGCGCTGGTGAGCGCGTGGCGGTGCAGGACGGCAAGGAAGACCCGCTGGACTTTGTGCTGTGGAAGGCCGCCAAGCCGACCGAACCGCCTGACGCCAAGTGGGATGCGCAGGCGCTGGGTCATCCGTTTGGGGTGGGGCGTCCGGGCTGGCATATCGAATGCTCGGCCATGAGTTGCGCCACGCTGGGTGAAAGTTTTGACATCCATGGCGGCGGCGCTGATCTGCAGTTCCCGCACCACGAAAACGAAATCGCCCAGAGCGAAGGCGCGAGCGGCAAGCCGCTGGCGCGCTTCTGGGTGCACAACGGTTTTGTGCGCGTGGACAACGAGAAGATGTCCAAGAGCCTGGGCAACTTCTTCACCATCCGCGAAGTGCTGGCCCAATACGAGCCCGAAACCCTGCGCTTCTTTTTGTTGCGCACCCATTACCGCACCGCCCTGAACTACAGCGACGCCCACCTCGACGATGCGCGCAGCGGCCTCAAGCGCCTGTACACGGCGCTCGACCTGGCACCAGC
The DNA here is from genome assembly GCA_903886275.1 of uncultured beta proteobacterium. GTDB lineage: Bacteria > Pseudomonadota > Gammaproteobacteria > Burkholderiales > Burkholderiaceae_C > Allorhodoferax. The sequence goes on along the minus strand of CAISLN010000027.1, from coordinate 16,178 downwards.
CCATAGCGCGCAGGCGCTGGATTGGAACAATGCCTATGCGCTGCGCTTCAAGGCCGCCATGGACGAGGACTTCGGCACGCCCGAGGCGATTGCCGTGCTGTTTGACCTGGCCTCTGAAATCAACCGCAACAAGTCTGCTGAGTTGGCGACCCTGCTCAAGGGTCTGGGTGACTGCCTGGGTCTGTTGCAGCAGCTGCCCCAAAGCTATTTGCAGGCCGGTGCTGCGGTATCGCAAGACCGCATTGCGGCGCTGATTGCCGAGCGCGCCGCCGCCAAGGCAGCAAAGGACTTTGCCCGCGCCGATGGCATTCGCAAGCAACTGTTGGAGGAGGGCATTGTGCTCAAGGACAGTGCCACCGGCACCACCTGGGAAGTGGCGCAATGATGGCTGTGGCCAAGTTGGCGGACATTGAGCCTGTGACCCCGGTGTACTGGGAAGAGGCCTGCAAGTACCTTATCAAGAAGGACCGGGTGATGCGCAAGCTGATCCCCCAGTTTGGCGATGCCTGCCTGCAAACCCGGGGCGATGCCTTTGTCACTCTGGCGCGCAGCATTGTCGGCCAGCAAATCTCCGTGCCCTCGGCGCAAAAGGTCTGGGACCGGTTTGCCCTGTTGCCGCGCCAGATCACCCCGGCCAATGTGCTGCGCCTGAAGGTGGACGATATGCGCGCGGCGGGTCTGAGTGCACGCAAGGTGGAGTACCTGGTGGACCTGGCGCTGCACTTTGACAATGGCGCCCTGCACGTCAAGGACTGGGCCAGCATGCCCGACGATGAAATCATCGAAGAGCTGGTGGCCATACGTGGCATAGGCCGCTGGACCGCCGAGATGTTTTTGATCTTTCATATGCTGCGGCCCAATGTCTTGCCGCTGGATGATCCGGGTCTGATCACGGGCATCAGCCAGAGCTATTTTTCGGGCGATGTGGTCAGTCGCAGCGATGCGCGCGAGGTGGCTGCGGCCTGGGCTCCGTACTGCAGCGTCGCGACTTGGTATATTTGGCGCTCACTGGACCCCGTTCCGGTCGAGTATTAACAGAACGTCCTCCCTTGGGAGGGTTGGATTCGTTTAGAGGAGAAGCGCGTTGGCCAAAAAGACATTTCTGGATTTTGAACAGCCCATAGCCGAGCTGGAGTCGAAGATTGAAGAGTTGCGCTATGTGCAGACCGAGTCTGCAGTGGACATCTCGTCCGAGATCGAGCAGTTGGCCAAGAAGAGCCAGCAGCTCACCAAGGACATTTATAGCGATCTGACGCCCTGGCAGATCACCAAGATTGCCCGCCACGCCGAGCGGCCCTACACGCTGGACTATGTGGCAGAGATATTCACGCACTTTGTCGAGCTGCATGGCGACCGCCACTTTGCCGACGACCTCAGCATCGTGGGTGGCCTGGCCCGCTTCAACGGCACACCCTGCATGGTCATAGGCCAGCAAAAGGGGCGCGATACCAAGGAGCGGGGCTTGCGCAACTTTGGCATGTGCAAGCCCGAGGGTTATCGCAAGGCCTTGCGCCTGATGAAGCTGGCCGAAAAATTCAAGCTGCCGGTGTTTACCTTTGTGGACACCCCCGGTGCCTATCCCGGCATTGACGCCGAAGAGCGCGGCCAGTCCGAGGCCATTGGCCGCAATATTTTTGAGATGGCCCAGCTCGAAGTGCCCATCATCACCACCATCATTGGCGAGGGCGGTTCCGGCGGCGCGCTGGCGATCTCGGTGGCCGACCAGTTGATCATGCTGCAGTACTCGATCTATTCTGTGATCAGCCCCGAGGGCTGTGCCTCCATCTTGTGGAAGACCTCGGAGCGTGCACAGGACGCGGCCGATGCCCTGGGCATTACCGCCCACCGCCTGAAAGCCCTGGGCGTGATCGACAAGATCGTCAACGAACCCGTGGGTGGCGCACACCGCGACACCAAGCAGGCCGCTGCCTTCTTGAAGCGCGCGTTGGCAGATGCTTACCGCCAGTTGGCAGACCTCAAGGTCAATGAGCTGGTGGACCGCCGCTACGATCGCCTGCAAAGCTACGGCCGTTTCACCGACACCAAAGCCAGTTCCAAATAATTTGCGTTCCCCGCAGCCATGACGCAGTCGCTGGAGCAGGCCATGGGGGCCTTCAAGCCGGCCATGCCCCTGGGCGTGGCCTTGAGCGGTGGTGCTGACTCCTGCGCCCTGCTGGTGTTGTGCGCGCGCCAGTGGCCGGGGCAGGTGGTGGCCCTGCATATCAACCATGGTCTGCAAGTCGCTGCCACCCTATTCCAGGACCAATGTCTGCATTTGTGCGAAGCACTGCAGGTGCCGCTGCGCATCAGAACCGTCAATGCCGCGAACCAGAGCGGCCAAAGCCCCGAAGATGCGGCGCGCATCGCCCGTTACCAAGGTCTGGTGGAGTTTGCCAAGGGCAGCGCAGACGCCGCAGCGCTGGCTTCGATTGCTGTGGCCCAACATGCCGATGACCAGGTCGAGACGCTGCTGCTGGCCTTGAGCCGTGGCTCAGGACTGGCCGGTCTGAGCGCCATGCCAGCGCAGTGGTGGCGCGGCGGTGTGCAATTTCACAGGCCGTTTCTGCAGGTTGCCGGTCCCGACATCCGCGCCTGGTTGGCGCGTGAGCAAATAGCCTTTGTCGAGGACCCCAGCAATACCGATACACGCTTTACGCGCAACCGCATCAGGGCCCAGATTGTGCCCACGCTGCAAGCGGCGTTTCCGCATTTCAGGGATACCTTTGCCCGCAGTGCTTCGCATGCGGCACAGGCCCAGGCGCTGCTAGATCAGATAGCCGGCGAAGATCTCGGTCCGGTGCTGCGCGAACGCGATGGGCTGCCCTTGATTTTGGCGCTGCAAGCGCTGGGCGGGCCGCGTCAGGCCAATGTCCTGCGCCACTGGCTGAAATCGGCGCACGGCGCGATTCCCAGTGCCGCCCAACTACGCGAATTACAGCGGCTGATCGCGGCTTGCGTCACCCGCGGCCACCACATCCACCTCAAAGTGGGCCATGGCTTCGTAGAGCGCAGGGGCGCTGTGCTCGGTTGGTACAATCCCACGCTTTTGCCTCACAGAAAATAATCCAATGGCTTTGATAGTTCACAAATACGGCGGCACGTCGATGGGGTCCACGGACCGCATCCGCAATGTCGCCAAACGCGTCGCCAAATGGGCGCGCGCCGGTCACCAGATGGTGGTGGTTCCCTCCGCCATGAGCGGTGAGACCAACCGCTTGCTAGGCCTTGCCAAGGAGCTCGCGCCAAGCAAGGCCGGCGAAGCCTATGCAAGGGAGCTCGACATGCTGGCCGCTACCGGCGAGCAGGTGTCTAGCGCCCTGTTGGCCATTGCGCTGCAGGCGGAGGGCATGGAGTCTGTTTCCTACGCTGGCTGGCAAGTCCCCATTCGCACCGACAGCGCCTACACCAAGGCGCGTATCGAATCAATAGACGACGCCCGCGTGCGCGGCGATCTGGATGCTGGACGCGTCGTCATCGTCACCGGCTTTCAGGGCCTGGATGACGCCGGCAACATCACCACGCTGGGGCGCGGTGGCTCAGACACCTCTGCGGTGGCGGTCGCTGCGGCCATGAAGGCCGCCGAATGCCTGATATTTACCGATGTCGATGGTGTCTACACCACTGACCCGCGCGTCGTGGCCGAGGCTCGGCGCCTCAAGACCGTGAGTTTTGAAGAGATGCTGGAGATGGCCTCCATGGGCTCCAAAGTGCTGCAGATTCGCTCGGTCGAATTTGCCGGCAAATACAAGGTGCCCCTGCGCGTGCTGAGCAGCTTTACGCCCTGGGACATCGACATCAACGAAGAGGCCGCATCCGGCACCCTGATTACCTTTGAGGAAGACGAAAACATGGAACAAGCCGTTGTTTCCGGCATCGCGTTCAACCGCGATGAAGCCAAAATTTCCGTGCTGGGCGTGCCCGACACCCCTGGCATCGCCTACCAGATTCTGGGTGTGATTGCCGACGCCAACATCGACGTGGACGTCATCATCCAGAACGTCAGCAAGGACGGCAAGACCGACTTTAGCTTCACCGTCAACCGGGGCGACTATGCCAAGGCGGTGGACCTGCTCAAGACCCTGGTGCTGCCCACCTTGGGCGCACAGGAAGTCATTGGCGACACCAAGATCTGCAAGGTCTCTATCGTCGGCATCGGCATGCGCAGCCATGTGGGCATTGCCAGCAAGATGTTCCGCGTGTTGAGCGAGGAGGGCATCAACATCCAGATGATCTCCACGTCTGAAATCAAGACCTCGGTCGTCATCGATGAGAAGTACATGGAGCTCGCCGTGCGCGCTTTGCACAAAGCTTTTGACCTTGACTAGGTCCTTGCCTGAAAAAACGCTGTAAGTCGTGCGATAATTTGCGTCAGCAGGAAACGTGACCGAGTGGCCGAAGGTGCTCCCCTGCTAAGGGAGTATGGGGTGTAGAGCCTCATCGAGGGTTCGAATCCCTCCGTTTCCGCCATTGACCTCCAAAAGAGGTGCAATGGAAAGCACTGAAAGACGAAAAACCCTAAGTAAATCAACGACTTAGGGTTTTTTTTCGCCCAAATGTTCCCACCGGTACCCACCCGCACCCACCAAGCTACACGCTTGATTTGTTGAATCCGTGTTGTATCCTGATGAATCGCAAAACAGGATTCAACATTTCACCGATTAGGATTCAACAAGGATTCAACATTTATGGCCCATTCCCCTCTGACAGATGCGGTTTGTAAGTCGGCCAAATCGCAAGAAAAGGACTACTCAATCCCCGACGGACGCGGCCTTTACCTGTTCGTTACAACAAAGGGCAAAAAAATCTTCCGTGCCGCCTATCGCCTAGACGGCGTTCAAAAAACGGCAGTGTTTGGCGAATACCCGATCATCTCGGTAAAGGGTGCCCGCGAATTGCACACAGCCCTTCGAACCCAACTCCACAACAAGGTGGACCCCAAAGCGGGCGCTAAACCTGCCGAAAAAGCCATGACCCTGAGCGAAGGCATCCAAGCGTATTGGGGGGTCAAGAAGATGGCCGAGCGCGATGCCAAGACCGTGAAAAATGCGATGGGTGGACTCAAAGCGCACATCGAACCCTACCTAGGCAACAAACCCATGAACAGCATCACCATGCCCATGATGCTGGAGGTCTTGATGAAAATGGACAAGGCCGGTCTTGCCGTCTACGTCAGGAAGTGCCGAGGCTGGGCCGGTCAGGTGTTTGAGTGGGGCATCCTCAACAGCCACTGCGTCATCAACCCGGCGCGCATGATTGACCCAGAGATCGCTTTCGTCAAAAACGAAGTAAAGAACTTCCCCTCTGTGGCATTGGACGAGGTGCCCGAGTTGTTGGCCCGACTGGACATGGAGCGCCTGCAACCAGCACTCCTTGCCAGCAAGATGCTGGCGCTAACCTGGGTCCGCACCAACGAACTGCGGCTTATGCGATGGGAGCAAATTGAGGGGACGATGTGGCGCATCCCTGCAAAGCAAATGAAAGGCAAGAAGGGGTCGAAGCGTGAACACCTTGTGCCCCTATCCAGACAAGCACTTGAAACACTCGACACGCTCAAGGCAATGTGCCGCGCCAGTGACTACGTTTTCCCGGCAGCTTTGCGCACCGACCGCACCATCACCGAGAACTGCATCACCGACCTGTATGAGCGTATTGGCTACAAAGGGCGTATGTGTGGGCACGGCTGGCGCTCGATTGGTTCGACCTGGGCTAATTCCCAGTTCTACGACAAGGTGGTAAAACGCTTCGACAAGCAATACGTTGAAATGCAACTCGCCCACATCAAGCCCGGTGTGCAAGGACTATACGACTCATCTGAGTATTACCCGCAACGGCAAATAATGCTCCAAGAGTACGCCGACTGGCTAGATGACGCCTATGCCCGAGGCTTGAAGGGTCGAGAGCCGCCAGCCCATAGTCTGCTGTGAAATGAAAATGTCGGGAGGGGGAACCTTCCCGGCTTTTATGTAGCGCCGCATGCATTCGCTACCAACCCCAAGCATCTTGCACAAATCGCGGCGAAAAATGATCCGGTCCACGGGGTCAAGTTTTTGTGTCATTCCCCCGAACCCATTTACTGTATCAGTCATGCGACACCTCGCGGGCACGCAGCAAGGCGTCAGCATCGGTGAAGGCTTGTTCGGTCAACTCGTCTAAAGTCCAGTCCCTGTAGTTGGAAATCCGCGCATGGAAGGCAATCAGGGCGAACAGGTCGCGCAGCGTCATCTGGTCAAGTGTCGGTTCAGGCATTTTGTGTCTCCAAAATCAATGCGGGTTGAAAAATGACCTCAAGGCCCAGACGCTCGGCAATGTGGTGTTCAAGGGTCGCGCCCCGACTGTTCTCCCAGCCACGCAGCAGATAGATCGCGTTGCAAGTGACCAGGGCGGCGATGTCGCGGCGCAGGCACTGGTGCCAATCGAGTTCGTCCCGGTTCAGTTCGGCTGGGTTGATCACCTCGTAACCTTGGCCGCGCATTGCAGTGGCAACGCCGAAGAATGCGGGAAAGTTCAGGTACTTCAGGCCGGTCATCGGGCCAGCAATGTAGATGCGGTTCATCGGGCATCCTTTCCCGGCTGTTGGGGGCCGTGCAGGCTCTCTGTGGCGGGCGGCTGCGCCACGTTCAAGGCAAACTCCAGTGCAGCTTGCAGCGCGGCACGGGCGCCATTGGCCGTGTGGTCGTAATGGGGGGCGTGTTCACTGCGGGCCTGTGCGTAGGCGTCGGCCAAGGCCATGAGGGCTTCTGTGGTGGTGTTCATGCTGTTCTTCGACTCAAAAGGGAATGCAGTCGTAGCTCCAGGCATCGCAACCGACCGCCTGGAATTCTTTGGGGATCGGCTGGTCGGCGTTGGCCGCGCAGCACCCGGCCTGCATGTGTTCACAGGTCGTGCAGGATGGCGTGATGCGCTCAAGTTCAGTCGCCACAGACTTGTGGTGCTGGATCAGTGCCTCACGCAGCGGTCGGTTCATCGGGTGTTCCATCGTGGTTCCTCCAGGTAAATTGGGTGATCTCGGGGTACTTGCCGGATTCGTTGACGGTGATGCACAGCGGCTGGCGCATCTCATAGCCAGCGCCGATCCACTCAAGCGACTGCTGGACGCTGGGGATGATCTTTAGGCCATCGACCGGGCGGCGGCAGACCCACCACTGTTCCGCTTTGCGTTGGGCGTAGCCCTCATGGTTCAGGCAGACCCACTCGCTTGCGATGGGCAGCATCGCGCCCCAATAGACAACTTTCAAGCTGTCGGGCGATCCCGACTTTTTGTGGATGCCATAGGTCACGCGCTTGACGGCGTAGGTGGTGATCTTGGCCCGCAACTGGCTGGAAAGGATCGCGGCTGCGGACGCTTTGGCTTCGGCTTCTTTTTCTGCGGTGGGGTCGCGCAGCACCGCGCCACAGTCGGGGCATATCAGCGCGGAAGCTGGCCGCACGATGGTGCCGCAAGATCGGCACAAAATATATGGCGCTTCTTGATCGGGCTGGGCTGCGCGTTTCTTGCGGCCTTTAATGGCGTCAACTGGCCCCAAGGTCGCGGTGGTGGCAGAAAAATCAATCCATAAGCAATCGGTCTTGCCGGGAGAAATCCTCATCCCGCGACCGCAACCTTGAACATAAAGTACCGGGCTTTTGGTGGGACGCAGCCAGATCACGGCGTCCACATCGGGCACGTCGAAGCCGATTGCCAGCGCCAGCACAGTGACAAGGCAGCGGATGTGGCCGTCGCGGAATGCCGCAACCAAAGCGGCACGCTCTTCCTTGGGTGTGCCACCACACACAAGCGCGGCGTCAATGCCGCGCTCACGCAGCAAGGAAACAAAGTAGGCCGCAGTCGAGACGCTGGGCAGAAAGGCGATCCACTTCTTGCGGTCCACGCACAGCTTGACCGACTCAAGGGCCGCACCGGGCAGATAGTGGTGGACGCGCTCGGACAACTGGCCCAGGTGAAAGTCGCCGGTCACGGTCTTGATGCCATCGGTGTTGATGCGAACGGCGATGTCGATGGGGCGCACCATCGGCGCAAGAAACCCTTGGTCGATCAGGTCACCGATTCTGATGGTGGTGCAGACGCCCGTGAATAGCGGCTTGTCGCCGTCCGTCAGCCAGACCCCGTTGCCCCGGAATGGGGTGGCGGTGCAACCGGCCACGCGAAAGCTGCAAGTCTGTGCGAGGTCGCTCAGGAACTGCCGGTAGCGGCCCACGTCATCGCCGTCCGGGTTAATCAAATGGCACTCATCAACCAACACGCATTTGATGTTGCCCAACAGGGCGGCAGACATGTAGATCGAGCCAATGGTCGCAATAATCACATCGGCCCAATGCTGCTTCTTGCCCAGGCTGGCGCTGTAGAACCCGACCGTGATCTCAGGCGGCAGCAGGGCGCGCAGCTTTTCTGCGTTCTGTTCGGCCAGTTCTTTGCTGGGCACCAGCACCACAGTGCGCGGCTTGTCCTCCGGCCACCAAGCCCACAGCAGGCGCACCAGTTCGGCAATGACGATCGACTTGCCGCTGGCAGTCGGCAAGACCATGATCGGGATTTCCGCAATGTCGGGATGATCGACCCACCACGAAAACAGGTCGTCCACCGTCCGCTGCTGGTAGGCGCGTAGGGTGATCATGGAACATCCACGCGATTTTCACGCTGGAACATTTCGATGTGTGCGTTCCACACTTGCATAAGTTTTTGCGAATTTCCTTCGTAGTGACCTGCGTGAAACGTATGGTCTGGTAGTCGCAGTTCTTTGCCGGTTTTCGTCAAAATCCTGACAACAATAAAGTTTGAATATGGATGGCGCTCTTGCAAACCAGCAGCGATCCATTCCACATGAGCCTGTGTATTGTGTTCAGAATAGATACCGTCCATCAGGCCGGTGTTTAAGTCCAATATCAAGTATTGCTTTTCTTTGACTCGTTCAATTTTTATGTTGGTCATGTGTTATCCCAAATTCTTCAGCAATGAATGAAGCTGGCGTGCGTAGACTTTACGGTGATCAATTTTTTCGTCCATTGCTAGTCGCCACAAATCCTGGCGCGTATGGCGTCACTGACCAAGCGCGGCGCGGCTATTTGAGTCCTTGTGCCATCTTCATTGAATAAAACGAACATCGCTTGAAGTGCGGCGTTGAGATCATCGGGATTGCACCAACTTTTTCCACTTAAATGTCTAAACCATCCAACGAATACAGATTGCGGGTTGTATCTTTTTTCAGTCCAGTACGTCGCGCCAAAATTGGAGAAATGTTTGCCAGCTTGTACGGAGTAAGTTCCATCACGGCATTCCAATCCATAAGTCGTGACTGCCCATTGATCTCCTCGCCAAAGGATCGGATCAAGTGCTTCGCCTCGGCAGTGAACTTGATTTATGGACTGCGGCGATAAATAAAATTCGTGGGCGCTCATAAAAACCTCTTTCCTTTTTGAATGAACTGCACGTTGCCTCTGGCGCGCAGCAAGTAGCGATACCCGCCGCCGTTCCTGATGACGATCCGCAGGCGCTTGGCGGTCTGGCCCACGACCTCACCGATAACCGTCACCCGGCCCAACTTGATATGAACGATGTCGTGGGTTTTCATACGCCCCCCACCCATTGCCAGACGCTCTTGTGGTCGGCATGGCAGTTGGGCGATTTCATGGGCGCGTAGCCCAGGCGCTTGACTTGGTTGCGGCGCACCGCACGGTTCATTACGCAGCCCCAGGCGCGGCCATCGGGCGGCAGCGCCAGCCCGTTCACATGCGCGAAGTGACGCACGTCCTCGGTCATAAATGAGTCAACCGTCTTGGCGTAGTAGCACAGCGCGAGATAGGCTTCATCAGCCCACTCAGGCCCGGCATGGCGCAGCGCGCGGCCTGCGCCGTCGTCGGCCAATTGCTGCCCCGTGGCGGCGCTCATCCCACAATCCTCGCTTTGAATTCACCGTGGCGATATGCCTGGACATCTGGATCGCTGAGTGCTTTCTTGTCGGGTGCGGCAAAAATCTCTGCGCTGGTGTGGCCCTCGGGCGGGATGCCATTGATAAACGACTGGCCCGTGGTTTTGTTGGTGTACTTCACCCAGTTATGGTTGACGCTGGCATCCACCGGCAATGCCCAATGGTTTAGCAAGAAGGGATTGAAGCGGTGGCAGTCGCAGCCCTTGCGCTGCACTTCCACCGGAATAGTTGATGGCGTCTCTTTGTCGAGGTTGCAGGCCCAGCGCGCATTGCCATCCATTTCTGCGCTTGCGTGGGTACAGGTGCGGCAGGACACCAGCGGCACGGTCTCGGTGTGGCACACGGCATGGTGGTCGCAGAACTTGCACTCGAACCAGGTCGCGTCATCGCTGATGCGCGGCGGCGGGGTCTTGGCCGTGATCACACGCTTGGCTTTGTCGATCAGTTCCAGTGCAAAGGCTTTATCAAAGTAGATGCGCTCGGAATAGATTTCGTCCGTCTCTTTGCACACTGCGGTGTAGAGCGCACGCTTGCAGCCGTTGGCCTTGCCAAAGGTGGCTTGCGTCCAGTGCATGTAAATCTGCATCTGTGCGTAGTGCAGCGGTTTGGATAGCAACACGCCCTTGGACTTCACATCGTTGAAGCTCTTGGTCGAGTGCGTCTTGCACTCCCACAGGTGCGGAGTCTTCGGTGCCTCGGGGATGCCTTGCAGGATGCCGTCCGCATTGCCCGCGAGGTGGTGGCCGGTGGCCGGTTCGCTAAAGCTCCACTGCTTGCCGGTGTCGGGGTTGGTGTCCCACACGGTGATGCCGATGGCGCGCATGTCTTCCACCAACCACGGCTCTTCCTTGTGGCCGCGCTGGAACAGGCGCAGCAACTGGCCGCTGAATTGTTTCTTGGTGGCCCAGTGAAAGCCGTACCAGAGCGCGCGTTCGCACGCGGTGCCGATGATGGAGCCACCCAGGTAGGGGCGGCTCAGTTCGGCGTTGTACTTCTCAGCGTAGTAGTCAAAGATCGCTTTGACGGTGGGGCTGAATTCCGGCGGCTGTGGTGCGGGTGGAATGATCATGGTGGCCTCTCGTTGAGAAAAGCCCTGCTGCCAGTGGCAACAGGCTTTGCTCAAGGTCGTGGCCCTAGGCGCGCTTCACAGCCCACGGTGGGGCTGCTGGCGCGGTGCCTGCGGCACGGGCACGGGCTGGTGCTGGTGCTGGTGCTGGTGCTGGTGCCTCGGTTTGTGCTGCGGCTGCGGTGCGCCGGATGGGGGCCGGTGCGGGCGCTGCGGGCAGGCGTCCGGGGCGCGCTGGAATGTCCATTGCGATATAGCCCTGCACGGTCTGCTCCATCGCGCCGGGGGCCGCATCGTCGCGGGAGCTTTTGCGCTGGCCCACTTTCAACTGAAAAGGAATGTCCTTGAGTTCGCCGGTAGTCTCTGCATCAGGAATGCCAACAGCGCAGGCCAGTGCCTTCAGGTCAGCCAGCGCACGCCCAGCGACATCGGATTTGTTGTGCCCGATGTTCATGTTCTCCCAGATGCGGCGGTTGTTGAATTCGCCGTCGATGACGGTGTATTCCATAGAGATGTAGGTGTCTCCGTACTTGCTGGTTTTGGCCGCGTCATCACTGACGATTACGGTGTAAATGCCGGGGGGCAGTGGTTCAAAGCTGCGCGGTGCGGAGGGGTTGACGCCAGCGAGAAGGTGTCCGATTTGCATGGTGCTTCCTTGGTTGTGAGGATGGGACGGGGAGGGGATGGGCTAGGCGGCTACTGACACCAGCACTGGGTCGTGATCAGGCATATCCAGTGCTGCGCAATACGCGGCCCAGCCCAGCGGCAACGGGCTAGGCAGGTCGTAGCGATTTTTGGCGGTGAAGGCGGGGCTGGGCTGGACGTGTAGCTGTCGCTCGCCGGTCGTCTTGGCGCGTGTGCGCTTGGCGTCCTTGTCAGTGAATGACGCCTTCTTTTCGTCCACGGTTAGCGTTTTGAGCGCCACAAAGCCGATCACGTCTGCCCACTCTTCGACCAGGGCGGCAGCTTTCTTGTGCAGCTTCAGACTGTGCGAGTCGTAGGCCGCAATCAAGGGGTCTTCGATGTGGATGATTTGGGAGTGCCCGATCAGGATGACGTTCATGCCGCGGTCGTTGCGAAGTGCGGTGATGCCATCGAAGAATTGACGCCAGTAGGTCAGTGCCTCGACGTACCCGCGCCCATAGCCGAAGCTCTCGATGGACTCTTTACCGGCAGCGGCGCAGGTGGCTTGCCAGACCATCGGCTCAAGCCAGTCGATGCTGTCCACCACCAGGGTCTGATAGTCGTGATCCTGCGTGTAGAGGTTGGTGATGGCCGCCATCACGTCTTCAAAGGTCTTGGCAACCGGGAAGCTGGGCACGTTGAGCCTGCCCAGTCCGTCCTCTGTGCAAATGAAGATCGCGTTGGGTGCTGAAGCGCCGAAGGTGGTCTTGCCGAGACCGGACTCGCCGTAGATGACAAGGCGCGGTTTGTGGGCGCGATTGCCCACGGCTATGTCGCTGAGGTCAAACGCCATTGGGTGTTTCCTTGGGTGGGATGAAGGTGAAGCTGGGCTTTGCGGGCTTGGTGGTGATGAACGCATTGAGCTGGGCGACCGCCTCGGGCAACAGGTCGGCAGCGGCGTTGTACTGAGTCGCTGAGACTTCGGCTTTCCAGCGCACGCAGTTCTGTGCGACCTCGGGCAGCGTGGCCCAGGCGGCGCGCAGGGCGTCGGTGTCTACCGTGCGGTTGATGTCGTACCGGACCCTGAATCCCGGTAGCAAATGGATGGTCTGGGTCGATCCGGGGGCGACGTTGAGACTGGCACAGATGGCCGATTCAACGGACAGGCGCAGGGACTTGGCGAGGTCTTCTGCTGTTTTTGCCTCGACCCAGTGGCGGGCAAGGTCTTCGAGTGGCGGGAGTTCGGTGGGCGCGGTGGAGTTGTTCACTTTGTAAATTCCTTGTTTCCTTTTTTGGAAACGCAAATTTACTTTCTGGTTTTCAAAATGTCAAAAAAATATTTACTTCCAAGGTTTCTTCCTGGAGGTGGGCCAAAAAAAACCCGCTCAAGGCGGGTGCTTTTTAGGTCTTTACAAGGTATGGGCCGAAGCCAAACGTGTACTGTTTTTGTTCGGTCTGGCTGTCGGGTCGAGGGGTTGGACCGACTAGCCGTAAGCGCCCATTGTCCGGGTAACGCGCAGTGGCTGCTACGCTGCGCGAGGGTGTTTTGTTGCCGGTTCTCGCTCTGATGCCGCACGGCGGACCTTGGTTGCGGCTGCGCTGATCTGCGCCACGAAAATCCCTGCGTCCTCTGGCAGCAGGACCGAAAGATCATCGCAAACGGTGCCAAACGTTTCAACCGCCAAGGCGTGTGAATGCATTGTGGAATTAGGCAGCACCATGGGCGCAGTGGGCAGCGCCTGTGCTTGAGCCGAATTGTTCTCGGCTTCAAACCAGCCAAGCTGGTTAAACGCTTTTTCGATCATAGCCACAGTGCGCTCGGTGATCGGACGCAAACCGGCGCGGTATTGGCTCACCAGCGAGGGGTTGATCTTGGTGATTTTGCACAGGATCGAAGCCCTGGAATAGCAACTCGCTTCAATCAGGTCTTCGAGGCGCGCTATGCGATGGGCCTGCACGCCTTCGTCTAAGACGGCGTGATCACTGGGTTTTATTGCTTCTGTCATTGCCGGTTTCCTGTGTGGTTGTGTGCGTGTGCAGCAATTGTAGGAAAAATTTACTGATAAGTAAATATTCACTGGCCCAGCGCCAGAAAGGTCAAACTCTCGTTGACGTGACAAGCCACAAGGCCGGGGAAGGTCGAAAAAGCAGACCGATTGCTCATCAAGGGTTTACCCCGAAGCAATGTCTTGGCTTGCTTTCAACAATTATTTGATCACTGTAAATAATTTGTGTACTCTTGTGTGATGAAAAAAATCACACCCCAGAAGATGCTCGCACCGTCACAACGGCTGCTTGCTTACCTGAACGCGCTGCCAGAGGCTGACCGGGACAAGTTCGCAAAGCGTTGCGGCACCTCAGTGGGATACATCAGGAAGACTATTTCCACAAACCAGTTGTTTGGGGAGATGCTGGTGGTGCGGATTGAGCGCGAGACGCTTGGGCTTGTGACGGTGCGTGAACTGCGCCCTGACGTGGCCGATGAGCTTGAGCGTGCGGGGTATGTGCGACCCATCAGCGCATTCAAGGCGTTTTTCGCCCACGAAGAAGTAACCGCGTAAGCACCATGCGTTTTCTCAGCGTGTGCAGTGGCATCAAGGCGGCATTTCATGCCGTGCTGGAGTACCGGCCATGAACCCCGAGCGCCCCCCAAAACTAACCAAGGAAGCAACATGAAAATGGTTGATATTTTTGGCCCTGGCGGCATGGCCGCGTGGAACCCGCCATCAGCAATTGCGTCTGGGCTGCTAAACGCAATGGGTGGCAACAGTTTGGCGGCACCAGAGATTGCGTTCACCGACGCGGCACGCGCGCAAGGCGTGGAGATCAGCGGCGAGGCAGTCGGGGACGGCAAGATTCACCGCGTTCCGCACAGCGACAGCAAGCGCGGCGAAAAGGACGCCTGGTACATCCTGTTCACGGACGGCGACATCGCTGCTGGCGCTTACGGGTGCTGGAAGGGGTTGGAATTTACAACCACTTGGCACGCTGACACTGGCCGGACAATGACTTGGCAGGAGCAGGCCGACCACAAAAGGCGGATGGATCGAGCGAAAGCAGATGCACAAGCCGAGCGCGAAGTCCACCGGCAAGAGGCGTCTGCGCGTGCCAGCGACGATGTGTCGCGCTGGATTGACGCGACCGACGAACACCCTTACTTGCAAGCCAAGAGGGTCAAGGCCCATCCTGGCGTGAAGATGGACGGAGCAGGGCGGCTGATCATCCCGTTTCAAAACGCGGATGGCAAGACGCAGACATACCAATCCATTGGCCCAGCCCCTGACTTTGCCAAGCGGTTTCTGAAGGACGGGGCCAAAAGGGGCACGTTCTTTCAGATGCGCGGACGCCCGGATCAGGTGTTTATTTGCGAGGGCTACGCCACAGCGGCGACGGTGTACGCGGCAACGGGCGGTGCAACTGTGATCGTGGCCGGAGACGCGGGCAGTTTGACCGAGGTAGCCAAAATCCAGCGCAATCAATTCCTTGGCGCACAAATTTTCATCGCTGGGGACAACGACGCATTCACACTGGTGGCCGGTGTGCCGGTGAACGCGGGCATCACCAAAGGGGCAGAGGCGGCAAAAGCCGTCAACGGTGTGCTGCTGTATCCCACATTCAACGAGGCCGACCTGATGGCGCACCCCAAAGGCGCACCTACAGATTGGAACGACTTGGCGGCATCCAGCGGGATTGATGCAGTCAGGGAGCAAATTGAGGCCACCACCAGGGCGCACACCCAGCGCGGCGACTTTGAATTTGTGCGCTCAACGCACTTGCAAATCAAACACATTGACTGGCTGGTCAAGGGCTATGTCGAGGCGAACACACTGGCGCAAGTCTTCGGCGAGTCGGGTTGCGGCAAGAGCTTTGTCATTCTGGATATGGCCTGCTGCGTTGCGACCGGCGTGGATTGGATCGGGCACAAGGTACAAAAGGGAGCCGTGTTCTACATCTGCGGCGAAGGGCACGCAGGGATTTCGCGGCGGCTGCGGGCATGGGAGATTGGCAACGATCTCAGCCTTGAAAATGGCCTGCTTTTTAAAAGCCTTGGCGCGGCACAGCTTTGCGAGGCGCTCACGATCAACAAGAACGGCGCGGCCCAGGTGGCAGCAGCGATCAAAAAGATGGTCGAGGTCTCAGGCGTCTGGCCACGGCTGATCATCATCGACACGCTGTCCAGAAATTACGGCGGCGACGAGAACAGCACGGAAGAAATGGCCGCGTTCATTCAGCACTTGGACGAATACCTCAGAAAGCCGTGGGACTGCACTGTGATGATTGCCCATCACTCAGGGGCGCAGGACAAGGACCGCAGCCGGGGCAGCACGGCGCTGCGCGGCGCGATTGATTCGGAATACAAGGTGTCGAGGGATCAAGTCTCTGGCGTGATCACGGTAGAGCCGAAAAAGATGAAGGACGCTGACTTGCCCACGCCGGTCATGCTCAAGCTCAACCGGGTGGTTCTCAGTCAGGCGGATGGCATTCCAGTGGTCGATGAGGACGGCGTGGCCGAAATGGGCGCGTATCTGGTGAACTGCACTGCTGACGTGACAGCAATGGTCGCG
>CAISLN010000026.1 GCA_903886275.1 uncultured beta proteobacterium | reverse complement strand
GCCCAGGCCCATGCCCAAGTGGAAACCCTGTGCAAGGCCGAAAGCCCTGCCGTCAACCTGCAAGTGCGTCTGGTGGAAGACGTTACCGCGTCCAGCGGCATTGTGGAAAGCGCCAAAGAGTTGGGCTGCGACCTGATTGTGATGGGCTCCCATGGCCGCACCGGCATCGTTCGCCTGATGCTGGGCAGCGTGGCCACCAAGGTGGTGGCCGAGTCCAGCATTCCGGTGCTGGTAACCCGCTAGTTCAGCCCCAGCCACTGGGCCAACGCGGCCGTCTCCATGGCACCCGCGTTGGTGACTACCTGGCCGCTGGTGGCGTTTTTGGCCACGATGTAGGGTACAGAGTCCACGCCCATGCTGTTGAATAGACCGGTGTTTTTCTTGATGGCAGCGGCGATATCGTCGGCAATGCTGGCCGAAGCCGAACTGCCACCGCTGCCCGCTAGCAGCGAGGCCTCATGCGCGGTCATGGCCTCCACCGGGTTGGCCGCTGTCAAGAGGGCTGCACCCTGCGGCGCACTCTTGGGGCTGATGAAGGCCACCGGCATCCAGACAAATTTGATCCGCTTGTGCAGCGGCAAAGACTGCTCCCACAAATGACCGCAGTGCGGACATTGCGGGTCAAACAGCACATACACCGTGTGCGCACTCATCAGCGCGCCCACTGCAAAGCCCTTGCCCTCCCTGGCCAGCAGCTCATAAGACTGTTCTGGCTTCACGCTGCCGGCTACAGGTTTCTGCGCCGCGTCTTGCGGCGAGCAGGCTGCCAGCGTGGCAGAAGCGGCAAGCGCCAATGCGCGCAGCAGGCTGCGCCTTGAAAGGGTGAGGGCTGAAATTTGCATGCCCAAAGTATACGGTTAGCGGCTCAGAATGATGCTGGCGATAAGGCCGGTGGCAATGGCGATGAGCACGTAGTCTGCACCCACCTGCACCCAGCGCTGTCCCTGCGGCGGACGGCTCAGGTGGTGTTCACGGTAATCCACTTCATAGCCGCGCCCACGGTATTCGTGCGCAATGGTGCCGCCGCGACGGAACTCGGGGCCGCGTGCGTTGTAGTCAGGGCGGCGGTCATTCCAGCGGCCGTCGCGTTGGTCCAAATGGTTGTTATTTCTGCGGCCATCGCGTTGGTCAAACTGGCGCTCATTGCCGCGCTCATCGCGCTGGTCAAACTGTCCTCCATCGCGTCGGTCGTCACGTTGGTGCGAGTTGCCGCGGCCTCTTTGCTCTTCGTCGCGGTTGCCACGGTCGCCGGCAAAGGACAGGCTGCTAGCCAAGAGGACCGTAATGGCCATGGCGCAAACAGAGGCGGAAATTTTTTTCATAACATCTTTCAAAATCAACAAGGCCCTATCCTCGGCCCAATGGGTGAGCGCTTGGTGAAGCAGTCCGGCTCAATTGCAAGCAAACGTAGTTCCTAGTCAGGCTGCGGCGTCGGCTGTTTGCAGTAGGGGTGTCCATACCAGCAGCAGGTTGTTGGCGGGCAGGGAAAACCGCTGCGCCAACTGCAGACCAGCCTTCTGGGCCTCAGTCTGCACCGCTTCAAGTTGGCGCAGACCCCAGGCCGGGTTCTCGCTGCGCAAGGCCTCATCAAAGCCGAGGTTGCCGGCTGAGGTGGCCACCGATTCTTCCAGGTAGGGGCCGTAGGTGATCAGCTTGGCGCCTTTGGCCAGGTGGCGCTCAGCACCCTGCATCAGTGCTGCGCAGGTGGACCAGGGCGCGATGTGCAGCATGTTGGCGCAGTAGATGGCGTCAAACGCCGGCGTGTCTTCAGGCAACCACACCGGGCTGAGCACATCGAGCAACAGCGGGGCAAGCACGTTGGCAAGCTGCTCCTGCGCGATGCGTGCGTCTATGCTGTTGAGCGTGGGCGCATCGGCATCGGTGGGCTGCCAAGTCCAGCGCGGCAGGTGCTTTGCAAACCAGGCCACATGCTGCCCGGTGCCTGAGGCAATCTCCAGCGCCCTGCCATGCGCAGGCAGCAGCTGTTGCAGTACCTCCAGAATGGCTTGCTTGTTGCGGTCTGCAGCGGGGCTGAAGGCGGCTTGCGACACGGCTACTCGGCCGAGGTGTTGGCACCGGGTCGCGTCTGGCGGTGGCCCGGCTTGGTCAGGATCTCGATGTAGAACTGCACGCCATCGCTTTTCACCAAGGCGTCGATCAGCGGAATCAGCTCGGCCAAATGGGCCACGCTGGCAGTGTCTGGCGTGCTGCCGAATTTGCAGTCAAAGTCCCAAAAGTCCACGCCCTCGGGCAGGTCGCGGCGGCGCTCGCGTTTAATGTATTTGCGGATCTCGTGCTTGGTGGCTTCGAGCATGCGCTCGGGGTTTTTGCCTTCAGCCTTCAGGGGGAATGTTTTTTTCATGGGGGATGTCCTTAACCGGCGATGATACGTCCCACATGCACCACCACCCGAATACCCAACGCGCCACCCCCGATAAAGATGCCATTGCCCTGCTACCGGCCTTCGAACGCCTGGGGCTGGACCGCATCACCCTGGTCACCGACGGCGCCGGCGCGCGCGCGGCCTTTGGCCATTTGACGCTCTGCCCGGCCTGGGGTTTTGATACCGAATCGAAGCCGACCTTTCGCGTCGGTGAGCTTTCTGACGGTCCGCACATTTTGCAATTGGCGACCCCTGAGCGGGCCTGGGTGTTTCAGCTGCACGACCCGGAGTGCCGTGCCATCAGTGCCGAACTGCTGGCGCTGGGCGGGTTTGCCAAGGCCGGTTTTGGCCTGGGCGATGACCGCAAACGCATCGTCCAGAAGCTGGGTGTGCAGCCACAGGGCATTCTGGAACTCAACACCGTGTTCCGTGAGCGTGGCTACCGCAAGGACATGGGAGTGAAGGGGGCCGTGGCGGTGCTGTTCAATCAGCGCTTCATCAAATCCAAAAAAGCCGCCACCAGCAACTGGGCCAATGCGCGCTTGACCGAGGCGCAAATGGTGTATGCGGCCAATGATGCCTATGCGGCGATACGGGTGTTCCAGGCCCTGGGCCTGGGTGGCGCGGCCTGAAGCCGCAGCGCGAGTTAGCGCGGCAGCTTGGACTCTGCCCAACGGGCGATGTCCTGCAGGCCCATGGCGCCCGGTTGGCGTGCCAACTCGCGCCCGCCCACAAACAAGGCCAGGGTGGGGATGCTGCGGATGTTGAAGCGCGCTGCCAGATTCGGTACGGCCTCGGTGTCCACCTTGGCCACGCGGACCCTGGGTTCGAGCAGGGCGGCGGCCTGGGCATAGGCCGGTGCCATCTGCTGGCAGGGGCCGCACCAAGGTGCCCAGAAGTCCACCAGCACCGGAATCTGGCTGCGTCCTATGTGCTTGTCAAAACCGGCCTCGTCTAGCGACACCGGTTGGCCGGTGAACAGAGGCTTTTTGCATTGCCCGCAGTCGGGCGCGCTGTTGAGCTGGTCGGTGCGCACGCGGTTGGTGGTGTGGCAATGCGGACAAACGATGTGCAGTGATTCGGTCATGCCCGTAGCTGGTGACGCACTGGTCAGAAAACAAGAGCGGCCTTAAACCGCTTTGCCAAGGGCTGCGCTGAGCTGCCGCGCATCGGGCTGGGCCAACTGCGTGTTGTGGTGGTCGGTAAACGGGCCGCCGCCAGGCCGCACGCTGCCATCTGCGTCATAGCCCAAGGCCTTGAATTTCCAGATGGCACCAATGTGCTTGAGGTTGCCCACATGCACACCTTCGGCGCTGTGCACGCGGTACACCTGGGCGTTGACCGCTTGCAGGGTCAGTGTCGTTAACGCCGCTAGCGGTTTAGTGGGTGACAAATTCGTAGGCGACGTCTTCGCTATCGACCATGTCCAGGATGTCGTCGAGCTGGTCCTCGTCTTGCGTGCTGGACCAGGTTTCTTCTGGATCGGTGGCAAACAGGGGTTCGATGGCGATGTCCATGAACTGACCGTTGGGCAGCTTCAGCACCGATGTGCCCTCTGAGGTTTGAACCAGTTCCCAGTCGTCCGGTACCGACATTTCGAGTTTGATGTTGACGTGGAGTTTTTTCATGCGGATTCCTTTGGAGCTAAGTCGGCGAGGGTAACCCACAAAGCAGCCGTTCTTGCGGGGCACTAGCGCAGCATTTTCCAGACCATGGACACGCCCAACTCCCACAGATCAACATCCTGCACTTCGCGGTTGAGCAGGGAGCCGCCCTGTGCCTTTTCTTCGCGCCTGGCTTTTTCACGGTCGCGCTCCAGCATCACCAGTGCATCGGCCAGTTCTGGCATCTTGACGCCCGCGCTGGCCTTGGCATAACCGGCCAGGGCCTGCTCCACCGCCTTGGGGTCCAGCAGCGAGAAGGCGCAGCGGCAGTGCGGGCAAGAAGTGTCACGGCGCAGGTCCACCGGTGCGCCGCAACTGTCACAGTGGATCACTCCGACGCGCCTCGCCAGGTCTTCAATCTCGGGAGGGGTCAACTGGCGCACAAAGCCTTTTTCGATCATGAAGGACGAAAAGGTGCTGAAACGCCCGTCGCGCTTGGGGCAACGGAAGGTGATGTAGCGGCCGCTGCGCACCACATCAAAACCCTGCGTCAGGCTGCGGCTGCAGTGCGGGCACTGCAGGCTTTGCGCCAAGGGCTGGCGCTGCGCGTCGCGGTGTTCGTGCAGCAGGCCAAACAGCGCCACCAACGCAGCCGGCCTGAGCTTGAGATTTTCTTGCGGCTCGAACCAGATGCCCTGACAGGAAAAGCAGATATCCAATTCCACCTGGCCAGCGCTGACGCTTTCAAAGGCGTGGACCGCCATCGGTGTGCGGCAGGAGGGGCAGCGGGCGGGCGTGGGCATGGAATCGAATTGTCGTGCAAGTACCGCTCCAATGGAATGCGGTGGCGATCACCCCTGGACACATTTTCTTTTAAGGGAAAAGGATGGCCCCAGCTACTCACAAGGGCCGGATAATGCCTCCTGTCTTTTTTTCGGCAAACATTCCATGACCGACTCCCACTTCTACGCCATAGGTCGCCCCGGCCAACCCTGGGGCGCTGTAGAACGGGCCCAGTGGCGCGCACGCCAACTGCGCCAGCGCAGCTATGCAGACGATGTGCTGAGCGCTCTAGAACGCCTGCGTGAGCGCTTTGATGTAACGCCCTATGGAAATGTGGTCTATGGCGACGCGCGCTTCCCCTTGATGGCCGTGCGCAGTCGCAACTGGCAGGCTGACCTGCCCTGCGTGTTGGTGACCGGCGGCGTGCATGGCTACGAGACCAGTGGCGTGCATGGCGCGCTGCGTTTTCTGGACGCGCATGCAGAAGGCTATGCGGGACTTGTCAACCTGCTGGTGGTGCCCTGCGTCAGCCCTTGGGCCTATGAGCGCGTGCAGCGCTGGAACTTTGATGCCCTGGACCCGAATCGGTCTTTTCGTGCGGACAGTCCGGCCCAGGAGTCCGCAGCACTGATGCGCCTAGTGGCACCTTTGCGCGCTCAGTTTGCGGCCCACATCGACCTGCACGAAACCACAGACTCTGATGAATCCGAATACCGTCCGGCCGTGGCTGCGCGCGACGGCCAAGCGTTTGTACCTTGCACCATTCCCGACGGCTTTTATTTGGTGGATGACAGCCGAAATCCGCAGCCTGCATTTCAGCAGGCCATCATCGATGCGGTGCAGCGCGTGACGCACATTGCGCCAGCGGACGCGCAGGGCGGCATCATCGGTTCAGCGCTGGTGGCGCGTGGCGTTATTGCATATGAAATGCAGGCGCTCGGTCTGTGCGCCAGCATCAGCGGTGCACGCTACACCAGCACCACCGAGGTCTACCCCGACAGCCCCCGCGCCACCCCCGAACAATGCATCGCCGCGCAGGTGGTTGCGGTGTGCGCGGCGGTGGAGTTTGTGTTGCGGTAGGGCGTGCGCGCTTTAAGAGAGCGCGAAGCATGGGGTGTGGTTCAAAGTCTGCTTGTAAGGTAAGCAAGTGGGCGGCACACATCGACTGCGCGGCTGCCTTGGCGGCAAGAAGTTGCCGTTGAGTTTTTGCCGGCTGCCAACGATGTCGCAGCAGTTCTTTGGTGTGGATGAGGTTCATCACAGTCGCCACATGCGTGCCCGGCACGCAGAGAACCTGCGAGGAACCCTTTGTTGCGTTTATGGCGATGGGGCAGCTCGATTCAGTTATTGTCGATGGGCAGCGCCCGTCATCCAGAAGCTGCTTGAACGCCCACTAGCGCTTGAGCGCCGTAATCGATAGCCTTGGCGTCGTCCGTGCTCGCCTGGGTGCAGGCCGATGCGAGTGTGTACTTGGCCCGCGAACCCACGTTTTCGCGGTTGATGCGCTATCAAAGAGAAAACAACTGCTTAGCATGTAGCGGCAAATATTGCTCAGCCTCTGGCTGCGTCAATTGGGCGATAACTACCTTGATGCGAACTGGGGATGAACAGGCTTGAATGTGTTAGGCAGTGAAGGTTCAATCACAGCTTGCAAGCGAATTGGATGAACAAAAAAATAAGTCGGATTCGGTACCTACATATAGGTATCCATTTTTATCAAATAGACTATAGTCCCTGTAGACTTCGGCTAAGATAAGTTGATCATTTTCTTTTGGCAAAAGTCGCAAACGCGCTTTTGTCTTTGGGGCTCTTAACTTGATGGAATGCAGTTCGCACAGAGACGCAATCTGCCCATGTTGCTGGGCTTAGGTCAGGCTTGAAAAATTTATCCATGCACGAGGGAACGATCCAAAAAAAGTGTTAACCGGGTTTGAGTCACGCCACGCCGCTTGTATGGACTAAAAAGCAAAGTATTCGGGCTTCGGCTCGCTGAATAGGCCTGAAATACAACGGCGTTCATAAAGTAAATCTGCGGCATTCTGCTTTCCAGGTAAATGCCGCCAACAGGGGAGTCCTGCGCCATGAGCACCAAGAACGTCATCTTCATCGACAGCCGCGTCGCCAATTACAAAACCCTTGCCGCCAGTTTCGGGGCCGATACCGAGTGGTTCCTGCTCGACGCCAGTCGGGACGGCGTGCAGCAGATGCAACAAGACCTGGCGGCTTACGCCAAGCTCGACTCTGTTCAGATCCTGAGCCATGGCTCGGCGGGGGCGCTGTACTTGGGCAGTACGGTGCTCAACAGCGACAACCTGCAAAGCTACCAAAGCCAGCTGCAGGCCATAGGCTCCCGCCTGAGCGCGACTGGCGACATCCTGCTGTACGGCTGCAATGTAGCGCAGGGGGATGCAGGGGTCGGCTTTGTCAACACGCTCGCTCAGATTGCCGGGGCGGATGTGGCGGCGAGTAACAACCTGACCGGGGCCTCGTCAGCAGGGGCTGACTCCGCCCTTGAAGTGAGCAAGGGAACTATTGAGGCGATCGCGATTGATTTCACGCACTACACCGCGACCCTCAGCACGATGACCGGCACGGACAACAACGACACGCTCACGGGTGGTGGTGAAGCCGACATCATTTACGCCCTGGGCGGCAATGATGTGGTCGATGCCGGAACTAACCACGACTGGGTCGATGGCGGAGCGGGCAATGACACGCTGGACGGCGGCTTTGGCAATGACACGCTGTATGGCGGTGCGGGCAACGACACCCTGCGCGACGACCAGGGCTCGAACCTGCTCGATGGCGGCGATGGCACCGATTTTCTGTTTTCGCAGTCGCTGACCGGAAACCACACGCTGGTGGGCGGCAACGGCAGTGACAACCTCAATGCGGTGGGCAAAACATTGAGTCTGTCGGGTGGCGCAGACGCCGACTCCCTGTCGGCCCAGGGGCAGATTTATACGAACGGCACTTCGAGCTATGTCCAGCAGGGGCAGGCGACCCTCTCCGGCGGCGACGGGGACGACAATCTGACCGCCAACACGCTTTCGCTTGCGGTGTTGAATGGGGATGAAGGCGATGACACCCTGTCTGCCAGCGGCATCAAGACCGCAACGCTCAATGGAGGTGGCGGCACCGACACACTGAACGTCAACTATGCCGGCTGGGAGCTTGG
>CAISLN010000025.1 GCA_903886275.1 uncultured beta proteobacterium | reverse complement strand
TTCAAACGCCATGGGTATCTGTATGGCCTGGCGCTCCGATCCATAGGCGTTTTTCAGCTTGATCCGCCCATAACGCAGCTTGGCATTTTGGACCATGCGGCTTGCCGTGCAAGTGCCGTCGCTTGTTCCCGCCTTGTCCGACGTGCAGTCGCTTGCAGCCATGTTGCGGTTGCTCAAATAGGGCGCTGTGCTGGCGTCAAACACTGCATCATCGGAATGGACTTGCAGGCCCATGGACAGGTTGTCGTAAGCCCCCTCTGGCGCAGCGCCGCGTGCAAAGCCAGTGGCCACAAAGGGATAGGTGCCCGACGCCCAGACCGGGCTGCCCTGACCGGTTAGGCGAGAGCTATCCAGCGCCACCCCGTTGTTGGCTAGCTGCGCCACCACGCTGGCCATGGCAAATACACCGCTGAAATTTTGCGTCTTGGCACCCGCCACATTTTGTGCCTCCAGCGTGGCCGACAAGGCAAACGGCTGGCCCATATAGGTGAACGAATTGCTGCTGAGCCCGCATGCAGGCGCAAACGCGGATGCAGTCAATGCAAAATGATCGGGGGAAAAACGCCCCAGCGACACCGCAGCAGCGTTGCCAATGCTGCAGCCATATTTGCCGGTAGTGCCAACCAGCGCATCGGACAGGTAGTTGTCGTTGGTGGCGTCAGTGATGCAGTCCCCTGCGGCGCTATCGACGGCGGTAAAAGTGTCATCCCGATAGGCGCCGGGTGCGAGATAGACATAACCCACCTCGCCATAAGTGGCGCTGACTGCGCCGGCATTGGACACCAATGCGCCAGGTGTGAGCGTACCCACCACCCCCCCAATGACATGGGTGTCGCTTTGGACAGGGATTTGAGCGGTGAGCTTGCCGGTATCCAAGGTGAGCGTACCCGTGTAACTGGAGCCGGCAGTGGCGCGCAGGGCAAAGGGCGCTCCGGCCTTGAAGCTTGGCGCGGCCAACACAGAAGGGGCCGCTGCGGTGGCGGTCGTCAACAGGGTCGCGCTTGAGGGCCGCACGGCAAAGTTGTCGCTGGAACAGGACACCACAGCGGGCGTCTGGTTGGCGTCTGTCACGCGGCAGCGCAGGTTGCTGTAGGCGTTGCTTACCGTCAGAGCTGGGCCTGTGGTGCGCCCCGAAATAAGCTCTGAGCCGGTGAAGCTGATGGCTTGCGACGCAACGCCCGAAAGGCCCGGCAAACCGGCACAACCCGCGGCGGAGCCATCTACCAGGTCCAGCGTGACGCTCTTGGCAATGCCGCCACTTGCCACGTAGTTGGCTTCCACCGTGCCATCGGTTTTCAGTGCCAGCACGTCAAGGGCAAAGGGCGTGCCGGCTAGCTTGGTGTACAGAGGGTTTCGGGCGCTGGGTACGCTATTGATATTGCTATAGGCGACGCCCGCTTCCAGGCATGCAAACGCACTGGCATTCCCCGAAGCGGGGGGTATCGCACAAGAAGCCGATAGGATCAGGCCCGAGTCGTTTGTAAAACTATTGGTAAGGGTCACAACACCGGCACCGGAGGCAGCGACACCCAAGCCAACATGGGTATCTGTCAGTGTGATGGCGCCCGCAACCGTGTTGACACTGCCGCAGACCTTTGCAGATGTGAGCGTTACCACTCCAGCGCCTGTAATCAGAACATTGCCCACAATGAGACTCCCGGCACCGATGGTGATAGCGCCGGGGATGGTGCTCACATTGCCGTGAACGGTAATGTTCGTTGTCATGGTGAGAACGCCTGCACCAGTGATGGCTACATTGCCCCCAATGGAACTACTGTCACCTATGGTGATCGCACCGGCAACCGTGCTGACATTGCCAAGCACGCGGACGCCCACCGTCATCGTAAGAACGCCTGCGCCAGAAATAATCACATTGCCCGCAATCGCACTGTTATCGCCTATCGTGACGGCGCCTTCATCCGTCTGCACATTGCCCCCCACTACCGTGTTGGCACCGAGCGTGACCACTCCGGTGGTCGAGCTCGCCGTCAAATTTCCGCCCACCTTGCTGTCGGCACCGGTGGTAAAGGCACCTATGCTTGCGACATTCCCGTTGATGACGGCATTGGGACCCAAGGTAAAAACGCCGTTCACCACGACATGGAGGTCATCGGCCAATCCCGCTGAGTTCATCAGCACCCCATTACCGACGGTGAATGCACCGGTAAACGTGATGCTTGTTGGCTTGGGCGATGCCATGGTGACCGTGTCACCGGCCACCAGCGTGAGCACACCGCAGGCATAGGCGCTGCCGCTGCCTGAGCAAGTGGGGGGCAGATTTCCCGGAAAAACATAATCAACCGCCTGCGCGGGCAAGCCCAGCAACAGCAGCACAAGGCAGGTCCCGGCCCGGCTCATGCGCTGGCGCGGTACCGACATTCGCAACAGTCTGTGCATATTCAATAGTTCTCCCGGCGATAAATCAGCGGACTTTTGAAGATGCCAAAAGTGGCGCGGGCGCTGGGGTTGACCGTCGGATCGGCGTTTTGCAGCCAAGCCATGGCCACTGGCAGCGCATTCACCCCAGGGCTCGTCACAGCCACTGCGAGACATTGCGTACCAGGCGGCGTTGTGCCCATATCCAATGCGATGTCGGCCCAGCCCGCTTTGCCGGGGGCGCTCAGCTTCAGGACATAGGCGCTTGGGCTGCCTTGGAGGCTCAAGGCAGTGTCGCAGGCCTGCAGATTGTTGGGCTTGGTGGCAGTCCCCTGCGGAAATGCCAGCGCAAAATTGCTGCTCGCGAACGATACCCCACTGCAGCTATCCAATAGGTTGTTTTGCCAGCCGGTACTGCTCCAGTATTCAAACGCCATGGGTATCTGTATGGCCTGGCGCTCCGATCCATAGGCGTTTTTCAGCTTGATCCGCCCATAACGCAGCTTGGCATTTTGGACCATGCGGCTTGCCGTGCAAGTGCCGTCGCTTGTTCCC
>CAISLN010000024.1 GCA_903886275.1 uncultured beta proteobacterium | reverse complement strand
TGGCTGTCCTTCGCAAAGATAGTTTGGGTGCGTGGTAACAACCATCCTATCCACCCTTAGGTCAGCCACCTGTTTCCATACCAAAAATCAGCTGCTTTCGACCGAAACTTCGAGCCTTTTTGGCTTAAGTAAGTGCCATTCGACCCGAGACCGCATTGGTTGCTTCACCTATCGTTTCTTGGAGAACATGCAAGTCCAACGATGAGCGGCTGGATGTTAACAATGGCCTGCTTCTGAGCCCGAACCTCGACAAGCTCTTCGACCGCAGGTTGATTTCATTTGCGGACAACGGCGCACTTCTGCGCAGTCCAGATCTGCATCAGAGTGACGCGATAGCCTTCGGTATCAAAACGGGTATGCAACTTCGACATATCCCTAGTGGAATCGTGCAGTATCTAATTCGCCATCGCGACGGAACAGAATGGCACAAGCCCCAGTTCAAAGGGTGACTTGATGCGTTGTAACCAAGCGAAGCATGGCTGCCCATGGCCCACTTGTGTATCACCGCACCCCACCTCGATCGGCTTCTTCCACCGCGCAGGTCTCGACTACGTCAGCTGCTCGCCATTCCGCGTGCCAATCGCCAGGCTGGCGGCGGCGCAGGCTGCGCTGGGGGTGTGAGGGATTTGGAGTGCGAGCGGCCCCGCTATGCGGGCGGGCAGGTCGGGTGGTTAGCAAATGCGCGGCAACTGCTCGCCACTGAGCCAATCCACCACCCGACGTCCGCCCATGCGCGTTTGCATTTGCACAAAGCCATGCGGGTCCACGGTGACCGTTCCGATCTGGCAGGCGGCCTGCCCCAGCGGATGGGCGCGCATGCAGGCCAGCGCCGCGTCCGTCACCTCGGCTGCGCAGATCACCACCATCTTGCCCTCGTTGGCGATGTAGAGCGGATCCAGCCCCAGCAACTCGCAGGCAGCCTCCACCTGCACCAGCACCGGGATGCTGCTTTCCTCCAACAACATGCCGACACCCGATTGGCGCGTGATCTCATTGAGCGTGGTGGCCAGACCGCCGCGCGTGGGGTCGCGCAGCACATGCAGGCTGCCGGCGGGCAAAGCGGCCAACAGGTCCGCCACCAGGCCATGCAAGGCTGCCGTGTCAGAGACTATGGTGGTCTCAAATTCCATCGCTGCGCGGCTCGACAGCACGGCCACGCCATGCTCGCCCAGCGTGCCAGAGACCAGCACCGCATCGCCCGCACGCGCTTGCGCGCCGCCTATGTGCACACCGGGGGCCACCACACCGACGCCGGTGGTGCTGATGAAGACGCCGTCGCCCTTGCCCTTTTCAACCACCTTGGTGTCGCCGGTCACTATCGGCACACCGGCCTCGCGCGCCGCTGCACCCATGCTCATTGCAATGCGCTGCAGGTCGATCAGCGGATAGCCTTCTTCCAGAATGAAACTGGCCGACAGGTACAAGGGCCTTGCGCCCTGCATGGCCACGTCGTTGAGCGTGCCGTGGACGGCCAGACAACCGAGGTCGCCACCGGGGAAAAAGATCGGCGAGACCACATGGGCGTCGGTGGCCATCACCAGCCTGGCGCCCTGCAGCAGTTCGGGCGGCATGGGCAGGGTGGCGCCGTCGTTGCCCTGGCGCAGGTATTCGTTGTCAAAGGCGTGCAGAAAAATTTCTTCGATCAGCTGCGCGCTGGTACGCCCCCCCGCGCCATGGTTCATGTCCACGCGGCCTCCCCTGATGTCCAAAGGCCGGACGTATTTGGGTTTGGTCACAGGAACACCTTCGTGCTGCGCACTGCGGTGCGAGCTTGCTTGGGGCGGCCAGGCGCTGCGCTCATGCAGCCACCACCGGGATATCGCGAAAGCGCCCATAGGAATAGTGGGCCGCACAGGCGCCTTCGGACGACACCATGCAAGAACCCATGGGCGACTCTGGGGTGCACACGCTGCCAAACAGCTTGCAGTCGGTAGGGCGCTTGACGCCACGCAGGATGGCGCCGCATTCACATTGCTTGTGGTCTGCTACAGCGCGATACTGCAAATCGAATTTGCGCTCGGCATCCCAAGCGGCATATTCGGGCCTGATCTTCAAGGCACTCAATGGCACCTCACCGAGGCCGCGCCACTCGAAACTCTCGCGCATCTCCAGCACCTCGGCCACCACTTGGATGGCTGCCGCATTGCCGTCGCGGGTGACGGCGCGGATGAATTCGTTTTCCACCACGGCGCGTCCCTCGTTGACCTGGCGCACCAGCATCAGAATGGCCTGCAGCACGTCCAGCGGCTCGAAGCCGGCAATCACCACGGGTTTTTGGTACTGCAGCGCAAAGCCCTCGTAGGGGCGCGAACCAATCAGGATGCTCACATGGGCGGGGCCCACAAAGCCGTCCAGCGGCACCTTGTGCCAGTCCTTCACCTCGGACGATTCGAGGATGTGGGTGATGGCCGCGGGGGTGAGCACATGGCAGCACAGCACGCTGAAATTTTGCAGAGCCTCGCGCTTCGCGGTCTGCAGCGCCAGCGCGGTGGGCGGTGTGGTGGTCTCAAAGCCGATGGCAAAAAACACCACCTCGCGCGCCGGGTTGTCGCGCGCAATTTTGAGCGCGTCGTTGACCGAATAGACCATGCGGATATCGGCACCCCGCGCCTTGGCGCGCATCATCGACAGCTCGCCGGAGGCCGGCACGCGCAGGGTGTCGGCATAGGTGGTGACAATGGCGCCGCGCCTCAAAGCCAGCTCAATCGCCTGGTCGATGCGTCCTATGGGCAGCACGCAGACCGGGCAACCCGGGCCATGCACCATGCGCACATTTTGGGGCAGCAACTCGGTCACGCCGTAGCGCGCGATGGCGTGCGTGTGGCCGCCGCAAAATTCCATGAAGCTGTAGCTGCGCGCCGGATCTGCCTCGGCCGCAATGCGCGCCGCAATCTGCTGGCCCAGCTTGCCGTCGCGGTATTCGTCTATGTATTTCATGCCGGGTCTTAAGGTTCGCTGCTGGCATCCAACTCGGCAAACAGCTCCAGCGTGAGCCTGGCCTCCTGCGGGTCCACCATGCCAATCGCGTGTCCCACATGCACGATCACATAGTCTTCCAACTGCGCCTCGGGCAACAGGGCAATGGAGATGGTCTTGCGCACGCCGCCCAGATCGACGGTGGCCTCCAGGCCGTTCAAGGCCACGACACGGGCCGGTATGGCTAGACACATAGGGAGTTCCTTGCGGGTTGGTGGTTCGGGTCCTGACTTCGCGTGGCGTGCAGGCTGTGCGCCGCGACCCAGGCCTGGCCCAGTGCCAGACCGGCGTCGCCATAAGCGCCATCAATAGGAACATGCACGCTGAGCCCGGCCTGCGTGAGCCTGTCTTGCAGGCGCGTACGCAAGATGCGGTTGAAGAAGCAACCGCCACTCAATGCGATGACGCTGATTTGTTGCGCTTGTGCAGCCTGGATGGCGGCCTGCGCAAGTGCATCGGCCAGGGCCACATGGAACAGGGCGGCGGCTTGCGATTGCATGGCGCGGTGGGCGGCTGGGTCAGACTCCAACCCGGCCATCAAAGCCAGCAGGCGGCGCAGCAAGACATCAAGGTTCAGTCCGGCGGCTATCCGTTCGGCATCCAGTTGCGGCGCCGGGTTGTGCTCCAGCCATTGCTGCGCGAGCTGCTCCAAGGCTTGTGCCGCCTGCGCTTCCTCAAGCTGCCA
The DNA here is from genome assembly GCA_903886275.1 of uncultured beta proteobacterium. Taxonomy (GTDB): domain Bacteria; phylum Pseudomonadota; class Gammaproteobacteria; order Burkholderiales; family Burkholderiaceae_C; genus Allorhodoferax. The sequence goes on along the minus strand of CAISLN010000024.1, from coordinate 4,139 downwards.
CCAGCAGATGCCCAGCAAGCCGGCCACCGCATCGAACCAACGCCCGGCGCTGGTGGTGGAGGGGCAGTTCAGGCCGCGCTGCAGCATGCTGCTCAGGCCCTTGAGGCTGGCCTCAGGAATGGCTTTGAGCGTGCCAACGCGCAAGTGGAGACTTGCGGACAAGCCCATGGTCTGCTGCAACGGCAAGCCCAGCCGGTGCAAGGCAGCGCCGGCCATGCGCCAGGGCTCGCGTGCGGCCACATCGCCACCCGGCAGCAGCAGTTCGGGCAGATGGTCCAGGCGCTGAAAAGTAGCGTCTTGCACCAGCAGCAACTCAGCGCCCCAGGCGGTCTGGTCGGTGCCCAGGCCCACGCCGTCCAGCGCCCAACCCAGCAGGGCCTGGCCCGGCGCGCATTGCGCCTGCACCTGTGCGATATGGGCTTGGTGGTGCTGCACGGCAATGGCCGGCACAGAGAGCTTTTGCGCCAGTTGCTGCGCCACTTCGGTGCTGAAAAAATCCGGATGCAGATCGTGGGCAACAGCCTCAATCGGCCCACTGGCCTGTTGCTGCAAACGCGCCACCGATTCCAACAGCTGCGCGCGTGCCTGCGGCGTGCCCAGATCGCCATGCAGCGGCGACATCCATACCTGGTCCCCATCGAGCAAGCAGGCCGTGTTCTTCAGCCAGGCTCCACAGGCCAGCACCCTTGCCGGCGCTGCCACGGGCAGCTGCTGGCGGACCAAATTCACGCCTCCACGCCCAGCACCCAATCCAGCCAGGCGTCCATGCCCTGGCCGGTTTCGGCGGAGACCAGCAGCACGCGGATGCCGGGGTTGACGCGGCGCGCGTTGTCAATGCACTTCACCACGTCAAAGCGCAGATGCGGCAACAGGTCCACCTTGTTGAGCAGCATCAGGCTGGCTGCGGCAAACATGTCGGGGTATTTGAGCGGCTTGTCCTCTCCCTCGGTCACCGAGAGGATGACCACCTTGGCTTCCTCGCCCAGGTCCCACATCGCCGGGCAGACCAAATTGCCCACATTCTCGATAAACAGGATGGCCCGTGCGGAAGGCTCATGCACTGGCGCATGGGTATGTTCATGGGTATGCGCGTGCGAATGGTCGTTCCCATGCGAATGCCCTTCTGCATGCGCGCCCGCATGCAAATCGAGTTGCGCAAAGGCGCGCGCCACCATGGGCGCATCCAGATGGCAGCCTTTGCCGGTATTGACCTGGATGGCGGGGGCACCGGTGGCGCGTATGCGGCAGGCATCGAAGCTGGTTTGCTGGTCACCCTCGATCACCGCCACCGGCACATCGGGTGCACGTTTGCGCAGCGCCACGATGCTGGCGCACAGCAGCGTGGTCTTGCCCGAGCCGGGACTCGACACCAGGTTGAAGGCGCTGACACCGTGCGACGCAAAGTGGGCGCGGTTCTGCTGCGCCACGGCCTTGTTGGCACCCAGCACATCGACCTCCATCTGGATGGTTCGCTCCTGGCTCAGGCCGGGCACCGATACCCTGGCCGCACCGGCGCCAAAGTGCAGGTCGCCGGTATGGGGATGAACCTGGGGCGCCACCAAGGGGCTGCTGCAACCACATACAACGCACATAGAAGTCTCCTAAGGGGCTTTTGATTTTGACCGCAATGGTGGAGTCAAACGACGCGCATGTCCACCACTTTGAGATCGGTTCCACCGGTGGGCTGCAGCGGCGCACCCTCACACAGGGGGCACAGGTCCAGGCGCGAGAAGATGGGCACGCTGGTGCTGCAATGCATGCACCAGGCCCTGCCCGCCAGCTCATCGATATCGATCTGGGCACCTTCAAGCAGGGTGCCAGGCGCCAGCGAATCCAGCGCAAAGCGCAGGGCCGAGAGCTCGACACCGGCCAGCGCTCCGGCCTGCAGGCGCAAGTGGGTGACACGCTCAAACGGGTCGCGCGCGCAGGCCTGCTCCACCACCTGCAAGATGCCACCGGCCAGACTGATTTCATGCATGACAAGTCTCCACAAACGTTGGCGCTGCCACGCCGCAAGACGGATTGAAAAGTGACAGGAAGGATCAAAGCTTACAGCCAGTTCATACAGCTTCAACGAGCGACAACAAGATAGCCAGATCGTCTTGCGGCAGTAACCAGCGCACGTCCGATGTCGGTGTTTCTGTTGGAACTTCGCTAGGTGTTTCAGACGTACTTTCTGGCTGTGCTGCAGGGTCTGTTAGAGCCGGGGCTGGGGGCCTCTCGTTGACAGGATTTTCAAGGACTGGCCTAGCGACCGAATCAGACTGTGGCACTCCATCGGTAGGCGCCAAATCCATTTCAGCGGTATTGCTCGGCGACGCATGGTTGAACCAAGCAGTCAGACTTTCGATATCGCCCAAGGTGGGGTTGTGGCCCTGTGGGGCCATGGCCCTCTCGATCAGATTGGAGATCGTCGGCCGACTGCCCATGCCACTGCGCATCCCCGCTTCGCTCACCCCAGGGGTCGGCACACCAATCACCGTGCGCGAATGCATAGACAGCATAGGCGCCGAAGAAGTCAGCGCTTCGCCCACCGATTGCACCGGTGCGTTTTGAGACCAACTCTGCGCCAAACGTCGGTTCATACGCTCCAGCGGCGAGGACGAATCCATCAAAAGCGCACCACTGTTGAGTGAGGAAGACCACAGCATCGTCGTCTCCGCGCTGTTGAGGCTGATCCAGTCCACACCCGTCACGCGCACCACATTCGAGCTTCTGGCCACCACTTGACCATTCTCAGTGATGGTTCCCGTTCCGCCCAACAGCCCCACCCAGCCATTGGCATCCGACTTGATTCCCTCTGCAGAAACAGTCAAACCGTTCTGTCCGGCAATCACCACATCACCGCTGAGGCTGTTGTGGGCACTCACGCTGGCGTTTTTGTTCAGGGCATGGACCAGTATCCGCACGAAGCCAAAGCCGCCAATGCCGGTCACCGCTTCGAGGTGCAGAGCGCCGCTGATCGACACCGGGTCCGCATACTCCAAAGCCACGCCCTTGATGGACCGACCCGCTTCGAGCGCCGCGCGCGCAGCCAGCAAGGTCGTGCCAGAAATCAGCAGGTCCTGCGACGCCCGCACTGTGATGCTGCCGGTCTTGGACTCCAAACTGGAACCCGAGGCCAGGTTCAAAGCGCCCTCACGAACCACCGACACCTGCCCATGGGCCACCACCTGCACATGCGTCGGTCCGTCCAACATCAGTTGGATGAACACATCACCCTCGGTGCTGCGGGCCACGACTTGGTTGGTCGCCAAACGCAAGGGAGTTGCGCTGCTGCCCAGATCCTGGGCTGCGCTCAGGTCCACGCTCTGCGCGCTCAACACCATGTCGCTGCCAAAGACAATGCCTGTTGCTGCATGCAAGCTCAGCTGAGTCGTCGCTGTAGGCCTTGCGTGCAAGGTAATCGCACCACCCGTGCTGACCACACGCAGTGACTTCTCTGCAGTCACTTCGCCCAGGTTCAGGTCGCTGACCGCAGCTAAGCTGATGTCCTGCGCCTGTGCCACCACAAGACCGGCAAACTGGTTGGCCTGGCTCAGGTCAAGCGTCTTGGCCGCGTGCAATGTGAGTGTGCCATTCACGGTCAGCGCCGCGCTTTGGCGCACGCCCGCTTGGCTGCTCACGCTCAGGTCATGCATCACCACACCACTCAGCGTCACCTCACCGGCAGCCACCAACTCGGTCTTGCCCGTGCTACCTAGCACCACGGTCAAGTCCTTGCTGTCCTTCAGGCTCACCGCAGCGCCGCTCACCTGCACCACACCGACAAAGTCATTGGCGCTGTCCAGCGTGACCGACTGGCCCAAGGCCGTGAACCGACTGGTGCCGGCAATGTTCAACACTCCGCTGTCGCTGACAGATCCACCGGCCGCAAGGGCCAGAGAAGCGCTGAGCGTGACATCGCCCAGGTCGATCGCATTGACGTCACGCAGACTGAGCTGCGCTGCAGTCACCTGCACCGCGCCGACAAAGTCATTGGCGCGGTCCAATGTGACCGACTGGCCCAGGGCCGTGAACCGACTGGTACCGGCAATGTTTAACACACCACTTTCGCTGACCGCACCACCGGCCGTGATGGCCAGAGAAGCGCTGAGCGTCACATCGCCCAGGTCGATCGCGTTGATGTCGCGCAGACT
>CAISLN010000023.1 GCA_903886275.1 uncultured beta proteobacterium | reverse complement strand
TTCAAACGCCATGGGTATCTGTATGGCCTGGCGCTCCGATCCATAGGCGTTTTTCAGCTTGATCCGCCCATAACGCAGCTTGGCATTTTGGACCATGCGGCTTGCCGTGCAAGTGCCGTCGCTTGTTCCCGCCTTGTCCGATGTGCAGTCGCTCGCCGCCATGTCGCGGTTGCTCAAATAGGGCGCTGTGCTGGCGTCAAGCGCGGTATCGGTAGAACTGACTTGCAGGCCCATGGACACATTGTCAAAAGGCCCATCCGGCACCGCGGCGCGGGCAAAGTCGGTCGCCACAAAGGGATAGGCGCCCAACGTCCAGACCGGGCTGCCCTGACCGGTAAGGCGTGCGCTGTCCAGCGCCACCCCGTTGTTGGCAAGCTGCGCCTCCACGCGGGCCATGGCCAGAGCACCGCTGAAGTTTTGCGTCTTGGCGCCCGCCACATTTTGCGCCTCCAGCGTGGCCGATAAAGCAAATGGCTGGCCCATATAGGTGAACGTTGCGCCACACGCAGGCGTAAACGCGGACGCAGTCAGCGCAAAATGATCAGGGTAGAAACGCCCCAGCGACACCGCAGTAGCGTTGCCAATGCTGCAGCCATATTTGCCGGTAGTGCCAACCAGTGCATCGGACAGGTAGTTGACGCCATCCACCGTAGCAGTGATGCAGTCCCCTGCTGCGCTATCGACGGAAGTAAAAGTGTCGTCGCGATAGGCACCGGGCGCCAGGTACACATAACCCACCTCGCTGTAAGTGGCGCTGACTGCGCCGGCATTGGCCACCAAGGCGCTAGGTGTGAGCGCACCCACTATCCCCCCTGTGAGCTTGCCGGTATCCAGGGTGAGCGAACCCGTGTAACCGGGGCTGGCAGTGGCGCGCAGGGTAAAGGGTGTGCCGGCCTTGAAGGCTGGCGTTGCAGAGGCTGAAGGGGCCACTGCTGTGGCGGTCGTCAACAGGGTCGCGCTTGAGGGCCGCACGGCAAAGTTGTCGCTGGAACAGGACACCACATTGGGCGTCTGGTTGGCGTCTGTCACGCGGCAGCGCAGGTTGGCGTAGGCATTGCTTACCGTCAGAGCTGGGCCTGTGGTGCGCCCCGAAATAAGCTCTGAGCCGGTGAAGCTGATGGCTTGCGACGCCACACCCGACAGACCAGGTAAACCGGCGCAACCTGCGGCGGAACCATCTACCAGGTCAAGCGTCACACTCTTGGCAAGGCCACCACTTGCCACGTAGTTGGCTTCCACCGTGCCATCGGATTGAAGCGCCACCACATCAAAGGCAAAGGGCGTGCCGGCCAGCTTGGTGTAGAGGCGGTGTGTGGTGTTGGTGGTCGTGGTCTCTGCGGTCCAAGCCCCCGCAAGCAAGCCCTTTTCAAGGCATTCAAATGCACCGGCCACCGTAGACGTGACCGCGCTCGGGCAGCCTGTCGAGGGCGGGATAACGAGGGTCGTGTCGTTCGAGATGCTGTTGTTATTGGTCACGGTGCCGGTCCAGGATCCACCAACGCGTACGTCGGTTAATGTGATGGCGCCCAAGGCCGAGACGTTGCCACCTACCCATACCTTGGTCATCGTAAGTGCCGCTGCGCCCACTACATTGCCACCCACCGTGCTAATGTTGTTACCGGTCATGCCAATCGTGATCGCGCCCACACCGGAACTGACGCTGCCGCCTACCTTGACCCCTGCCGTAAGAACCAATACCCCCGTGCTGCTATAGATATCGCCGCAAATCGCACCCAGGTTCTCTATGCTGATTCCCCCTGCACCGGTGGTGATGCTGCCCTTCACCGTGTTGTCATGCCACAGCGTGACAATGCCGGCCTGCGTGCTAATTCCGCCAGCGACCACGCCATAGGCCCAAATCGTGACACCGCCCGCCAAGGTGCTGATCCCAGGGCTGCCGATGGTGGCATATTCCCCCGTGGTGACGCCCCCCGCCAGGGTCTTGATCCCGCTCTTCACGGTGACATGATCGCCCAAGGCCACGATGCCCGCCCTTATGCATTGGATAGCACCGTCGATGGTGCTGCCATTGCCGACGGTGACGGTGCCAGCGCCGGTGGTGATGCCGCCCTTGACTTGCACGTTGAGCAGCAGCGTCACGGCGGCGTCGCCTATGCCTGTGTAAATGTTGCCACCTACCGTGCTGCGGTTACCCACGGTAATGGCACCGCCGTGCTCCGTGCTGATATTGCCGTCCAACTGCACATCGTCAAGAAGCGTCACGGCGCCCAAGTCGGTAGTGATGGAGCCACCCAGGACACGGCTGTTGGCCTTGAGCACCACAATACCGGTGCTGGTGGTCGTGGTGAGATTGCCGACCAGCGTGCTGCCAATTTCCAGATTGACCGCCGCCGTGCCCATCACGTTCGCGTTCAGCGTGGAGCCCTCCCCGAGGTTGAAGATGGCGTTCGTGGCAACGGTGAGTGCGAAGGTGCCGGCGCTATTGATGAGGTTGCGCTTTCCGGTAGTGAACACTCCGGCAAAAGTGATGGTGAGGGGGGAGGCAATCGTGATGGTGTCGTCGTCCGCCAAATCCAAGATATTGGCGCAGGTGTAGGCGGTGGAACTGTAATAGGTACAACCGGCAGGCAGGACATCCAATGCTCGATCCAGGGGAGAAAATTGGTAGTTGGTAGCGGCCTGCGCAGGCAAGCCCAGCAGCAATAGCCCGACAAAAAGCAAAGCCTGAACTGCCTTTTGGAGAAGTCTGAAGTAAGGGTTCATGGTTGTCGGGCAATCGGTTACTGAGCTGGCAATTCCATGGCCCCTGAAATACTTCGCTCAACATAGTTGATCGCGCCTACTACGCCCGCAGTTGCACAGTCCGTCAAAAGTGGGGTGTGCGCCGTCGCTGTAATTTGGAAGTAGCAGCTCGAGCCCCCATCGGTGTAGACCGTCCTGGTGCTTTCCACACACACGGTGAAGTTATCCATCGTCAATTGCTTCGGTGAAGTCAGGACCGCAGCTGCGCCCAAAATCGGGCAAACATTCGGTGTAGCGATCACGTTGCCCACCCCCCACTCCAGCCCCGCGCGTGCCGCCCAATAAGCCCTTGTGCCCTGCAAGTCTTGTGCCGCAGAAATCTGTTGGGTGTTTGAAAAGGTGAGCATGAAGCCGCCCAAGGCCGCGAGCACCACGATGAGAAATATCGCTGAAATCGCGGCAAAACCACGCTGCGGCAATGCGCCTGGCTGCATTGCACAGCTGTGCGCTATCGCTGGTACAGGGCGGCGCATCATGGGGTGATGCCCATATTCACTTCGTTCTGCAAAGTAACCGTTTCACCGTTGCTATTGAGTCGAAACTGCAGACTGACGAATGCGTTGGTATTGCGGCCCACGTCGTAGTTGAAATTGCAGGCTATGACCTGGCTCACCAGGATGGGGCCGTCGTAGGGGCAACTTGCGGCGGGCAACGCGCCCAGTGGGTCCAAGGCGCGTACCGAACGGTGCAAATTCCCATCGTGACAGACATAGGCAACGATGCTTTGGCCAGCCCCTGGTATCACTTGAAAGCGCTTGGTAGGAGACTCCAAAGGGAATCTTTTTTGCGTGATGGTGATGGTCGTTTCAGGGCTGCTGGCGGTCGGGCTCGGCAGTGTGACACCGGCCACGGTCGCGGTATTGTCCTGTTGGTAGGCGTCTGCTCCGGTTTGGCCCGTGTTGTATACAACGATGACATCGCCACGCGCGATTTGCTGACTCAAGGGCAAGCTGCTGTTGTCACCAAACATATTGAAGGACACTGCGGGTGCCAGAGATGCCGCGAACGCCATGCCAGTTCCGTCACCCGAAACAATATCGTTTTCCCGGTAACGCCCGCCTGTCTTGGTCGCAATGAATTCAATGCATTGGTTGCCATAGGGTCGCACGCTATTGGGCAAGGCCGTTCTGAGCTCGCGGGACATGCGGCGCAGGGTGGTATCGGCCACATCGGTCATGGCAGAGCGCCTTGCGCTGGCAAAGTAGGCATCCATCGGGCTTTTGATAAAGATAGCCACCATGCCACCGATGATGCCCATGATGACCATCACGATGATGAGCTCGACCAGGGTGAAACCGCGTTGAAAATGAAGAGGTTTCATGGTTAAGGCAAGGTGTCGTTGGCACGATAACCCGTGAGGCTGATGGTTTCGCCGGGGCCGGTAACCGAGACCCGCACGCTAAAGGCAAGGAGACCGGCTAAATCGGTGGTGGCAGCAATCACTGTCGGGTTGATGGTGTATTTTTCCAAGCCAGACACCGCCTCCTCTAGTGAATTCACAATGCCGCTGGCGGTGGTGTAGCCCTGGTAATCGCACACATCCACCCAGTCGGTGCGCGTGGTGCCCGCCCGACTCGTGCAAGTCGTGCTTGCACCGCGCGCAGAATCCATGTATTGCCTCAACAAAATTTCTTCCAGCAGCGACTCGGCGATGGCGATGGTCTGTTTGCGCACCAAGGGGTCGGCGCTGGATTTGACGACGGCGTTCATCACCGAGAGGATGCCGGCCATGCCAGCACCCACCACCACAATAAAGATGATGAGCTCGATCAGCGTAAAGCCGCGCTGGTGGCGCCTACTCATGGACATAGCCGGTTTCCGCTTCCACGGTCTCGGTAAAGGTGGAGGTACCGTTGGCCACCGTCATGGTTTGCTTGGCGCTCAGTGGTGGGAACAGCCCCAGTCCACTGAGGGGCTGTCCCAGTCCGTTGAAGCGCAAAGAGCTCGGTGCGCCGGCGTACCCCACGCCACTGCGGGCTTCGATACAAGCGGTGGTGACTAAGCCCACCGTACAATTTTTATTCGGCCAAGTCAGTGCGGCGGCGCACGCGACCCCTTGAGCCGATTCGATGGTCAAGGACGCTGAAGCCGGTGGCCCCTGCACAAATGCCACACAAACCGTCCTGCGCTGCGCAACCGCTGCCTTCTGCGCATAGCGAAGAAGGGCGAGTGTTTCATCGTGAAACCCACGGGCGTAAAAGTCGCTGCTATTGAACATGCGCGGCGCAGCATAGGCCGACAGCACCCCCAAAATCAGGATGACCATCACCAGCTCAACCAGCGTAAAGCCGCCTTGCTGCAAGCTACCACTTGTGCGAAGGCAATCTGCGCTTGCCATGGCTTGCGCTGGGTGTGGAAATGCAACTGCCCGCGCCTCTGGGCCCATCACGGGCTTAAGGTCTGCGTGTGACGCCGTCACACGCACCAGCGCAACCGTTGCTGCGCTCAGGCTTTTGAAGCAAATGCTTGCGTAAAAAATTATGTAGTGGCGCATGGTGTTGCATAGAAGCAAATAGCTTACGAACAACTGTCGAGCCCCAAATCAGGGAAGAAATGGTTTCGACGCAATTTCTGATCTGCAAGATCAGCCCGCCTTGCGCTAAACAACTTCTCACGCATGCGAAGACCGATTTTAGGTGCCGGAAGTGGGCGCCCAATCGTGCGACCGCCACATATCGGGATTTGCTACCTAGAAACCGGTAGTCAAAATGCAGAAATCGACGGGGGCGCCATCAATCCTCGGCCATTTCCGCCCACGCGTAGATGATTGCTCTGGCATGGGAACCGGCAATGGTACGCATCAGGCGACAAAACTTGATGATCACTAGGGCGGTAGATGTGGGCGCCACGTGGATCCAGAACATGCCGAAGACAAGCCACTTGCGAAATGTGTATGCCCATTGAAAAAGCCACCAGTCTTGCGACTGGTGGCTTTCCAATTTTGGCGGAGCGGACGGGACTCGAACCCGCGACCCCCGGCGTGACAGGCCGGTATTCTAACCAACTGAACTACCACTCCTGGTAGTGAAAACTTT
>CAISLN010000022.1 GCA_903886275.1 uncultured beta proteobacterium | reverse complement strand
GCTGCGCCTGATCGAGCGCGCCATCGTGGACTTGGGGTTTTGCCACAAGCATGGCCATGCGCTGCTGCTGCCCGACTACGAGCTCGAAGGCTGGACCACTACGCTGGCCAATACGTTCACGCGGCAAGACATCATTGATTTGTACAAAGACCACGCCACGCACGAACAGTTTGGCAAAACCCCAAGTCCACACTCTGAGTTCAAGACCGACATGGATCTGGAGCGCTTGCCCAGTGGCAAGTTTGACACCAACTTCTTGGTCTGCGCTCTGCCTTCGGTGGCGATGAACATCTTGCGTCTGATTGGCCAGAACGCGCTGATTGGCAAAGACGCACCACTGCGCCATGGAGCCAAACGCAGGCGCAGACGGTGATGCAGGAAATCATGTTCAAGGCCGGGCGCATGATCAAGCACGCGGGGCGTTGGGTGTTGATTGTGACCGTGTGACCAGGAAAATCTGCTGGATGGTTGGGGGTTTAAACGATTACGATGGGAGTGCAGGAATGAGTGCGCCTGACCGCCGGGGAAAGGCCCTGCAAGGGCCGAAAACTAGCCCAACGGGCGCAAGAAACGGCGCCACTTTGAAAGGTTGCGCGTGAAATTCTGCTTTTTAAAAACAACCGACTCGCTATAGCAACTGGCAACGATTTATTCAGACCATCCTTAAGCATTAACTTAAATGTAGTAATAAAAAATGGGGGTAATATGAGTCTCATTCGCGTGTGGAGTAGTGATGCGAAAAAGTCTGAAATTATAAATTCTTTGGAGAAAAAGCAACCAAAATCAATCGTAAAAGTAAATAGAAAGCATCCGGAAATAGTTAAGTCAGAGTCGACATTTAAAGTAACGAGACCTGTTAAAGATAACGCGCCTGAATTGAAGACGCCCGTTGAGAGAATTCGCGTTGTTCTCAAGCCGACTGCGGGTCAAAAAATGGCTCTTGGTGAGATGTTTGATGCACCTCAAGCATTGGCAAAGCTATTGCTTGTGCACCCTATAAAAATTAGAAGTTTGAGAGACGCATCATTTTTTTTACTTCAAAATAGAAAGGTACTAGATGGCTTTATAAATCCGCTAGCTCGAACCGAATCAATTGAATTATTAACAGAAATGCTCATGCAGTGGTCAGAGGATCCGCCAGATCTAATAGGTATTGATTTTGTCACGAACTGCTCAATTTCAACGCAACAAGAAATATATTTGCCAATAAATGGGTTTCGATGTATCGCCATATTGGACCCAGCGGCGCTGATAGGTAAGCGCCTCGGCTCACAATATGAAGGACCATTTACCTTATTTCGAGAGGGTAAGTGCTTTGTTGTCACCTTCAACTTGGTCAAGAACTTAGCTGTAACAAAGTTATCTGAGAACCTTGCCGTTAAAACTGCAAAGCCAAAGGTTAATAAATCAAAGAAATTTATTGTACCTGAATTGATACTTCTGCCTGGTTCGAAAAAACCTTACATAAGTGGTCTTCGTAATCAAAAAAGTGAACCCCGAAGACGCGTGCTTTATACCAATTTTTCTCAAGTATTTGGCGGCGGTATGCGAACAATGAATTGGGGTGGACTCTCTGGGTGGGGTGTAAATGGTGGGCTGCCGAGCTTAGGGAAAAACAGTCGTTAATTACTTAAAAATTGATTTAATAAAGTATGGGAAAAACAACAAAGAGACGTCCATCGTCTTGGCGTTTAGCATCTCGTTATGCACAAGTCCCCTGAGCCTGGAGCTCCCTTGAAAATCTAATGCCAGCGGAGAAATCAAGAATCCGCTGCATGCCCAGCCAGATGGTCTTGACGCCGGGCTCGCCGTTACCTGTGCGTGCCAAAAAGCCACCTAGGCCAGTTTGCTGACTTTCCAGCGCGTAGATGAACGACAGGTTTGGGGCGACCAGAATAGAAAGTTCACTGACTCCAATCAGCCCATTGCCGACTTCTAACCACAGGGTCTTTTCGTAACACGCTCAGAAGCTCTTGACTTCAACGTGCCCCGAGAATCAGATTCGTTGGCAATTTCTGACCGGTCCCACCAAATTTTGCACATAGCTAAAATTTTAATTGCACTGAAAAACAAAAAAATGCTGGTGTAACGTGCTCAATTGCGGCTAACTCACTAGGAGTCCGCATGATTCTTGGCCCCACAGCGCGCCCCTACATCACCCTTGGTGGAAAGTTCGCCCTCAAGGTTCACCGCTTTGGGGAGCTGGTGTTGTCGTTTCAATACGTCAACACCGAACCCGCCATGATTGTTTGGTCTTCCACCCGCAAGGCCGGTGCCTTCGCCGTCTGTCTGTCTGCCGCGCACCAGTACACGGACGATGCATACCTGATCGCGCAGGCCATGAATGCGGCCCAGCAGATTGGCTATTCCCCGCTGGAGAAATCCATTGTCGGGAAGATTGCCGACCTGTTCCAGTCGGGCCTGGACGAACTGGTGCGGATGCCGCCCGAGCCAGAGATTGCTGTGAAGCGCCGGGAGCAGCGCGCCGAGGTCTTGCTGCGCGAGGGCGGGGCCAACGGTCAGGTCATCAGCCATCAGGAAATCGCGCACGACCCGCTGGAGCAGATGCAATGACGCCCAACGCGAAGGCCACCGCATGAACACCACCCCAGAAGTCTCCAGCCGTTCGCCCTTTGACAACCCATCGGCTTTTGGCGGCAAGGCACCCGACATCGCCGGGGACGCCTCTGCGCCCGACCCGATGGACGCGCCCGCCATGCTGGCGCTGCACGAACGGCTCACCGACTGGTATGACGGTGAATGGAACCGCCAAGCCAGCAACCGTTTTCAGCAGGCGCTGGACGAGGATTTCTACGATGGGATGCAGTGGACAGCGGAGGATGCCGCCGAACTGGTGGAGCGCGGTCAGGCCCCACTGGTGTTCAACGAGATCAAGCCCACGATTGACTGGGTGATCGGCACGGAGCGGCGCACGCGTGTGGACTTCAAGATTCTGCCCCGCGACAAGGGCGACGAGCAGATGGCCGAGATCAAGACCAAGCTGATGAAGTACGTCAGCGATGTGAACAAGGTGCCCTGGCACCGCAGCGCCGCCTTTGCCGACGCGATCAAGGCCGGGGTGGGCTGGCTGGAGGTCGGCATTCGCAGCGACGGCGAGAGTGAGCCGCTGTACTTTCGCTGCGAGAACTGGCGCAACACCCTGTACGACTCGCACTCCACCGAGCGCGACTACTCGGACGCCCGGTACTTCTTCCGCTGGAAATATGTGGACTCGGACATCGCGCTGGCGCTGTTTCCCACACGCAAGGGTCTGCTCGAAGGCTCCATCAAGTCCGGGCGCGCCCTGAGCAACGAAGATGACGAGTCGTGGTACATGAACCAGCGCGTGACACCCGCTGGTGAGGACTACGCCAGCGTGGGCAGCGCCAGAAGTGCGGTCTTCACCGGCTCGACCTCCTTTAGCCAAAGCCGTGAGCGCGTGAAGCTGATGGAGTGCTGGTACAAGGTGCCCGCCACCGTGCAGACCATGCGCGGCCACCCGGCGCTTGACGGTCGCCCCTTCAACGCAGCAGACCCGGCCCATACCGATGCGGTGCAGGAGGGCAGGGTATCCGTGTACCCGCGCCAGATGATGCAAGTGCGCGTGGCCCTGTTCACTGAGCAAGGGATGCTGTGCGATATGGTCAGCCCCTACCACCACAACAAAATTCCCTTCGTCCCGGTCTGGTGCTTCAGGCGCAAGCGCGACAACGCCCCCTATGGCGCAATCCGCCAAATCCGTGACCCGCAGGAAGACCTGAACAAGCGCGCTTCCAAGTCGCTCTACATCCTGTCCACCAATCAGGTGATCATGGAAAAGGGCGCGGTCGATGATGTGGAGGGACTGCGCCAGGAGATAGCGCGCCCGGACGCGATCATCGTCAAGAACCCCGGTCGTGCGTTGGAGGTCAACCGCGATGTGCAGTTGGCCCATGAACACATGGTGCTGATGGACCGGGATGCCGTGTCGATCCGACAGGTCAGCGGGGTCACGGATGAGAACCTTGGGCGCTCCAGCAACGCCACCAGTGGCAAGGCCATTCTTGCACGCCAGGACCAGGGCGGCACCGTCACCACGGAAATGTTTGACAACCTGCGACTGGCCTTCCAGTTGATTGGGGAGATGCAGTTAAGTCTGGTGGAGCAGTTCTACAACAGCGAGAAAGTCATTCGCCTGACCAACGAGCGCGGCGTCTCAAGCTGGGACACCGTGAACCAGATCGACCCGGCTACCGGCGAAATGCTCAATGCGATTACAGCCAGCCAAGCCGACTTCATTGTCAGTGAGCAGGACTTCCGTAGCAGCCTGCGCCAAGCCATGTTTGAGTCCCTGTTCGATGTGACCACCAAACTGGCCGCGATGGACCCGCAGATCGCCATGAACATGCTCGATCTGGTGATCGACATGGCCGACCTGCCCAACAAGGACGAGCTGGTGGCGCGCATCCGCACCTTGAATGGCCAGCGCGACCCCGGCAAGAAGCTCTCGCCCGAGGAAGAGCAGCAGGCCCAGGTGCAGCAGCAGGAGCAAGCCCGCGTCAAACAGTTGCAGGATCAGAGCCAGCAACTCGCCCTGGAAGAGCAAGCGGCCAAGGTCGAAGAAATCAAGGCCAATGCCGCCCAGGTGCTTGCCAGCATCCAAACCGCAAGGGACGAATTGGAGTTACGCCGCCAAGAGGTCGCAGCCAACGCAGGCGCTAACCCCGAGATGCAGGTCCAGCTTCAGCAGCCCTCGCCCGTCGCTGCACAGACAGCGCCACGAGCAGCGCCGCGAGCAGCGCCAGCGCAAGCCCCCATCACGCTGAATCTGACCATCGACAACGCATCGACCGGCGCGGTCAGGAAGTCGATCACGCTTGAGCGTGACAAGGATGGAAACCTCATTGGTGCTCAGATGGACGAAGAACCCAGCACCAAACCACCCCAACCCAAAGGAAAGAAACCATGACAGCCAACACTGCAATGGCGGCGCACGCGGCGGGCGATGCAACCGGCGCGGTTGATCTGGCATAGGAAGGCCAAAGGACGATCTGAATGGCAATCACCTACGCATCCTACGTCTTCACATGCAGCGGCGCGGCCACCGAGGCCGAACTGCAAGCGGTGGTGGATGCCAACCCAACGGTGGGCATGTATGAGGCTGGAGCCTGCATATTTCGCAACAGCCAGTTGTCAGTCCCAAACGGCGCATCGCTTACCTGTCGCAAGGGTGAGGTTTTGGTCTTTGATGATGCTTTCATCACCTCCAAGCCCTATGTAGCCTACGGCGGCATGCTGACTTTTCCGCAGGGCGGCGGCATCACCATCAATGCCAACGTCGGGTATTCTTTTTTGCAAGGACTCAGCGGAGCCAATATCGTCTACCGCGTCAACTCGACCGCCATTTCTGGCGCGCGCGTGGACTTCTTCGACCCCTACATTGCCAGCAGCGGCCTGACCAATATCACGCTGGTGGCCGGTGGCGGTGGCAACTATGCAAATTTGTTCACGCACCTTGAGAATCTGGCTGGCAAGATCAACGGGCTGACGATGGTGAATGACGTTCGCGTGGGTGCCGGTGGCGCTGCCTCTGGCGTGAACTGGAATGTGCAGTTTGGTGATGGTGTTTACAACGCAATCACATTTGCGCCGCTCACTTCGGGCTATGGCATCACCATCACAGCGGCCCTCTATTTTGCTTGGTCTGGAGGCACCAGCACGCTGACAAACCCGGTGTTTCGTGGGACTTCTGTTTCTGTCTTTGGCGACCCTGTTGTTTTGGGCAAGGCCATCATCGTGAATGAAAAGTGGCCGGACTCTGCCACCCCTGGCACCTTCGACATGTCCCCGCCTGGCAGTTCGGTAAGGACTGAAATTTACCGAAACTTTGAGTGGTCCCCAGGCACGCTTTATGACGCTGCAAGTCCGGTTACGGTACGCATTGTGAACGGCTCGGGCGCTGAAGTTTATGCCGCAAGCGTCACCTCGGCGGCACCAACGCGGCTGTTGTGGCAAAGGCAGATGTTCGCAGACGCTACGCCTGTCGGGTTCAATCCGTTCACCCTGCTGGCTCGGCGCAAAGACCTTGTAGACATGAGTCGCACGTTCACTATGGTGGCCCCGCAAACCGAGAGTTTCGTTCGCACGCCAGACCCCAACTACACAGCTGACGCCAGCAAATACCCTCTTCTCGCCTGCTTTGTAGTCAACAGAGCCGTCACCGTATCCGGCGTTTATACGTTGGATCAGCTGTACGACTACATCAAGTATTGGTTGGCCCTGCCAGAAAACATGGTGAGCGTGCCAGTCAGTTTTTTATCGGCCAGCGGTACGGAAATGCTGCTCGGCGACTGGAGGCTGCTCGTGCAACCGGGCGCCAAACTCTCGGCAGGCTCCAAACTGAAATCCATCAAAACCACCGGGATCATCGTCAATGCTGGCGTCATTACCTGCGTCTACACCAGCAACGCGGGGACGGTGGCGCGGCTCACCATTGCCGGGTTTCCAAGCGGTTCGGATGTGGTCGTGCTGGCAGCCGGAACGAACACCGTCCTGGTGGCCGTGGATCAGGTGTCGGGCACCAGTTATGACTACGTTTACACCTACAACGGCGCGGCTTCGGTGGACATTGGCATCATCAAGCCGGGGTATGTGCCGCTCTATATACGCGGCTATGCGCTCACCGCGAGCGCCGCAACGCTGCCCGTGTCTCTCGTAACCGATAGGGTCTACCAATGATGCAAATAATTTTGACCACCGATCACAAATACATCGGACTGGTATTTGATGAGACCCAGCCCCTGATTCTCGATGGGGTGGAATTCGATATTGAAAAAGTCCAGCCACTTGCTGACGGGGTGGTACGCCTTAGCAATTCCAACTACGTTATCGAAGCAAAGGAGCTTTAACCATGGCAAAAATCATCAGCAAAGCCCAACTCAATGTGGGCACCGAATTGACGGTGGATGAAGCCGCCAAGACCATCAAGTTGAACGTGGCAGGCAACTGCGGGGCAAAGCCTGGCGCGACCTTGCAGGCGCTGTATTCCAAGCTCGTTGACCTGTGGGCCACAGCAAGCTATCAGGACTCGCCATTCCCCATGTACGCAATCGACGCGCTGTCCGGTCAGTTCCAGTTCGGCACGGACGGGACAACCTTCAATGGCTGGAAACCGGCAGATGACGCCACGCGCCAGATGCTGCGCGACGGCGGCTGGTCAGAGTACAACGCGACTGGCACTTTGGCGCGGCAGTATGTGGGCATTGTGGGACTGGGCGCTGTGTCCAGTGGCTCGCAACTCTATTACCAGAACGTCATTGACGGCGCGGCCACCAATTTCACCTTTCCTGACCAGTGCAACCAGGGCATTCAGGTTTATGGCAGCGCCACGGCGGACCCCAGCACCACCACTTTCGACTCGCGCTACTACTTCAAAAGTTACGTTCGAGAGTACGGGAAGAAGTACAAGGACTCCGTGCTGGAGGACACCGGAAAGACGACCACGGGTGCCTACATCGTCAACATGCTGCTCTCGAATGAAGATGACCTCAAAATTCAGGCCAATGATGCGGCCATGTCGGGTGCGCCGTACAGCGGCATCACGGTCGCTTACTACACGGCCAACCAAACCCGCAGCATTGGCGGATTCCCCTACAGCTTCAAAATCGTGATTAACGGCAACGGTGCCACGCTGGAGCAGATTTACACCAAAGTTCAGTACCTGTTGCGCCAGTCTTCCGACATCAACACAGATGGCACGGCGGGCGTCAAGATCGGCAAAATCCAACCGGCCCTGTTGTCATTCGTGGGTGACACGCTGGTGACCAGACCCCCGGTCTATATCGACAACATCCAGGCTGTTGACAGCAACCGTGTGCAGTTCTATGACGATTCGGGTGTGCTGCGCGTCAACCCCTACACCGCAGCCGGTGCCATGCTGTTCAATGCGGTGCTGGTGGGGCCAGGTTCTAGCTACCGGCTCATGTATACCACCGGCCCCGGTGCCAATGATGACTATGGTCAGGCGGGTGCCATCACCGTCAAAAACGCTTCAGGTGCCGACATCGCGGGAGTGATCAGTTCAGGCTCCATTGCGTTTGATTTTGACTACGACAATTCCACCGCAGGCGGACCCGCAGCGACCGACAAGCAGGTGACGCTCATCGGTGTGCGCCCCGGCTATGGCAAGTACGCAGTCGCTACAGGTGTCTTGTCCCGCTCCAAGACCATCAGTTTGTCGCTGGTGGCAGAGCAGGACCGGGTGTACGCATAAACGCCCATGTCCACCACAATCGACCCAGCGACCCGGCGGATTGTGTTGGACAGCGCCACCGTGACAGCTAAGTCCATTTATGCGGCCTGGGTGGATTGGGCGGCGCTGGACGATAACGCCAAGTACCTGCCCGCTTTTCGCTCGGTCGGCGGCGATGATCTGGGTGACGGACTCTTTATTCCACCGTATTATTTTTTGGCTAACGGTTGGCGGGTGCGACCCATGGAGGCTGACCAGACCCTGACCATCACGGGCAATTTGTTCGTGGAGGGTGGCGGTGACCCCGTGGTCAAAACCTTGGGCGTGTTCGCCGTGCTGGTCAAGATGGTGGTGCCCGTGCAGGCCCAGGGCATCAGCGTATCAGGCGGCGGGACTGCGCCCACGGTGAATCAGGTAGCGGCGCAGATTCGCGTGGAGCTTGCCAGCGAACTCGAACGCATCACGCAGCTTGCCGCCCTGCACGCCATTGGCGCAACGCTCACGGTGACGCCTAGTACCCGCACAGCAGGAAGCATTGTTCAAAGAATAAGCACCAATGGTGACACCACCATTGTGACGCCCATATGAGCCTGAACGCCCGCGCCATTGCATTGCAGGGATTGGGCTTTGCGCTTCACCCGATTGCGCTGGCCGTGCAAGGGCTGATCGACTGGCTGATGGAAGAGGCCAAAAGCAACCAGGTCTATGGCCGGGGACGGGGCCGGGGCTGGGGCTGGGGCCGGGGCCAACACACTCAGTCAAGGCCGACCACGCCCAAGGCCAAACGCCCCGAAGGCCCGAGCTATGAGGATGTCCAAAAGTCGTGGGAACTGCTGGAAATGCGCGCGAAGGCGAACGAGGCACGCAAGGCCAAGCAGGGTGAGGCCACGCCACAACCCAAGAAGGCAGCAAAGTCGGTGGAGATGGCACCCGTCATCGTTCGGTACGCAATGGATATGCCGGTAATCGAGCAGCCGGTAATCGCCGCCGCTGTAGCGCAGGCCAAAGAAGAATCGAGGCGACTTGCCCGGATGAAAGCGGACGAACAGGAGTTCTTTGTAATGCTGATGTTCAATTTATAACCCCCTCACCAACCAGGAGAATACCCATGGCAACCATTCAAGAATCGGACCTGAACGGTCTATCTGATGCAGAGCGTCAAGCTCTGGAGGACACCGATCAGAAAGAACTCAATGCCATGCGCGGTGGCGGCGTGCAGAACCTGAACGCACAAGGCCCGGACGACCCGGATGACCCGGATGACCCGGATGAGCCTGATTTTGTTCCTGCCGTGGCCGCAGCCGCGCCCGAGCCGGTGGCTGCTGAAGTCGCGCCAGACGATCCCGTGGAGTTTGTGCCGACCTTTAATGCGCCAGCGGTGGAAGACTTTGATGCCAAGATCGCGGCACTGGTGTCCGAAGAGCTTGCGTTGCGCGAAAAGCTCGCCCAAGGCGATATCGACATCACGACCTATGCGGCTGACAGCACCCGCATCATTGAGGCCAAGGCCGAACTGCGCGGAGACCAGCGCATGGCGGAATTCGCGCTCCAGCAAAACGAGGCGAACAACAAGGCGCGTTGGGCATGGGAGCAGGAACGCTTTTTTGAGCAGGAGTCGGCTGCGATTTACAAAGACCCGATCCTGTTTGCCGCACTCGACGCCGCAGTGAAAGCCGCCGCGCATGTCCCGGAGAATTCCAAACGCTCAAGCGGCTGGTTTCTCGCGCAGGCCGACGCACAGGTCAGGAAGCTGTTTGCCGCATCCACCACACCCGCTACCCCGGTGCCAGCCGCCGCACCCGCCAAGCCCACCCTGGTGCGCCCCACCGGCCCGGTCACGCTGGCGAGTCTGCCCGCAGCCGAGTTGCCCGAAACCGGTGGCGGTGATGAGTTCGCCCGCTTCGAGAAGCTCAGTGGCATGGAGTTGGAGCGCCAGCTTTCCCGACTCAGCCCGGATGAAATCAGCCGGTATCTGCGCGCCGCATGAAAGTCCTCAAGGTCGATGTACGGGTGGGCGATAGCGTGTCCTTTGACAAGGGGCGCGTGTCGGTCACGCTGCTGGAAAAAAGCGGCCAGCGGGCCAGACTGGAAATCAAGTCTGAGTCGGATGTCATCATCGACCTGCCCTACCGTGGCTCTCCCGCGCAGCAAGCGCAAAAAGGTATTTCGCAGCCAACAAAAATGCTGGTGTAAGGAGTCCAATTTGAATTGACTGAGGGTAATCAGTTAGGTTGGCGCGCAGCAGTGTGCCTTGAAGTCCCACTTTAAGGAGCCTCCATGAGTGCAACCATTGTCGGCGTCGGAGACGCCAAGGCGGTCAAACGCTATTCAGCCTTTCTGGCCGTAGATGTCGGTCGTGAGAGTTACTTCAACCGCAAATTCATGGGTGTAGGCGCTGACGCCGAGACGCCCATTCAGGTGCTGCCCCAACTTGAGAATGATGCCGGGGACCAGATCAGCTACGACTTGGTGATGCAGCTCAAGATGCAGCCCATTGAAGGTGACACCACCCTGCGCGGCAAGGAAGAAGACCTGAAGTTCGCAACGGACAACATGTACATCGACCAGATGCGCTCTGGTGTGAATACGGGTGGCAAGATGACGCGCAAGCGCACCATCCACGATCTGCGTGCCGTATCCCGGCGCCGCCAGGGCGAATGGTGGGCCAAGGTGTTTGACGAGTTGCTGTTCATGTACCTGTCTGGCGCACGGGGTGTTGCGACCGACTACATTTTTCCAACGACCTACACCGGCTTTGCTGGCAATGCCCTGACCGCACCGGACGCCCAGCACATCCTCTATGGCGACACCGCTGGCTCTCCCGCAATCAGCAAGCCTGATGTGACCGCGCAGGACGTGATGACGCTCAACACCATCGAGCGTTGCGTGGCGCGCACCAGCACGATGGGTGGCGGCGCACTGGGCATCCCGGCCATGCAGCCGGTTCGCATCGACGGGGAAGAGCATTTCGTCTTGCTCATGCACCCGTGGCAAGCCTTCCAGCTTCGCAACAACACCAGTACCGGCCAGTGGCTCGACATCCAAAAGGCGACAGCGGCTGCGGTGGGCCTCAAATCCCCCATCTTCACGGGCGCTTTGGGTATGCACGCCAACGTGATCCTACACTCGCACCGCTCTGTGGTGCGCTTCAGCGACTACGGCGGCAGCAGCAATCTGGCCGCAGCCCGCGCGCTGTTCATGGGCCGTCAGGCCGCAGTGGTGGCCTTCGGCTCGGCGGGCACCGGCCTGCGTTTCGACTGGAACGAAGAACTCGAAGACCGTGGCAACCAGGTGGTCATCACCACCGGGTCGATCTTCGGCATCAAGAAAACTACCTTCACCAGCCCTGTTGACAGCGTAAGCCGCGACATGGGTGTCATCGCAGTCGATACCGCCTGCGCTGATCCTTCCTAAGCCACGCCATAGAACAGGAGAAATGACATGACCGTTTACGCAAGCAAACATGCCAACCGGACTATCTCGGCGGTGCAACCCGATGGCTCTGGAGCCACTACCGTGCGCTTTGAGTTCGACCTGAGTGCCGTTCTTCTGACCGGCGATGTGGTCAAGATGGGCTATCTCCCGGCCAATTGCAAGGTGGTGGATTGGACACTGGATTGCGACGACATTGACACTGGCAGCACTGGCGTCTTTGACTTCGGCATCCTCACCACTGCCCCTGTTCCGGCCATGGACACCATAGCCTCTGGCGGCGCTGCCTGGGTTGCTGCGTCAACGCTGGGTCAGGCCGGTGGTCTGGTGCGTGCCCTTACCAAAACGCACACGCGCATGGTGGTGAGCCGCACAGCAGATCAGTTGATTGGCTTGGTGGTGATGGGCAATTTCACCGCCACCGCCACCGGCAAGATCGGCGCAACGCTGACCTACATCGCAGCCTAAGTACTGCCATGCCAGTGAATGCCCCGCCGCTCTTTTGAGGGGTGGGGCTTTTTGGAGAAGTCGATGAAGTTGCAATGTCTGATCAAGTCGCGTTACCCAGGTGCCTACAACCGAACGCTGGATTTTGGTGTTCATGGCGTGGTGGAGGTGATCGAGGGGGTTGCCGATGTCGGCCCCGAGCTTGCGAGCGTGATGGTTGCCGGTGGAAATTTCATACGCATCGAAGAATTTGAGGGTCTGGCTTCGCCCAAAAAAGCGGGACGAAAACCCAGATTTGCTGCGCTTGAAGAGCCAGCAGCAGCGCCGGGGGATGCAGCGGTGCTGCCAGTGGGTGAGGATGCCCCGTGACCACCGTGGCCTACACGGCGTTCTTGTCGGAGGTGGCCCCGCTGGTTTTGCAGTGCCCCACCCCATTGATCATCAACGCGATCAGGAACACCGCGATAGACTTTTGCACCAAGACAAATGTATGGCAAGAAACCCAGCCCGTTCAAACCGTAACTGCTGCTGACCTTCCTTTGGACCTGAGCGCATCCACAGGGGTAACGGTGACACTGGTGTTGGCCTGCAAGATCAATGGAATCCTGATTGAACCGGTCACGCTGGATTATCTGGACGGCCAACACACGAACTGGGAAGTGGCAAGCGGCACGCCAATAAACTATTTTCAGGCGAACACCGCCCAGCTTGGCCTCTACCCGAAACCTGTCGGCGCGGTGAATTTGACCCTGCGCGTGGCCTATGCGCCCACCCGCTCTAGCACCGAGATCGACTCGGCCATTTATGAGAACAACCTGACCACCATCGCAGCGGGTGCGTCGGCCTCTTTGATGATGATGCCTGACTTGCCTTGGTCACACCCAAAACTTGCCCTTTACTACTCGGCCATTTATGCGTCCGACACGACCGAGGCGCTTACAAGCACTCAAAAGTCGTTCACAAGGGCGCGCTACCGGGTGCTCTCCAACCCTTTCTAGGAGTCCCCCATGACCATTACCGCCCAATCCATCATTCACCGCGCAACGGACTTGCTGCAAGACCAGACTTCCGTGCGCTGGCCCGCCAATGAACTGGTGCGCTGGCTCAATGACGCCCAGCGCGCAGTGGTCAAGGTGCGCCCGGACTCCATGAACACGACCGCCACTTTTCGGTGTTCCTTGGGCACGCGCCAGAGCCTGAAAAGTGCAACTGGCGCTGGTGGCACCGCCGCTTTGTCTCCCATTCCGGCCAAGCTGATCGAGATCACCCGCAACATGGCAGCGACTTCGACCAGGCTGGCTGTCAATGAAGTTCCACGCGCGGTCATGGACGCACAGACGCCAAGCTGGCACACCTTGACCCCGGTGATCAACATTCAGCACTTCATGTTTGACTCGCGTGACCCGACCACCTTTTACCTCTATCCCCCGGCAAGCGCCTTGGCCGAACTGGAGGTGATGTATGCGGCCTATCCGACCGACATTACAGAGCCGCTGGCTGGCACCACCTGGACCGATGTCACGGGCAATCTGAGCCTGCCAGACATTTATGCCGACGATGTGTTGAACCTGATCCTGTACCGGGCCTACAGCAAGGACAGCGAGTACGCGGGCAACGCAGAGCGTGCTGCTGGCTATCTGCAAATGGTCACCATTTCATTGGGCGCTGAGATCGCAGCCACGATGGCCGTCAAACCCCAAGCCAGACCCGGATTGGCTGCATGAGGGGTAGATCATGTCTGAAGTTGAAGTGCTCGATTGCCAAGCCATCACCGAAAGCATTGAATCCCTGCTTGCTGTTGAGGGTGACCAAAACATCAGAATGGTGCTGGTGATTTTGGAGAGGATGAGCAACACATACACGGTCAACACCCTGCTGGTCAGGGAACTGAAAGCCGATTTTGAGGCGCATTTGATTGGCTTCAGGGAACAGGTGGCGAAGGAAGAAAAGATACTGAACTTTGGCCGGGGTGCGTGGTATGTCCTGGCTTCTGTATTGGTCGCAGTACAAGCATTCGCCCTTTATTCCTGGCAAGACATTGGTAGCAAATTTAGGGTGATCGAGGTCGCACATCAGCTAACCGAAATCGAAAATGCCCGACTTACAGAACGTGTGAGTGCGGCTGAACGTGACATTTTGACGATTGCAAAAAAATGAACCCCACCGAATTCGACGCCTGCTTTGACAAACTGCTTGGCAACGAGGGCGGCTATGTCTCGCCACAAGAAGCCGCTGCACGATGCGACCCAGGTGGTGAGACGAACTGGGGAGTCTGCAAACGCAGCTACCCCAATGAGGACATTTCCAAGCTGACGCAGGACCGTGCAAAGCAAATTTATTTGGCTGACTTTTGGAACGCTTGCCACGCATCCATGCTGCCGCCAGAAGCGCGCTTTGATGTTTTCGACGGCGCGGTCAATAGCGGTGTCACCCAGTCGCTGAAGTGGCTGCAACAGGCGGTGGATGTGGAGCCGGATGGTGTGATCGGGCCTGCCACCTTGGCGGCAATTGGCAAGCTGCCTGGGGCTGTCATATCGGCGCGCTTCAATGGCTACCGCCTGCGCTTCATGTGTGGCTTGAAGAACTGGCCGCAAAGCTCACGCGGCTGGGCCAAGCGCATAGCGTCCAACTTAATAGGGGCATAGCATGGCACTCGATCCCGTCAGCTTGTTGCTTGAGGTCGGCTCCAAGGTCATAGACCGGGTGTTCCCTGATCCAGCGGCTGCGGCTGCGGCCAAGCTCGAACTGTTCAAGCTCCAGCAGTCGGGCGAGTTGGCCCAGCTTGCAGCGGACACGGACATAGCCAAGGCACAGATAGGCGTTAACCAGACAGAGGCGGGCAGTAGTTCGATGTTTGTCTCTGGTGCGCGGCCATTCATCATGTGGGGCTGCGGCTTCTCGATGCTGTATGCGGCCCTGTTTGAACCCATCATGCGTTTTTGTGCGGTGGTGATCTTCAAGTACCCCGGCACCTTCCCGGTCATTGATACGACACTGACGACCCAGATTCTGCTGGGTTTGCTGGGCCTTGCGGGTATGCGAAGTTTTGACAAGAGAAACGGTGTGGCCTTGAAATGATCATCCGCTTATCTGGCTTTGGTGGCGAGAACCGCGCCCTGCACCCGATGCTGCTGCCCGAGGGCGTGGGCGTGGCGTCCACCAACCAGAAACCCGGTCGCGGTGATCTGCGCCCGTGGAAGGCACCGGCCAATGTGGCGACCGTTCCCGCTGGGCGCGTGACCATTTACCGCATGGGGCGGGACGTGGTGTCGGACACCCATTACTGGCTGAGTTGGCCGTCTGAGGTGCATGTGGTTTGCGCGCCCAATGCGGCTGACACGACCGAGCGCACCTACTACTCATGCGGCGCTGCCTTCGCGCCGCGCTGGACGAACACCACCCTGGCACTTGCCAGCGCCCCTTACCCAACAGCTTTTCGCACATTGGGTGTGCCCGCACCCCAAGCGCAGTGCCTGGTCAGCGCAGCCCCACCCGGCCCCACAACGGCTGGATCGTTTGTGCTGAACTCCAAATACGTCATCACCACCGTGGGCAGTACAGACTGGGTGGCAATCGGCGCGGCGAGTAACACGGTCGGCGTCACCTTTACAGCAACCGCAGTCGGCTCGGGCACCGGCACGGCCACAGTGGTGAACGCCCTCACCGAGTCGCGTTTCTATATCTACACCTGTGTCACCGACATGGGCGAAGAAAGCGCACCGGCAGCGCCCTCGTGGGAGTTGGTCTGCAAGACGCTTGATGTGGTGACGATCAGCGGTCTGGTTGCGCCGAGCGGCACCTATGGGATCAATCGCTTTCGCATCTACCGCACGCAAGCCAGTTCTTCGGGCGGCGAATTCTATTTCCTGCGCGAGATCGCATCGACCAGCACCCAGACTACCGATGACAACCGCGACCTTGGTGAACTGCTGCCCACAACCACATGGCTGATGCCGCCCGTCGATTTGTCCTGGCTCACCGGACTGTGGAACGGGATGATGGCCGGGATCAGCGGGCGCTCGGTGCGGTTTTGCGAAGCCTTCACCTACTACGCTTGGCCGCTGGCCTATGAGGTGTTGCCCCTCAATGCGCAGCCGGTGGCCCTTGCAACCTTCGGGCAGACGCTGGTGCTGCTCACCAATGGCAATCCGAGCCTGATCACTGGCGGCACGCCCGACAGCATGGATGAGCAGCCCCTTGAGTTCTATCAGGCTTGTGTCGCACCACTGAGCGCGGTGGGCATGGGGCATGGCGTGGCATGGGCCTCGCCGGACGGGTTGGCCTATATCGGCAGCAGCGGCCCGCGAATGCTCACCGATGGGGTGATGACGCGCGACGACTGGCAACTGCTCAATCCCAGCAGCATCAAGGCGTGCATGTACGAGCGCCGCTATCTGGCGACCTACACCGTGGGTGGTGTCAGGAAGGGCTTTGTGATCGACCCGGCCAACGCAAGCGGCATGTACTTTCTCGACTTTGGATTTGACGCGCTCTACCTCGATGACCTGCAAGACGCACTGTTTGTGTTGGACGGCATCAACATCCAGAAATGGGACTCTGGTGCGGCCAAGACCGTTACCTTCAAGTCCAAGTTGTTCAAGTTGCCCAAGCCCACGCAGGCGTTTGCCTGCGCTGAAGTGGTGGCCGATGCCTACCCCGTAACCTTCAAGCTCTACGCGGACGGGGCGCTCAAGCACACGCAGACGGTGCTGGATGCCAATCCGTTCAGGCTCCCTGCCGGGTACTACGCGATGACCTACCAGATTCAGGTGGAGACGACCGGCGCGATCCAGGGCGCGGCGATGGCGCACTCCATGAGAGAGTTGGCGACCACATGAGCGATGACCGCAAAGACCTGCCGCCCGTCACGTCCCCCAACTTTTTGGAGAAGGTGCGCGAGGCTCTATCGGTCTACCTCGGGCACCGGGGCGACGCGCTGGACCAGGGCTTGACCCGGCGCGACTTGCTCGATTCCGGTGTGCTGGGCACAGCGATCTCCAAGAAGGTGAGCGCTGGAGGGAATTCGACTGGGACTGGCGGTGGCGGGACTGGTGGGTCTGGCGGGGCTGATGGGTCTGGTGGGTCAGTGTATGAACCAGACCTGACGCCGCCCCCAACCCCTTCGGGCTTCAGCGCCACTGCGGCGATCAGCAACATCATGCTTGCCTGCGATGCACCGACCTACACGATGGGGCACGGCCACGCCAAGGCGATCCTGTATGGGGCGACATGGATCAGTGGGGCACTTCCGGTATTCGCCAACGCTGTTGCGTTGACCGAGTTCAGCGGCACGGTGTTTAGCTATCCCACAAACCCGGCTACCACATGGCGCTTGTGGCTGAAGTGGAAAACCGTGGACGGCGTGGAGTCCCTTGTCCCGGCTGGCGGGACAAACGGTGTGGCGGTCACCACTGGGCAGGATGTCTCCTTGCTGCTCAATGCGCTGGAGGGCGAGATAACGGAAAGCCAGCTTTATGCCGACCTCGGGACACGAATTGACCTAATAGACGTTGGTGCAAGCTCATTGGTGTCGAAGGTGGGTGGGCTTGAAGCCACCTATGGAAGCACTGCTTCAGCAGCCACAAGCGCCGCCGCTGCGGCTCAGTCTGCCGCAGACGCGGCGACAGCAAAGGCAAACGCGATCCTTGCACAAGGAGGGGCGTCAAACAGCGCAACCACGGCCAGCACCAAGGCCACCGAGGCCGCTTCGAGCGCCACGAATGCTGCTGGATCGGCATCAACTGCGGCAACATCAGCCTCCGCTGCGGCAACAAGCGCCACCACCGCCACCCAGAAAGCCACAGCCGCAGCCACAAGCGCCACCAGTGCGGCGACCAGTGCTACCGCCTCTGAGGTTTCATCGACGGCATCCACAGCAGCCAAAGTGGCCGCAGTCAGCGCGCAAACAGCAGCACAAGGCTCTGCTACGGCGGCATCAGGAAGTGCCAGCACGGCTACGACAAAAGCCACGGAGGCTTCGACATCAGCCGCATCTGCGGCCATGTCCGCGACCACGGCCACCACCAAGGCAGGGGAAGCATCAACCTCTGCGACCAATGCGGCCAGCAGCGCAACAGGAGCAGCAGGATCTGCAAGTTCTGCGTCTACCAGCGCCACCACAGCGGCAAACAGTGCGACCAGCGCAACCAACAGTGCAAGTGCCGCAGCAGCGTCTGGGACAACCGCAAGCACCAGCGCGACATCAGCGGGTACTGCATCGGCAGCGGCCATTGCTGCCAAGGTATCGGCAGAGTCAGCCAGGGATGCGGCAAGTGGAAGTGCATCAGCGGCGTCAACGTCAGCCAGCACGGCATCAACGCAAGCGACCAATGCGGGTACGAGCGCAACCGCCGCTGCTGGGTCGGCTACCACAGCCACCACCAAGGCCGGTGATGCGTCAACCTACGCCAGCAATGCTGCAAATTCTGCAACCAATGCATCGGGAAGCGCCAACACCGCGACCACGCAGGCCGGTCTTGCGACTTCCTCAAAGAACGCGGCTGGCGAATCAGCCGCCGCTGCTTATTACAGCCAAACTGCCTCTGCCAATTCCGCAACCAATGCTGCGAATTCGGCGTCGTCAGCGTCATCAACGCTCACGAACATCAACGCAGTGGTGGCCGGTGCTGCCAGTGCGGCGGTGTCCACCGAATCACAGGCACGCATCACGGCTGACAACAAACTTTTTGCCCAGTACACGGTGAAAGTGGATATCAACGGCTATGTGTCTGGGTACGGACTGGCAAGCACGTTGGTGGGTGATGCGCCGACAAGCGCCTTTGCAGTACGAACGGACAGGTTCTATGTGGCAAGCCCAAATGGTCCAGGTATTGCACCAACGATGCCGTTCTATGTTCAGACTGTGGCAACGACGATAAACGGCGTTTCAGTCCCGGTCGGCATCTATATGACAGATGCCTATATTGCGAACGGAACAATTACCAATGCCAAGATTGCAAACTTGGCGGTTGACGATGCCAAAATTGCCAACCTGAGCGCATCAAGGCTAACAGTAGGTGATGGCACGGTAGGTGGAAGACTCAAGAGCGCGAATTTTGTTCAAGGCTCCGCAGGATGGATGATTCATCCCAATGGAATTGCAGAGTTCCACAGTGTAATAGTGCGTGGAACGGTGTATGCCGATGCCGGTTATTTTGCAGGCGAATTGCGAGCCGCTACAGGGGCTTTTTCAGGCACATTGAATGGTGCAACAGGGACTTTTTCAGGCGCTTTGAATGCAGCTTCTGGGTCTTTTAATGGTAATCTTTCAGGCGCGAATATCACGGGTGCAACAGGCACGTTTTCTGGCTCACTCAATGGAGCAGACATTTCGGGAAGCACGGGCACATTCTCTGGAAAAGTAGCCGCTGGCTCTATTGATGTCTCCAAGCTCTCGGGAACTGTTGCAAATTATCCAAGTGCCGGTACTTTCTATTTTTACGTCCCATCGGATATGCCAGCGTTGACGCTCACAGTGCGGGGTGGCGGCGGCAGTGGTGGCAATGGTGGGGCAGGTGCAGTCTTTTACCCCAGCGGGGGTGCTGGCGGAACAGTTCAATATTTCACCGGAGGTGCTGGAGGGAGGGGCGGTAACGGTGGGTCAAACATCACCACGGTGTCTGGTGTCAGTGCAGGCGCGCAATTGACAATTACCGTGGGTGGCCCTGGCGGCGGCACATCTATTACAGGGCCAGGGATCAGCATTTATGCCGGTGGGGGAAGTGCAGGTGGCGCAGGGTCGAACGCCTACACCAGTGGCGGCGGTGGCGGTAACGGGTCTACCGGGGCCACGGGTGCCGGTGGCAGCGGGGGTGGCTCTGGCGGGACCGGACTTGGCAACCTAGGTGGTGCTGGTGGTACTGGTGGTAGTGGGTATAACGGCGCACCAGGAGGCTCAGGGCAGGCGGGTCTGGCAGGCTCGGCGCTGATCGAGGCTTACAACCCGAATGGTGTGGTTTTGCGAACCGATTGGAACCTGCTCATCCAACATTTGCAGGCACGATTTACGGGGTACACATGGCCTTAATCAAATCATTTTCGATAGACATTGATACTGCAACTTCTTCAGCAGTCGTCATGTTTGATGACAACACGACAATCACGGCATATGCCCACTACGGGGTGGACGATGAAGACACATTTTTGGAGTTGTGCAGGTCGCTTCCAATATGTTCTGGTGACTATTACCTGAATGGAAATGTGCTGGTTGTCAGGCCGCAATCTCCAAACGCTCACTGCTGCTGGGATTGGGCAAATAAGGTATGGATGGACCCTCGCACGCTGGACCAGATGAAGGCCGCGCAATGGGAAGCCATAAAGGATGCGCGCTGGGACTACCTCACCTCACCGCTGGTGACGCCTTACGGCACCTTCGATTGCAGCATGGCGGCACAGACCAATATCACCAACGCCATCATGCTGCTGCAAAACCTTGCGGCATTGGGCACACCCGGCAGCGTGAATTTCACCCTGGCCGACAACACCACCGTCAACCTGGACGCGGCGCAGATGGTGCAGGTCGGGCTGCTGATGGGGGCGCAAGTCCAAGAAGCCTATGACCGGGGCATTGCCAAGCGGGCGGTCATTGCAGCGGCCACCACCGCAGCCGGGGTGCAAGCTGTTACCTGGGGGCCGATGCCATGAGCGACTACCTGCTGCGCGTGATGATCGCCATTGACCAGTTTTTCAACGTGGCCGTCTGCAACGGAAACCCGGATGAAACCATGTCTAGTGTGGCTTGGCGCATGGAGTGCGACGGTCACTTTTGGGGCTTCATGCGCCCGGTGATCGACACCTTGTTTCGCTACTGGGGGCCGGATCACTGCCAGCACGCCTATGAGTCTGAATTAAGCCAGCGCGTTGCCGGTGTTGCACCACGGGTTAAAAAACTTCAGTAATGCTGGTGTGCCCGATATAACCGCCTGATGACTGACCATGACTTTTTGACCAAGGCATTTCGCGGTGACGCGGACGCGGTGAACCTGATTCTGCTGCTCTCCAGGGTGTCCCATGTCTGGGACGATCTGGTGGACCTGGACAAGCCGGTGGACGAGATCACGATCAACCGAACCTTCTATGCGCTGCTGATCGACCTGCCGAGCAACCCGTTTTTTCGCAGGCACATGGACACGCTGCTGCCCCTGATGGCGATGGGGGCCATGAACTACGAGATCGCCAACGCCTATGAGTTGTCGGGCGACCGGGAGCGGCTGGCGCTGGCGCATGTGCTGCGCTACTCGGTGGCGGATGTGGCGACGGCAACCGCCTTGCTGATCGGTGGGCCTGAGTGGGTCCGCATGATCGGGCCGGAACTGCGCCAACTGAGCCAGAAGGACACGCTGGACCACTACCGGTCAGAACACTCCGATCATGGCTATGAATTGGAGACGAGTGAGTATTTGGCGCAAGGGCTTTTGCTGTTTCAGGCCACGCCATTGGGGGAGACGGATCAAGCAGCATCTGACGCGCTATTGGGATATGCACAGATTGCCCCAGGCGCGACGGTCATAGACATGGGTTGTGGGGTGGCTGGCCTTCAGCGCACGACATCGGTTGCTGACCTGCATTTTAAGAACGTCACGAATTGTCAGGCACAGGTCACAGAGATTGGCCGTGTGGGTTTGCAAGCCGTGTTTGCCGACTTCGCAGATACCGGCTTACCGGGGGCGCAAGCCGACGCTGTGATTTTTTGCGAGTCCTTTGGCTACGGAAAAACGGACGCACTGCTGGCCGAGACATTTCGTTTGTTGAAGCCGGGTGGGCGCTGCGTGATCAAAGACGTCATCCCCACCGTGGGTGCGAACCCGTCGATTTTGCGAAGCTGGGGCTATCGCCCAACCAGCCCGACCACCATGATAGACGCTGCATTCAGGGCTGGCCTTGAGTTGGTTCAGTTGGTCACGCCAAAAACATACCCAGCCAAATGGCGGGATGTGATGGCTAAGTCTGCACAGTTTCAAGCCCTTCACGACTGCATAAACGGTGCTGGCAAAAGCTGTGTTTACATTTTCCAAAAAGGAGCCACGCCATGACCCAACGATTGAGCAAGGGTGAGCGCCGCCAGCGCGCAAAACTTGGCAAGCAGTATTGCTACTTTGACCTGGGCGGCAGCAGCGCCCCCGACCCTGGCCCTGCGGCGGCGGCGTCTGAGTACGCGGCTGACAAATCTTTTGAGCTTGGCACCGCGCAGCAGGCCGAGGCAAGACGCCAGTACGACCTGAACTATGCAGCGTTTCAGCCGATCCTGAAAAGCCAGATCGACACGATGAACACCAACGCTGCCAATGCGGCAGAGGACCGGGCCTACAACCTAAGTACCTATCGCCCCCTTGAGCAGTCGATGGTCAGGGACGCCGAGAACTTCAACACCGACGCCGAGCGCGAACGGCTGGCGGGCATCGCCGGGGCCGATGTCACCAAGTCGTTTGGCGCGGCGCGCGACCAGAATTCCCGTGCGCTCTCGCGCATGGGGGTCAACCCCAATTCAGGCAGGGCGTTGGCGCTGGGCAACCAAACGGCCATCGCGCAGGCTGGCGCAGCGGCTGGCGCAGCAAACAGCGCCCGCACTGCGGCCAGAAATGAAGGTGTCGCACGCATGACCAATGCGGTGGGGCTGGGCAAGGGGCTGACCGGCGCGGCGCAAGGCGCTTACGCGCTCTCGCTGCAAGCGGGCCAGGGCGCAGGCAACAGCATCATGCAGCCGGGTGCCGCGTACATGAATGGGCTGAGTCAGGGCGCAGGCACCATCATGCAGGGCGCGGGCATACAGGCGCAGGGCTTGACCAGTCTGTACGGCACTCAATCCAACTACGCCGCCAACAGTGGCAGCGACATGATGGGCTTGTTGGGCGCAGGGCTTGGCGCTGCCGCGAAAGTGTGGTCCGACCGCAGGTTGAAGCGCGACATCCACCCGTTCGGCATGACCCCCGGCGGGACAAGGCTCTACGTCTACCAGTACCTTTGGTCGGATGCGTATTTTGTCGGCGTGATGGCTGACGAGGTGCCCGAGGCAGCGGTCAGCGTTGGCGGGTTCTCAATGGTCGATTACAACAAGGTGCATTGACATGAGCTTCAAAGACGTAATGCGGGGCTACGAGTTCGGCCAGAAGGTCGTGCAGGACTACCAGGACGCCAAGCTGGAGAAGGCGGCAGGGGACGCCTACAAGAACACCGGCCAGCAATCCGCCACAAACTCCGACTTCAACAAGGTCGAAATGGAGGGGCTGTATCAGGGGCCGGGTAGCGACGGCCAGATGACCAATGCCGAGGCCGCAAGCTACGGGCTGATGCAGCCAAGCGCGACCAAGACCCACTACACGCTAGGCGGCAAGACGCAGGACGCGGCATTCACAGACAGCCAGATCGAGGCCGCACGCGCCCGCGCAAGCGCCGATGTGTATGCCAACGCGGGGCGCATCAAGGAGGCATCGGGGCTGCGCCGGGACGCCGCACAGATGGGCCTGACCGAACTGCAATCGCAGGCAGCGCAGCGCGAGTATGACCAAAACACAGCGATGGTCGCCCGACTGGCGGCTATGCCAAAGATCGGTGCGATGTACAACCCCAGCACGGGCGACAGAAATGTTGACCTCGCCGCACGCCAAGCCACGCTTGAGGCTGAAGGGCTGAGTCCCGAAGAGGCAAAGGCAAAGGCAACGGATGGGCTACGCAAGATCACGCTGGCTGACCAGCACAGTTATGTCGCATCGGTGTACTTGGACCGTGGCGATTGGCAGCATTACCAGGACGCGATTGCAAAGGCCGCTACCGAGCGCAGCAACCAAGTGCGCCGCGACATCAACAGGGCCACCACCATCGAGGGAATCAACGAGGCTTACGGCCACATTGATGATGGAAAGTCGGTTCGCGCTGTGCCCCAAGTGGATGCCACGGGCAAGCCCACCGGACGGTTCCAAGTCGAGACCTTCGATCAGGCCACGGGCAAAGGTGCGGGTCTTTTCCAGGCTGGAAAACTCTATGACGGACTGGATCAGTTCAAGGCCGATGCGAACGTTATGGCAAATGACAACCCGGACGCCTTTGTGGCCCATGAGCAGGCAATGGCGAAGCGCGCTGTGGAGCAAGAAAAATTGCGGCAGGAGCAGTTGAAGATTGCGGAGACGGGCCGCTCAAATAAAGCCCATGAGGACATATTGGCGCGCAATGCGGACACCGCTTCCCTGTCTGCCCGTAACTCAGGAGCCGCCAGTGCGGCACAAGTCGGACTGCATAACGCACAGTTGCTGGAAATGGAGCGCGCAACAGCAGCCAAGAAGGTGCTAGACGACAACATCGACAAGTACATGAAGCTCGATGCTGCGGGGCAGGCAAGCCCGCAGGGCAAGGCGCTGGAAAGAGCAATTAGCGTGGCAGAGCGCAAGACGACTGCCGACCGATCTGGTGAGGTGACGGTCAGTGAATCGCGCGACCCTATTGGCAATGGCTTTTCGCGCACCGCCCGTGACCGCAGTGGAAGGGGAACAACGACCTTCTACGACCGAAACTACAAGGTGATACGGACGGAACAGTTCGACATAAACGGCCCAGTCACCGACTCCAATGCCCCCAAAGCCATGACAGAAGCGGACTACAAAGCACTGCCGTCTGGTACGCAGTATCACCACCCGAATGACCCGCCGGGAGTCATGCGAACCAAGCCTTAAATGCTGGTGTTTGCCATAGAGTCCCCCTAGTCAACGACTGGCATAAAGGGTCTTCCAATGGCTGACGACAATAGCTGGGGTAAGGATGATCCCATCGTGAAAAACGATTGGGGTATGAGCGATCCAATCGTCGGGCAAGAGTTGTCACTCTGGCAGAAGCACAAAAACCTGGTCAAAGCCTCCAGCACACCCGCCGCCGTGGTGCCTACCGAGCCGGTGAGCGCACCGACTGCGCCCGTGCCAGACCAGAGCTATATGCAGTGGCTCGATAACACCGCACTGGCCAAGACAGACAGCGCGCAGGCGGTCAAGTCCGGGGTTGGTCAACTGTATGCACAGATGGGCATCGCTGGTGCAGCACCCATGCCCTTTGTGAAGTCCATTGCCACTTCCATTGGGGACACGGTGTTGACCGGGCCGCTGCGCGGACTGTCGGCACTGAATAAATGGGCCGGTGGATCGGGTGAACTGCCGCTGGGTGCCGAAAAGGGCGCGCAAGCCATGCACGAATGGTTCCACCCCGCCTACGAGAAATACGGCGCAGAGATGGCGCAGCAACTCAAGAAAGCCGACGACCAGGGCACTGCGTCAAGCACCATGCGTAAGGTCGGCGCGATGATGCAGACGGATGCGGCTGACGCTCACTCTGCCGAATACAACGCGCTCAGTCAGGAGTATGGCAAGACCAAGGGCTTTGAGGCATTGGATTTTTTGGTGAAACACCCCGGCAGGTTGTTCGACATGACGCTGGAAAACCTGCCGTCACAAGCGCCTATGTTGGCGCTTGGCTATGCGGGTGGCGCGGTTGCGCGCTCGATCACGGGCATGGCCGGGGCGGCTGCGGGCGAAGTCGCTCTCAAGGAGGCGATGGTGTCGCCAGCCTTCCTAATGGCGAAGACGATGGGCACTGCGGCAGAAAAAGCGGCTGCTATTGAAGTTGCCAAGACCACGGCCATGCAAGCTGCTGCCAACGCTGCTGCCGCTGCGATGGTGAAGTGGGAGCCGGTGCTGACCGCTCTGAGCATTGGCAGCGAATCCAGCACCACGGTATTCCAGACCGCTGATGCGATCCACAAGGCGGTAGAGAGCGCCGACCCTGCAAACCTCGCCAAGTTGCCGATGTATCAGGAGTATTTGAAACAGTCCAACGGCGATGACAAAGCCGCACGGGCGCTGCTCCAAGGCAGATTGTCTGCCGAGTACGCGACCCTGGCAGGGCAGGGCACTGCCGCTGGCTCAATCCTTACTGGCGGTGGCGCGGCTACTGCTGCTGCGATGGCCGGTCAGGTCAACCTCTATAAGGAAGCGGCCAAGAACACGGGCAAGGAAATACTGGAAGAGGCTGTTCAGAACCCGCTGGAGGACATCGGCCAGCACGGCGCGATTGTTCAGGTTGATCCGAGCGCAACCAGCGACCCAATCAAGTCGTCCATCGAGGGCGCAGCGGTTTCGCTAGGGCAAGCGGGTGCGACTCAATTTGCAGTCCCGATAAAGAACTCCATTGCTTCTGGTTTCCAGTCGTCCAAAGCAAAGGTCAAGACAGACATTGCGGCGATGGCCGGTCTGACGCCACCGCCGCCCCCCGGCGCGCCGCCGCTAGCAACGCGGGTACTGCCCACTGCGCCCCCCGGCGCGCCGCCCGCAACCACAACGCGCCCGACCATCATTGACCCTATCAACGGTCAGGATGTGCTGGGCACCGACCCGCGTTATGACATGGTGCGTGCAGCCAAGGGCTTGGCCCCGTTGGCTGAAGGCGAGGCACCGGGCGCACAGGAGACGGTCAAGGCCGACATTGCTGCCATTCTTGTACCGCCTGCCCAAGTTGCGCCAACCGCGCAACTGGCATTGCCAGCGCCAGTCGCAGCCCTTGGCCTCACAGCACCCATTGCGTTGCCATCCGGGACTCGATCAGCCCCGGTTTCTCCACCGGTCAGCCAGACCGGTGGAGCTTTTACACCATCCGATGTCATTGCCCAAGCGGCGGTTGCGGAAAACCAGTACCAAGCCCGTAAATCACAGGAGACACCCCTTGCTCAAGCCCCAAAAGCCGTCGAAGTCCAACCGTCCCAGCCGCTCCAGTCGCCAGCGCCCGCCGCCGCTCCCCGCGCCGGGGCAGTCGCTGCCAGCGCCGAGCAAGGCTCCGAGCTAGACGCACCCGTCGAGGAAATTGCGGTCGCTGGCTTGAAGCTGTCGGGCGACATTCCGCAGTTCAAGGAAGGCGCTGATGCCAGGGGCATCATCACGCCGCTCTATGGCCGGTATGACCGCGCCCTGGCGTCCCCCATTCAGGTCTGGCGGCGCAATAACGGCGACATGGAGGTAATCTCGGGACGCCACCGGCTCGATCTGGCGCAGCGCGATGGGCAAACCACCATTCCCGCGCAGGTTCATAATGAATCGGACGGGTTCAACACTGCACAAGCCCGCGTACTGGATATTGAACTCAACGTCAAAGATGGGCGTGGAAAGGTCAAAGATTATGTCAACTACTTCAGAGAAGTTAAGTCCCACCTCACCCCCAGCGAAGCCCAAGAAGATGGACTGCTTAACACTGCCGTCGGGCGTGCGGCTTTCGGCATCTCAAATAATGGAGGCGAGAGCCTCATTGCCGCCCACGCGAACGACGCGATCACGGACGATGCCGCCGTCCAAATAGCGCAGAACGCGCCACAAAACGAGGCACTGCAAAACCTTGGCATCAAGTATGTCAATGATGGCAAGTCGATCAATTTTTCCGTCAATGCCATGCGCGCCGCGCAAGCCGCTGGGTTCAAGGGCGGTGACAACGGCGACTTATTCGGCTTTGATGATGCATTCGCCAAGGAAGCCGAAGCGGTCGCCAAAGAGGCCAACCGCCAGCAGGTATCAGCGCGCCAGAAACTAGCGGCCATCCAGGGCGCGGCCAAGCGCCCCGGCCTTGCCAAAGAGGGCGGCGTGATGGTCAAGAACCAGCGCGCCACCGAGGCCAAGATTGCCCAACTCAAGCAACAGATCATCGACCTTGAGGGGTTCGCCACCAACCCCGAGGTTTACAAACAACTGCGGATAGACGCGGGTCTTGCGCCGCAGGGTGACGTTGCGCCGGTCGCGCCGGTCGTAGCAGCACCGGCAGCCACCGCCGAAGCACCAGCGGCACCAGCCGCAGCCGTAGTCACAGCACCCAAAGACGGTGACATCAACACTTCGGGCGTGCAGGATATTCGCCAGTATCAGCCGACCAACTCTGATCAAGACAAGATCAGAGAGGCGCTGAAGATATATGACCGCATCGGGGATACGGATGGCTATGTGGCCTCTACGATCGCTTGGAACTTCGCCCGGATAAAGATGGCGGGCGAGAAAACAAAGACGTTTGATGCAGAAGCCATTTTGCAAGACGCCAGAGACAAGGAAAGCGGGAAAGTTCAGTTCGTGAAGGGTGGTGCCAAGGCTGCGGACGCAGCCGCGCCAGAGGTTCCGGTCAAGGCAGCACCAGTGACCGCAGCGCCAGCCGCAAAGAAACTGCCCGCAACGGAGATACGAATCGGTGATGCTGTTCGCGTTGAGGGGGGTGATTACATCGTAACTGGGGGCATAACGGGCGGGATTGTGGCTGCGCGTGAAGTGCCTAATGCCTTCGGCGTCACAGAGATCGAATCCAAGTTTCTGCTTGGCGATGATGCCATTCGTGCTCGGTTGGAGGCAGTAAAAGCAGCAACACCGGCCCCAGTGCCAGAAGCCCCGGCAGCACCGGCAGCGGGCGTAGAGCGCGGCACCATTGGGATGATGCTGTCCAGCGGCCAAGTAGTCACGACACAGACCGGGCGCGAGACAACGCCGTTTCCCAATGTCAGAAAATCAAATGCAACGACCAAGGCAGGTGACCAATGGCTGATGCAAAACGCCATTGACGAAGCCGTGTCACGCGGCGATAAGTTCAACGAGCGCCAGTTCAAGGCTGACCTGAACAACCCGCAGCAGGCTGGCAAGGACGCTGCCGAAGAGTATTTGTTTGGCGACTACATCCCCAAGGTGGTGCCGAGCATTCTGAAGCCGCTGGTGGCTGCGGTGCCTGTGGACGCCAAAGCCAAATGGTTGAAGGCGCTGAATGACCAAAACCGTCTTGCAGGTGATACGGGTGTGCAACTCAAGGTGCAGAACGGCAAGCTGACATTTTTCGGTGACACGCAGGCAACCATTCAGGGCCGAAGAATCGCGGCCACGCTTGCCCAGGCGCAAAAGGCCGGGGCAACGGTGGATGAAATCATTGCAGCCATCAACGCGCCCGCTGCACCGGCAACGCCAGCGCAGCAGGCTGCACCACCACCAGAGCCAGCGCAGCAGGCAGCGCCAAGTCCAGCCGCTGCGGCGGTGTTGCCACCTTCGCCTGCGCTGCAAACGCGCATTGATGCAGTGGTGCAACGGTATGTCGAAACCAACCATGAGGACATGGCGAAGGTCATTCAATCGGCGTTGCGCACCAGGACGCCCACTGAGGAAAACGTGGCATTCT
Organism: uncultured beta proteobacterium; assembly: GCA_903886275.1. GTDB lineage: Bacteria > Pseudomonadota > Gammaproteobacteria > Burkholderiales > Burkholderiaceae_C > Allorhodoferax. The sequence continues at coordinate 66,580 of CAISLN010000022.1, read as the reverse complement.
GGGAAAGCAGTCTGAAGGCCAACCTCGCCAAATGGGACGTTAAAACCAACATTGAGAACGGAACGGGTAAGCCTATTGCGCCAGAGTTGCGTACCACGGCAGACCTGTTCACCAACCCGCATGAGCTATTGGTATCCAAGTCGGTGCCGCAAGCCATGATTGACGCGACTCTTGCCAAAGCCAATGGATACGTCATGGAGGCCGCACGCTTGGGTATCAAACTCGATGAGGTCAACAACAACTACCCGCTGGCACTTCAAAACCTGAAGGCCGCTGAACACAGTTTGCGCGGAATTTTTGCGCGATATGCGAACAAGCTCAACGCGGTCAAGCTGGAACACAAGACGGCAAATCCAGAGGCACTTGCCGAAGCAGAGCGGGAGCTAAAGCATGAATTGGCATTGCCAGTGACTTCCTCAAGCCAGCAGGCACCAGAGCAAGGCGCAGCGCCCGCTGCCGCACCGGCAGCCGTACCCGCCGCCTGGACTGGCCCAAGCCAAGCCACCCGCACGCAAGTTGTGCAACCGTGGCAAATGACGCAGGAGCAGTTCGTTGCCAAGAACAAGGATGTGAATGCTGCGTGGCAGGTCAGCCACGAAGGCCCAAGCCATTTTGGCAACTTTTACGGCCATGACTATCAGGCGTACATGGATGACAAGTCCGGCGAACTTGGCACCTACGAAGCGCAGATGCACAAGTCTGAGGTACGCAACGCACTAGCCAACGGGCAGGAAGTGCCCGCTGAAGTGCTGGCGCAGTACCCCGATCTCAAGCCGCAACCGGCAGCAGCCGCACCTGCCAAGCACTTCAGAAACCCGGATGGTCTGAATGTCTTGCGCGCACCCATCGAGGACGGGGACTGGTTCAAGCTGAAAAACGGCGATGAGTGGCAAGCGCGTCAGGGCTACAGCGGTCGTGGCTGGTCACTGGTGCGTAACGGCCAGTTGCATCCAGAGGCCAGAAACTATGAGTCGCAAGCCGACTTCATGCGCTCGGTGATCGAGGTCACCAGCCAGACCCAAGCGCCGGGGCAGGTCAAGGGTGAGATTCAGCCCTGGCAGACCGTTATCCCGCCCAGGGGCATGCCAGTTGCGCCAAGCGATACACAGGCCGACGGCCCGCGCAACGTGATTTATCGCTTGGCCCAAAATGCCGTTGGCGCACTGACTCAAAATCAGCGCATGGGTGGGCAGGAGTTTTACCCCTACGCCCTGCCAGCGACCGAGACCGAACACGGCATCGTGCGGTTCTTCCCCTATGACCAGAAGCCGCCCGCGCCGTGGAAATTGGTATCGGGCGAGAGTGTGCGCCCGAGCATGACAGCGCCCGATGTCATCACCGCCCGACTTCAGAAGCAGTTGGGCAGTTCTCCTGTGCTGGCTTACGGCAAGTCCATGACGGGCAACGTCTATACCGCTGACGGCCAGATATTCAAGCCGTCTGAAAATCGGCTTGTTGGCTCGGTCGCCAAGGTCGGTGACAAGGAAGTCCACAAGCCCGCAGTCTTGGGCGAGTACCCGGTGTTTGTGGAGCGGTCAGGGAAATACAAGACCTTCACCCACAAGAAGAAGATCACCGCCATGCCGGGTGCAGATTCGGCAGCGGTCAGTGCTGCGCCGGTCGCCCCGCAGTCGGAGCTGACTGCCCCCACTCGGGCCGAGGTATTGCAGCAGCAGGACAACGCCGCCAACGCTTCGGCGCTCGATGAGCAAGCGCGCTTGCAGCGCGAGTCAGAAGCGCAGGCGCTTGCACCTCCAGTAGCGCCCGAGCAGCGCACGGACACCAGCGGTGATATGTTCGCTGTGGAAAAGGCGCAGGCAGAGATAGCCAAGCGCAACGCGGGCAAGGTGCAGGAGGTTGACCCGAACCAGGTCAAACTGTTTGACGAGCCAGCCGCTGACCCGGTGGCGCAGGCCAAGGCCCACCTGGACGCCGCAGGCATCACGGGCACCGAGCGTACCAACACCATCGCCCAGGTGCGCCGGGGTGATCTGACGCCCGCTGAAGTGGCCGAGGCGCATGGTGTACCGGCTGACGGCAAGAGTCGCGCAGTGACCGGAGGCCAGATCGGCGTGAATGGCTACGAATACAAGGGCGGGCAATTCCTGCCCAGCACAGAACTGCCACCCGGATCGTACCGGGGCGACGATGGCAAAGTCCATGTAGGAAATCGGGGTGAACTGATAGAGCCGGGTAAATTTGAGAATCCACCCAGCCCGACATCCCGGTCAATTCTGGTGCTGGCTGGCGCTGGAACGGCGACCATTTTTGAGAATGGCAAGTTGGTTCTAAACCCTGGTGCGAATGGTGATGGCACGCGCTGGTCTGATGGCACTCAGGTGACACCCGATTCAGTCATCACGCCGGGAATAAAAGGCGTTTTGTTTGACTCGACTTACACGCTGCAAGAGTTGATGGACTTGTATGCGCGCGGTGCGCGTTGGTTGGAGTTGAAGCCCGCGCAGCCAGCCGGGAAGATCGAAGACGTTGGCGAGAAGATAGGCGGCGCGAGAAAAGACACCGCCGTCAGCACCGGGCCAAAGGCCGCACGGACCACCGTGGATGACGGCAAGCCCACCTGGGCCAAGCGTTTTCAGATCGGGCAGGTTGTCGGTGGCTTTGACATTCAGAACTATGACCCCGTAACGGGCAAGCGCGAAAGCCTTGCCGGTAAGTGGGTGATCAGCGACCTTCGCAACAAGGATCGCATGGGTCAGCCCCGCCAGGTCGGCCACTACTTCGACACCAAAGCCAAGGCAGAGGCCGCATTGCCGCTGCTCGCCGTTGCCCAAAAGCACCGGGTGGTCGCCACTCGCGTGCAAGGGTACAAGGCACCCAGCGCGGCAGAGGTGGACGCGCAGCTCAAGGCCGACATGGCGGCAAAGGCGGCTGACGACAACGCTCCTGGCAAGTTTGAATACGCCATGATGCAAAACGCCAAGAAGCGCCTCCAGGTCGGCACCATCACACAAGCTGACTACGACCGCGTTACCGCGCAGTGGGCCGAGAAGGCGGCGCAGTACACGCCCCCACCATCGGCGGCAGACAAAGCCGACGCCACGATGGTCTATGAAATCTGGCGCGACATCAGCGACCACAAGCGCGTCAAGGTGGTTGACCAGACCTTTGCCACCCGCAACGATGCCATGCAATACATGGCGCAGCACGCCACCGAGATTCTGGAGACCAGCACCACCTTTGGCGAGGCTGATCTGCCCCAGTCCGAAAGCACCCTGCGTACCGGTGTGCCACGCAGGACGGGCGATGTCCAGGGCCAGCACTTCAAGGACACCTTCGGGTTCAGGGGCGTGGAGTTTGGCAACTGGAATAACCAGACCGAGCGCCAGGAGGTCATGAACGCCGCATTTGACGGGCTGCACGATCTGGCCGATGTGCTGGGCATACCGCCCAAGGCCATAGGCTTGAACGGCGATCTGGCGCTGGCATTTGGTGCGCGTGGGCAGGGCTTGAGCAGCGCAAGGGCGCACTATGAGCGCGAACACGCGGTGATGAACCTGACCAAGATGAACGGTGCGGGCGCTCTGGCCCATGAGTGGTTTCACGCGCTGGACCACTACCTTGGACGCCAAGACGGCAAGGCCACCTCCACCTGGACGGTCAACCCCGATGGCACCCGCACGTTCAAGGTCAGCACCAGCCCGAGCGGCGACTATGTGAGCCACGGGTTTGCCTACAAGTCAGGCGTCAGGGCGGAACTCAAGGCCGCGTACACCACGCTGGTCGAGTCGCTTTTTACCAAGGCTGAACAGTATGTGGAGGACACCGCCCGCGCTGACAAGTTTGTGGGCAGGGCCAAGGACGAACTCGCCACTGCCCTGGCAAAAATCCGCGCTGGCTTGGCCGAGCAAAAGGACGTGCGCTACTACAAGCGCAACAACAAGCCCGCCAGTGCCGAACAACTGGCAGAGTTTGATGCGGTGGCCGCTGAACTGGTGGAAGGTCGCGGACTACCAACAGCCTGGACGTACACCAGCCCCGGCGATACCCCGGCCAACAAAGCACAGGCGATGGCGGGGCGCCATTCCAATGAAGCATTGGAAAAACTCAGCGCCATCAACAAGGCTGTGCGCGGTCGAAGTGGGTTCGACTCGACAAACAAGAACGGGGTATTTGACAACCTGCGCTCAAACATGGACCGGTACGAGCAGCGCCTGAAGATGCTCTCTGACGCCAACAAATCGACTGAGAAAACCAAGCAAGTGCCGACCAGCTTTGCAATGGATGCCAAGAGCTTGGATCAGGGCCGGGGCGCTGACTACTGGACCACGCCGCATGAGATGGTGGCCCGCGCTTTCCAGGGCTATGTGGAGGATAGGGTGGCGGCCAAGGGCGGCAAGAGTCCGTTCCTGAACTACGCGCCCGAGAATTCGGCCATCCTGACGCCGTGGGGCTTGAAGCGCCCGTACCCGGCTGGGGCCGAGCGCAAGGCCATGAATGCCGCGTTTGATGCGTTTGTGCGTGCGATCAAGGTCAGGGAAACCGACCAGGGCACGGCGATGTATAGCCGCACATGGCGCTCTGCACTGGCGGATGGCATTGACGCGCTGACCGTCAAGGCAGCGCCAGCGGACGGCTGGCTTGCAACCATCAAGGGCATGGTGAACAAGGGCACGGTCAAGGCCGCAGAGGTGGAGTGGTCGGGCGTGACCGACTGGATCAAGATGCAGGGCGGCAAGGTCAGCAAGGAGGATGTGGCCGCGTTCCTGAAGGGCAACGGGGTGAAGGTCACAGAGACGGTGCTTGGCGCACCACTCTCGGAAGACCCCGAAGGCATTGCGGCACGCAAAGCGGTCTTTGACCGATATGAGCCGGAGATTGGGCGCATCTACAAGGACATGGACCAGTCTGCCGATACTGAGACCCAGATGAAGCAGTTGGCTGACCTGATGGACAAGAGAGATGCCGAAGCTGATGCGGCCTACACCATCCCGGAAAACGACCCTTCCAAATTCGACCAGTACCAATTGCCCGGTGGGGAGAACTACCGTGAGGTGCTGCTGACGCTGCCCCCAAAGGACTCTGTAAAAACCAAAACAGTTCAGTCGCCTCGCGGATGGGGTGACACGGATGGTGTGAATTTGGGCGTCCAGAGGACTGGAGATACGGGCGCTGACTATCGGTCTGGCCACTGGAACCAGCCCAACGTGCTGGCCCACATCCGGGTGAATGACCGCGTGGATGCCGATGGCAAGAAGGTTTTGTTTGTCGAGGAAATCCAGAGCGACTGGGGGCAGGCGGGCAAGAAAAAAGGCTTCGTTACCCCCGGCAAACTGCCTGATGGTTGGACCGTGGTGGAGCAACCAACGTACCGCTACCGTGGTGGGCCGCAGGATGGCACCGAATGGATGGTCTACGACAAAACAAAGACCCAAACTGGCCTTGGATCAAGCACCCGCGAAGGAGCGATTGCGAGTGCAACCACGCCCGGACCGTTAAGTGGTGTTCCTGATGCCCCCTTCGTCACCAAGACCGACGCATGGGTGGCGCTGGCCCTCAAGCGCGTGATCAAGATGGCCGTGGACGGTGGCTATGACCGGGTGGCGTTTGTCAATGGTCAGCAGTCGGCTGACCGGTACGATTTGAGCAAGCAGATCAGTGCATTCAATTACGAACCCATTGGCGACACTGGCACTTACGAAATCGAGGCGCTAGACCATGCTGGGCGCGCTGTAATCGAAGAAGATGATGTGCCACTTTCACGCATTGAGGAATTGGTAGGCAAGGAAATTGCCAAAAAGGTAGAGGCGCGTGAAGGCAAGGTGTTTGGGCAATCCTACCGTGACTGGCACAGACTTTCTGGCCTTGACCTGAAGGTGGGCGGGGAGGGCATGAAAGCCTTTTACGACCAGATCGTGCCAGCCGCCGTCAAGGACGTGCTGCGTAAGCTGGGCGGCGGGCAGATGGAGACGATGGACATGAAAGTCCCCCGCACGGGACTCTCAGACCGGTTTGAATGGGTCGGTCCCGATCTTTCCGCAGACGATGTGGCTAGGGTTGCTGCCGACAACAGCCATCCAGCGCAAATCCAGCAGCACTTGCGTGAGATTGCCGAGGCCATGCGCTCGGGCATGGGTCAGGCCGAGGCCATAAATGACTTTGCATCCATTCGGGCCGCTGAAGCACTGGGTGGGACGATGCAACCGGGTGCGCCAGCAACCACTCAGCAAATCAGCTTCGCCATCACCCCGGCCATGAAGGAGCAGGCGTCCAAGGGGATGCCACTGTTTAGCGAGGGCACCAACGCCACGCCCACCACGGTGCCCGCGCTGGAGCAGGCCATCACGGAGTTCACCGGCAAGTTCCTGGGCAACCAACTGGGCCGGATCGTTGCCACAACTGCCGACCAGATCAAGTCCACTTGGGAGCCGCTGGTGGGGCGCGTCAATCTGGAGTCGGAGGGCGATGCGGTCAAGGCCCAGGCGTTCTATGACCGGACCACCAAAACGGTGTTCCTGATTGCTGACCACATCGAGGCCGGGACAGAGCAGGCGGTGCTAGCGCACGAACTCATGCACAAGCACGGCCAAGCGGTGTTGGGCGAGGCCGGATGGAACAAGCTGCATGGCACCATCCAGACCTGGAAACAGGCCCAGGAGGGCACGCAGGAGCGGGCGGTGTACGACTATGCCAGCCAGCGCGTCAACGCGGCTGGGGCCGGACTAAGCAGCCAAGAACTGTTCCCCTACGCGGTGGAGGGGGCGCTGAAGTTGGGCATCAAGCCGAGCCTGATGGCGGCACCGGGCACGGTTGCGCGCTGGCTGGAGACGGTCAAGCAGGCACTGCACCAGGTGTGGAGCAAGATCACCGGCAAGCCCGAGACGTTCAAGGCGCAAGACCTGGTTGATCTGGCATTCGGCATCGCGCAGCGGGAGAACAACCCTGGCCTGGCCATTGCCGACCAGACTGAAACACCAGCGTTCAAAAAATGGTACGGAGACTGGCACAATGCAGTAGGAGGTGCTGCTAATGAACGAGGAAGAGCTAATGATGTCAACGGAATACAGCGACAAGGAGGCGTGGGCACAAATGCTCATGGGCCAGTTACTGTCGGGGACATCACGTTTACAGGGACCACCGGGCCTATTGGAAGAGATGCAAAGCCTGTTATCTTCTACCACGGTACAAGAGATGACTTCGCGGTGGTTAGAAGGGACCACCCTAACCGCAAAGACAAAGGCTGGTTAGGCGACGGTGTTTATGTCGTCAGCAGCGCGGATATGGCAGACGACTACGCCTGGGCAAAGCACGGGCAGTCTGGCAGATCAATCATGCCGCTGTTTATGGCGGTTGGGAATCCATACATCGCAACCCAAGCGGTTAAGGACAAGTACAGCAAAGCATCAGCCAGCGAAATTACCAAATTCACCGAGAACCTGAAGGCTCAAGGGCACGATGGTGTTGCTATGGTGCATGTAAACGGGGTCGTTGAACTGGTGGCGTTTTCTAACACGGATGTTAAATCGGCCATCGGCAACAACGGTAACTTTGACGGCACCAACCCGGACATCCAATACTCGCGCAAGCAGTTCGGCCAGTTCGGTGACCTGACGCCCGACCAACTGGAGGCGGTCAAGAACGTGATTGGGGTGCCCAAGACGCTGAAGGAGCGCGCCGCGCAGTTCGGGCAGGACTGGCGCACGGAAACCGCGCAAGGCGTGTTTGACCAGTTCAGCCCGATCCTGGCATACAGCACCAAAGGCTACATGCAGGCGCGCATGTCCAAGGGTTCAAGTTCCACGCTGGAAGCCATCTTTATGTACGGCAAGCCGTACATCGACGAGAACGGCGACATCAACGGCCAGTTTGACCATGCCAACGGGGGGCAGAACGGGTTTGCAAGTGTGCTTGCGAAGCTGGACGGCGAACACGACCGCTTCTTGCTTTGGGTTGCGGCCACCCGCGCAGAGCGGCTGAAGACCATCGGACTGGAGAATCTGTTTAGCGACACGGACATTGCGCGGCTCAAGACCACCAACCAAGGTCAGTTGCAAAACGGCAAGGATCGTGCAGCGGCCTACAACACGGCGCTGCGCGGTTTGATGGACTACAACAACGCCATGCTGGATATTGCGTGGCAGCGCGGGCTGATCAGCGCCGAGACGCGCCGCATGTTTCAGGATATGCCCTACGTCCCGTTTTACCGGCTGATGGAAGAGGGCATTGTGCAGGGGTTTGTTGCCAAGGGCGGGCTGGTCAATCAGCAAGCCTGGAAGCGGTTAAGCGGCGGCACTGAAAAACTCCACGCCGATCTGCTGGCAAATGTGCTCAAAAACTGGAGCCACTTGATTGAGGCGTCAGCCCGCAATGAATCTGCCAAGACCACGCTAAACGAGGCTGTCAGGCTCGGAGCGGCGCAAGAAGTCCCCTCTGGAACTCCCGGCAAGGGTCTGGTTCATTTCCGCGAGAACACCACGACCGAACTCAAACTCGATCCGGCCACTGGCCTGTACGCACGGGTCGAGAAATATGTCCCGGCGGGCCAGACGTACAAGGACGCCAATGGCGTGAGCCAAGTGTCTAACGGCACGGCACAGGTGATGGAAAACGTGGAGCGCACCTTCAGCGTGAGCGACCCGTACTTGCTGGACGCGATTACGTCCATCGACAACACCTACCGTGCGCCAAAGGTCATGCGCGACTTCAAGCAGTTGCTGACCTCTGCGGTGACGGTCAACCCGGCATTCAAGCTGCGTAACCTGATCCGCGACTCGATTCAAGCAACCTTGCTGGATGAACTGTCCTACAACCCGGTCAAGAATGCAGCCAAAGGATTGGCGCTGACAAAGATTGATTCGGAAACCCGCGCCAAGTTGCTGTTTAGCGGCGGCATGATTCGCTTTGGCTCCATGTTGGATGGCAACAATGCAGACATGGCGCGTGAGTTAGTCACCAGGGGTGTGCCAGAAGCGCACATTCTGGACAACGCAAACAAGGTCGAGGCGATGTGGAGCCACCACATCAAGCCAGCTTTCGATGCCTATCAGGAGTTGGGCGACCGATCTGAACAGGTCAACCGGGCCGCACTGTACGAAATCCTGACGCGCCCGGTGGCGGACGGCGGCAAGGGCATGACGCACGGCGAGGCATCATTCTGGGCGCGCGACCTGATGGATTTCAGCATGTCGGGCAAGTGGCAAGCCGTGCGCTTTTTGACGCAGACGGTGCCGTTTCTGAATGCCGGACTGCAAGGCGCATACAAGCTGGGCAAATCCACAGCCAAGAACAAAGCCCGTGCGGGCATTGTCATGGGCGCGGTGGTGATGGCATCGCTGGCGCTTTTGGGCGCAGGCCATGATGACCCTGAATGGAAAAAGCGCGAAGACTGGGATCGGGACAATTATTGGTGGTTCAAGGTCGGGGGCTATGCCTTTCGGGTGCCCAAGCCATTTGAGGTTGGCGCAATCGGCACGCTGGCCGAACGCTTGGCCGAACTGGCCTTTGACGATGAGATGACGGGAGAGCGGTTCAAGGAGCGCCTGATCAGTCTGGTGACGCAGCAACTGAGGTTGAATCCGGTGCCGCAGTTGGTCAAGCCACTGCTTGAGCTGTATGCCAACAAAAACTTCTTTACCGACCGGCCTATTGAAACGCAGGGGATGGAGAAACTGCTGCCAGAGGACCGCAGCAGCGAAAACACCTCGGGCACGGCCAAGCTGTTGGGCAGTCTGGGTCTGCCCAACCCGGTCAGTCCTGGCAACACGCTGTCGCCGGTTCAGGTCGATAGCCTGATTCGGGGCTACTTCAGTTGGGTCGGCACCAGCATCACCACGGCGCTGGACTATGGCATCTTTCATCCGCTGGAAAACAAGGGCGCGGCGGTGCCTATGAAGCTGAAGGACGTTTTCCTTGCAGGTAACTTTGTGGAGTCGCTGCCAGCCGGGTCGAGCCGGTATGTCACCCAGCTTTATGAGCAAGCCGCAGAGATTGAGCAAGCCTACGGCAGCTACCGCAAGAAACTGATGGCCGGGGATCAGGCCGGGGCCGACGCTTTGATGAAAAAAGAGGGCAACAAAATCAATCAGGTGCTGCTGGTCAGGAAGTTGATCGAACGGGAGTCCATGCTGTCCAAGCAAATCATCGAAGTACGCAATGACAAGAAAATGAGCGGCCCCCAAAAACGGGTGGAGATCGACGGCCTGACGAAGCAGAAGGACGAACTGGCGCAGATGCTCAAGCCGGGTTAGTCCAGCATCAGGGCGATGTCGGTAGGCGACTCGCGGTAGTAGGTCATCAACTCGTTGATGTCGCTGTGGCCGGACATGCGCGCCAACGCCTGAATGGGCACCTTCTTGGCTAGGCGGGTCAGGGCTTCGGCCCTGAAGTCGTGCCAGTGCAGGTCTTCAATCCCGCAGGCGTCCCGTGCGCGGCGGAACAGGGTGTCCAAGGTCGCACCGGCAAGCTGGAACACGCGCTCGTCACTTCTAACCCGGATGCTTTGCATCATCGCCAGCACGGCGATGGCCCGCGTGGACAGCGGCACATCCCGCGCTGCACCGGTCTTGGTGTCGGCCCGTCCCTTGAACTTGCCCTCGCGCACGATGGGCAGGGCGATGTGGCGCGCCTCGATGTGAACGTCCTTCCACTCCAGTTTGCACAGCTCCCCGGCGCGCAGGGCCGTCTCGATGGCGAAGGCCATAGCCCAGCCGATCAGTTCGGTCTTGCTGGTGGGCGCGGTCGCCGGGTCGTACTTCAACTGGGCCTGGAGCTGGGTGATTTCTTCGGCGCTAGGGCGGCGGGTGCGCGCTGCGGAGTCTTTGGGGCGGTCCAGTTCGGCCATTGGGTTGGTGTGCAGCCAGTGCCACTCTTTGACGGCGATCTTGAGCGCATGGGTCAGCACCGTCCATTCCCGCGTCACACTGGCGCTGCTGACTTGCAGCAGGCGTGCGTCACGCCACTTGGCCAGGGTCGCGGTCGTCAGGCCAGACACCAGCACCGCGCAGACCTCGGGGTGGGTGGCCTTGAACCGGTTGATGAAGTTGGTCTCCCACGCCTCGCCCTTCTTCTTGGGGCTGACCTCCAGGGCGTACTTGGTCAGCAGGTCACCAAAGGTGGTGCCTGCCGGTGCCCGTCCGGTCTTGCCCGCCATGATCTCGCTTTCGCGCTTGGTGATCCAGGCCGCAGCCGCTGCCTTGGTGGGGAAGGTGCCGCTGTCGCGCACCCCGAGCTTGTTGATCTGGACGCGCCAGACCTTGCCGTCTTTTTTGGGGGTTGCCATGCGGTACTCCAGATGCCGGGGAATCGGCGCTGAAATTGTAGGCTGTTCGGGTTCTTTTTTAAAGGCGAACAAATGCAATCTGTGTACACACGCAGGATGCGCGAGGTAAGCCCACTGGGCCGTGAGTTGTACTCAGGTGGACCTGGGCATGGCTGACTCCTGATGGGTCAGATTGAATTTACCCAAAGAAGGTTTTGAGAATTTGAGCAGCAACACCAGCCATCACGGTGCCCACCATCCACTTGAGCAGAGTGATGTCTGAGCGCACCAAGACAAGTTCTTTGTCCAGCTTGATCATGTCGCTCTTGGTGGCGTTTGCTTCGCCGCTCATGGCCTCTGCTGCCTTACGGGCCTGATCCTCCGATACGCCTGCGGCTCGGAACGCTTCGTACACCTCTGAAATCATGGTGGTCATGGGCTGAGTGTAAGGCTTGCAAGCTCGGACAGGTATCATGCGAGGACATGGGGCATGACTGACTCCAGATGCCGGGGATTCGGCGCTGGAATTATGCTCTGTTCGGGTTTTTTTTGGAAGGCGAACAAATGACGTTAGTCAATGCGATTAGAACGCTAACAAAGAAGAATGACGAAAATGTTGTTGAATCCGTGTTGAATCCGTGTTGAATCCGTGTCGCGAGGTTTTTGTTGTACGGTGTTCGATTTTTTTCAGAAAGTCGAACAAACGAAGGTAGTGTGCCTAAAATATGCCTAAATCGTGTTCGAATCCCTGTAAAGGATTCTTTTTCAATGTAAATGGGAGTAAAGGATTTGTAAACGTCTCTTTTGTTGAATCCATGTTGAATCCTGAAAGTAAATTCTCTTGGAACCCGCATGAATGGTAAAGATTTGTATCCCTCCGTTTCCGCCAAAATAGATAAGCCCTTGTAGATCACCGATTTACAAGGGCTTTTTCTTTTATGGTGTTCGCCAAAGGCCTGTACCCCGTCATCCCTGCGCTCGACCTTGAAAATAGTTGCGATGGCGTGCCACCCGCTGCGCAAATGCCCGGCGCCCCTTGTCTCAGCCCAATTCCTTGCAAACCACCATGCCCACATTTGAACCCAGCTTGCAAGCCGCGCGTGCCCTGCTGGCCCAAGTGCAACCCGATGCCTACGCGCGAACCCGCAACGCGCTCGACGGCGCGGTCACTTATCTGTCGCCCTATATCACCCACGGATACTTAAGCCTGCGGGACGTTTACTGCGCCGTGCATGCGTTGCACCCATTGGACGCGAAACACAAATTTGTTTTTGAGTTGGGTTGGCGTGCCTATTACCGGCATGTGTGGGCCCACCTTGGACAAGGCATACACCAATCCCTGCACCCTGGGCTGCTGCCCGACGTGGCCTATCGAACCGACATGCCCCAAGATGTTCTGGAGGCGCGCACCGGGATTGCGGCCATTGACCAAGCCGTACGCGAACTCTATGCGACAGGCTACTTGCATAACCACGCCCGCATGTGGCTCGCCAGTTATTTGGTGCACCTGCGCAAGGTGCACTGGCACCAGGCTGCGCAGTGGATGCTTGCGCATTTGCTGGATGGCGATGTGGCGAGCAACCACCTGAGTTGGCAGTGGGTGGCTGGCACGGGTAGCAGCAAACCCTATCTGTTCAACGCCGACAACGTCGCCAAGTACGCCCCTGCGCAATGGCACAGCCCCGGCACCGTGATAGACACCAGCTACGAAGCCTTGGACCTGCTCGCCCGTAGCGACACAGCGGTGCAGCACCGCATCGGCAGCTGGCGCGCCCACGCAGGCGTGGCGCAGCCCGCTCTGACAGAAACACCCCCGGGTGCCCTCTGGTCGGTGCCTGACGCTTCCCTCGTGACTGACCGTGCTGTTTACTTGCTTCACCCCTGGTCTTTGGGTGCCATGCCACAGGGATTGGGCCCCGATGTGGTGTTGATTGGCGTGGGGTTTTCCGACTGCCATCTGCAGACCCCTTGGAGCGCAAACCGGTGGGGCTTTGTCACCGATGGCTTGCTGTCGCGCACACCGCAATTGTGGTGGGGCAGCGTCCAGGACATTGCGCAGTGCTTGCAGGGCGCGCGCTCGGTAGGTTGGCAGCCAGAGGCACATGCCGACAATGCCTTGGCAAGCTTGAAGGCGCTGCTTCAAGCGGGGCAGGCGCCACCAGCCGTTACGGCCCAATCGCGGCCCCGTCTCTTTGAACCGGTGGAGCCCTATTGCGAGAGCTTTGCGAAGTGGTGGCGTTACACAAAAATAGTGCCGTGATAGATCTCGAAAAAATGTCTGTTTAGCGGTCCACGCATTCCAGCGCTGGCGAAAGGCCCTGCGCATCGACCTCCAGCATGGCCTGGCCCTTTGGATAGCGGATCACCAGAATGCGGTCGTAATCAGCGTCCTGCCAGGCCGCAGTCGTGACGCCAAGGCTTTGGGCCAACTTCGCTATGGCCTTGTGGTTCCAAACCAGCAGCACCGTGCCCTTTTTTTTCAGCACGCTCTGCGCCACTGGTCCAGCGTCTGCGGCCGAAAATTGGCTGTTGATTTCTAAGCCGTTGCGGATGGCCGTCGGCGTCGCGGTTTGGAACATGCGCGAATGCAGCGTTTTGTTGCCACGACCGACAACGGTTGGAACATAGAGGTAGTCCATTTTTCCGAACTTTTTTTCGAGTACAGCGGGAATCTGGCGTGCGCGATTTTCGCCTTGGCAAGTCAGGTTCTCGCCATTTTTAGGCTTCTCGCCATGGCGAATGATGAGCACTTTCAAGCCTGCGTCGGTTTCTGCTTCAGCGAAAGCGGACTCCATACACATCGATGCGATGAGGGTCGCGAGCAGCAGTTGTCCAGCCAGAATTTTCATTTGCGTGTCCTTTCAATTGGGTGGTTGCAGCCTGCTAGCGCGAGGCACCGAAACGGTCGGCTCTTCACAAACCAGGCAGCTATCCGGTGCTGCGCAAGGCCGAAAGACCAGAGCATGTTAGCGCCACCAGGAGACTGCCCCATGCCATGTCGCAACGGGGTTCAAAAACACGACGGATGACAAGTAGGGCAGGCTGCGCTTTGGCGTCTGTGGGGAACTTTTAGATCGCTTTGTGGGTGGCGTTTACACCGATTTTTGAACACTGCAAGCCACAAGAGTTCTGTGTCGCATATTTTCCAAACCTAGGGTAACTACCATTTAATAAAAATTGAATCGATCTAAAGTACCAACTTGTGAATTTTGAATCGATTCAAAATCACCAGCACCGAACTTTTGACGGTGTTCAAGGGCTCCGCTTTCACAGCCAGGGATGGCGCGCGGAACGTATGGCATGAACTTTTTGGAGACTACGAAGATGACGAAATCCTTCAAAGCAAGCCTGTTGCCGATCGCGGTGGCGGCAGCGAGTTTGTTGGGCGCAGCAGCAGCCCAAGCAGAGGGTGCCGAATGGCACGGCTATATGCGTACCCAGGTGGGAGGTACCAGTGCCGGTGGCAACTTGCAGTGTTTTGACCCCGGTTGGCCAAGCCGCAGCAAGTTTCGTTTGGGCAACGAATGTGACAACTATGCGGAAGCAGAAATGGCCCTGCCTTTTGGTGATGCCAATGGCGTATGGGCCAAGTACCACCTGATGTTCGCCTACAAACCCAAAGGCGCAGGTGACTATGAGGCGGTCAATGCCAATGGCGACACCGAACTGGCCAGCCGCCAAAACTACATCGAGGCCGGCGGCTTCTTCGACAGGGGCGCGTTTGAAGACGCCAAACTGTGGATCGGCAAGCGCTACTACAACCGCCACGACATCCATATCAACGACTACTACTACTGGGATAACAGCGGCAATGGCGCTGGCATTGAGGGGGTCAAGCTCGGCCCCATGAAGACGGCGTTCGCTTACCTGCAGACCGGGGGCAATAACCAAAGTGCAAGCAGCTCAGCGACCAACAATCCTTTGGGGGTTAAGCGTTACTCGCTACGCGCCTATGACATCGATGTGAACCAGGGCGGCAAGCTAGAGGCCGAATGGGTAGCACTCAACGGATCCACCGCCTTCGGTGGAAGCACAGGCAACGGAAATGTGCTGTTCGTGGAACACACCCAATCGGGCTTCTTGGGGGGCTACAACAAATTGGCCGTGGTTGTGGGCGATGGTTTGGGCGGCAATGCGCTGGATTGGTCCCCCAACAACGTTGGCAACGGTAGTGGGAGCGACAGCAATGCCAAGGGCAGTTCGGCCCGGATTCATGAAAGTTTTTACTTTGACCTGAAGGGAACGAACTGGAGCGGAATGTTGTCTGCCAGCGCCGGGCGCCTCGACCAAAACGGCTCCAACGTCAATTTCTTCCATGTCGGCATCCGTCCGCAATACAACTTTAGCGCCAACAAAAGTATCGCAGTCGAGTTGAGCCATGCCGAAGGAACCGATGCTGCGGGCAAGAGGCCTGCCTTGGACAAGCTCACGATTGCCCCGCAACTCACTCTGAGCGGTGGTTTTTGGGCCCGCCCAGTGCTGCGTGCCTTTGTGACCCATGCGCAGTGGAACAGCGATGCGGGAGCGCTGGCCAATGGTGCCTTCGGTGCAGGTGCTACCAACGGCACTACCTTTGGTGTCCAAGCCGAGGCCTGGTGGTAAGTCACTGCGCCCGTTCGTTAGATCCAAGGTTATTTATCCGGGCAAGGTCCGCCTTGAGTGCAAAGCCTTGCCCGGTTTTTTCCACAACACAGATTCCTCATGAATTCGATTGCAAGCAAGCCGCATGCGACGCCAGAGTGGTGGCGCGGTGCGGTGATTTATCAGATCTACCCGCGTAGCTTTTCAGACGCGAATGGCGATGGCGTGGGTGATATCCGAGGCATCACCGAGCGCCTTCCCTACATCGCAAACCTGGGCGTGGATGCCATCTGGATTTCCCCCATTTTCAAGTCACCCATGAAGGACTTTGGTTACGACGTGGAGGACTACCGCGAGATTGACCCGCTGTTTGGCACGCTCGCCGATTTTGAGCAGTGCATTGCAAGCGCCCATGCGCTGGGCCTCAAGGTCATGATCGATCAGGTGCTGTCACACACCTCCGACCAGCACCACTGGTTCAAGGAGAGCCGCAGCGGGCGCAGCAACGCCAAGGCCGATTGGTATGTCTGGGCCGATGCGTCGCCAGACGGCACCCCGCCCAATAACTGGCAAAGCGTATTTGGCGGCTCGGCCTGGATGTGGGATGCCAGGCGCCGGCAGTATTACCTGCACAATTTTTTGGCCGCACAACCGGACCTGAACTTTCACTGCCCGGGCGTGCAGGCGCAGTTGCTGTCGGATGTGGAGTTCTGGTTGCAGCGCGGAGTGGACGGTTTTCGCTTTGACACCGCCAACTACCTGCACCACGACCCGCTGTTGCGCAACAACCCGTCCCACCATGCGGCCGAGCCCGGCCTGCAGGGCAACCCCTATGACATGCAGGACCATCTGTATGACAAAAACCGCCCGGAAAACGTACGCTTCTTCGAGAAGGTGCGCCTGCTGATGGACCGCTATGGCGCCGCCAGCGTGGGCGAGGTGGGCGACACGGAAGCGCTGCCGCTGATGATTGAGTACACAGCGGGCAACAAGCGCCTGAACATGACCTATAGCTTCGCCTTTTTGAACGAGCAAAAATCAGCCAGCTACATCAAGCGCCATGCCAGTGAATTTGAAGCCGCTAGCGCCCAAGCCGGCTCCGACAGCTGGCCCTGCTGGACCATAGGCAACCACGACGCGCAGCGCGTGCTGACCCGCTGGGAAGGCCAGCACGCACCCGACGATTTTGTGCGTCTGCATCTGGCCCTGCTGTGCAGTCTGCGCGGCAGTGTCTGCTGGTACCAGGGCGACGAGCTGGGTTTGCAAGACGCCGATATTCCGTTCGAGCACCTGCAAGACCCGCGCGGCATTGCCTTTTGGCCCGAAGACAAGGGGCGCGATGGTTGCCGCACACCCATGCCCTGGGACTATGACGAAGCCGCTGCTGGCTTTAGCGGTGGCAAGCATGTCACGCCCTGGTTGCCTATCCCCGCGCAGCATGTGCGCCACGCCGTCTCCAATGTCCAGAGCAACCCGCAGGCGGCGCTGCACTTTATGCGGGCCTTTTTGCAATGGCGCAAAAAAGAACCCAGCCTGGTGTGTGGCGATATCCGCTTTTTGGAGGGCAATGCCGATGTGCTGGCCTTTGTGCGCAGCCCGCGTGCGGGCGACAAGGCAGCCGCTTGGTTGTGTGTCTTCAACCTGGCGCGCCGCGAACTGCGTGTGAACCTGGACGACGCGCCCGCCAGCTGCGTCCATGCCTTGCCCCAATTGCCGGCCCAGCAGATGGGCGCAAGACTGAAAAACACGTTTGTATTACCTGCCTATGGCATTTACTGGGGGACGGTTTCCGTCTGATGTATGGCTCAACTTTTGATGCGTGGACTGCGCAAGTCCTTTGGTGATGTGGCGGTGCTGCATGGCATCGACCTTGAAATCAAGGACGGTGAATTCATCGTCTTTGTCGGCCCCTCGGGCTGTGGCAAGTCCACCATGCTGCGCTGCATTGCTGGCCTGGAAGACATCACGGCGGGCGAGCTGTTCATCGGCGATGCGCTGGTTAACGAGATTCCGCCTGCCAAGCGCAGCATTGCCATGGTATTCCAGAGCTACGCCCTGTATCCGCACATGACGGTGGCCAAAAACATGGCCTTTGGCCTGAAACTGGCTGGTTTTAGCCAGCAGGAAATCGACAGCGCCGTGAACCATGCGGCCGACATCCTGCAAATCGAACCTTTGCTGGAGCGCAAACCCAAGGCGCTGTCGGGTGGCCAGCGCCAGCGGGTGGCCATTGGCCGCGCCATTGTGCGCAAGCCCGGTGTGTTTTTGTTCGATGAGCCGCTGTCCAATCTGGATGCCTCGCTGCGGGTGCAGATGCGCGTGGAGCTGGCGCGCCTGCACCGCGAGCTCAAAACCACCATGGTCTACGTCACCCATGACCAAGTCGAAGCCATGACGCTGGCCAGCCGCATCGTGGTGTTCAATGCCGGACGCATAGAGCAGGTGGGCACGCCCATGCAGTTGTACCGCGAGCCGGTCAATCTGTTTGTGGCGGGCTTTATTGGTTCGCCCACCATGAATTTTTTCCAGGCGACCTTGATCGAGGCGCAGGAGCACAGCGCCACGCTGGAGCTCGTTGGCAAGGAGCGCATCACGGCCGCTGTGGATGCCCGCCGGCTGAGCCCCGGCAGTGTCGTGACCCTGGGCGTCAGACCCGAGCATCTGGGTGCCAGCGCGCAGCCCTTGGAGAACGCGACCCAGGGCGAGGTGATCGCCGCCGAGCACCTGGGCGACGTGACCTATTTGCACCTGCTGGTGCAGGGCGGCAAGCAAACGGTTGCGCGCACCGAGCCTGAAAACACCCTGGAAGTGGGCGACCGCGCCTATCTGCGCTTGCCACCCCAGCGCTGCTACCTGTTTGATGCGCAGGGGCAGGCCTTGTCGCGCTGTATCTGAACGGCCTTTATGCCTATCCATTTGCTATCCGTTCGCTATCCATTCCCTAATCGCCCGCGTGGCACCACTGAAGGAGACACTGATGAAACACCACAAGACACTATTTGCACTCTCGGCCATCGCTGCTGCACTGGCCTTGGCGCCCGCCTACGCCGCCGAACCCGGCAAGCTGCTGATCTGGTTCAGCGTGGACGGGGCCAAGGGCATGCAAAAAATTGGTGAAGAGTTCACCAAGAAGACCGGCGTTGCGGTTACCGTAGAGGCGCCCGAAGACGGACCTGGCAAGTTCCAGCAGGCCGCCGCTGCCGGCAAGGGGCCGGACATCTGGATCTGGGCCCATGACCGCATCGGCGAATGGATTGCCGGTGGCCTGATTCAGCCCCTGAACCCGAGCAAAAAAATGCAGGCCGCCATCGATCCCCTGGCCTGGAAAGCCTTCACGGTAGGTGGCAAAACCTGGGGCTACCCCTACACCGTGGAAGCGGTGGCCCTGGTCTACAACAAGGCCCTGGTGAAGACCCCGCCCAAGACTTTTGAAGAGGTGATGGTCCTGGACAAGAGCCTGTCGGCCCAGGGCAAGAAGGCCATTCTCTGGGACTACACCAACACCTATTTCACCTGGCCACTGCTCGCGGCCAATGGCGGCTATGCCTTCAAACAAAATGCCGACGGCAGTTACGACGCCAGCGACACCGGCGTCAACAATGCCGGTGCGGTCAAGGGCGTGGAGCTGCTCAACAAGCTGCTGCGCGAGAAGTACATGCCCGAAGGCAGTGGCTATGCCGAAATGGAAGGCGCCATGGCGCAGGGCAAGGTGGCCATGATGATCAATGGACCCTGGTCCTGGGAAAACCTGCGCAAGGCCAAGATCGATTTTGGTGTGGCCAAGATCCCACGGGTCGCTGGCAAGGCGGCTGCGCCCTTTGTCGGCGTGAAGGGCGCCATGGTCAACAAGGCCTCTCCGAACAAAGATCTTGCGGTGGAGTTCATCGAAAACTACATGCTCACGGCCAAGGGCTTGAAGACCTTGAACGAGGCCGAGTCGCTGGGTGCCCCGGCCGACAAGACCTACTTTGCCGAACTCAAGAGCGATCCCAATATTGCCGCCACCATGGCCTCGGCGCAGGACGGCCAGCCCATGCCCAACAACCCCGAGATGGGCCGCTTCTGGTCTGCCATGGTGTCTTCGCTGGGCAATGTGATGGAAGGCCGCCAGAGCCCCAAAGAAGCCATGGATGCTGCTGCCAAGCGCATTCTGACCAAGTAATTTTTGCCGCGTGACGCGCCGCCGCCTGCCAGTGTGGCGCGTGCTCGCTGTAAACCGCTGATCTATTTTTTGCCATGAAACTGACCCCACTCTGTCGCCGCTACGCAGGCCCTGCCGTCTTGAGCGCCATGCTGCTGGCCATGCTGTACCTGGTCATGCTGCTGTATGTGGCGCATGAATGGCTGCTGGCGGGCACGCTGCTGGTGATTGCCAGCCTGGCCCTGTGGACCTATACATCTGCCAAAACCCTGGCGCTGCGCTACCTGTTTCCCGGCGTTGCGGCAGCCGCCGTGTTTGTGGTCTTCCCCATGGTCTATACGGTGGCCATTGGCTTTACCAACTACAGCTCGCAAAACCTGCTGGATTTTGAGCGCGCACGCCAGTACCTGCTCGATGAGACCTACCAGGACGCAGCGGCCAAGGCCTACACCCTGCAGCTCTTCAAGGACGCGCAGCAGTTGCGCCTGCAGCTCACCGATTCCGAAAATGCGAGCGACCGTTTTTTAAGCCCGCCCCTGGACCTGGCCCAGACCGAGCGCCTCACGGTGCAGATGCTGCAGTCCGGCCAGGCGTTGCAGGGCGAGCCGCTGGGCTTCAAGGAGGTGCTGGCGCAGCAGGACCTGCTGCGCCGGCTCGATGTCAAACTGCCCTCGGGTGAGTCCCTGCGCATGGCCTCGCTGCGTGAATTTGCAGCGGTGAAAAATTTGTATCTGGAAAAGCCCGACGGCACGCTCACCAACCACAAGAGCGGCGCGGTGTTTCACGCCAATTTCGACACCGGCTTTTTTGAAACCGACAGTGGCGTGCAGGCGCCCCCGGGCTTCAAGGTCAATGTCGGCCTGGCCCATTACCAGCGCATCTTTACCGACCCCAAATTCAGCGAACCCTTTTTGCGCATCTTCGTCTGGACCGTGGGCTTTGCCAGCCTGACGGTGGTGTTTGCCGCCACGCTGGGCATGCTGCTGGCCGTGCTGCTGAACTGGGACAGCCTGCGTTACCAAAAGCTGTACCAGTTCATGCTGTTTCTGCCCTACGCCGTGCCGGGCTTTATTTCCATCCTGATCTTCAAGGGCCTGTTCAACCAGAACCTGGGCGAGATCAACATGATTCTGGATGGGCTGTTTGGCATCAAGCCGGCCTGGTTCTCCGACCCGTTTTTGGCCAAGGCCATGATTTTGCTGGTCAATACCTGGCTCGGTTTCCCCTACATGATGGTGGTGTGCACCGGCCTGATCAAGTCGATTCCGGCGGACCTCTACGAGGCCTCCGCCGTGGCGGGCGCCGGGCCGGTGACCAACTTTTTTGAGATCACGCTGCCGCTGATTTTGAAGCCGCTCACGCCCCTGCTGATCTCCTCCTTTGCCTTCAACTTCAACAACTTCGTGCTCATCACCCTGCTCACCGGGGGTCGCCCGGACTTTCTGGACATTGCCGTGCCGGCCGGCACCACCGACATCCTGGTGTCCTACACCTTTCGCATCGCCTTCCAGGACTCGGGCCAGCAGTTCGCCCTGGCCTCGGCCATCTCCACGGTGATCTTCTTTATCGTGGCCGCCATCACCCTGTTGCAGATGCGCTTTACCCGCATTGCGCAGGAAGACAAACGCTAATCCTGCGGAGACATTTCCATGGCCATTGTTCTTGATAAATCTCAGCGCTGGCGCGTGCTGGGCGCCCATGTGGCGCTCATTGTGCTGTGCCTGATCGTGATCTTTCCGTTTTTGGTGATCCTCTCGGTCTCGTTTCGCCCCGGCAACTTTGCCACCGGCAGCCTGATCCCCGACACCATCAGCCTGGACCATTGGCGCTACGCCCTGGGCCTGCCCTACCAGGGGGCCGACGGCCGCATGGTGGTGCCGGAGTTGCCGGTGTTGCGCTGGTTGTGGAACTCGGTCAAGGTGGCCACGCTGTCGGGCCTGATCACGCTGCTGCTGTCCACCACCGGTGCCTATGCGCTGGCACGCATGAAGTTCTCCGGGCGCAAGCAGGTGCTGACCGGCCTGATGCTGATGCAGATGTTTCCGGCGGTGCTGGCGCTGGTGGCCATTTACGCCATCTTCGACCGCCTGGGCGTGGCCTTTCCGGCCTTTGGCATCGACAGCCACTGGGCACTTCTGTTGGCCTATTCGGGCGGCATCGCCATGCACATCTGGACCATCAAGGGCTATTACGACACCATTCCTTTTGAGGTGGAAGAAGCTGCCAAGGTCGATGGCGCCACCCCCTGGCAAGCCTTTCGCCTGGTGCTGCTGCCCATGGCCGTGCCGATTTTGGTGGTGGTGTTTTTGCTGTCCTTTATTGGTACGCTGATCGAATACCCGGTGGCCTCCATTTTGCTCAATACCGACAAGCAGTTGACGCTGGCCGTGGGCACCAAGAAGTTTGTGGCCGAGCACAACTTCAAGTGGGGCGACTTTGCGGCCGTGGCGATTTTGTCCGGCCTGCCCATCACCGTGGTGTTCATGCTGGCGCAGAAATGGATGATCGCCGGCCTCACCGCCGGTGGCATCAAGGGCTAAGGCAGGTGATGCAATTTCTCTGGTTACTGGTCGTTGCAATGCTTGCCGGCTGTGCTGCGACCAAGGAAGCAGCGATTTTCGCTTCGGGTGACGTGCTGGAATTTGATGGTTTCATTACCAAAGAGTCTGCTAAGCGTTTCGTTGAATTGGCCTCATCGGGCACCATCAAGAAACTGCACATCACGTCAACCGGCGGAGACGTTGAAGCGGGGATTGAGATGGCACGGTATGTCCGTAGCCGCGCTATGGATGTGGAAGTATCTACATACTGCCTTTCTTCCTGCGCAAATTACATTTTTCCTGCAGCCAACAACAAGTACATCACGGGTATTGGAATCGTCGGATGGCACGGAACCATGACCCACCTGCGCTACCTAGGACAGGTCGAGCCGAGCCGGTTTGATGCCAACCAAGCCGCATCGCGGACACGGCTGTCTGCATTGGAAAGCGCGTTTTACAAAGAGATTGGCATCGATGGTTTTATGTGCTGGTTTGCCAAACTGCCTCCCTATTCGGTAAAGAAGTTCTACCTCTTGTCGCAAGAGGATATGGAGTTCTTTGGATTGCGCAACTTGCATGTTCAGCCCAGATATACAGAAACGAATCTGGACGGCTACAACGCCAACGAGGCAAATTTTGTTCGCTTTGTTCAAATCGATCGGGCGGGCCTCAATGCATTACGTCCCGCCGGCTTTGAATAAAGAACATGCGCAAGACAAGCCCCCTTTCGCACAAGCAAGCAACAGCGTTCACTTTCACTTAACCCCCAAAGGAGACCCTGATGAGCAATGTAAAACTCTTGAAAGCCTTATGCGCGATTGCAGTCGCCAGCACGACATTCGCAACCCAGGCCCAGACCCTGCCCGAGGGTCATGTCGGCGTTAATTACAGCCGCTGCGATGGCAACTATGACGGCTGGGGCCTGCATGCCTGGAAGAACCCCGGCATTCCCTTGACCGGCATTGAATGGGCGCGCCCCATGGTGCCCACCGGCAAGGGCGAATTCGGTGTCTATTGGCATCTGCCACTGGCCGAGTTCGGCAGCTCGGGCAATGTCAACTACATCATCCACCAGGGCGACTCCAAGGAGCAGGGCGGACGCGACATGAAGTTTGACGGCAAGACCACCAAGGAAATATGGGTCAACAGCGGCGACCGCAAGACCTATTTCAGCCTGACCGATGCACAGGCCGCGCGCGCCGAGACGCCCTGCAAGTGATGCGGAACCTCTGTCTGCCTGTCCTGCGTAAGCTGCTGCTCTGGGGGGCCTGTGCTTTCAGTGCGGGCGTTCCGGCGCAGGCCATCCGCGCCCTCACTGCAGCCGATGTGGCTGCAGTGGCCCAGGCCGACCCCGGCAGCACGCTGGCGCAGGGTTGGCAGCAGGGTGTGTTCATGGAAATTTATGTGCGCGCCTACCAGGACAGCGACGGCGATGGCGTGGGCGATTTGCGCGGCCTGACCCAACGCCTGGACTATTTGCAAGCGCTCGGTGTGCGCGGCCTTTGGCTCATGCCCATCTTCAAGAGCCAGGACCAGGACCATGGCTACGCGGTGGTGGACTACCGCGCCATCGAGCCCGACTACGGCACGCTGGACGACTTGGACGAACTCTTGAAACAAGCCCATGCACGCGGCATAGGCATCATCCTGGACTACACGCTTAACCACAGCGGCGCCGACCATCCGCTGTTTGAAGCCTCGCGCTCCAAGAAGACCGGGCCCTACCGCGACTGGTATGTCTGGGCCGACCCGGCGCCAAAGGGCTGGACTATTTATGGCAAAAACCCCTGGTACCCGGACGACTTTGGCGCCTACTTTGCCGGCTTCTCCGACCAGATGCCGGAGTTCAATTTGCGCAACCCGCAGGTGCTGGCCTGGCACCACGACAACCTGCGCTTCTGGCTGAACCGGGGCGTGGATGGTTTCCGCTTTGACGCCGTGGGAAATCTGGTGGAAAACAGCGCCATGGGCTGGGAAGGCCAAGAGCAAAGCCATCGCACCATGGCCGATGTGCAGGCCCTGCTCAAGGGCTATGCCAAGCGCTATCTGGTGTGCGAGGCGCCGGGCGATGCCATCGGTTTTGGCGCTGAGAATTCCTGTGGCTCATCCTTCGCCTTTGGCCACAACAACCGCCTTGTCAGCGCCGCCCTGGGCAACCCGGGCGCCATCGAGCAGGTGGCCCATTACTTTGACAAGGCGCCCCCAGGCATGGCGCAGTTCGCCAGCAACCACGATGCCTTTGCCGGCCAGCGCCTGATGGACCGCCTGCAGGGCGATGAGGCGCGCTACCGACTGGCCGCTGCCAGTTACCTGCTGGAGCCGGGCACGCCCTTTGTCTATTACGGCGAAGAAATCGGCATGGCCGGTGGCGCCGGTCTGGGCGGCGACCACAGGCTGCGCACACCCATGAGCTGGTCTTCTGGCGCGGCCGGCTTCAGTACGGTCGCGCCCTTTCGCAAACCCTCGGCCAATGTGGCAAGCCATAACGTGGAGCGAGAGGAGGGCGCGCCGGACTCTCTGCTGAGCTATTACCGTGGCCTGATTGCCCTGCGCAACCAGTATGTCTCGCTGCGCAGCGGCTCCTATGGGTCGGTGCGGGTGGAGGGTTGGAGCCAGTCGTTTGCGCGCGTGGCCCAAGAGGAGACCAGTCTGGTGCTGCTCAACTATGCCGACAAGCCCGCGCTGGTGCCGGTGAAGGACTTGCCTGTGGGAAGCAGGCTGCAGCAGGTCTGGCCGGCGGCGCAGGCCGGACAAATCCTGCTGCTCGATGCGAGCGGCGCGGTGCCACTGCCGCCCCTGAGTGCCGCCGTATTTATTCTGAGAAACACGCCGTGAAGCGTTTGCGTAGCTGGCTCGCTGTTGCCCTGGCCCTGCTGCTTGCTGCCTGTGGTGGTGGTGGTGGTGGTGGTGGTGGTGGTGGTGGTGGCTCCACGGCCACCTTGCCGAGTTGGGACAGCGCGCCGGTAGCCCTGGCCGCCAGCACGAACGGCCTGCCGCCGCACTGGCGTGACGGCGTCTTCATGCAAATTTTTGTGCGCGCCTACAAGGACAGCAATGGCGACGGAGTGGGCGACCTGCAAGGCCTCATCTCCAAGCTCGACTACCTGCAGGCGCTGGGCGTGCATGGCATCTGGCTGATGCCCATCTATCCCAACCAAGACCATGACCATGGCTATGCCGTGACCGATTACCGCAATGTCGCAACCGAGTACGGCAGCCTGGCCGATCTCGATGCCCTGCTGGCTGCGGCCCATGCGCGCGGTATCGGCGTGATCCTGGACTATGTGATGAACCACAGCGCCGCCCAGCACCCGGCCTTTGTCCACTCGGCGTCCGGCCCTGGCAACCGCTGGCGCGACTGGTATCTGTGGCAATCGACCAAGCCCGGCGGCTGGAGCATTTACGGCAACAACCCCTGGTACAGCAGTGCCAGTGGTGCCTACTTTGCGGGCTTTTGGGACCAGATGCCGGACTTCAACCTGCGCAACAGCGCTGTCGTGGACTGGCACAGCAGCAACCTGCGTTTCTGGCTGAACCGCGGTGTGGATGGCTTTCGCTTCGATGCCGTGGCCAACCTGGTGGAGAACGGCCCCAGCGCCTGGGAGAACCAGCCGCAGGACCATGTGCTCATGGCCGGTGTGCAAGAGCTGCTGTCCCAATACGACCAGCGCTTTATGGTCTGCGAGGCGCCCGCTGCGCCCCTGGACTTTGCGCAAGGTACGTCTTGCGGGCGCGCCTTTGCCTTTGGCTACCCCTACCACCTGGTCAAGGCGGCCAGTGGCAACGACCAGGCGGCGGTGCAGGCCATTGCCAGCTACTGGCAGGGTGCGCCTGCTGGCCTGTCGGGCTTTGCCTCCAACCACGACAGCTTTGCCGGTGACCGCCTGTACAACCAGCTAGGGGGTGACCAGAGGCGCCAGCAATTGGCTGCGGCCACTTACCTGCTGCAGTCCCACAGCCCGTTTATTTATTACGGCGAGGAGATCGGCATGGCCCAGTCCGCCTTGTTGAGTGGCGACCCCAAGCTGCGCACGCCCATGAGCTGGAGCAGCGAGCCGCAAGCCGCTGGCTTTAGCAGCGCAGTACCGTTCAGGTCGCTGTCGGCCAATGCGGCCACGGCCAATGTGGCGATGCAGGAGGGCGATGGCAACTCCCTGTTGGCCTTCTACCGTGGCCTGATTGCCCTGCGCAATGGGCGCAGCTCGCTCGAACAGGGCCTCTACACGGCTGCCCAGGCCAGCGGCAATGTGATGGGCTTTCAGCGCAGCATGGGCAATGCCCCTGGTGATGAAAAGACCCTGGTGGTGTTCAACTACGGCAATGCCCCTGCCACAGCCCAGATCACCAGCCTGGGCAGCGCCAGCACGCTGCGCGCCCTGTGGCCTGCCGGGCTTGGCAATGCCAATGTGCTTGGGGGCGCTGCTGCTCTGAACATGGCGGCCCAATCGGTGGCGGTGTTCGCGATGGAGTGATGCCAGTGCCTGTAAGCTTCAAGGCCCTGTCAGACCGTAAATAAAGCTTATGTCGGAACCCCGCACGTTCAAAAAATTGACCCTCAACGATGTCGCGAGGGAATTGGGTGTGAGCCGTGCCACCGTTTCCAACGCCTTTAACAAACCCGAGCTGCTGGCCAAGGAGATGCTGGAGCGCATCATGACGGCGTCGCTGGAGTTGGGCTACTTTGGCCCCGATCCGATGGCCCGCGCCATGCGGCGCAAGGACCTGCATGAGGTGGCAGTGGTGTTCCACCACGACCTGCGTTATGCACTGACCGACCCGGTCAGCGTGGAGTTTTTGCGCGGCGTGGCCACCGAGCTCGATGCGCGCCGACTGGCCCTGCACCTGATTCCCCAGACCGGACGCCGTGGCGACCTGAATGCGGCCTTCCAGACCACGGCCGATGCACTCATCATCCACGACGAGGTGGTGGCAAACCTGATCCCCCAACTGCGCGCCGTGCGCAAGCCGCTGTCGGTGGTGGACACCCAGGTGGCGGGTCTGCCCTCGGTGCAGATTGAGGATAGGCTGGGCGCGGCCAAGGCCATGGACCATATCCTTAGCAAGCAGCCCGACCATATTTTGGTGCTGAGCATGCCGCTGGCCGACGATGTGCGCGCCATGACGCAGTACACCCGCGACTCCACCGAGCGCGCACATGTCAGCGCCGAGCGCGTCGCAGGCTATCTGGACAGCCTGAACCGCAGTGGTTTTGACCGCAGGGCCGTGACCTGGATGGAGGTCAACGAGACGAGTCCCGAGACCGCGGCGCTGGACGCCCTGCCTTTTCTCCAACCCCTGCTGCAAAACCAGCGCGTCTGCGTGGTCGGCATGACGGACCGCATGGTCTTGTCGGTGCTGCGCGGTCTGGAGGAATGCGACTGGAACAAGCCCGTGGGCATGGTGGGCTTCGACGACATTCCCGAGGCCGCGCGCCGAGGCCTCACCACGGTTCGCCAAAATGCCCACGAAAAAGGCGTCTATGCCGTACGCGTCGCGCTGGACCAAACGGACTCGGTGTGCCTGCCCACCGAGCTGGTTGTGAGAGATACCTGAATCCCCCCTAACCTGGAAAACACCATGCACCCAAGCCGTCCCCACTTGTTTCGCGCCGCCGCTCTTGCCCTGGCCTTGGCCGCAGGCCAGACCCATGCCGCAGGCGCGCCCCTGGATTTCTTGTTTGTCGGCGGCATGCCGCCAGCCAGCGAACGGGTGGTGGGTGGTGTGCAGCGCATCTGGAAAATAGGCGAGTTCAGCGCCCTGCGCTTGGTCGCCAAGACCGACGCATCGGCGCCCAATGCGCAGCCGGTTGTGCTGGACTCTGCAGCCTTGCAATTGGCCTTGCTGGCGGTGCAGTTTGAGTCCGCTCCCGGCGTCTGGAAGCCCCTGTTTGCGGCCTCTGACCTGCCAGAGATCAGCCAAGCCCTGTCCAAGGCATTGGCCCTGGCCACGCCACAGGACGATGTGCTGTTGATGGCCAGTGCGCGCTATGACGGCGCCCTGCTGGGCCTGCAGCGCAGCGTGCTGGCACGACTGTTTGTCAGCCAGGGCGCATTGCACCTGTTGGTCAAGGACGCACGCGCCGATTTGCTGGCCAGTTACCGCGCCTCCAACACCCTGCCGGTGTACGACTTTGGCAGCCGCCAGGAGGCGTCGGCCAGCAGAATCACAGCCGCCGGCGCACAGCAGTTGCGCGCGGACTGGTTGGCCCTGGATCTGAGCGGCAAGTCAAGGCCTGCAGTGCAGGCGGCCCCTGTGCCTGCAGCTGCACCGGCACGGTCTGAATCTGCCGTGCCGGCCACGCGCGACAAGGCATTTTTTGAGCAACAGGCGCAGCGCCTAGAGGGCCTGAAATCGCTGCTGAACAAGGGCTTGATCAGCGAGGCTGAGTACCAGCAAAAGCGCGCAGAAATCCTGCAGACGCTGTAAGCGAAGGTCTGCTTGCAGGCCTTGCCGCTCCATCTCACAGGCCGGGGGGCAGACTTTCGATCTGCTCCCTTGCGGTCCGCATGGGCACCAGCGCGATGGGTTGTTGCGCCCGAAGATGCGCTGACGCAATGGCTGCTGGATTGCGCCGACCTACACTGTGGCGGCATTCAAAACATTTCAGAAGTTCGCCAGCCTGACGCCCGATTTTTGCAGCTGGCGCCTGTATCCATCTGGGCCACCCGCTATGCCATCGATCCGCTTACCCAGGGCAACAGCAAGCAAGTTTTGCGCTGGTGCTGGAGCAGTCGCTGAGTGGGGATCGCCCTAGGTCAGGTCCGTCGGGTTGCCATTTCAAAAGAGAAACACATGACAGATACTGAATTTATCGAAAACGTGACCTTTGACGAGATCTCTGAGGGGCAAAGCGCACGCCTGCTGCGCACCCTGACGCTAGAGGACATACAGGCCTTTGCAGCCGTGTCTGGCGACACCAACCCCGCGCACATGAACAGCGCGTACGCGCAGGACACGCCCTTCCATGGTGTGATTGCGCATGGCATGTGGGGCGGGGCACTGATTTCGGCGCTGCTGGGCAACCAGTTCCCGGGCGCGGGCACCATTTACATGGACCAGGTGCTGCACTTCGTCAAGCCGGTGCATGTGGGCGACACGCTGGTGGTCACTGCCACCGTGACCTGTCTGATCCCTGAGCGCAAGCGCGTGGAATTTGACTGCACGGTGGTCAATCAGCGCGGCGAACTGGTGCTGCGTGGCACCGCTGGGGTCAGGGCGCCCCTGGAGAAAGTGCGCCTTCCCAGGATCAACGCGCCACGCATCCAGCTGTTTGATCCACAGGCCCGCTTCAAGGAGCTGCTGGCCAAGGGCGATGGGCTGGATGCGGTGCGCTGCGCCGTGGTTCATCCCTGCGACCTGGAGTCGCTGTCGGGCGCGCTGGACGCGGCCCAATACGGTCTGATGGTTCCGGTCTTGATAGGGCCCGAGTCGCGCATCCGCCATGTAGCCGATGAAAATAGCCTGGACCTCAGCGGCGTGGAAATCATCCATGTGGCGCACAGCCATGAAGCCGCCGAGCGCGCCGCCGCCTTGGCTGCCAGTGGCGACGTGGAGGTGCTGATGAAGGGCAGCCTGCATACGGATGAGCTGATCCACGCGGTGCTGATGCAGCCCGCGCTGCGCACGGAGCGGCGCATGTCGCATGTGTTTCGCTTTGATGTGCCGCTGTACCCCAAGCCCCTGCTGATTACCGATGCGGCACTCAACATCCGCCCAACGCTAAAGGAGAAGGTGGACATCATCCAGAACGCCATCGATTTCGCCCGGGTGCTCGGCGTGGACCTGCCCAAGGTGGCGATTCTTTCGGCGGTGGAGACGGTCAACCCCGACATCCCCTCGACCGTGGATGCGGCAGCCCTGTGCAAGATGGCCGAACGCGGCCAGATCAGAGGCGGCCTGCTCGACGGCCCGCTGGGCTTTGACAATGCCATCTCGCGCAGTGCGGCCAAGATCAAGGGCATTGCCTCGCCCGTGGCGGGCGACGCCGACATCCTGGCCGTGCCCGATCTGGAAAGCGGCAATATGCTAGCCAAGCAGCTCGAATACCTGGGCGGCGCCTCATGCGCTGGCTTGGTACTGGGCGCGCGCATACCCATCGCATTGACCAGCCGCGCCGATGGCCCCTTGAACCGGGTGGCCTCGGCGCTGCTGGCCAAGCTGGCCGCCCACGATGCGCGCCGCCAACGCCAACAACGCTAGTCATCGCCCCTCTCGTTGGAGTTTTTTATGGCCATTCTTGCCGTCAACGCGGGTTCGTCGTCGCTCAAGTTTTCCCTGTATCCATTACACGAGGGCCAGGTCCAACCCACTGTGCTGAGCGGCAATATCGAAGGTCTGGAGCCCGGCGGAAGTCCGGAAATGGGCTGGGATTATCGGGACCAGTCGCAGCGCAAGGAACTGTTGCCTCTAAGGGACGCGCAGGATGCCGACCCCTTTGCGCAGGCCTTGCAAAGTCTGCGCCGCCTGTTGGCAAACCTGCAGGATCTGCCGCCCATTGAGGCCGTGGCCCACCGGGTGGTGCATGGTGGGCAGCGGTTTCGCTCCAGCGTCGTCATCAATGACGCCATTCTTGCGCAATTGGCAGCGCTGGGTTCCTTGGCGCCGCTGCACCAGCCCCACAACGTGGAGGGCATTCGCGCCTTTCAGACCGCCTTTGCGGGCCTGCCCCAGGTGGCCTGCTTTGACACGGCCTTCCACGCCACTATTGCCGAGGTGAACTATGCGTTTGCCTTGCCCGAGGAACTCAGCGCCCAGGGCATACGCCGCTACGGTTTTCATGGGCTGTCCTACCAGTACGTGATAGCAGCCCTGCAGTCTGTGAGCCGGCGCGCCAGCGACCGCGTGCTGATGGCCCATCTGGGCAATGGCGCCAGCCTGTGCGCTGCAAGCGATGGCCAGAGCCGGGCCACCACCATGGGCTTTTCTGCGTTGGACGGCTTGATGATGGGAACCCGCAGTGGCTCGCTCGATGCCGGCGTGCTGCTGTATCTGATGGAGCAGGGCTGGGACCATGCCAGGATCGAGAAGCTGCTCTACAAGCAAAGTGGCCTGCTGGGTGTGTCGGGCATTTCTGCCGATATGCGCCAACTGCGCCTGAATGGCAGCGCCAGGGCGCAGCAGGCGATTGACCTGTTTACCCACCGCGTGGTGCGCGAATCCGGTGCACTAACGGCCTGCATGGGCGGACTCGACGTGCTGGCCTTTACCGGCGGCATAGGCGAGCACGATAGGGTGCTGCGCCAGCAGGCCTGCGAAGGTCTGGCCTATTTGGGCGTGGTGCTCGACCCACAGCGCAACGCAGCGGCCCGTGGCGACGCCGTGGTGTCTATCCATGCGCCCGACAGCCGCGTGGAGGTCTGGGTAGTGCCTACCGACGAGGGTCGCGTGGCCGCGCGGGAGGCGGCCCGCTTGCTGCTTTAACGTTAATTGCGAAAAGGCCGGCCGGACAGCTTAAAGCCGGCCTTGATGCCTTTTTTAACGAACCAGCCCTGGTTCATCTCCAGCACATAGCGCACCGGTTGGAGCGAGCAGTGGGAGTCGGTAGTCTGCGGCTTCATGTCTTCTAGGTTGACGATGGTTCCGTCGTCCGCAACAAAGGCGGCGGTCAGCGGCAACAGCGTGTTCTTCATCCAGAAGCATTGCTTGCTGGGGTTGGGGAAGACAAATAGCATGCCCTCGCCCTGGGGCATTTCTGCGCGGTACATCAGGCCGGTTTCATGCTGCTGTGGTGTCAGGGCCAGCTGGATGTCCATCTGGTGGATGCCGGCGGACAGGACGATACGCTGCAACTGGGTTTGGGGTGTTTCCTGGGCCCAGGCGCTCAAACAAAAGCTGAGCGACAGGCAGATGCGGTAAATGAATTTCATGGCGCGATTTTGTCAGAGCCAAGCCACCGATGGGACAAATGGCTGCGACTAAAATCAGGGCTTTAACGCCTTGCAGCGTTTGGCGGGGGACGAATGGCGATTCCCAACCATCACACAGATCGCACTTTCATGCCCAGCTACCAGCACATAAAGGTTCCCGCCGAGGGCACAAAAATTACCGTCAACGCGGACCAGACGCTCAACGTGCCCGACCAGCCCATCATCCCCTACATCGAGGGCGACGGTACCGGTCAGGACATCACCCCGGTGATGCTCAAGGTGGTGGATGCGGCTGTAGCGCGCGCCTATGGCGGCACCAAAAAAATCCACTGGATGGAAGTGTTTGCGGGCGAAAAGGCCACCCGTATCTATGGCCCCGGCCTGTGGTTGCCCGAAGAAACCCTGCATGCGGTGCGCGAGTACTTGGTGTCCATCAAGGGCCCGCTGACCACTCCGGTGGGCGGCAATCTGCGTTCGCTCAACGTCGCGCTGCGCCAGGAGCTTGACCTGTATGCCTGCCTGCGCCCCATCCAATACTTTGACGGCGTGCCCAGCCCGCTCAAGGAGCCGCACAAAACGAAGATGGTGATCTTTCGCGAGAACTCCGAAGACATTTACGCCGGCATCGAGTTCGAAGCCGAAAGCGAGCAGGCCCAAAAACTCATCTGCTTTTTGCAGCAGGAATTTGGCGTCAACAACATCCGCTTCCCCGCCAGCAGTGGCATAGGCATCAAGCCGGTGTCGCGCGAGGGCACCGAGCGCCTGGTGCGCAAGGCCATCCAGTACGCCATAGACAACGACAAGCCCAATGTCACCATCGTGCACAAGGGCGCCATCATGAAGTTCACCGAGGGCAGCTTCAGGGACTGGGCCTATGCGCTTGCGGTGCGGGAGTTCGGCGCGGTGTTGATCGACGGCGGTCCCTGGTGCAAGTTCAAAAGCCCGCGCAACGGGCGCGACATCACCATCAAGGACAGCAATACCGATTTCTTTCTGCAGCAAATCTTGCTGCGCCCTCAGGAGTTCAGCGTGATTGCCACCTTGAACCTCAATGGCGACTACATTTCCGACGCCTTGGCAGCCCAGGTGGGCGGCATTGGCATCGCACCGGGCGGCAATCTGAGCGACACCGTGGCGATGTTTGAGGCGACCCACGGCACGGCGCCCAAGTACGCGGGCCTCGACTATGTGAACCCCGGCTCCGAAATCCTTTCGGCCGAGATGATGCTGCGCCACATGGGCTGGACGGCTGCTGCCGACCTCATCATCAGCGCCATGAAGAAGGCCATCCAGAGCAAGCGCGTAACCTTTGACTTTGCCCGCCTGATGGAGGGCGCCACCCAGGTCAGCTGCTCCGGTTTCGGCCAGGTCATGATCGACAACATGTAAGTGCAGTGCGGCTTGGCCGCAAACTTTCATGGCAAGCGCAGGGGGCCTTTCTGTCCCCTGCAATTTTTTTACTTAACTGTCTTGATAGTAATCAAAACGTCACCAGATCGTAGGGGTGATGCAGTAATTTGGGGTGACCGATAGAATGGAAAGCATGGCGACAAAAAAACCCGATAGTCCACCCCCCAACCCCGTGCGCAAGCCCGACCGGGACGAAGGTGATTCCGTGGTTCTGGAACGGGTTCCCCTGAAGGTGCAGCCACCGGGCTTGTACCAGGTGGTGATGCTCAACGATGACTACACGCCCATGGAGTTTGTCGTGGTGGTCATACAGGAGTTCTTTGGCAAAGACCTGGAGGCCGCGACAGCCATCATGCTCAAGATCCATCTGGATGGAAAAGGGGTGTGCGGCGTGTACTCCAAGGACGTGGCGGCCACCAAGGTGGACCAGGTGCTCGATGCTGCACACAAGGCCGGCCATCCGCTGAAATGTTTGAGCGAGCCGGTTGAGTTTTGAGAAGAACCCCAGACCTTGCAACTCTGTAGTTCAAAACGGTTTACAGTTATTCATCAACGCAAGGCAAAGGAAACCACATGATTGCCCAAGAATTGGAAGTTAGCCTGCACATGGCATTCGTGGAAGCGCGTCAGCAACGCCACGAGTTCATCACCGTGGAGCATTTGCTGTTGGCTTTGCTTGATAACCCCAGCGCTGCTGAGGTGTTGCGCGCCTGTTCGGCCAATATCGATGACCTGCGCAAGTCGCTGGCCAATTTCATCAAGGACAACACGCCCCAAGTGGCCGGTACCGACGAGGTGGACACCCAGCCCACGCTGGGTTTTCAGCGCGTCATCCAGCGCGCCATCATGCATGTGCAGAGCACGGGCAGCGGCAAAAAAGAAGTCACCGGCGCCAATGTGCTGGTTGCCATCTTTGGCGAAAAAGATTCGCACGCGGTTTACTACCTGCACCAGCAGGGCGTCACCCGTCTGGATGTGGTGAACTTCATTGCCCATGGCATCAAGAAGAACGATCCACCGGAACCCGCCAAATCGAATGAGTCTACGGGTGATGCCGAGGAGGGTGGGGCTGAGAAGAACGAAAAGTCCTCTCCGCTGGAGCTCTACACCGTCAACCTGAATCAGCTGGCCAAGGAAGGCAAGATTGATCCCCTGATCGGGCGCGAGTACGAGGTCGAGCGCGTGATCCAAATCCTGTGCCGCAGGCGCAAGAACAACCCCCTGCTGGTGGGCGAAGCAGGTGTCGGAAAGACCGCTATTGCCGAGGGCCTCGCCTGGCGCATCACACAAAGTGACGTGCCCGACATCCTGGCCGAAGCGGTGGTGTATTCGCTGGACATGGGTGCGCTGCTGGCAGGCACCAAATACCGTGGCGACTTCGAGCAGCGCCTCAAGGGCGTGCTCAAGGCCCTCAAAGACAAGCCCAATGGCGTGCTGTTTATCGACGAAATTCACACCCTGATCGGTGCCGGTGCGGCATCGGGCGGCACGCTGGATGCGTCCAATTTGCTCAAGCCGGGCCTGAGCTCAGGCCAGCTCAAGTGCATTGGCGCCACCACCTTTACCGAGTACCGCGGCATTTTCGAAAAAGATGCAGCTCTGTCGCGTCGCTTCCAAAAGGTCGATGTGGTCGAGCCCACGGTCGAACAAACCGTGGAGATTCTCAAGGGGCTCAAGTCGCGCTTTGAAGAGCACCACGGCGTCAAGTACGCCTTGGCCGCCCTGCAGGCTGCGGCCGAGCTGAGCGCCAAGTACATCAATGACCGCCATTTGCCTGACAAGGCGATTGACGTGATCGATGAGGCGGGTGCGGCCCAGCGCATCCTGCCGGCCAGCAAGCGCAAGAAGACCATCACCAAGACCGAGGTCGAAGAGATTGTGGCCAAGATTGCCCGCATTCCAGCGGCCAATGTGTCGAACGACGACCGCGGCAAACTGCGTACCCTGGAGCGCGATTTGCGCAATGTGGTGTTCGGTCAGGACAAGGCAATCGACGTGCTGGCATCGGCCGTCAAGATGGCACGCTCCGGCCTGGGCAAGGGCGACAAGCCGATTGGCTCCTTCCTTTTCAGCGGACCCACCGGCGTGGGCAAGACCGAGGCTGCCAAGCAACTCGCCTACATCATGGGCATTGACCTGATTCGCTTTGATATGAGCGAGTACATGGAGCGCCATGCGGTGAGCCGCCTGATCGGCGCGCCTCCCGGCTATGTTGGTTTTGACCAGGGTGGTTTGCTGACCGAGGCCGTCACCAAGAAGCCGCATTGCGTGCTGCTGCTCGACGAAATCGAAAAAGCCCATCCCGACATCTTCAATGTGCTGCTGCAGGTGATGGACCATGGCACGCTGACCGACAACAACGGGCGCAAGGCCGACTTCCGCAACGTCATCATCATCATGACGACCAATGCGGGTGCCGAGACCATGAACAAGGCCACCATAGGCTTTACCAACCCGCGCGAGTCGGGCGACGAGATGGCCGACATCAAGCGCCTGTTTACGCCCGAGTTCCGCAACCGCCTGGATGCCTTGGTGAGCTTCAAGGCGCTGGATGAAAACGTCATCCTGCGCGTGGTGGACAAGTTCCTGCTGCAGCTCGAGACCCAGTTGGCCGAGAAGAAGGTCGATGTGACCTTCACAGACAAGCTGCGCAAGCACCTGGCCAAGAAGGGCTTTGATCCGCTGATGGGTGCACGCCCTATGCAGCGCCTGATCCAGGACACCATTCGCCGTGCCCTGGCCGACGAGTTGCTGTTTGGCCGCCTGACCGACGGTGGTCGCCTGACGGTGGATCTGGACGACAAGGACGAAAGCAAGACCGAAGTGTTGCTCGATATCCAGCCGATCCCCAAGAAGGAAGGCAAGTCCAAGCCGGAAGAGGCGACTGCAGGCTGAAATTGCCCCCACGCTCCTGAATAAGGGCTCAGTTCTTTGCGAACTGAGCCCTTATTTTTTCTATACGCGCCCGGTTCACGCCCCAGTCACGCTGGCCCAGTCGGCTGGCCGAACGCAGCTCAATGGCATTGGTCTTTGCGTCCAGCCAGAACTCCACATCGTCGGTAAAGCGCAGCAACGCGGTGCTGCACTGCGCGTACAAATAGTCTGCCTCTTGTGTGATGACTACGCAGCGCTCGGTGTGTTTTACGATGGCGGCCAGTTTGTGCATGGCAAGTCCATCGTTTGCGGCAAAGGGCGCGATGTCGGCGTAGCCGCGTTGCGGATGTGTAGGGTAGAGCCTTGCCTGGCTTGACACACTGTTGGCTGCGGCAGAAGGGGGCAACAGGTGGCCGTTGTGTACGCCGATGTCGCTAGGGGGCTTACCACTGAGAAAACCCAGTTGACTGGCCAGCACTGCGGCGCTTGCCAGAACAAACAGTGCAATCCATCCCATCACCTTCATAAAAGCTCCCGTGTAAATAAATGCAGGCAAGCGAACAGCCCCCCGTTTGCGCACAGAATACCGGATGTTGCCAAGCGCCTCTAATCAAAATCAATGACTACTTTTCGACTCCGCTCCCTCCTGTGTGTATCGGCCGTTTTTTTGGCCGCCTGCTCTGCGCCGCCGCTTAGCCCCCATCTGCCACCCGACATGCCACCGATCGCCAAGGTGGCTCCGCGCATAGGCCTGGCATTGGGTGGTGGTGCCGCTCGTGGTTTTGCGCATGTGGGTGTGATCCAGGTGCTTGAAGAGGCCGGTATCCGTCCCAGCTTGGTGTCCGGCACCTCGGCGGGCAGCCTGGTGGCCGCCATCTACGCCAGTGGAAAGAGCGGTGCCCAGTTGCAAAAAGTGGCCGAGACCATGGACGAGGTCGCGATCGCCGACTGGACCCTGCCGATTTTTAGCCGGGGACTGTTGCGCGGTGAGGCCTTGGCCCGCTATGTCAATGGCCAGGTCGGCGCGCGTCTGATCGAGAACATGCCATTGCCCTTGGGCATTGTGGCGACCGACCTGAACAGCGGGCTCGACACCCTGTTCCAGCGCGGCGATACGGGAACGGCGGTGCGCGCCTCCAGTGCCGTGCCGGCCGTGTTTCAACCGGTCAAAATTTCTGGCCGTGAATATGTAGATGGCGGTCTGGTTTCGCCGGTGCCGGTGCGTGCCGCCCGCAAGATGGGCGCCGAGTTGGTGATCGCCGTGGACATCTCCAGTCCGCCGGACGGCAATCTGGCCGGTGGCAGCCTGGACATTCTTTTGCAGACCTTTTCTATCATGGGCAAGAGCATCAACACCTTCGAGCTGCGCGATGCGGATGTGGTGATCCGTCCGGTCTTGACGGGTATTTCCAGCGCCGACTTTGGCTCCCGCAAGCGATCGATTGAAGCCGGGCGTCAGGCCATGCAGTTGGCGTTGCCTCAACTGCGTGCGCTGATTGCCGCCAAGACCCACTGAAATTGCAGTGGTACATCTTCTCTTGGCGCAAAATTCGGGGCAAAAAAAAGGCCCCGTTTTGCAACGAGGCCCTGAAGGGATCCCTGAACCTGTTGGTTTCGAAAGGACCCGAGGAGACAACTGGTAGAAACTAAGAGTTCCTGAAAAATTTTATTATCTCAGGGTTTTCCCTTGGCTTGCAAAGGCGGCGCACAAAAACAACGCATTTTTGCGGCCGACCTTCACTTAGCGCTTCTTGGCGATGGCTTGCTTGGCAACGCTGCTGGCGTTAGCGGCCACGGAATTGAAGTTGGCTTCGGCCGCTTCAGTGGCTTGCTTGACAGCCTTTTGCACGGACTCCAGTGCGTTGGTCGCAGCGGAAACCGAGCTCTTCAGGATGGCAACAGCAGCTTCGGAACCGGCGGGTGCGTTTTCGGTAGCGCTGTCCACCAAGGTGGCAAACTTGCTCTGCGCATCAGCGGCCTGGCCTTCGGCTGCCTTGGTGAATTCGGCGCTCGTGGCAGTGGCGATGTCGTACAGGTGACGGCTGTAGGCAGCGGTCTTGTCGGCCAGAGGTTGGAGCAGACCGGATTGCAGAGCGACCAGTTCTTGCACGTCTTTGACGCTCAAAACCGACTGGGTGTGGCCGGCGATTTCGGACAGGGCAGCCTTGGAAGCAGTCAGGTTCAGTTCCACAATCTTTTCAACGCCTTCGAATGCCTTGTTGGTCAGGCCAAACAGGGTTTCGATGTTGGCTTTTTGAGCGGCTACAACTTGTTCAACGGTCAGTACAGACATTGGGAGACTCCAAAAAAATAAAGTGATGAAATTTATATATCTGCGATTGCCCAGCCCCTGGGATGGCTCATGTTGCACCGCAGCATGGGCCGAATTGTAGCCAGGCGCAAACCGATTGCAAGTTATTCCTGTTGCAATGCAGCAACTTAGAGCCGCTCTTCTAAATGCGGCCTTGGGGACGGCAGCGTCACAGATCTGAAACACTGCGGGGGCTTGACCCAGATGGCTGGCAAAATTGCCCCATGCAACACACGCTTGAAAACACACAGTCCCCCGTGGATGCTGCCATCTGTTCGCGCCGTTCCATGCGGGCCTTTACTGCGCAAGCGGTGGCACGCGCCGACCTTGAGCATATTCTGGAGGTGGCCAGCAGGGCGCCTTCTGGCACCAATTGCCAGCCGTGGAAAGTCTATGTACTGCAGGGCGCTACACGCGACGCACTGGTGCACAGGGTCTGCGCGGCCCATGACGCATTGCGCGCCGACCCATCGCTTGCCGAGCAGTACAAGGAGGAATACGACTACTACCCGCAGAAATGGGTCAGTCCGTATATCGACCGCAGGCGCGAAAACGGCTGGGGCCTGTATGGCCTGCTGGGCATTGGCAAGGGCGACCGGGACCAGATGCATCTGCAGCACCAGCGCAACTTTCGTTTCTTTGATGCGCCGGTGGGCCTGATGTTTACCGTGGATCGCGCCATGGGCCGTGGCTCGCTGGTGGACTATGGCTGCTTTTTGCAAAGCATCATGGTGGCAGCAAGGGGTATGGGATTGCACACCTGCCCCCAGGCAGCTTGGAATGGTTTTTCCAGCATCGTGCTGCCGCTCATTGCTGCGGGCCCGGATGAAATGCTGGTCTGCGGCATGTCGCTGGGCTATGCCGATGAGAGCGCCCTGGTTAATACCTTCGATACGCCGCGCGTTCCCGTCAAGGACTTCACCCACTGGCTGGACTGACCCAGAACACCCACCTTCACCATGATCATCACCAGCCTTCTGGATACCGACCTTTACAAGTTCACCATGATGCAGGTGGTGCTGCACCAGTTTCCCGGAGCGCAGGTGGAGTACCGCTTCAAGTGCCGCAACCCGGGCGCCCAACTGGCCCCTTTTGCAAACGAGATCCGCGAAGAGATCCGCTCGCTTTGCAGCCTGCATTTCCAGGAAAATGAGCTGGCCTACTTGCGCTCCATGCGCTTTATCAAGAGCGACTTTGTCGATTTTTTGGGCCTGTTCAAGCTCAACGAAAAATACATCACGGTCACGCCGCTGACCTCGGGCGACCTCGATATCGCCATTGTGGGCCCCTGGCTGCACACCATTTTGTTTGAGATCCCGGTGCTGGCCATCGTCAACGAGGTCTACTTTCGCAACACCCAGGCGGTGCCGGATTTTGTCGAAGGGCGCAAGCGCCTGGATGTCAAGATCGGCCAGCTGCGCGTTGAGGGCTTGAGCGACCTGAAGATTGCCGACTACGGCACACGTCGGCGCTTTTCGCGCGCCTGGCATGAAGAGCTGATGCGGGTGCTCGCCGCACGTCTGGGCACCCACCACAGCCCGGGCCACGTACGCAGCGTGCCGGGGCAACTGGCGGGTACCAGCAATGTCTTGCTGGCCCTGAAGCTGGGCCTCACGCCCCTGGGCACCATGGCCCATGAATACCTGCAAGCC
This sequence comes from uncultured beta proteobacterium, assembly GCA_903886275.1. GTDB lineage: Bacteria > Pseudomonadota > Gammaproteobacteria > Burkholderiales > Burkholderiaceae_C > Allorhodoferax. The sequence goes on along the minus strand of CAISLN010000022.1, from coordinate 25,990 downwards.
TGCCAGGCCCTGGGTCCACGCCTGCGCGACAGCCAGACCTATGCCTTTGAATCCTGGGCGCGTGAGTACCGTGGCGACTTAGGGATTGCGCTCAGCGATGTCTACGGCATGAGCGCCTTTTTGCGCGACTTCGACATGTTCTTTTGCAAGCTTTTTGATGGCGCCCGCCATGACAGCGGTGACCCTTTCGAATGGGGCGAGCGCATGCTGGACCATTACGCCAGCCACCGAGTGGACCCACGCACCAAGACCCTGATTTTTAGCGACGGCCTGACCGTGCCGCGCACCATTGAGTTGTACCAGCAGTTCCGGGGCCGCTGCCAGCTGGCCTTTGGCATAGGCACCAACCTGACCAACGACCTCGGTTATGAGCCGCTGCAAATTGTCATCAAGATGGTCAAGTGCAACGGACAACCGGTGGCCAAGCTGTCTGACACGCCATCCAAGAATATGTGCGAAGACGAACGCTACCTGGCCTATTTGCGCCAGGTGTTTGAAATTGCCCAGCCTGTCTGAGTCGCAGGCCCCGCTCCATTCGCCTACCCGCCACACTGCATCCCATGTCCCCTTGCGCTGCAGTTACGCTGTCATTTCCCCCGTTTTTCTTCCCCCACCTTGCCCCCATATTCCATGACCCAACCCGCCATTCTCGTCACCCGTTCCATCTTCCCTGAGGTGCTGGAGCAGCTCGGCCAGCACTTCACTGTCGAGGCCAACCAGGACGATGTGATGTGGTCGCCCTCTGAGCTGGCGCAGCGCCTGCAGGGCAAGGCAGGCGCCTTTATGACCGGTACCGAAAAGGTCAATGCCGAGCTGCTGGCCTTGTGCCCGCAGCTCAAGCTTTGCGCCAATATGACGGTGGGTTACAACAACTTTGACCTGCCCGCCATGACGGCCGCCGGCGTGTTGGGTACCAATGCGCCCGATGTGCTGACCGAGACCACGGCCGACTTTGGCTTTGCGCTGCTGATGGCCACGGCGCGCCGCGTGACCGAGAGCGAACACTATTTGCGCGCGGGCCTTTGGACGCGCTGGAGCTACGACATGTTTGCTGGCGCCGAGGTGCATGGCACGACCCTGGGCATTGTCGGCATGGGCCGCATCGGACAGGCCATTGCCAAACGCGCTGCGTTGGGCTTTGGCATGCAGGTGATTTACCACAACCGCTCGCGCCTGGACGCAGCCACCGAGGCCAGCTTCAACGCACGCTGGTGTAGCAAGGAAGAGCTGCTCAAAACTGCCGACCATGTGATGCTGGTGCTGCCGTACTCGGCTGCCTCGCACCACACCATAGGCGCGGCCGAACTGGCGCTGATGAAGCCCACCGCCACCCTGATCAACCTGGCGCGCGGCGGCATTGTGGACGACGCCGCCCTGGCCGAGGCCCTGCTTGAGAAGCGCATTGCTGCGGCCGGGCTGGATGTGTTTGAGGGCGAGCCCGCAGTCCACCCGGCGCTGCTGACGGTGCCCAACGTGGTGCTCACCCCCCACATTGCCAGCGCCACCCTGGGCACGCGCCGCGCCATGGCCGCGTTGGCGGTGGACAACCTGATCGGTTTTCTGGTGAACGGCAAGGCGCTGACGCCCTTGAACCCAGAAGCGCTGGTTGGCGCCTGAATGAACGACACCGCTTTGAGTTCCCTGCCTTTGTGGTTGCTGCTGGCCCTGGTGCTGGTGAACAGCGGCCTGCTGCTCTGGTTGGCTGCGCGCAAGTCGGACGCACAGGACGTGCTGCAACAGGAGGCGGCCCAGCGCATGCTGTTGGCCGCCATGGCCGCCAACACCCAAGCGCTGGAGCGCGCCCTGCGCCAGGAGATGGCCGATTCCTCACGCGGCGCACGCCAAGAGCTGACACAAAACCTGGCCACCTTCCAACAGACCCTTACGCAACAGGGGGCGCAGGACACGCGCACGCAAAACAGCCAGATCGACGCGTTTGGCCAGCAGTTGGCCCTGCTGCAAAAGTCCCTGTCCGACACGCTGACGCTGCAGCTCGGGGCCTTAAGCGAATCCAATGCAAGGCGCGTGGCCGAGATCCGCCAGACGCTGGAAGTGCAACTGGCGCAGCTGCAAACCACCAATGCCACCAAGCTCGATGAGATGCGCGCCACGGTGGACGAGAAGCTGCAGTCCACCCTGCAGGCGCGCTTGGGCGAGAGCTTCAAGCAGGTGGCCGAACGGCTGGAGCAGGTGCACAAGGGCCTGGGCGAAATGCAGACCCTGGCGCAGGGCGTGGGCGACCTCAAGCACCTGCTCACCAACGTCAAGACGCGCGGCATGTTTGGCGAGGCGCAGTTGGAGGCCCTGCTGGAGCAGGTGTTTGTGCCCGACCAGTACGCCGCGCAGGTGGCGACCATTCCGGGCAGCAAGAACGTGGTGGACTTTGCCATCCGGCTTCCTGGTCGCTCCGACAACGGCGCGCCGCTGTGGTTACCCATAGACGCCAAGTTCCCCAATGAAGATTACGAGCGCCTGTTGGACGCGCAGGGCAGGGCGGACTCGGTTGCGGCAGAGGCGGCGGGCAAGGCCTTGGAACTGCGCATCCGTTTGGAGGCCAAAAACATGAACGAAAAATATGTGGAGCCGCCCCACACCACCGACTTTGCGGTTTTGTTCCTGCCCACCGAAGGGCTTTACGCCGAGGTGTTGCGCCGTCCTGGCCTGATGGAAAGCCTGCAGCGCGACCACCGTGTGACGCTCGCCGGTCCCACCACGCTGCTGGCTATTTTGAGCTCCCTGCAAATGGGCTTTAGAACACTGGCGCTGGAGAAGCGCAGCTCCGAGGTCTGGCAGGTGCTGGGCGCGGTCAAGAATGAATTTTCCAAGTTTGGCGACGTGCTGGCCCGGGTCAAAGCGCAGACCGAGACCGTGCTCAAGACCCTGGACAGCGCGCAGGTGCGCAGCCGCGCTATGGACCGTGTACTAAGAAAAGTCGAGACCCTGCCCGACGCCCAGGCGCAGACCTTGATTGCAGTGGACCGCGATCTGGACCTGGACTCCGATGCGGGCGCCGAGCCGGGCAGCGCAACATGAGCCAGCAGACCGCGCCCGCCAATGCCTGGGCGCTGGTGCGGCTGATTGCGGGCCAGATTTGCCTGCATGCGGCCATGGCCGGTACGCGCATGGCTTCGCCTTTGCTGGCGCTCAAGCTAGGCCATGGCGCACTGGAGGTGGGCAGCCTGCTGGCGCTGTTTTCGCTGATGTCGGTCTTCCTCGCGATTCCGGCCGGGCGCTACGCGGATCGGCATGGACTCAAGCGCCCGGTCGGTTTTGCCCTGCTGTTTGCAGTTGCCGGTGCCCTGCTGGCGGTGCTCTTTCCACGCTTTGAAGTGCTGTGCCTCACCGCTCTGTGCATGGGAGGCGCCACCGGCGCTGCATCGATTGCCTTGCAGCGCCATGTGGGGCGCGCGGCGCATGACGCCACCGAGCTCAAGCGCGTGTTCAGCTGGCTGGCCATTGGACCGGCCATCTCCAACTTTTTTGGCCCGGTGATGGCCGGCCTGCTGATCGACCACGCCGGTGTGTGGCTGGGTGGCACAGCCGCCGACAGCAATGGCTTTCGGGCGGCATTTTTATTCATGGCGCTGCTGCCGCTGCTGACCTGGGTCTGGATACGCCACACCGAGGAACTGCCGCCGGTGCTGCACCCGCAAGGTGTGCCCCGGCCCCAGGTCTGGCATCTGCTGCGTGAACCCGCCATGCGCCGCCTGTTGCTGGTGAATTGGTTGTTGTCGAGTTGCTGGGATGTGCACACCTTTGTGGTTCCGGTGCTGGGCCATGAGCGGGCCTTTAGCGCCTCGGTCATAGGCGCCATCCTGGGCAGCTTTGCCATTGCAGCCGCCTGCGTGCGCGTGGCCATGCCGCTGTTGGTGGTGCATCTGAAGGAGTGGGTGGTGGTGAGTTGCGCCATGCTGATCACGGCGCTGCTGTTTGGCATCTACCCCTTCATGCACACGCCGCTGGCCATGGCCTGCTGCTCGGTGCTGTTGGGCCTGGCGCTGGGCTCGGTGCAACCCATGATCATGAGCACCCTGCACCAGATCACACCGCATGCCCTGCATGGCCAGGCGCTGGGTTTGCGGCTGATGAGCGTCAACCTGTCGAGCGTGCTCATGCCGATGTTGTTCGGAACGGCCGGTATGGTGGTGGGGGTGTCGGTGGTGTTCTGGACGGTAGGCGCTGCTGTGGCGATGGGGTCGCGGGCGGCTTGGTATTTGCGGCCTCAGGTCTCCGGCAAATCGTAGAAAGTGCGGATAAATTGCCAGGCCTCATCCGGGTCATCCGTGTATTGGATCAGGTCCAGATCCTTGGGCGAAATGGTGCCGTCTTCTACTAGCACATCGAGGTTGATCAGGCGCTTCCAGTAGTCGGTGCCGAACAAAATAATGGGCACCGGCTTGGCCTTTTGCGTCTGCACCAGGGTGATCACTTCAAACAGCTCGTCGAGCGTGCCAAAGCCTCCGGGGAAGGCCACCAAGGCCTTGGCGCGCATCATGAAATGCATTTTGCGAATGGCAAAGTAGTGGAACTTGAAGCTCAGCGAGGGCGTGACATAGGGGTTTGCACGCTGTTCGTGCGGCAGCGTAATGTTCAGGCCGGGCGTCGGTGCGCCTAGCTCAAAGGCACCGCGATTGGCCGCCTCCATGATGCCGGGACCACCGCCGGTGCAAATAAACAGGCGGTTTTCGGGCGCGCTTTTTAGGCTGTGGGCAGCCACCAGACGGGCGAAAAGGCGCGCGTTGTCATAGTGCTTGGCGTTGCGTACCTGGCGCTGCGCCTCGGCAATTTGCTGGGTGTCGTGCGTGGCCTGTGCGGCAAGCAACAGCGCCTGCGCATCTTCGGGCGCCATAAAGCGCGCGCTGCCAAAAACCACCACCGTGTCGTTGACGCCTTGGGTGGATTGGTCCAGGTCGGGCTTGAGCATCTCCAGCTGGATGCGAATGCCGCGGGTTTCACGGCGCAGCAAAAATTCGGTGTCGGCAAAGGCCAGGCGATAGGCGTCGGCCTGCAACTCATTCGCCGCGTGGGTGGTTTCTTGCAACAGGGCGGTGCCGTTGCGCAGGCCTCCCTTGGCCAGTTTGGGGGTGTTTTTCATGGCGTGTATTGTGCCTTCAGATCGGGTGGATCACGACCAACCAGGCGCTGGCGGCGGTCTTGTGGGGGTTGCGAATGCTGTGGCGGCAATCGGCGCTATAGCGGGCGGTTTCACCGGTCTTGAGCCTTTGGCTGACATCGGCCACCTGCAGCTCCATGCTGCCAGAGGCCACGCTCAGGTGTTCGCGGGTGCCAGGCTCGTGCGGCTGGGAGTCCAGCACACCGCCGGGCTGCAAGCGCAGTTCGTACCATTCAAACTGGCCGGCCATTTCCACCGGTCCCAGGATGCGCAGCTCGCACAGTCCGTCGGGGCTGCGCAGCGAGGGCGTGGCCTGTATGGGCACCAGGGTGATGGCCGGTGCGGGTGGGGCGGCCGGCGCGCCGCCTAGCAGTTCGGCAATCGGTACGCCCAGGGCGTTGGCCAGACGCCAGACCACGGCCACCGTGGGATTGGCCTGGGCGCGCTCAATTTGCGACAACATGGATTTGGAGACACCGGCCTTGCGCGAGAGTTCATCCAGCGAAAGGGCCTGGGTCTGGCGCAGCGCTGCCAGGGTGTCGCCTACGCGGGGTGGCTCGGGCTGGGCTTGTGCAGGTTTCTTGCTGGCCATGGCGGGTTCCTGTGCTTGCTTGCGTTGTTCGATATACCGAAATACAATTCGGTATATCGAAATTTGTAAAAGTCGTCAAACCATTGTGCCAGACGCCTAAACCCTAAGGTGCCACCATGACTGCCAACCGTTCTTTTTATGCCCATCTGAGCCGCGAACTCGATGGCATCCGTGCCGCCGGGCTGTACAAGTCAGAGCGCATCATCGCCACGCCCCAGGGGGCGCACATTCGCATCAAGACCGCCGACGGCAGCGAGCGCGAGGTGCTGAATTTTTGCGCCAACAACTATCTTGGCCTGTCCTCGCATCCCGCGGTGGTGGAGGCCGCGCATGAGGCGCTTCGCACCCATGGTTACGGCCTGAGCTCGGTGCGCTTTATTTGCGGCACGCAGGACCTGCACAAGACGCTGGAGGCGCGGCTCTCCAACTTTCTCGGTATGGAAGACACCATCCTCTACGCGGCAGCCTTTGATGCCAATGGCGGCCTGTTTGAGCCGCTGCTGGGCGAGGAGGACGCTGTCATCAGCGACGCGCTCAACCATGCCTCCATCATCGATGGCATACGCCTGTGCAAGGCGCGCAAGTTCCGCTATGCACACAACGACATGGCCGATCTGGAGCGTTGCCTGGAGGAAGCCCGTGCGGGCGGCGCGCGCCATGTGCTGGTGTTTACCGATGGTGTGTTTTCCATGGACGGCACGGTGGCGCAGCTCGATGCCATGCGCGTCCTGTGCGACCAATATGGTGCACTGTTGGGTGTGGACGAATGCCATGCCAGCGGCTTCATGGGAAAGACCGGTCGCGGCACGCATGAGTTCCGCGGCGTGTTTGGCAAAGTAGACATCATCACCGGCACCCTGGGCAAGGCCTTGGGCGGTGCCTCCGGCGGCTTTACCAGCGCGCGCCGTGAGGTGGTGGAACTGTTGCGCCAGCGCTCGCGGCCCTATCTGTTTTCCAACACGGTGGCGCCCGTCATTGTCGGTGCCTCGCTGGCCGTGCTCGATTTGCTGGAGGGATCGACCGCGCTGCGCGACCAGTTGGAAGACAACACGCGCTATTTTCGCCAGGCCATTGCGGCCGCCGGTTTTGACATCAAGCCGGGTGCGCACGCCATCGTGCCCCTCATGGTGTATGAGGCAGAACTCGCACAAAAGCTGGCTGCCCGCATGCTGGAGCTGGGCATTTACGTGGTGGGATTTTTCTTTCCCGTGGTGCCCAAAGGGCAAGCGCGCATCCGCGTGCAAATGAGCGCCGTGCACAGCCGAGCCGATCTGCAACAGGCCGTGGCCGCCTTTACCCAGGCCGGGCGTGAGCTGGGCCTGATTGGAGCAGTCAAGCCATGAGCCCCAAGATTTTGATCGTCGGTGCCAATGGGCAGATCGGTACCGAGCTGACGCTGGCTCTTGCCGCCCGCCATGGCAATGGGGCAGTGGTTACCAGCGACCTGGCGCCGGCCGGGCGCATCGTCGGTGTACACCATGAAATGCTGGACGCGACCGAGGCCTCTGCGCTTGCCGAGATCGTCGAGCGCAACGGCATCACGCACATTTATTTGCTGGCAGCCGCCCTGTCGGCGCGCGGCGAGCAGCATCCGCAATGGGCCTGGGACCTGAACATGAAGGGCCTGCTCAACGTGCTGGAACTGGCGCGCACGCACAAGTTGGAGAGGGTGTTTTGGCCCAGTTCAATTGCAGCTTTTGGCCCGAGCACACCGCGCGATGCTACGCCGCAAAAAACCGTGATGGAGCCGGCCACCATCTACGGCATCTCCAAGTTGGCCGGCGAGGGCTGGTGTGCTTGGTACCACCGCAACCACGGCGTCGATGTGCGCAGCCTGCGCTACCCCGGCTTGATCAGCTGGAAGACGCTGCCCGGTGGCGGCACCACCGATTACGCCATCGAGATTTTTCATGCGGCGCTGAAGACCGGGCGCTACACCAGCTTTTTGGGGCCGCAGACGCGCCTGCCCATGATGTACATGCCGGACGCGATACGCGCCACACTCGAATTGATGGACGCACCGGCGAGCCAGGTGAAGGAGCGCGGGTCTTACAACTTGGCAGCTGTGAGCTTTACGCCCGAAGAAATGGCAGCGGCCATCCGCAAGCGCATCCCAGGTTTCGTGATCGACTATGCGCCGGACTTTCGCCAGCAAATAGCCGACAGCTGGCCGCGTTCGATCGACGACAGCGCCTCAAAGGCCGACTGGGGTTGGCGCGCCAGCTTTGACCTGGATGCCATAGTTGCCGACATGCTGGAGAACTTGCAGGTGAAGGCTTAAGCCCTATGGTCGGGGCATCTTGCCCTGCAGTTCGGCAAGGAACTTTTTATCCACCTCCGCACCGCGTGGCGTGGCTTGCGCGGCCTTGGCTTTTTCCCAGGCAGCAGCGTATTGGCCGGTGTGGAAAAAGGCGATGGCCCAGTTTTGCAGATTGAGTGTGTGTTGCGGAGCCCTGGCCTGAATCTGTGCAAAGCGCTGGAAGGCTTCGTCCATCAGCTTCTTGTCTGACAGTTTGACGCCAGCCAGCGACAGGGCGCGGGCGTAGTCCACGGCAAAGTCCAGATCAAAGCCAATCAGCCGGTTGGCTTCTGAAAACAGCTTCAGGGACTCGCTGGCCCGTGCCCGGTTGGCTTCGATTTGTCCCATGCCCCACAGTGCATGGCCGTTGTTCGCATGCAGCAACCAGGCTTGGTTAAAGAGTTGCATGGCCGCGTCGCTCTTGCCCTGGCGCAGTAGTTTCCAGCTGCGCTCGGCCCAATCGGCAGAGGCCTTGTTGCGGTCGCCCTGGTACTGCCGCTCGGTGTCGGCAATAAACCTTTGTTCCTGCGCCGTCAGCGTATTGACGCTGTCGCTGCGACCCAACTTAGGAAGCGTATCGGCACTTTGCGCCAACGACGCGTTGCACAGCAGGGCCGATAGCAGCAGGGGCAAGAAGTGGGGCGGTTTCAGCATATGGGTGCAGGGGTGTTGGCGGCTTTTAAGAAGCGGCCTATTTTCTATTTGTTGGCGCCATCTGTCTTGATCAAGTCCTGATTGGCCGTGCAGCTGGGTTAAATTCAGCCTCACTATTTTGTTCGCATTGGAGTCTCCTTGCCAAGCATCGATTCATTTTTCGAGACCGTAAAGCTGCCCTCGATTCCGGATCTGGCCCATTCGCTGATACAGACACTTCATAACGAAGATGCGTCTCTGGAGTATGTGTGCGACCTGGTAAGCCGGGACCCTGCCATTTCAGCCAAGCTGCTGCGTTTGGCCAATAGCGCGCAGTTCGGCTTGCCGCGTGGCGTGGGCAGTGTGGAAGAGGCCATTGCCATGGTGGGCATGAAGAAAGTGCGCACGGTGGCGCTGTCAGCCTGCCTGAGTGGCTCGTTTTCCCAATTGGCTGGCCTGGATATGCACACTTTTTGGAAGACCTCCATGGCCTGCGCGGGCTATGCCGAGTGGCTTGCACGACAGGTGGGCGTGGATGTGCAGATGGCTTGGTTGACCGGGATGATGGTGCGTTTGGGCGAGATACTGATTGCCCAGGCGCAGCCCGCAACATTGCTTGAAATCGAAAAAATGCCGCTCTCACCCGGCCTGCGCTGGCAGCGTGAGAAGGCGCTTATTGGCTTTACCGAAGGCCAGTTGACCGCAGAGCTTGCCCGCCGCTGGGACTTTCCCATGCAAATGGTGCAGGCCCTGAAGCTCAGCGCCGCGCCCTTGGTGAGTCAAGCCTATTCGCGCTTGGGGGCGATTGTTCACCTGGCGGGTCTGCTGGCCGATACGCCCAATGCCGGACCGGAGCATGTGGACGATCTGCCCGCAGATGTCATGGGCGCACTGTCACTGGATGCCCGGTGGATGCGTGCGCATTTCCCCTGCAACGCCGACTTCGTCGATGCCAGCTAAGGGCGGGCCAAAAAAAGCCCCACCGAAGTGGGGCTGTTCTGACGCGGGGCGCTGGCCCCACGGCCGCTGGCGTTTAGACGCGCTTGCGGTATTCGCCGGTACGGGTGTCGATTTCGACCTTGTCGCCCTGTGCCACAAAAATGGGCACACCGATTTCGAAACCGGTGGCGATCTTGGCGGGCTTGAGCACCTTGCCGGAGGTATCGCCCTTGACGGCGGGTTCGGTCCAGGTGATTTCACGCACCACGCCGGTGGGCAGTTCGACCGAGATGGCCTTGCCGTCATAGAACACCACTTCGAGTTCCATGCCGTCTTCTAGGTAGTTCAGCGCGTCGCCCATGTTTTCGGCTTCGACTTCGTACTGGTTGAATTCGCTGTCCATGCACACATACATGGGATCGGCAAAGTAGGTGTAGGTGCAATCCTTCTTGTCCAGAATGACCTGGTCCATCTTGTCATCGGCCTTGAACACGACTTCGGTGCCGAAGTTGGCGATCAGGCTCTTGAGCTTCATGCGCACGGTGGCGGAGTTGCGCCCGCCGCGGCTGTATTCGGCCTTCAGGACAACCATGGGGTCTTTGCCGTGCATGATGACGTTGCCGGGGCGGATTTCTTGAGCGATTTTCATAAGAGAGTCTGGTAGCAGTTGCGCTGCAGGCCACAGGCCCAGAGCTTGAGTTATGCCGCATTCCGCGGCGGGGCGTGATCAGCCGCGCGGTTTCCCGGCAAGATCAGCAAAGCCTCGGATTTTACCGTTTATTCTGTACGAATCGGATGAGCGCGCTGCACAGGTCGTCCATTTCGAACAAGTGCGCGCGCGCCGCCAGCACCTGGGGCTGCCAATCTGCGAGCGCCTGGGGCTGCAAGGCCGCCAGTGTTTGAGCCTGTTCTGCCGCTGGCAAGAGGCCGTTCCAGGCAAGGTGCAGGCGGCGCACGGCCTCTTCCAGTTGCAGGCATTGCAGAAAGGCCTCCAGCTTGGCCGCATGGGCCAGGTCCTGCTGCGGGTAGATGTGCCAGACAAAAGGCTTACCGGCCCAGATAGCCCGCAGCACCGAGTCTTCGCCGCGCACAAAATTCAGGTCGCAGCAGGCCAGCAGTTGGTCGAAGTCCGGTTGCGACAGCAGGGGGAGGTAGCAAATTTGCAACTGCCCTTGCCGGGTTTGTGCGCCCAGCAGGGCCTGCACCGCAGCGCTTGCGCGCCCGGCGGTCACCAGCAGCGACACCGGTGCGGGCGATGCCGCCAGTTGCTTCAGCAGCGCTTGCAGCAGTGGCGGCTCGTAGCAAAAAAGGGAGATGGCCAGCTCGCCCTGCCACGCCAGGCCGCACGCTGCAAAAAAGGTGGCTCGCTGCGCCGCATCCGGCGGCTGCCACAGGGCAGACAGCGTGGCTTCGCGCAACAGGCCACCGGTTTTGGCTGTGAAACCGGGGTAGAAAAAAGTCTTGCTCCAACCCTCTGCCGGGCCGCGCATGACCGGAGAGGGCAGGGCGTGGCAACGTTCCACATAGGGCTCGGCCGAGAGGTATTCCAGGTTCAGCCAGACCGGCTGCGTTGCCTTTGTGGGCGCTGTATCTGCCAGTGCCGCTTGCTGCTGCACGTAATGCGCCACAAAGGGTTCCGGTAGGTCGCAGCCAAAGGCCTCAATCCAGACATCGGCAAGTGCCAGCTCCTTCAGCGTCTTGCTGTCGCTGCTTTGCTCCCATGCCAGCACCCGTACGCCCGGCCAGTTGTCCTCCAGCGCGCCGGGCGCCATCCACTGCAGGGCGCTTGCGTCATCCACCCACAGGCGCACGTGGTGGCCGCGCGCGGCCAGATCGGCGCACAGGCGCCAGCTGACACCGATGTCACCCAAGTTGTCGATCACGCGGCAAAAGATATCCCAAAGCATGGTCGGTATTGTCCATGGACAATGCAGGCCATGATTTCAGAGCATTCCGAAGACCTGTTGCGTGACGTGGCGGCCCTGCCGCCGCTGCCAGGCGTGTACCGCTACTTTGACGCGCAGGGCCAGGTGCTCTACGTGGGCAAGGCCATTAACCTCAAGAAGCGCGTGTCGAGCTACTTTCAGAAGAACCACGGCGGCACCCGCATAGGGCACATGGTGAGCAAGATTGTGCGGCTGGAGACCACGGTGGTGCGCAGCGAGGCCGAAGCCCTGCTGCTGGAAAACAACCTGATCAAGACGCTCAACCCCAAGTACAACATCCTTTTTCGGGACGACAAGAGCTACCCCTATTTGAAGATGTCGGGCCAGGCACCCAAGCGCCCGGCGCTGGAGGGGGGCAGCGATGTGTCTCCCGGTGTGCGGTTGGTACCCAATCCCAATGCCTTTGCCCGGGTCTCTTATTACCGCGGTGGGGTGGAGAAAAAGCACCGCTACTTTGGCCCCTACCCCAGCGCCTGGGCGGTGAAGGAGGCCATTTTGCTGATGCAAAAAGTGTTTCGCCTGCGCACCTGCGAAGACCCGGTGTTCAGCAACCGCACCAGGCCCTGTCTGCTCTACCAAATCAAGCGCTGCTCGGCGCCTTGCGTGGGCCATATCAACGCGGCCGACTATGCCCAGGATGTGGCCAATGCCGAGCGCTTTTTGCGTGGTGATGCGCGCGAGGTGATGCAGGAGTTGGAGGTCCGCATGATGGCGCACGCCGAAAAGTTGGAATTCGAGCAGGCGGCCGAGGTTCGCAACCAGGTGGCAGCGCTTTCCAACGTGCTGCACCAGCAGTCGGTGGACAACGTGTCGGACCGCGATGTGGACATCCTGGCCGTCAAGGTGCAGGGCGGCAAGGCCTGCGTCAATTTGGCCATGGTGCGTGGCGGCAGGCACTTGGGGGATAGGCCCTATTTCCCGGTGCATGTGGAAGAGGCAGCCGGTCTGGAAGATGCCGACGAGCTAGCGCGTCCCTCGGTAGAGGTGCAGGTGCTGGAAGCCTTTTTGGCACAGCATTACATCGACGTGCCCATGCCCTCGGTGCTGGTGGTGAGCGAGCCGGTGGGACGGGATTTGCTCAAGGCCTTGTCCGAGCAGATTGGGCTTAAGGTCAGCGCCATCCACCAGCCGCGCGAACAGCGCCGGGCCTGGCTGGACATGGCGCAGACCAATGCGGCCCTGCAACTGGCGCGCCTGCTGGCAGAGGAAGGCTCGCAACAGGCCCGCACCCGCGCGCTGGCGCAGGCGCTGGACCTGGCCGTCGATCAGCTCGAAGAGCTGCGCATCGAGTGCTTCGACATCTCGCACACTGCGGGTGAGAACACACAGGCCTCCTGCGTGGTGTTCCATCACCACAAAATGCAGAACGCCGAATACCGCCGCTACAACATCGAGGGCATTACCGGTGGCGACGACTACGCCGCCATGCGCCAGGTTCTGCTGCGGCGTTACAGCAAGCTGGCCGAGGCCCTGAACGATGCCAAGCATTCAGGCACATTGCCTGCGGGCACCGGACGCCTGCCGGACCTGGTGTTGGTCGATGGCGGCAAGGGCCAGGTGGCGATGGCGCGAGAGGTTTTTGTGTCGCTCGGCCTGGACCTGTCGCTGATTGTCGGTGTGGAAAAAGGCGAGGGCCGCAAGGTCGGTCTGGAGGAGTTGGTGTTTGCCGATGGGCGCGACAAGGTCTATTTGGGTGCGGACTCGGCAGCCCTGATGCTGGTGGCGCAAATCCGTGACGAGGCGCACCGCTTTGCCATCACCGGTATGCGCGCGCAGCGCGCCAAGGTGCGCGTGGGTGGCGGCAAGCTCGAAGAGATTGCAGGCATAGGCCCCAAACGGCGCGCCAAGCTTCTGCAGCGCTTTGGCGGAGTGCGTGGTGTGGCTTTGGCCAGTGCCGAGGACATCGCCTCGGTGGAGGGAATTTCGCGCGAGCTGGCAGAAGATATTTACCGGGCACTGCATTAGTGCGGATCGCGGCATTTGGCGTGCCACAATCGCGCCATGTTTTGGACCATACCCACCATCATGACTTGGGCGCGCATCGTCGCCATTCCGTTCATCGTGGGGGTATTTTATTTGCCCGACACCTTTATGTCGGTGGGCGAAAAAAATGTCGCGGCAACCATCATGTTCATCGTGTTTGCGTTGACCGACTGGCTGGACGGCTACTTGGCGCGACGGCTCAACCAAGCCTCTTCTTTTGGCGCTTTTCTGGACCCTGTGGCTGACAAGTTTTTGGTATGTGCGTGCGTGCTGGTGCTGGTGCATTTGCAACGCACCGATGTGTTTGTCGCCCTCATCATCATCGGCCGCGAGATCGCCATTTCGGCACTACGCGAATGGATGGCGCAAATTGGCGCCTCCAAGAGTGTGGCGGTGCACATGATTGGCAAGGTCAAGACCGTGGTGCAGATGGTGGCCATCCCCTTCTTGTTGTTCGATGGAATGCTGTTGGGCCTAGTCAACACGCATGCCTGGGGCTTGGCGCTGATTTGGGGGGCCGCAGTGCTTACGGTCTGGTCCATGGTTTACTATTTGCAAAAGGCATTGCCAGAAATTCGTGCCCGTGCCCGCTGAAGCCCGAAATTGCCATTAGAATTCGCCTCCGCACTGTCGCAAATGGTGAATGGTCCATTGACACAGACTTCCCCCGTCGCTTTAATCGTACGCAGCCGTTGTGGCTGTTGGGTTGCGTTTTCTGATAATAATTTTGTGCAACGGTGCAAGCAAACAAGGGGTCTTTGTGAATAAAACTGAGTTGATAGAACAGATCGCAAAAGATGCAGACATCTCCAAGGCAGCAGCTGCGCGCGCGCTGGAGTCGACAATCGATGCGGTTAAAACAACACTGATGAACGGTGGTTCGGTTTCTCTAGTAGGATTCGGTACTTTTGCGGTTGGCAAACGTGCCGCGCGAACGGGTCGCAATCCCCGGACCGGCGATGCGATTAAGATAAAGGAAGCAAGTGTTCCCAATTTTCGCCCAGGCAAGGCATTGAAAGATGCGTTGAACTGAGTTTGTAGTTTTCAGGTGGGGTGATTAGCTCAGTTGGTAGAGCGGCGCCTTTACACGGCGTAGGTCGGCGGTTCGAGCCCGTCATCACTCACCACCCACCCATGCAAAGGCGAACAAGTTTGTTCGCCTTTTTTTTAGTTTGATGGAGAGTTTGGCGCATGTTTGATTTTGTACGCAAGCACACGAAGATCATGATGTTTCTCATGTTCTTGCTGATCATCCCGGCGTTTGTGCTGGTGGGTATCGATGGCTTTAGCAGCAAGGGCTCGGCAGGCGACACCGTGGCCAAGGTGGGCAGCTATTCCGTCAAACAGGGCGAGTGGGATGCAAGCCACAAGAGCGAAGTCGATCGCCTGCGCAGCGCACAGCCCAACATCGACACCAAGCTGTTGGACTCGCCGTTGGCACGCTACAGCACACTGGAGCGCCTGGTGCGCGAACATGTGTTGAATGAGGCCGCAGCAGATGCGCACTTTGCCAGCACCGACGCACGTCTGGCGCGTGAGTTGCAGCAGAACCCGACGATTGCATCGCTGCGCAAACCCGACGGCACGCTGGACATGGAGCGTTATACCCAATTGGCGGCATCGCAGGGACTGACGCCGGCCGGTTTTGAGGCACGTGTGCGCAAGGACCTGTCACTGCGTCAGGTGGAGGGCGGCATCAGCGGCACGGCGATCGCACCGGCGGCGCAGGCCGATGTGGCACTGAATGCATTTTTTGAGCGACGCGAGGTGCAGGTCGCCAATTTTCTGCCCGCCGACTACAAAGCGCAGGTGAACCCCACGGACGCTGAAATCGAGGCCTATTACCAAGCCAACCAGAAACAGTTCCAGGCGCCCGAGTCCGCCAGTATTGAATACTTGGTGTTGGATTTGGATAGCGTGAAAAAGAATATTGCATTGAATGAGGAAGATCTCAAGTCTTACTTCGACCAAAATGTGGCACGCCTGAGCGGCACTGAAAAGCGCCGCGCCAGCCACATCCTGATCAATGCGCCCAAGGACATGGCCCCTGCCGAGCGCGCCAAGGCCCGTGAGAGTGCCACTGCACTGCTGGCCCAGGTGCGCAAGGCGCCCGACAGCTTTGCCGATGTAGCACGCAAGAATTCACAGGATGCAGGTTCGGCTCCCGGCGGAGGTGACCTCGACTTCTTTGCCCGTGGCGCCATGGTCAAGCCCTTTGAGGATGCGGCTTTCTCCATGAAGAAGGGTGACATCAGCGATCTGGTGGAGTCGGATTTTGGCTTTCACATCATCAAGCTAGTGGACATCAATGCGCCCAAGCAAAAAAGCTTTGAAGAACTCAAGCCTGCCATTGAAGCCGACTTGCGCACCCAGCAGGCGCAGCGCAAATACGCCGAAATTGCAGAGACCTTTAGCAATGCGGTGTACGAACAGTCCGACAGCTACAAGCAGATCGCCGAGAAGCTCAAACTCGACATCAAGATCGCCAGCAACCTGCAACGCAAGCCCCTGCCTGATGCCAAGACTGTGTTGTCCAACGCAAAGTTTTTGAACGTGGTGTTCAGCCCCGACTCGGTTGAAAAGAAACGCAACACCGAAGCGGTTGAAGTCGGCGCCAATCAGATGGTTTCGGCGCGCGTCACCCAGTACGCCCCAGCCCATGTGCTGCCGCTGGCCGATGTGCGCAGCGCTGTGCGCGAGCGCCTAGTGAGCAGCAGTGCAGCCGAGTTGGCCAAAAAAGATGGAGCAGCCAAACTGCTGGCTTGGACGGCCCAGCCTGATGCCGCCAAAATGGCTGCGGCCGTGGTGGTATCGCGCGATCAGCCCCAGTCGGTATCTCCGCTGGTGCTCGACAAGCTGATGCATGCAGATGCCAGCAAGCTGCCCGCTTGGATCGGCGTAGACCTGGGCAATCAGGGCTATGCCTTGGTGCGTATCGGAAAGGTGTTGGAGCGTGCGGTGGTGGAAGAGGCGCGTGCCAAGCAGGAACGTGCGCAATACGCCCAATGGGTGGCCAGTGCCGAAAACCAGGCCTATTACGAGTTGCTGAAGACCCGCTACAAAGCACAGATCAGCGTTCCCAAGCCAGTAACTGCATCGAATAGTGCAGTCGTCTCAGAATAAGGCTTTTCGCAGGTTATAATTTCGTTCTACGGTGGCTGTAGCTCAGTTGGTAGAGTCCAGGATTGTGATTCCTGTTGTCGTGGGTTCGAGCCCCATCAGCCACCCCAAGTATTAGCCTTATGGCACATAGAAAGCCTGCTACGGAAACGATAGCAGGCTTTTTTGTTGGTACTTGTCTTTGGGCAGTCGCAGACTTTTTACAAACTGTTGTACTTGGATAGGATCGATAGCCGCTGGCACTGGTTTCGATAGGGCTTGCACTGCCTTAGTCCGAATGGACTACATCCAAGCGAGCGTGCAATCGGTAGCATGGCGACCAATACAAATCCGTTGGATTCCAAAGATGAAAAAACTCCTTGTGGCGATTTCCATGATGCTCGTGTTCGGCATCACCAGCGCGGCCATTTCGTTCGCAAGGGGCAGTTTCGCAAACTCGGACGTTGGCAATGTGTCGGGCGGTGGTGGCATCGTGGAGCTTGCAAGAGGTAGTCTTGGCTTGCGTGGCAGTTCCGCTGAGGGTGGTGATTTTGCCTATGCGCAGGGCACGGGAGTCACGGGTTACTACACGCTCCCGGTCGCGACGGGCGCTTCTTTGTTGGCAGCAGGACCCGATGGCTATGCCCCGGCTGCGCAGGGGGTTGGCCTGAGTTTTGAGGACTGGTTGCACAGGGCCGCGCAGGAGAATGCGCAGCGGACAGCGCCAGCCGCCTATGTGGACTCGGTTGGCGACGGGGCGCGGCATGCTTATTCCGTACCTTCGCCAGCGCCCGGCATTCAGGGCTTGGGTACTGCCAGCCCGAATGCAGGTGGCGGTGCGTCGCAAGCCGCCCTCTTGTTGTCGGACAGTGGCCTGATTGCAGCGGTACCCGAACCCGAAACCTATGCCCTGCTGCTGATCGGCTTGGGTCTGATCACTGTGGTGGCACGCAGACGCCAACCATCCTGATTGAAATTTTGCGAGCGAATAGGCGCGGCCTTAGCCTCCATTTTTTGGCTCGAGTGCGGCTCCGGTAAACTCAGCGCACGGGTTCAATGGGTGGATTCGCAGCACAGGGAAAACGAAAAATGGCACTTGTTGTATTCAATCAAAAAGGTGGCGTTGGCAAATCCACCATTGCCTGCAACCTGGCGGCCATCAGCGCCAGCCAAGGCCAGCGCACCCTGGTGATCGATTTGGACCCGCAGGGCAACTCCAGCAGTTATTTGATGGGTGACAGCGCCACAGCAGAGCAGGCCAATGTGGGCGACTTCTTTGCGTTCTGCCTGAGCTACAGTTTCAAGCCCCTGGTGGCGGGCGACTATGTGGTGGCCACGCCCTTTGAGGGCTTAAGCCTGATGGCTTCCCATCCGGAGCTCAACGAGCTGCAAACCAAGCTGGAGTCGCGCCAGAAGCTATTCAAACTGCGCGAGGCGCTACAGCAACTATCGGAAGATTTTGACCGTATCTATATCGATACGCCTCCGGCCCTCAATTTCTATACCCGTTCGGCGCTTATTGGTGCGAGCGGCTGCCTGATTCCGTTTGATTGCGACGACTTTTCACGCAAGGCGCTCTACACATTATTGGATAACGTCCAGGAGATCCGCGCGGACCACAACCCGGCGCTGGAGGTCAAGGGCATTGTGGTGAACCAGTTTCAGCCGCGCGCCAACCTGCCCCAGCGCTTGGTGGACGCGTTGATCGCCGAGGGCCTGCCGGTGCTCAAGCCCTATTTGCCTTCGTCGGTGCGCATTCGCGAGTCGCACGAACAGTCGCTGCCCATGGTTTACCTGGACCCCAGCCACAAGCTGACCTTGGCTTTGGTCGAACTGCACAACGCAATTGCTTAGCGCGAACGCCGCGCTCGCATGCCCGGCACTTCCATAAAAAGACAGGAATAACCATGTTGGAAAACTATCGAATCGGCCTTCGCATCAGCCTGGTCATAGGCGCCATTCTGGCGGTGCTGCTGCTGATGGTCGGCGTGGGTTACTGGCGCCTGCAAGAGCTGGCGGATACGACCCAGCACATGGGAAGCATAGACAGCGAAAAAATGCGTTTGGCGCAGGAGTGGCACCAAACCACGGAACTGAACTGGGTGCGCACCGAGGCTGTTTTGCGCGATGCCAATCCCGCTGCCGTTGGCGTGTGGAAGCCCGAGATGGACCAGACCTCGGCGCGTATCGACGTATTGCAAAAGCGCCTGGCGGAGTTGGTGCAGTCCGAGGAGGGACGGGCCATGCTGGCAAAGATTGACTCCAGCCGAGCGGCCTACCGTACACCGCGTACCGAATTGTTGAAGAGAAAGGCCGCAGGCGAAGATGTTCAGGACGCACTTGCCAAAGTGCTGTCGCCGCTTGCCACCGTCTACCTGGGTGCCATCGCCCAGTTGGATCAGCACCAGGCCGACAAGTTTGAACAAAGTCTTTTGCTGGCCGCCGACAAGGCGCAGCTCGGCCGGCAGATCTTGATGGGCGGCGGCCTGCTGGCCCTGCTGATTGGCGCCTGGTTGGGCTATTTTCTCAGCCGCTCCATCCTGGGCCCGATCCGCCTGGCAACCCAGCATGCACAGCAAATCTCTGCCGGCAATCTGACCGAGAAGATCTTTAGTGCAGGGCGCGATGAATCCGCCGACATGCTGAACGCGCTCAAGCAGATGCAAAGCAGCCTGGGCAAGATGGTCAGCCAGGTGCGCCACGGCTCAGAGAATGTGGCCAATGCCTCGGCGGAAATTGCACAGGGCAACAACGACCTGAGTGCCCGCACCGAACAGCAGGCCAGCGCGCTGGAGCAGACCGCAGCCTCCATGGAGCAGCTGGGCAGCACCGTCAAGCAAAACTCGGATGCGGCAAGGCAAGCGAACCAGCTGGCGATCAACGCGTCCTCGGTGGCGGTGCAGGGCGGTCAGGTGGTGGCCCAGGTGGTAGACACCATGAAGGACATCAACGACTCCAGCCGCAGAATTGCCGACATCATCGGCGTCATCGACGGCATTGCCTTTCAGACCAACATCCTGGCCTTGAATGCGGCGGTGGAAGCAGCGCGCGCCGGTGAACAGGGGCGGGGCTTTGCGGTGGTGGCGTCTGAAGTGCGTTCCCTGGCCGGGCGCAGTGCCGAGGCGGCAAGGGAAATCAAGAGTCTGATTGGCGCAAGCGTGGAGCGCGTGGAGCAGGGCACTGCCCAGGTGGAACTGGCCAGGCAGACCATGGCCGAGGTGGTGGGCTCCATCAAGCGCGTCACCGATCTGATGGGTGAGATCAGCGCCGCCAGCCAAGAGCAGGCACTCGGCGTGGCCCAGGTGGGCGAGGCCGTGGCGCAAATGGACCAGACCACGCAGCAAAATGCCGCCCTGGTCGAGCAAATGGCAGCGGCCGCCAGCAGCCTCAAGGGACAGGCACAGGAGCTGGTGGCCACTGTGGCCACGTTCCGGCTCGATGGTGAGCAGCAGCATGCACGCAGTGCGGTGCGCTCCGCACCCAGCCCCTTCAAGGAAACACTCCACGCCGTGTCGCAGGCAAAGGCCAGGAGCGCGCTGGTCAGCCAGACAGTCCGACCTGCCGTTGCAAAACTGCAGACCCGCGCCCTGCCCAAGCCCCAAGCCAAGCCCCAGGTCACGGCGCGCAGCAGCGCTGCCGCAGACGAAGAGTGGGAAACCTTTTAAGGCGCAGCGCGCTGCTGCCAACCACCACGCGTGACCCAGCCCGCCACTGATCCCTTTGCCGCCCTGGCTTCAGGGCGCCGTTCGGTACGCGCTTACCTGGCGCAGCCGGTGCCGCTTACGCTGCTGCAGCAACTGGTGCGCACGGCAAGGCAGGCGCCCAGCGGCGCCAATTTGCAGCCCGGCTCTTTGATTGCGGTGCAGGGGGAGGTGAGGGCCAGTCTGTCGGCCGATTTGATAGCCGCTTTCAAAGGTGGACAGCAGGAACAGGAAGACTATGCCTACTTCCCGCAGCCCCTGCCCTCGTTGCTGCGCCGGCGCCAAGTGGCTGCCGCCCGCGCCCTGTACGGCGCGCTGGGCATTGGACGCGAAGACCGCTGCGCCAGAGACGGCCAGTTTGAGCGCAACTTTTGTTTCTTTGATGCACCGGTGGCGCTGGTCGTAACCATCCCGCGCGACTTTGGCAGCGGCGGCTATATGGACCTGGGCATGGCCTTGTACGGGCTGATGCTGGCAGCGCAGTCGCAGGGCCTGTCCACCTGTGCCATTGGTGCGCTGGCCTCCTATCCCCGTTTGGTGCGTCGCCATCTGGGGCTGGACGAGGACAGCGCAATCGTCTGTGGTATGGCGCTGGGCTATGCCGACCCAGACGCACCGGTCAATCAGACCGTCACCACGCGTTGCGAGCTGGATGAATTTTTTCGTGTGCTGGGTTAACGTGAAAGTGAGCGCAGCAGGCGCTTCAGAGCCGCTGAACGATGGTGGCCGCGCCTATGCCGCCGGCCCCGGCGATGGCGGCCAGACCGCAGTCACCCGGCAGCCCATCGCGCTGCAGATTGGACAGCAGCCGCACCAGCGCAATCGCACCCGAGGCGCCAATCGGATGGCCGCGTGCGAGCCCACCGCCGCGCCGGTTGATGCTCGCAGGCTCCAGCCCCAGCGCCCGGCAAAAGCCCAAGCCTTGCACCGCGAAGGCGTCGTGCAACTCGACGGTCTGTAGCGCGTGTACGGATGCGATACCGGCGCGCTCCAGAACCGCCCGCGCCGCTGTTTCAGCAGCCAGCAGCGGTAGGGCCGGATCGCCACCTGCCGAGGCCGATGCGCGCCAAGTAAAGCGGGCCTTCAAACCCATTGCCCTGCAGGCCTGCGGTGTTGCCAGTAGGACAAAGGCGGCGCCATCGGCCCGGGTGGAAATGGCCAGGCTGCTAAGCGAGCAGCTCTCTGCCTGCGGCTGCGAACCTGTCGCCACCACCGGCATGCGCGCCGCCCTAGCTGCCGTCAGGGCGCGCGGGTAGCTGTCCGCACAGACACCGTTGACCGCCACGATCTCTTGCGCTACTTCCGGCGCATGCTGCAAGGCGCGCTGATGGCTTTGCACCGCATAGGCATCCTGTTCTGTGCGGGTGATGCCGCAGCGCGCCGCGTAGTCGGCCGCCTGCTGCAGCAGGTCTGGGTCGCGCGCCGGGTCGGGCGCAAAGGCCGGGCGCTCGTAAGCCACTGCTGGTTCACCAGCGTAGAGCGGACGGTGCTGGCGTATCGGTGCGCGGCTCCAGGCCTCCACACCACCGGCAATCACCACCTTGGCCTGGTTTGATGCGAGCAGGCCCACGGCCAGCGCCAGCGCATCCAGACCGGCGCAGCATTGCGTGTCCACCGAGAAGGCGGCGCAGCGTTCGGGCAGGGCCGCGGCCAGCGCCAGCATGCGCGCGGGATTGCCGCCGGCACCCAGGGCATTGCCGACGACGATGGCATCCACCGCCTGCGCGTCTAGTCCGGCACGCTGCAACAAAGCGGTGATCACCGGTGCCGCAATCTGGTGTGGCAGCAGGGCGTTGAACGCCCCGCCGTGCGGCACCACTGCGCTGCGCGCCCAGGCCGCAATCAGGGCAGGGCGCTCAGGCATGCTGTCTCGATAGCATTGCTGGCGTCACCCTCTGGCAGCAGTTTGCACGCCAGCGCAAGGTGGTCGGTCTTGCCGCTGGCGGTCCAGCACCAGCAGGTGCAGAGCAAAAATATACGCGGTGTCTTGAAGCCTTCCAGATGCAGGCGGCACCAGGCCTTGAGTGCCAGCGCGTCGGGGCGTACATCCGAACAGTCAGGCGCCCAGCGCAGCAGGGCCACCAGTTGCAGACCGCGCAGCGGATCGGCTATACCCTGCACCGAGGCAGCGGCGATGGCAGGGTGGCGCTCCAGCACCGCCTCCACCTCCTCAGGGAAAAGATTTTTTCCCAGCGTAACGAGCATGCGGTTTTGCCGCCCAGCCAGGATGAGGCGACCCTGGCTGTCGAGCGAACCGAGGTCACGCACGCTGAGCCAGTCGCCGTCGCGCAGGGCGGCGGTGGCATCCCCTGCGCCGCCCACATAGTCCATGAACAGCATGGGGCTGCGCACATAAATCAGCCCGGCGCCGTTCACCGGGTCGTGTGCGTCAATGCGCAGTTGCACGTTGGCAAAGGGCCGGCCCACCACGTTGTCTGGCGCCTGTTCATCGGTGTCCATCCAGGCGATAAAGCTGGTTTCCGAGGCGCCATAAAACTCGATGATGCGGGCCCGCGGAAACAGCGTCCGCAGCTCTGGGGTGCGCTTGCGCATCCAGCGCGAGCCGCTGACCAGAATCAGCCGCAGCGCTTCGATAGGGCGGGCGTTTTGGCGGCTTGCCGCCTCCAGCAGCATCAGCAACTGGCTGGGCACGGCGATCAGACAGGGTGTGCGAGCGCTGCGCAAAATACCCAGCGTGGCGCCGGCCGAAAAGTGCTCCTGCAGCTCCACCCCGCCACCGCTCCACAGGCCCAGCAACATGCCAAACAAAAACAGGGAATGCGAGTCGCGCCCCGGCGCCAGGATGCAACTGCCGGCGTCCGCACCAAAGGCCTGCAGGCAGGCCCTAAAGCTCTCGCTCCAGGAGCGGTGGTGGCGCCGGTAGCCCTTGGGCGTGCCGCTGCTGCCAGAGGTGTAGCCGACATAAAAAGGACTGTCTGGAAGTGGCGCTGAAATCGGCGCCGTTGGGCCCATAGGCAAAGCCGCCAGCACCTTTTGGCGCACCGCCAGTGGCCAGTCCGGGTCGCCCACCGCGGCGCAGCGACCGCTGGCGATGATGCCCAAAAAATCCACCAGCCGCTCAATCGCGCAGAGGCTGCCATCGATCAGCACCGTGGCCGGGGCCTGGCTATCCATCAGCGCCGCAGCGCGCAGGCTCAAGTCCCGCTGGAGTTGGGCAAAGGAGAGGCTTTGTTCCCCGCAGCGAATGGCGCTGGCGTCGCCACGCACTTGCGCCCAATGGGCAATCGGCGCGTGAACCAGATCGACCGCTTGGCCGGGTTTCATTTCAGGGCGCGGCCTCCGAACTGCCAGTCCGGCAGGCCACGCGCCACGGTGTGCACCACCAGGGCGCAGATACCGCACTTGATCAGGTCACCCGGCACGAATACCAGCGTGCCAAAGAAGGCTTGGGTCCAGCTCAGGTTGGCAATTTTTACCAGGCCGACCACGCCACAGGCGTGCACCACCAGCAGGCCACCCAGGGCAGAGGCCAGGAAGGCACTGGTGGCGCTGCTGCGCGGGGTGGTGGCAGGCAGTGCGGCCATCAACATGCCGGTGACCCAGGCGCCCAGCGGCCAGGCCAGCAGGTAACCGGCAGCAGGTGCCATGAACACGCCAAAGCCACCGCGTCCGCCGGACAACAGGGGCAGGCCCAGGGCCACGGCAACCAGGAACAGCAGCATGGCCTGCAGGCCGCGGCGCGGGCCCAGCAGGCAACCGGCCAGCATTACGCCCAGGGTTTGCAGCGTGATCGGCACGCCCAGCGGCAGATCGATCTTGGGGATCAGCCCGAACACGGCCATCAGGGCTGCAAACAGGGAAACAAGGGCCAGGGAACGGGATGATTTCATGGGTGGTGCCAACTCTTATGTATCGGAATGAAGGTCCGGGCGGGGGATCTTGCTACTCGCCCAGGCGCAATTCGAGTGTATCTGCTACCCGGCGCGCGGCGATCAGCATCTGAATCGTCAGCGGTGCCAACAGGCGCAGGCCACCGGGCTTGCCGGTACGCATGCGGTGGGCATCATCGAGCCGCTTCCAGAGCACAAAAAAGTGCTCGGTAAAGCGCAGCATCAGGGCCAGTTGCAGGGCCAGGCGCTCGCTGCGAATGCCCAGGCGCTGCAGCGGGCGCAGCCAGTTCTCGAAAACACTGAGCAGTTCGTCGCTGCGCGTGGTCAGGGTCAGGGCAATGCCTAGGAGCGAGGCGCTCAGCAGGCGCAGCGCGCTGACAAGGCCCAGCAAGGGTTGCTGCAAGTAGCTGTGAAAGCCCATGATCAGCACCGCAGCCAGCAGCACCGAGAGCAGCAGCTTGCGCGCCGGGGCTATTGCCCGTCCCAGCGACGCAAACAGCAGGCAGCAGGCCAGGGCAGTACCGGCCAGCAGCGCCTCACTGTGCAAAAAATACTGCAGCGTGCCCAGCGCCGCAAACAGCAGCAGCTTGGCGTTGGCGCTTACGCCATGCAGCCAGGTGCGGTGGTCGCTGTACAGGCTTTTCATGCGGTGGCCGGTGCGACCGATTCGGGTGTGGCCGCGCGCGCCGCCACATCGGCCAGGTAGGCCGCGCAGACGCTGGGGCCTGGACCATCGGCCCGCACCGCGCCCTGGTCCAGCCATATCACGCGCTCAAAGTGGCGCACATGGTCCAGCGCGTGGGTAGACACAATCACCTGCTGGCTGACACCTGCAATGTCCCGGCTCAGCCGCGCTTGGCCCGGCAGATCCAGACTGGCATAGGGCTCATCGAGCAGCAACAGTTCGGGCGAGGCAATCAACAGGGCCAGCCAACACACCTGTTGGCGCTGGCCCTGGCTCAGGCTGGCGATGCTGCGCGAGGCCCATTGCGCCAGCGCACGCGTTTGCAGGAACTCGCGGGCAAGGGCAATGGCTTGGCGCCGGGGGATGCCGCTGGGGCTCAGTGACAGGGCCAGCTCTTCTTCCACGGTGGGAAAGATGATCTGGTCATCCGGGTTCTGGAACATCATGCCCACCAGACCCGGACGTTGGGCGCTGACCTGGTGGGCCGCTATGCCGTGCACACGCACGCTGCCGCTTTGCGGAATGTCCAGGCCGCAAAGCACTCGAAACAGGCTGCTCTTGCCCGCCCCGTTGTCGCCTATCAGGCCTATGCGCGGCTCCGCCAAGTACAGCGTCAGGGCTTCAAAGATGGTGTTGCCGCCCCTTGTCAGGGTGGCGTTAGCGATGGTGAGCAAGGTGGTCCGCTGTGAGCTTGGGCTACGGCTTACAGGGAGCCGCTTGCCGGGGCGCCATTTTCGCATGCGGCAGCCAGATCAGCGGCCCGTTTGGGTGGATGGCTACAGCTTGCGGCGCAGGGCGGCAAAGAAGAGTTCGGACTGCAGGCGCTCGCCTATGGTTTGCTCCATCACCTTTTGCGCAATGGCCGGCGCCACCGCTTGCAGTGCCTGCCCGGTGGACTGGGCCAGCACCTGCACGCAGCAGGCGCGCTCCAGGAAGTACAGGTCGTCATAGGCGTAGTCCATGCGCTGGGCGCAAACCACCACGCCGTGGTTGCCCAGAAACACCACGTCGGCGCCCTGCATGGCGCGCGCGATGCGCTCGCCCTCGGACGCGTCCAGGGCCAGGCCGTTGTAATGGGCGTCGGCCGCCAGGCGGCCGTGAAAGCGCATGGCGTTTTGTGACAGGCAGGTGTCGAGCGAGCGCGCTTGG
>CAISLN010000021.1 GCA_903886275.1 uncultured beta proteobacterium | reverse complement strand
GTTTACTCATACACGGCCTCCGTGCATGCGCACGGCTGCGCCGTGCAGCGCTGGCGCGCCGTGCCTGTTTTGGCGAAACAGGCAACTCATACACGGCCTCCGTGCATGAGTTGCCTGTTTTCATGGTCGATGCGGAGGACTACGGCTATGGCTATGAGGTTGACCAGGATGGCCGAGCCGCCATAGCTCATCAGCGGCAGGGTCAGGCCCTTGGTCGGCAATGCGCCCAGATTCACGCCCATGTTGATGAAGGACTGAAAGCCCATCCAGATGCCAAGGCCCTGTGCCACCAAACCGGCGAACACGCGGTCCAAGGCGATGGCTTGGCGGCCTATGTACATCAGACGGCGCGTCAGCCAAAGGAACAGGCCAATGACGATAACCACGCCGACCAGACCAAACTCCTCGCCGATCACGGCCAGCAAAAAGTCGGTATGCGCCTCGGGCAGCCAGTGCAGTTTCTCAACGCTGCCACCCAGTCCCACGCCAAATATTTCGCCGCGACCAATGGCGATCAGCGAATGGGAGAGTTGGTAGCCCTTGCCCAGGGAATAGCGTTCGTCCCATGGATTGAGGTAGGCAAAAATGCGCTCCCGACGCCAATCGGAGAGGGCAATCATCAGGACAAAGGCCACGAACAAAATCGCCGCAATCAGGAAGAACATGCGGGCGTTGACGCCACCCAAAAACAAAATGCCCATGGCGATCACTGCAATCACCATGAAGGCGCCCATGTCGGGCTCGGCCAGCAACAACAGGCCGATCACCGCCACCGCCATGCCCATGGGCATGACGGCGCGAAAGAAACGCTCCTTCACCTCCATCTTGCGCACCATGTAGTCGGCCGCATACAGCACCACGGCGAACTTGGCCAACTCGGAGGGCTGGAAGTTCAAAATTCCCAAGACGATCCAGCGTCTGGCGCCGTTCACGCCCTTACCGATAAAGGGCACCAGCACCGCCAACAGCAGCACCAAGGAGGCCACAAAAAGATAGGGCGCCACTTTTTCCCAGGTCGCCACCGGCACCTGGTAGGCCAACAGCGATGCGACCGTGGCCACGCCAAGGGACACCAAGTGGCGTAGCAAAAAGTGGCTGTGCGCATAGTTGGCAAAGCGCGGGTTGTCCGGCATGGCAATCGAGGCCGAATACACCATCACCAGCCCCCACAGCAACAGGGTGATGGTGACCCAGAGCAGCGGCTGGTCAAAGCCACGCACTCGCACCGACACGTTTTGCTCCGAGAAGCTGCCGCGCCCGCCCAGGCGCACCGGCAGCGCCGAGGCGGATTCCACCCGGCGGCTAAACCAGGCCTTCATGGTGGCGGCGTTCATGCAATCGCCTCCAGGTCCGAGCCACTTTCCAGCGCCAAGGCGCGCACCGCGTCCACAAAGCACTGGGCGCGGTGCGCATAGTCCTTGAACATATCAAAGCTGGCGCAGGCCGGCGACAGCAGCACGGCGTCACCGGCGCGTGCTGCGTGCTTGGCCTGCAGCACCGCATCCATCATGGACGTGGCATCGAGCAGCGGCACTTGCGTGGCGGCAATCGCGGCGCGTATCAGCGGCGCATCGCGACCCATCAGCACCACGGCACGCACATAGCGCGCAATGGGCGCGGCCAGGGGCGAGAAGTCCTGCCCCTTGCCCTCGCCACCCATCAGCAGCACCAGCTTGCGCTCGGCGCCTAGGCCGCTCAGAGCAGCCACGGTGGCGCCCACGTTGGTGCCCTTGCTGTCGTCAAAAAATTCCACACCGTTGAGAATTCCCACGCTCTCCACGCGGTGCGGCTCGCCGCGGTATTCGCGCAGGCCGAACAGGATGGGGCCCAGCGCGCAGCCCGCCGCCGAGCACAGGGCCAGCGCCGCCAGTGCGTTGCTGGCGTTGTGGCGACCGCGTATGCGCAGGGCGTCAGCCGGCATAAAGCGCTGGATGTGCAACTCTTCAAGATGCTGGAATTTTTTGCGTGTCTCGTCGGCCTCCAAAGCGCGCACCAACCAGACCATGCCGTTTCGGTCTTCAATACCAAAGTCGCCGGGGCGCTGGGGCATGTCGGTGCCGAAGGCGACATATTCACGCTCGACGGGGCGCTGCAACTTGGCCTTCACCGGGGCCGGGCGCATCGCCATCACGCCAGGGTCTTCGCGGTTCAGCACCATCAGGCCGGTGCTGCCAAAAATATGGGACTTGGCCTTGGCATAGGTGGCCATGCTGCCGTGCCAGTCCAGATGGTCCTGGCTCAGGTTGAGCACCACGGCGGCGGTGGGCTCCAAACCGCTGGGCAGGTCGAGCTGAAAACTCGACAGCTCCAGCACCCAGACCTCGGGCAAAGCGTTTTGTTCCAGCGCCTTTGCCAATGTGTCGAGCAAGGTGGGCCCGATGTTGCCGGCCATGGCCACGCTCTTGCCGGCCCAGCGCACCAGATGCGCGGTGAGCGCAGTCACCGTGGTCTTGCCATTGGTGCCGGTGATGGCCAGCACCTTGGGGCTGTACAGCGCGTGGATCGTGGGCACAGCGCTTTGCGCCAGGTCTTTGAGGGCCTGGGCAAACAGGCTGAGTTCACCCCCCACCCACAGGCCCAGGGCCTGGGCAGCATCCATCACGCCGGCCGTCTCTGCCGGGCTCAGGCCCGGGCTCTTGAAGACGGCGCGAAACGATTGGCCTTCGACCAAGGCGGCATTGAAATCGGAATGCACAAAGGTGACAGCGGGCAACTCAGCGCGCAGCGTGGCCAACTGGGGCGGCGCAGCGCGGCTATCGACCACGGTCACCACAGCGCCGTGCAGCGCGCACCAGCGCACCATGGCCAGGCCGGAGGCACCCAGGCCCAGCACCAGTACATGGAGGTCGCGTAAATTATTCATGGCAAGCCTCCGCGCCCCAAGGAGGCGAACGGCCCCCTGGTGGGGCAGAGCAGCTGCGTAGCAGCAAACGTGGGGGTAGACATTTCTAACGCAGCTTCAAGGTGGACAGGCCCACCAGACACAGCATGATGGTGATGATCCAGAAGCGCACCACCACCTGGGTCTCCTTCCAGCCATGCTTCTCAAAATGGTGGTGCAGCGGTGCCATCTTCAAGAGGCGCTTGCCCGCTCCAAACTTCTTCTTGGTGTATTTGAAGTAGCCGACCTGCAGCATCACCGACAGGGCTTCCACCACAAAGATGCCGCCCATGATGGCCAGCACGATTTCCTGGCGCACGATGACCGCCACGGTTCCCAGGGCCGCGCCCAAAGCGAGCGCGCCCACATCGCCCATAAACACCTGCGCGGGGTGGGTGTTGAACCACAGAAAGGCCAGGCCCGAGCCGGCCATGGCGGCGCAGAAAATCATCAGCTCACCGGAGCCTGCGATGTAGGGCAAAAACAGGTACTTGGAGAACACCGCGCTACCGGTCACATAGGCAAAGAGCCCTAGGCAGGAACCCACCAGCACCACCGGCATGATGGCCAGTCCGTCCAGACCGTCGGTCAGGTTGACGGCATTGCTGGAGCCCACGATCACCAGGTAGGTCAGGATCACAAAACCCAGCACGCCCAGCGGGTAGCTCACCTGTTTGAAGAAGGGCAGCATCAGGCCGGCCTTGGGCGGCAGGTTCACATCAAAACCGGAACGTACCCATTGGAAAAACAGCTCCATCACGCGCAGGTTGGAGCTCTCGGAAATGCTGAACACGAGGTAGAGGGCGGCCAACAGGCCAATCAGCGACTGCCAAAGGTATTTTTCGCGCGAGCGCATGCCTTCGGGGTCCTTGCGCACCACCTTGCGCCAGTCGTCCACCCAGCCAATGGCACCAAATCCCAAAGTCACCAGCAGCACGATCCAGACAAAGCGGTTGCTCCAGTCAAACCACAACAGGGTGGAGATGGCAATCGACAACAAAATCAGCACGCCGCCCATGGTCGGTGTGCCGCTTTTGCTCAGGTGGCTTTCCATGCCGTAGCCGCGAATGGGCTGGCCGATCTTGAGCGCGGCCAGGTGACGGATCACGGCCGGGCCAGCAGCCAGGCCAATCAGCAAAGCGGTCAGCGCCGCCATTACGGCGCGGAAGGTGATGTACTGGAAGACCCGGAAAAAACCGAATTCCGGTGACAGGGTTTGCAGCCATTGGGCCAGGCTTAACAGCATGAGAAATTTCCGTTCTTGTCGTTTTTGTGGTTCATGGTGTGCCCTGCGCCGACGCGGCCGCACAGACGGCCTCCACCACGCGCTCCATGCGCATAAAGCGCGAGCCCTTGACCAGCACACTGCTGGTCTTTGCAAGCTGTTGCCGCACAGCGGCATTCAATGCTTCGATGCTGGCAAAGTGCCGCGCCCCAGAAAAGGCGGCCACCGCGTAGCGGGCCAGTTCTCCGATAGCAAACAACTGCTCGATGCCGCTGGCTTGTGCCTCGGCCCCGGCCTCGGTGTGAAAGGCCGGGCCCTGGTCGCCCACCTCGCCCATGTCGCCCAGCACCAAGAGGCGCGGCCCCGGCAGCTCGGCCAGCACGGCAATGGCGGCGCGCACCGAATCGGGGTTGGCGTTGTACGTGTCGTCCACCAGGGTGAGGCTGCGCTCGCCCATGGCCAGCGCGATGGCGTTTGATCGGCCCTTGACCGGCACAAACGCCTGCAGTCCCTGCCGCACAGCAGCCAACGGCACGCCGGCCGACAGGGCGCAGGCGGCAGCTGCCAGCGCGTTCTTGACGTTGTGGCGTCCGGCAATATGCAAAGCAAAAGCAAAGTCATGGCCCATGCCGCTGGCCTGCACCGCCCAGGCGCCACCCACCCATTGGGCCTGCTGACAGACCAGGTCTTGCGCGTCGCCGGTAGCCGCCAGCGCAAAGCGGTGGATGCGCCGCGGCAGCGCCAGCCCGGTCCAAAGCGCGGTGAAGTCATCGTCAGCGGGGAACAGGGCGACGCCGCTGGCCGAGAGGCTGCCGATGACGGCGCCGTTTTCCTCGGCCACCGCCTGCACCGTCTGCATAAATTCCAAGTGCTCGCGCTGGGCGTTGTTGACCAGCGCGACGGTCGGTTGGGCCATGCGAGAGAGTGCGTCGATTTCGCCGGGATGGTTCATGCCGAGCTCGACCACGGCAATGCGGTGGTGCGCTCGCAGGCGCAAGAGCGTGAGCGGCACACCAATGTCGTTGTTGAGGTTACCGCGCGTGGCCAGTGCGTCGTCGCCGGCCGCAGCCGCCAGGATGCTGGCAAGCATTTGCGTGACGGTGGTTTTGCCGTTGCTGCCGGTCACGGCAATCAGCGGCAGGCCAAATTGCGCGCGCCAACCGGTGGCCAGTTGCGTCAGCGCGGCGTGGGTGTCAGGCACCTCGATGCGGGGAATGCCTGCGGGATAGCTTTCTGTCGGCAGACCGGCATGGCAGATCAGCGCGGATGCACCCTGCTTGCAGGCCTGGTGCAGCATGGCATTGGCATCGAACTTCTCGCCCTTCAGGGCCAGGAACAGGTCGCCCGGCTCCACCGTGCGGGTGTCGGTGTGCACGCGCAGCACCTCGGTGCGGGCGTCGCCCACCAGGGTGGCCGCACTCAGCCAAGGCAGCGCACTTTGCAAATGCATCATGGCTGTCATGGCGCGGCCTCCTCATGGGCCAGGCGCCACTGTTGCAGGGCCTGTTGGGCATGGACCAGATCAGAGAAGGGACTCTTCACGCCGGCCACTTCTTGCGTCGCCTCATGGCCCTTGCCGGCCAACAGCACCACGTCTTCGGGTGCGGCAGCACGAATCGTCTGGGCAATCGCCAGCGCCCGGTTGCTTTGCACCTCCAAGGTCTGGCAGGACGGCAAGCCCAGAAGAATCTGGGCAATGATGGCCTCCGGCTTTTCGCTGCGCGGGTTGTCGCTGGTCACCACTACCCAATCTGCCAGCTTGCCGGCGATGGCGCCCATCAGCGGGCGCTTGGAGGTGTCGCGGTCACCGCCGCAGCCAAACACGCACCAGAGCTTGCCGCCGCGCGCCTGCACCATGGGGCGCAGCGCGGCCAGCGCGTGGTCCAGCGCATCGGGGGTGTGTGCATAGTCCACCGCCACCAGCGGTGTGCGCGCATCACCCAGGCATTGCATACGCCCAGGCACTGCCTGCAACTGGCTACAGGCGTGCACCGCAGCCACCAATGGCACGCCCAGGGCGCGCATGGCCGCCAGCACGCCCAGCAGATTGGACACGTTGTAGCTGCCGATGAGCTGGGTTTGCAGCGGCAAGACGGCGTCGCCCTCCACCACCTCAAAGCCCATGCCTTGGGCCGTATAGGCCAGACGGCGCGCCTGCAGACGGGCTGGGCGCAGGCTGGAGACGGTCCACAGGTCCAGCGGACCATCGGCCAGTGCGCCGGCCAGTTCCAGGCCGCGCACATCATCGAGGTTGAGCACCACGCTCTTCAGACCAGGCCAGTCAAACAGGCGGCGCTTGGCCTGCCAGTAGCGCTCCATGCTGCTGTGGTAGTCCAGATGGTCTTGCGTGAAATTGGTAAACAGGGCCACGCGGATCTGCGTGCCGTCCAGCCTTGCCTCTTCGACGCCGATGCTGGAGGCCTCAATAGCGCAGGCCTTGAGTCCCTGCTCGACAAAGCGGCGCAAGGCACTTTGCAGTTGCACCGGGTCGGGCGTGGTCAGGCCGG
The DNA here is from genome assembly GCA_903886275.1 of uncultured beta proteobacterium. Classification (GTDB taxonomy): domain Bacteria; phylum Pseudomonadota; class Gammaproteobacteria; order Burkholderiales; family Burkholderiaceae_C; genus Allorhodoferax. Next base: position 30,144 of record CAISLN010000021.1, on the reverse strand, counting down.
TGGAGACCACATTGTCATGTGCCAGTGTGGCCTCTTGCCCGGCTGCGGGCGGACGGCCCACGCCCAAGGTGCCAATCATGCCGCAGGGAATGGCGTGGTCTAACGCCGACAGCGCCTGCGCCAGCCACCAGGCAGTGGAGGTCTTGCCATTGGTGCCGGTGACGGCCAGCACAGCCATTTCCTTGGAAGGATGGCCAAAGAATTCGGCGGCAATCGCCCCGGTAGCGGCCTTCAGACCGGCGTAGCTTTCCACCGTGTCGCCTGCAAAGGCTGCTGCGCCTGCCGCTTCAACCAGGCAGGCCGTGGCACCAGACTGCAGGGCGGAAGGCACAAAGGCGCGACCGTCCACAGCCGCACCCGGCCAGGCAATAAAGCCATCGCCCGGCTGCACGGCACGGCTGTCGCTGTGCAGGGTGCCGGTGACATGCGCTTGGAGCCACTGTGCGGCTTGCGTGGTGGAGTGCAGCATCAGAAGCTCTCCTCTACGGCGCTGGCCACGATGTTGGGACGCACCGCCATATCGGGCTGCACATTGAGCAGGCGCAGGGTCTGCTGCACGGTGTCGCTGAAGACGGGGGCGGCCACATCGCCGCCAAAATATTTGCCGGCACTGGGCTCGTCGAGCATCACGCCCACAATCAGGCGCGGCCGGTCAATCGGTGCCATGCCCACAAACCAACTGCGGTACTTGCGGTTGCCGTCCGAGCCGTAGCCCTTGCCGATCTGTTTGTAAGCGGTGCCGGATTTGCCACCCACCGAGTAGCCCTGGGTCTGGGCCTTGGGACCGGTGCCACCGGGGCCTGCGGCCATTTGCAGCATCTTGCGGATCTCAAAGGCCGTGCCGGGAGAAAACACGCGCACACCGACGGCCGGCTCGGTGTTTTTCATCAGCGTGGCCGGGATGATCTGGCCGTCGTGCGAAAACACGGTGTAAGAGCGCACCATCTGGAACAGTGAGGCCGAAAGGCCGTAGCCATAGGACACGGTGGCCTGTTCGATCGGGCGCCATTTGGCCCAGGGGCGCAGACGCCCCGAGACCACGCCGGGAAATTCAATCTGCGGCTTCTGGCCAAAGCCGGCCTGGGAAAAGGTTTCCCACATTTCGCTGGCCGGCAAGCCCATGGCAATCTTGGCTGTGCCCACATTGCTAGACACCTGTATCACCTGCTCCACCGTCAGCGCGCCATGGGCATGCGAGTCGTGGATGGTGACGCCGGTGACCGTGTAGGAGCCAGGGGCCGTGTCGATGACAGTGTGGGGCTTGACGCGGCCGCTTTCCAACGCCAGTCCGATGGTGAAGGGCTTCATCACCGAGCCAGGCTCAAAGGTGTCGGTCAGCGCCCGGTTGCGCAGTTGGGCACCGGTCAGGTTCTGGCGCCTGTCGGGGGTGTAGCTGGGGTAGTTGGCCAGGGCCAACACCTCGCCGCTGACGGCGTCGAGCACCACCACGCTGCCAGCCTGGGCGCGCTGCTGCAGCACCGCTTCCTTGAGCTTTTGGTAGGCGAAAAACTGCACCTTGCTGTCTATGCTGAGCTGGATGTCTTGGCCGTCCACCGGTTGCACGGTCTCGCCCACGTCTTCGACGGCGCGGCCCAGCCGGTCCTTGATCACGTGGCGCAGACCGGGCTTGCCCAAGAGGCGCTTGTTGTAGAGCAGCTCCACGCCTTCTTGGCCGTTGTCTTCCACATTGGTAAAGCCCACCACATGGGCCGCGGCCTCGCCCTCGGGGTACTGGCGCTTGTATTCCTTGCGCTGGTAAATGCCCTTGATGCCGAGCGCGGCAATTTCCTTGGCGGTGTCGGCATTGACCTGGCGTTTGATCCAAACAAAGGTCTTGTCCTCGTCGAGCTTCTTGGTCAGGTCGGCATAGGGCATTTCCAACAGCTTGGCCAACACGTGCAGCTTGGGGCGTTCGCCATCGGTATCCACATCGTCGGGAATGGCCCAGATGCTGGGAGCCGCCACGCTAGAGGCCAGGATCAGGCCATTGCGGTCCAGGATGCGGCCGCGGTAGGCCGGCAGCTCCAGCGTGCGGGCAAAGCGCACCTCACCCTGGTGCTGGAAGAAGCCGTTGGCAAACACCTGGATATAGGCCGCGCGGGCAGCCAAGCCGCAAAAAGCCATGGCAACGGCGGCCACCACAAACTTGCTGCGCCAGACCGGCGTGCGACTGGCCAGCAAGGGGCTGGAGGTGTAACGCACGCTGCGGTTCAAGGCTTGACTCCTTGGGGCACAACGGCGTTGCCCGATCGTGCCTGGGTGCTTACGGCCATGGCGGCCGAAGCCGGTTCGGTATAGCTCACATAGGTGGTGATGGCTGGCAGCACCAGACGCATCTGTAACTTTTCGCGCGCCAGCCGCTCGACCCTTGCAGAAGTGGCCTGGCCGCGCTTTTCCACCTGCAGACGATCGAGTTCGGTGGACAGGTGGCGCTCTTCGCTTTGCGCCTTGTCGAGCTCGGTAAACAGGCGACGCGACTCATACTGGACATTGACCAGATAGATGGCGCTGAGCACCACGGCCAGCAGCAGTACAAGGTTAATCCGGGTCATGGTGTGGCCCCCACGCTTGCCGCTGTCCTTTGCGCCACGCGCATGATGGCGCTGCGCGAACGGGGGTTGCCTTTGATCTCAGCCTCGCTGGGCTTGACGCGCCCCAGCGACAACAGCTGCATCACCTTCGGGGCAGCAAAGGGGGCGCGGCGGTCATATTCCTCGCGCGCATGCTTGGCGATGAACTGCTTGACGATGCGGTCTTCGAGTGAGTGAAAACTGATCACCGCCAGGCGCCCGCCGGGCTGTAGCACCTTCAGACTGGCCTCTAGCGCCTGTTGCAGCTCTTCAAGCTCGGCGTTGATGAAAATCCGAAAAGCCTGAAATGTGCGCGTTGCAGGGTCCTTGCCCGGCTCGCGGGTTTTGACCTGCTCAGCCACGAGCTGGGCCAGTTCGGTGGTGGTTGAAAGAGGCCCCCGTTCCTGTCGGCGAGCAACAATCGCCTTTGCAATTGGCCCAGCAAACCGTTCTTCGCCATATTCACGTATCACCTCCGTGATTTGATTGATTTCAGCCGTTTCCAGCCACTGAGCCACACTCTCGCCGCGCGTGGTGTCCATACGCATGTCAAGCGGCCCTTCGTTGCGAAAGCTAAAGCCCCGCGCCGGGTTGTCGATCTGGGGTGAGCTCACGCCCAGGTCCATCAGCAGACCGGCCACGCTGCCCGCAGGCAGCTCGCCCAAATTAGCAAAGCCCTGGTGGCGAATGGAGAAGCGTGCATCCCCAATGGATGCGGCCTCGGCCACGGCCTGGGGGTCCTTGTCGAAGGCAATCAAGCGACCGCCAGCCGATAGCTGCGACAGGATCAGACGCGAGTGACCGCCGCGCCCAAATGTCGCGTCCACATAGCAGCCCTCTGCTGCGTCGGGGAAAGGGGCCTTACCGTCCTTGAACATTGCGTCTACCGCTTCGTTCAACAAGACGGTGGCATGGTTCCATGTTGTTTCCACTGTGTGCCTTAAAAGGAAAAGTCCTTGAAGACTTCGGGCATGTCGCCCTGCATGGCCTTGGCCTCCTCGGCGTCGTACAGGGCCTTGTCCCAAAGCTCGAAATGGTTGCCCATGCCCAGCAGCATGGTGTCGCGGCTGATGCCAGCAGCGGCGCGCAGTTCGGGAGACACCAACACCCGACCGGTGCCGTCCATCTCCACATCCATGGCGTTGCCCAAAAAAATGCGCTTCCACCACTGGGCCGACATGGGCAAAGCGGCGATGCGTTCACGAAACTTCTCCCACTCAGGGCGGGGGAAAACCATCAGACAGCCATGGGGGTGCTTGGTAATGGTCAACTGGCCCGCGGCGGTCGCGCTCAAGACGTCACGGTGCCGGGTCGGCACAGAGAGCCTACCTTTTGCATCCAGACTGAGAGAAGAGGCCCCTTGGAACACGACAGCACACCCTTTTTGAACAACAACGACTAAAAGGAGGCTCAAGGGCAACAATTACCACTAAACCCCACTTTTTTGCACTGTATCAGTAAATGGCGCACATGCAAGCGAGGCCCAAAACAAAAATTCCAATTAAATCAAGGACTTAGCGCAGACACTGCAGGCACAAAGAAAGGAAAATTCCTTGTAAATGAATTACTTAGAGGCGGTTATGAAAGTGACGCGTGAAGCGACTGTCTAAGACCGGACAATCGGTTTTGCTCACAGAATGTAACGCGATAGGTCTTCATTCTGACTCAGCTCCGCCAGGCGGATATCGACGTAGGCAGCGTCGATTTCTACGGTCTGGCCGGCCAGGGCCGCAGCGTCAAAACTGACGTCGTCCAGTAGCCGCTCCATCACCGTGGAAAGGCGCCGCGCGCCTATGTCCTCGGTGCGCTCGTTCACCTCGAAGGCGATCTTCGCCAGCCGGGTAATGCCCTCGGGCGTGAAATGCAGACTGACGTTCTCAGTGGCCAACAGGGCCTGGTACTGGCGCGTGAGAGACGCATGGGTCTGCGTGAGGATGGCCTCAAAATCTTGCACCGACAACGACTGCAGCTCCACCCTGATCGGAAAACGCCCCTGCAGCTCCGGAATCAGGTCGCTGGGCTTGCTCAGGTGAAAAGCGCCCGAGGCCACGAACAAAATGTGGTCGGTCTTGACCATACCGTATTTGGTGGACACGGTGGTGCCCTCCACCAGCGGCAGCAGGTCGCGCTGCACGCCCTGGCGCGAGACTTCGGCGCCACTGCCCTCGCTGCGCGAGGTGACCTTGTCGATCTCGTCAATAAATACAATGCCGTTTTGCTCCAGCATGTGGATAGCCTGGCGCTTGATCTCTTCCTCGTTGACCAGCTTGGCGGCCTCTTCATCGACCAGCAGTTTGTGCGCCTCGCTGATCTTGAGCTTGCGCGTTTGGCGCTTGGATTGGCCCAACTGGCCGAACATGCCACGCAGCTGCTCGGTCATTTCTTCCATGCCAGCCGGCCCCATCACCTCGAGCTGGGGCGTGGCCAGGGCCAGGTCGATTTCGATCTCGCGCTCGCCCAGTTGGCCTTCGCGCAGCTTTTTGCGGAAGTTCTGCCGCGCTGTACTTTGCGGCGTGGCCTCACCCGAGGCAAAGCCGAAATCGTTGCGCGGCATCGGGATCAGGATGTCCAAAATGCGCTCCTCGGCCGCGTCCTCGGCGCGGGCCCGCACCTCGGCCTTGGCAGACTCGCGGGTCTGTTTGACGGCGATCTCGGCGAGGTCGCGGATGATGGAGTCCACATCCTTACCGACATAGCCCACCTCGGTGAATTTGGTCGCTTCCACCTTGATGAAGGGCGCATCGGCCAAGCGTGCCAGGCGCCGCGCGATTTCGGTCTTGCCCACGCCCGTGGGGCCAATCATGAGGATGTTTTTGGGCGTGATTTCGGCGCGCAGGCTGCCCTCGACCTGCTGGCGGCGCCAGCGGTTGCGCAGGGCAATGGCGACTGCGCGCTTGGCCTGGCCTTGGCCTACGATGTGCTTGTCCAGCTCGGCAACAATTTCCTGTGGTGTCATGGTGTTCCCGTCAGGCCAGACCTCAGTCCAGCGTCTCTATGGTGTGGTTCATATTGGTGTAGATGCACAGGTCGCCGGCGATCTCCAGCGAGCGCTTGACGATGGTTGCTGCGTCCAGTTCGGTGTGGTTGAGCAGCGCAATCGCGGCCGCCTGTGCATAGGCGCCACCCGAGCCTATGGTGACAATGCCGTTTTCCGGCTCCAGCACATCGCCATTACCGGTGATGATGAGGGACGCGTCCCGGTCGGCCACTGCCAGCATGGCCTCCAAGCGGCGCAACACGCGGTCGGTGCGCCAGTCCTTGGTGAGCTCGATGGCGGCACGCACCAGTTGGCCCTGGTGCTTTTCCAACTTGGCCTCAAAGCGTTCGAACAGGGTGAAGGCATCTGCCGTGGCGCCGGCAAAACCGGCCAGCACCTTGCCGTGGTGGAGCTTGCGCACCTTGCGCGCCGTGCCCTTGACCACAATATTGCCCAGCGTGACCTGTCCGTCGCCACCGATGGCGACCTGGTAGCCCTGGGGTGTCTTACGCCGCACGCTGATGATGGTGGTTCCGTGAAATTGTTCCATAAGGCTTTATAGCTTGGATAGCGCCGCCCGGTTTGCATGGGGCCGGCAAAAACACTGGCGCGACCTCAGACCGGGCGCAAGAGTACCTTGGCGCGCTCGTTGATACCAATGACGTTGAAAAACGCAGCCACCAGGCGGTGTACATCCTGAAACTGCACCTGTTTGCCTTCTGCATGGCGCATGGTCACCCAATTGAGGATGCTGCCGGCAGCGGCGAAGTCCACCCGAATCAGGTCGCGGCAGGAAATCAGCAGGGTGTTGGCGCTTGCGCCTGCGCTGTCCAAAACCGAAAGGGCCTGTGCCGTGTCGCCCATCAGCTGACCCTTGAGCAACAACCTGACCGGTGGCTGGTCCGGATGCACCAGCAGCGTGCCCTGCTGGGTCACGGCTTCCAAATCCGAGGTGGTCCTTCCACCGAGCTGCTGACTGGACAACTCCAGGCTGCAGCGGGCCTGTACCCAAGGGGGCGGTGCACTGCCATAGATGACACAGTAGTCCAGCGAGGCCAATTCAAAATCGTCATGCAAGCGCATGGCCCGCAGGGCATTCAGGCGCACGTCCCAGAAGCTTCGCGCCACATCGCGCTGACCCGAGGGTGTGAGGGCGCGCAGTGCCCTGACCAAGCGGTCCTCGCCGTCAAAGCGCAGCAACACGTTCTCTTCACACAGGCTGCCAAACAGGGCATCGAGCAAAGGGACGGCATCCGGCGCAATGCTTTCGAGTTCGTGCCAACCCAGGCACCAGGGCATGGGACTGGATTCCATGACTTGGCGCAGGCGCTCCATACCCTGGGCCGTCAAGACGGCAGGGCTGTCCCAGATGCAGGCGCCAGCGTTGGCCACAACTGCCTGCGATTCAGATGCTGGGTCGCCCAGCGCAAACCAGATGGGCCTAGCGCCATCGAGTTGCAGCGCGAATTCATAGATGGCCGACTCAAAAGCGGGCCGGTTGTTACTGGCCCGGTACAAATCCAGCAGTGCCACCGACCAGGCCTGCGGTAGTGGGCCGCTGGGAGCATGGCTGCGCAGCGCCCCCAGCAAACACTTTTCTGCCCCGGCATCATCGCTGTTGGCAAACCGGATGGCCGCTTCCTCGAGCTCGGGATCGGTCTCCAGCGTGTCCGCCTCAATGGCAAACAAGCGCGAGGCGGAAAATACGGCGCTCTTGTGTGCGCCCTTGCCGCCGGTCGCATCGGCCATGGACACCATGCCCGAGGCCATCTGGGTGGGCAGAAATTCATCGGCGAAATCAGCGTCTTCCACGCGCCGAAAGTCCGCAGGCTCGGTCACCGGAAACGGCGCCGACAGGTCAGAGTCACTCGGGAACATCTCGGAGTGGGGCTGGTCCGATTGCGGCTGCGTTGCGTCCGGGCTTGAAAACACCAGCTTGTGCGGGCCCGTAGCCTCGCTCTTGCTTTTCCACCATTGGCGCGACATCTGCGCCTCAATCTCGTCAATTTTCTTGAGCGTGTCGGCGCGTCCACCCAGGTCACTGGGCAGGCTGGTCTGGAAAAAAGAATGTCTGCCGACACTGGCCATGGCAGAGGGATCGCGGTTGCGCAGTCGGCGCAGCTGGTCGAATTCGCGCTTGCGGACAAAATCGTTTTGCCGCTTGCGCTCTATCATGGCCTTGAGCGCCTGCTTGTCGTAGCCATTGGAATCGCCCTCACTGGTCTGATCCAGCTCCGACCAGTCCTTGGTCGGATTGCGCACAAACATAGCAACTTTGGACAGTAGACCGGGCCTATCGTCTTTGGTCGCCATGGCTAAGCTGCACTGGATCGAACGGGCTGCAGAGTTTAGTCACCAAACATTTTTTGCTTGAGTTCGCGGCGCTGCTGTGCTTCCAGCGACAGCGTGGCGGTTGGACGGGCCAGCAGGCGTCCCACACCGATGGGCTCGCCGGTTTCATCGCAATAGCCGTAGTCGCCGGAATCAATGCGCCCAATCGACTGCTCGATTTTCTTGAGCAGTTTGCGCTCGCGGTCGCGGGTGCGCAGTTCCAAGGCGTGCTCTTCTTCAATGGTGGCGCGGTCGGCCGGGTCGGGCACGACCGAGGTGTCCTCGCGCAGATGCTCGGTGGTTTCACCGGCACTGTTGAGGATTTCCTGCTTGAGTGTGGAGAGCTTGAGGCGAAACGCAGACATCTGCACCTCGTTCATGTACTCCGAATCGGGCATGGCCATCAGATCTGCGTCGGTGAGCTCGGCCAGTGGCTTGGTCTTCCAGTTATTGGCCAGCTTGGGGTCTTTTTTGATCGAAGACGGCAGCACCGGGACGATCACCGGTGAAGCAATGGCCTGGCTGTAGCTGGCCTTGGCAGCCGTGGAAGCCACGGCCTGCGCCATGGATGGCACGGTCAGTTGCGCCAGACGGGACGAGGGGCGTCCGGTTTTCTGGGCTACAACATTGCTTGCTGCGGGCGCAGTGGCAGTTGCGGACTTGGTCGCAGCAGTGGTCATGGGGGCGGGTACTTTTTCAATAGAGGCTGCTTTGGCAGTGGACTTGCTGGCAACAGCAGGCTTGGGGGTGGCAGCGGGCGCAATCGCCTTGCTGCTCTTGCCTACGGCTTTTGCCGCTGGCTTGGTTACGGCAGTCGCCACTGCCTTGACCGGCTTGGCCACCGGTGTGAGCGGTGCCGAGGTCTTGGCCTGCGCTTTGGCAACCGGTTTGACCGGCGCCTCTACCGGCTTGGTGGCTGCTTTGGCAGTCGTTTTGACCTTGTCTGTGACAGATTTGGACTTGGGGTCTTTCCCGGATTTGGCATTCACGTGGTCTCTCCTGGTGGAACTCGCCGAATTCTGTTCTATGGCGTTAGGGGCCCCATCGGATGCATTGGATGGCAACTCCTGTAGGGTTTCTTCGGCGCGCGAGTGTAACGGTTTCGCCACTGGAAAACCCATAAGTTGCAAAATCGAGACAAACATTGTGCTCCCAGCCATCATTGACCCCCCATAAAGCCAGTGGCCAACAACCCTATGTTGGCTTGCCCGGCGCAGCGCCATTAGACACCGTCTAAACCAGCGACTGCTCAAGCCCTTGCAACAATATATCTTTGGGCAGGTCTATGCCAATAAATACCATTTTGCTGTTGCGCAACTCGCCGTCCAACCAGGCCGGACCCAGGTCGCTGCCCATCAACTGGTGCACGCCCTGGAAGATGACCTTGCGGTCGGTGCCCGTCATGTGCAGCACGCCCTTGTAGCGCAGCATGCGCGGGCCGTAGATGTTGACGATGGCCCCCAGAAAGTCTTCCAGCTTGGCCGGATCGAAGGCCCGCTCGGACTTGAAGACAAAGCTCTTTACGTCGTCATCGTGGTGATGGTGGTGGCCCTGGTCGTCATGCCCGTGCGAGGGGTGGTCGCAATGCGCTCCCTCGGCGTGGTCATGGTGTTCATGCTCTTCTTCCTTGAGGAAGTCCGGGTCAATGTCGAGCTTGGCATTGAGGTTGAAGCCGCGCAGGTCAAACACCTCGCTCAAGGCCACATCGCCAAAATGCACGGCGCGCTGCGGAGCGCGCGGGTTCATGTGCTTCAAGCGGTGCATCAGCGCGTCGAGCTCTTCCTTGCTGACGAGATCGGCCTTGCTGATAAAAATCTGGTCGGCAAAACCCACCTGGCGGCGCGCTTCCTGGCGGTCATTGAGCTGGTTGGCAGCATGCTTGGCATCCACCAGAGTCAAAATAGAGTCCAGCAAGTAGGACTCGGCCACCTCATCGTCCATAAAGAAGGTCTGCGCCACTGGGCCGGGGTCGGCCAGGCCGGTGGTCTCGATGACCACGCGGTCAAAGTCGAGCTCGCCCTTGCGTTTTTTCTCGGCCAGGTCACGCAGCGTGGCGCGCAGGTCTTCGCGGATGGTGCAGCAAATGCAGCCATTGCTCATCTGGATGATTTGCTCGTTGGTGTCGCTCACCAGGATGTCGCTGTCGATATTTTCCTCACCGAATTCGTTCTCGATGACGGCAATCTTCTGGCCGTGCGCCTCGGCGAGCACGCGCTTGAGCAGCGTGGTTTTGCCGGAGCCTAGAAAACCGGTGAGGATGGTGGCGGGAATAAGAGACATATTGGCGGTCCAAAAATCAGCAGGTGGGGAGTTTAGCGGTCAATGCAAGAGCCTCTAGCGGCGCATGATGACCAGTCCCTTGAGGTATTCACCCTCGGGAAAGGCAATCGTCATCGGGTGGTCCGGGGCGCCGCCCATGCGTTCGGTGATGAAACCATCCACGCCCGCGTCCGCTCCGGCGCCGGCCACGATCTTGTGGAACAGGTCGCCACTGACGCCACCCGAGCAGGAATAGGTGAACAGCAGGCCACCGGGCTCCAACAGCTTGAAGGCCAGGCGGTTGATGTCCTTGTAGGCGCGCGCAGCGCGATCGGCGTGGGCCACGGTGGGCGCAAACTTGGGCGGATCGAGCACGATGGCATCAAAGGTTCGACCCTCATTGCCAAACTGGCGCAGCGAGGCATTCACATCGGCATCCATCCAGGTCGCGCGACTGGCCTCAAAACCGTTGAGCGCCACATTGGCCGCGCCCAACGCCAGGGCCGGGGCACTGGAGTCAATCGAGGTGACATGGGCCGCACCGCCACTCAGGGCCGCGACGGTGAAGCCGCCGGTGTAGCAAAAGCAATTGAGCACGCGCTGGAACTGCAGGCGCTTGGTGTAGGCGGCAAACTTGGCGCGGCTGTCGCGCTGGTCCAGGTAGAAGCCGGTCTTGTGGCCGGTGGCAATGCTCAAGTGCAGCTTCCAGTCATGCTCTTGGAGCACCAGGTCGGTGGCACCCTCGCCGTGCAGCCAACCGGTTTGCTCGCTCAGGCCTTCGAGGGTGCGACTGCTGGCGTCCGAGCGCTCGTAGAGTTTGGACAGACCGGTCTGGGCCAAGAGCGCATGGCAAATAGCCTCCTTCCAGCGCTCGACGCCGGCCGAGGTGAACTGCGCCACCAGCGTGTCGCCATAGCGGTCCACGATCAGGCCCGGCAGTCCATCGGACTCGCCATGCACCAGACGTGCACCATCGCTCTGAATATCGAAGCGCGATCTTGCCTGCACTGCCTTGGCAATGCGGGACTGGAAGAACTCCTCGTCGATGCGCTGAGCCTCATCAAAGCTCCACATGCGGGCACGAATTTTGGATGTGGGGCTGAAGGCCGCCCAGCCCAGGAATTGGCCTTCGGCCGACTCCACGCGAACCGTTTCCCCGCTGTCACCACTGCCCTTGGCAATGGCCGACTCAAAAATCCAAGGGTGGCGACGCAATAGGGAGCGCTCTTTGCCGGCGCGCAGGCGAATCATTTTCATGCGCCTATTGTCGCTGCTGCGCTATGCCTTGGGCTTGCCCTTGGCATGCGCCCTTGGATGGGCCGCGTCATAGGCCTTGGCAAGGTGCTGGAAGTCCAGCCTTGTGTAGACCTGGGTGGTGCTGATATTGGCGTGGCCCAGCAGCTCCTGCACGGCGCGCAGGTCGCCACTGCTTTGCAGCAGATGGCTGGCAAAGCTGTGGCGCAGCATGTGCGGATGCACCGGTGTGCTGACACCGGACAACAGGCTGCGGCGCTGCAGGCGCTGCCAGATCGACTGGGCCGTCAGGCGCGTGCCCTTGCGTCCGATAAACAGGGCGCGCGCCGCATCCGCCTGGGTCGCATGCACCGGGCCGCCTAGCACCGTGCCCATGGGGCCGCGCAACTCCAGCCAGCGCGCCAGGGCCGCCAGGGCGGTCTTGCCGACCGGCACCGTACGGCGCTTGGAACCCTTGCCCAACACATGGGCCTCGGCAGCCTGCAGATCGACCCAGCCCAGAGCCGCGTTGCTGGCCTCCACATCCAGGCCCATCAGCTCTGCCACGCGCAGGCCACTGCCGTAGAGCAGCTCGACCATGGCGCTGTCGCGCGCCTCCAACCAGGGATCGTCGTCACTTTGAAAGTCGGCGAATTGCACCGCGTCGTCCACACCCAGCGCCTTGGGCAGGGGCTTGGGCGCCTTGGGGGCACGCACATCCTGCACCGGGTTGCTGGCAACCAGACCGTCGCGGCCCAGCCAGGTGTAGAAACCGCGCCAGCCAGAAAGAATCAGCGCGATCCCGCGCCCACTGCGCCCGCCGCTGTGCATCTGTGCCACCCAGCGCCGCACCTGCGGGTGGCGCACAGCCCGCAGTTCAACGCCGGCCTGGGCTGCGTAATGTTGCAGTTTTTGCAGGTCCAACACATACAGCTCGACGGTGCGCTGGGCCAGGCGCTTTTCGACGCGCACGTACTCTAGGTATTGCTCGACCAGGGGATGGCGCTCACCGGGACCCTCGCTTGGTGACAAGACCGGCTTGTGCGGGGCAGGCATAGGGCCGTGCGTTGTTGGTTAACGCAGGCGCCACAGCGCAGCGCTGGCCAACTCGCCAATGCGGGCCAAAAAGTCGGTACCCATTCCGCTGACAAAGCGCTGCGCGTCACCCGAGGCCAACACCAAGAGACCAAAGGCCGGGATGGTGGAGCCACTGGGCCCTGCGCGCAGGGGAATCAGTGCCAACGAGGTGATGGTCTCCGGGGTCTCCAGCCAAGCGACCGATTCGAAACCGGTGTTGAGGCCGCAAAAGGGTTCGGTCAGCGAGGAGGCAAACAGCTTCAGGTCTTCGCTCACGCCCTGGGCATAGGGCTCCTTGGCATATTCGGCCGCTACGCCCCAGACGCGCAGGCCGACCTGGGGCACGGCAAACTGCTGCTCGATGTCGTCGGCCATTTGCTGCGGCAGTTGGCGCAGCTCGTCGCCCTGCAGCAGGCTGCCGGCCCATCGGATGATTTTGTTGGACAAGATGACGTTGTCATTGCCATTGCGCAGCATCTCCATGACGCGATGCTCCAGCAGCTTGATCTTGTCGCGCAGCATCTCGGCCTGGCGCTCTTGCAGGCTCACCGTGCGGCGGTTGTGCGGACTGGTCAGCTGCACGGCGGCCAGCATCTCGGCATGGCGCAAAAAGAAATCCGGCGTGTTGGCCAGGTAATTGGCGATGTCGTCCTCGGTGATCGGGTTGGCCAATGCGGAGTTCAAGGGGTTGCTCATGGGAGTCCAATCTACATTTTTTGTTGCTGTTAGAAGGCCAGGGCCTGCCCGTGCTCAGTCGGGCAGGTTGTCGGGGAGCTCAATTTCGCCGCGAAACACGGTGGTGGCCGGGCCGGTCATCAGCAACGGTGCGTCGCCGCCGGCCCAGGCAATGGTCAGCAGGCCGCCACGGGTGTGCACATCCACGCGTGCGTCGAGCAGGCCCAGACGGATACCAGCGGCCACTGCGGCACAGGCGCCCGAGCCACAGGCCAAGGTTTCGCCGACACCGCGCTCAAAGACGCGCAGGCGAATGCTTGATCGGCTCTGCACCTGCATGAAGCCCACATTCACGCCGCGTGTAAAGCGGGGGTTGGCCTGAATCTGCGGACCCAGCGTGGCCACGGGTGCGCTGTCCACATCGGCCACCTGCAGCACCGCGTGCGGATTGCCCATGGAGACGGTGGCGAGCAGAACTTCATTGACAGCACCCACCGGGAACAGCGGCCAATTGCCCCAGCCGCCTTGGGGCTGCAGGCTCAGGCCGCTGGCGTCAAAGTCCAGGTCCTGCGGCGCAAAGCGCGGCGCACCCATGTCCACGGTGACGCGGCCGTCTGCGGTGAGCTGAGGCGCGATCACGCCCTTCATGGTCTGCACGCGCAGCGTGTCTTTGTTTGAGAGCCCACTGTCGCGCACAAAGCGTGCAAAGCAACGCGCGCCATTGCCGCACTGCTCCACCTCGGCGCCATCGGCGTTGTGGATGAGGTATTCAAAGTCAATGCCCTCGGCCGGCGAGGGCCGCACGGTAAGAATCTGGTCGGCTCCCACGCCAAAATGGCGGTCGCCCAGAAAACGGTATTGCGCGGCGCTGAGGCCATAGCGGCCAAGGGTCTCGTCGAGCACAACAAAGTCGTTGCCCGCGCCCTGCATTTTGGTGAACGGAATTCGCATGGCCGCAATTATCAGTGCAGGACGCCTGGGCACCGAATATCGCAGTCGGGCATGGGAAATGTGGCGCCAGACGCTTGGTTTTTGGTTGCAAAATGCCCCATGCCCAGACCCTCGAAAATTCTCCACCCCGAAGCGGGCCCCCTCCCCGCGCCTACCGACTGGCAGACCGACGCCCCGGTGGCGATTTTGAAAAACGTGCTGCGCCTGACCGCCCCCAACCCCGGCGTGATGACCGGCCCGGGCACCAACAGCTATTTGGTGGGCGATGCCGGCTGCGGCTTTATCGCCATAGACCCGGGGCCGGCCGATGCCGACCATTTGCAGCGTCTGTGGCGGGCGGCAGTTCACGCGGACGGCAGCGGCGGAAACATCCGGCTGATCGTCTGCACCCACTCGCACCCCGACCATTCCCCCGGCGCCAAGCCCTTGCAGGCCCTGTGCGTGAAGGCTGGCCTGGTGACGACCCCACCCATTGTGGGCCTGCCCTCGGCGCCGACTGCGCGCGCCCACAGCGCCTTCACGCCAGACCGTGCGCTGCAAGATGGCGAGCGGCTGTGCCTAAGCCCGGCCACTGTGAACAGCGATGTCCCCGCACTGGCAGCTACGGGCCACAGCCTGCGCGTGATTTTTACGCCCGGCCATGCCGCCAACCATGTCTGCCTGGTGCTCGAAGAAGACGGCCTGCTGTTCTCCGGCGACCACATCCTCAACGGCAGCACCACCGTGATAGACCCGCCCGACGGCCATATGGGACACTACCTGCATGCGCTGGATGTTCTGAGCGCCCAATGCAGTGCGCTGCAGGTGGACTTCATACTGCCGGCCCATGGCCATGTGATGACCGGTGCGCTAAGCTGCATTGCCCAGCTCAAGGCCCACCGCCTGCGCCGCGAAGCCAAAATCGCTGCCGTGATGCAAGCCCAGCCCAACGCCAGCCTGGACCAGTGGCTGGCGCTGGCCTATGACGATGTAGACCCGCGCATCTGGCCGGTGGCCAAGAGATCGCTGCTGGCCCATGTGGAACACCTGCAGCAAAGCCAAACCTTATTGATTGAATCGAGCGCACCATGAGTACCTTCCAAAGAGCAGCCCGGCCTGAGGGCCTGCCCCCCGCGCGCACCGAACGCCCGGCCCGAACCGAGTCGGACCGGCCCCAGTCCAACCGCGCCATCAAACGCGCGGCTTATGCCGCCAGCAACCCGGTGGCCAACCGGCCTGATCAGCCTTCGGACTACCGTCGCCCCGCAACTGGCCCCTCCAACGCCAAGCCCCGCATGCGCCCGCGCACGGTGGACCGCGACCCCAAGCCCGCGCCCGAGAACGAGGGCGAGCGCCTGTCCAAACGCGTGATGGCGCTCAGGGGTTGCTCGCGCAGCGAGGCCGAGCAGTACATCGAGGGCGGCTGGGTGATGGTCAATGGCGTGGTGGTGGAAGACCCGCCGTTTCGCGTGTTGGCGCAAACCGTCACCATCGCCCCGGAGGCGACGCTTCTCACCACGGCCGATGTGACGCTGATTTTGAACAAGCCTTCGGGCTGGCTCGATGGCGTAGAAGACGACGACGAAGATGATGAAGATGCACCGCGTGCGCGTGGCCGCGCCAGCAAACCGCAGATTCCCAACGCACGCAGCCTGCTGACCGTTGCCAACCGCTACAGCAATGACCAGTCCGAAATACGCGCGCTCAAACGCCATTTTTTGCATCTGGAAGCCGATGTGGCGCTGGAGACCGGTGCCAGCGGTCTGGTGGTATTCACGCAGGACTGGCGCACCACACGCAAGCTCAGCGAAGACATGGGCTCCATGGAACATGAACTCATTGTGGATGTCACCGGTGAGGTGCAGCCAGAACACCTGCAGAAAATTGCGCGTGCGCTCAACGATGAGCGCAACCCGCTGCCCCATGTCAAGTGCAGCATCAACAGTTCCTCGCCAGAACTTAGCAAACTGCGCTTTGCCATCAAGGGCTCACACCCGGGTCTGGTGGCCTACCTTTGCGGCAAGGCCGGCCTGGAAATTACGGCCATGCGCCGCATCCGCCTGGGTCGCATGGCGCTGACGGATTTACCGCAAGGCCAATGGCGCTTCTTAAGCGCCTACGAGAAGTTTTAACGTGACATTCGCCATGCCCGCGCAGGTGGGCAGCTCGTCGTCATTCCCGCGCAGACGGGCATTCAGCCCTAGGTTCCCGCCTTCGCGAAAATGACGGAGTAAGACGCGGGAATGACGGGATGAGACGCAGGAATGCGGACCCAATTTCCTGATCCGGGGTGGCCTTGGGCCATGACAGTCAGGACGCGATGTAGTTTTGCAGCTGGTTGATGGTGGCCTCCTGGTCGGCAATGATTTCATCCATGATGTCGCGGATGGAGATCATGCCCAGCACCTTGTCGCCATCGACCACCGGCAGGTGGCGGATCTTCTTCTGGCTCATCAGCGTCATGCAATCTTCGGTGCGGGAGTTGGCCGCCACGGTGAGCACCTTGGCGGTCATGATGTCGCCTACCAGCGTGTCCTTGGAGGACTTGCCCAGCAGCGCGATCTTGCGGGTGTAATCGCGCTCAGAAAGTATTCCCACCAGCTTGCCCTGGTCCATCACCATCAGCGCGCCCACATCGTGGCTGGCCAATGTATTCAAGGCGTCGAACACGCTGTCTTGCGGGCTCAGGCACCAGGGTGCGTCCAGGTTTTTTAACAGTGCGCGTACAGCTCGCATGGTGCCTCCGATAGGGGTTGATTGATCGATCAATCAACCATACAGCAAAAATGGTAGCAAAAGTGTGAAGCCCACCGATAAGCCGGATTCTGTGCATGGGGGTTTCCCCTCATGTGACCACCATTAATCTGGGCCGGCGGTTGCCCGTTCGGCTCGATGCTACCTACCCGCACACTCCGGGGGCCCCGTCAACGTGTGCCTACTTGGTATTGCTGCGCGTAGAGATTGCCCGTTTCACCCGAAATGGGCATTGCCCATTTCGGGTGGCTATGCGTTCCCGGTTACCCGGGGCACGGCTTGCGCCGCGCTTCACGCATAGAACACCCCATGGGTTGCCTATTTCGACTCGTCTCTGTTGCTCTAATCCTCACCTTAGGGTCACCCACTTGCGTGGACGACTGGTCGGTGGACAGCCGTTAGCTGCTACGCTGCCCTATGCAGTCCGGACGTTCCTCCAGTGCTCTGTTTCCAGAATTGCACCAGCGGTGGTCTGGCGGGCTTCACGCCTTGATTATCAGGCCTGAACGGACCGCGCATATCCATATACCGAAACCAATTGAATAACTGGCCCACAATCGCAGGACAAAACCCCAACCAGGAGCATCCCCGTGAGCTTTGACAACGTTCTGCAAACCATTGGCAACACGCCACACATCCGCATCAACCGCCTGTTTGGCGACACGCACAAGGTGTATGTGAAGTCCGAGCGCTCCAACCCCGGCGGCTCCATCAAGGACCGCATTGCCCTGGCCATGGTGGAAGCGGCCGAGGCCAGTGGCGAGCTCAAGGCCGGCGCCACCATCATCGAGCCCACCTCCGGCAACACCGGCGTCGGCCTGGCCTTGGTCGCAGCCGTCAAGGGCTACAAGCTGATTTTGGTGATGCCCGACAGCATGTCGATTGAGCGCCGTCGCCTGATGCTGGCCTATGGCGCCAGCTTCGATCTAACGCCGCGCGAAAAAGGCATGAAGGGCGCCATCGCCCGTGCCCACGAACTGGCCGCACAGACACCCGGCGCCTGGGTGCCGCAGCAGTTTGAAAATCCGGCCAACATCGACGTGCATGTGCGCACCACGGCGCAGGAAATCCTCAAAGACTTTCCCAACGGCGTGGATGTCATCATCACCGGCGTGGGCACCGGCGGCCACTTGAGCGGCGTGGCCAAGGTGCTCAAGGCCCAATGGCCGCAACTCAAGGTCTATGCAGTGGAACCTGCGGCCTCGCCGGTCATCTCCGGTGGCGCACCCGCACCCCATCCGATCCAGGGCATTGGCGCGGGCTTCATCCCCAAGAACCTGCTGACCGAGCTGCTAGACGGCGTGATCCAGGTGGACGCCGAACCAGCGCGCGAATACGCCCGGCGCAGCGCCCGCGAGGAAGGCCTGTTGGTGGGCATCTCCAGCGGCGCCACCCTGGCCGCGATTGCGCAAAAGCTGCCGGAAATTGCGGTTGGTGCCACGGTGCTGGGCTTTAACTACGACACCGGCGAGCGCTACCTGTCGGTCGAAGGCTTCCTGCCCGCTTAAATGCTGGGGGTGTGCCATGCGGCGCACCCTGCTGTTCGCCCCCGTCCACAGGCGGGACGGTCTGAACGTATCATGGGCGCCCTGCTTGATCACCACGAGCCCCATGCCATGATCCGCCTTACCGAACTCAAACTCCCCCTCTCTGCCGTGCCCGTGTCGGCACGCCGTGCCTCCGACGCACCTTCCGAAACCGAGGAAGACCGCGCCCCGATTGCCCACCCGATTGCCGCGTTGACCGCCCTGGCGGCCCAGGCGCTCAAGGTCGATGCTTCGGCCATTGCCAGCCTGCAGGTATTCAAGCGCAGCTTTGATGCGCGCAAGGCCGAGTTGGTGGTGGTGTACATCGTCGATGTGGCGGTCGCACCGGAGCTCGAACAGAGCCTGCTGGAGCAACAGGCAGGCAACCCGCACATCCTGGCCACGCCGGACATGGCCTACCGGCTGGTGGCGCAGGCACCGCAGAATCTGCCCCTGCGCCCGGTGGTAGTGGGCTTTGGCCCCTGCGGCATGTTTGCCGCGCTGTTGTTGGCGCAAATGGGCTTCAAGCCCATCGTGCTGGAGCGCGGCAAGACCGTGCGCCAGCGCACCCAGGACACCTGGGGCCTGTGGCGCAAGAAGGAACTCAACCCGGAGAGCAATGTGCAGTTTGGCGAGGGCGGCGCCGGCACCTTCTCGGACGGCAAGCTGTGGAGCCAGATCAAGGACCCGCGCTTTCTGGGGCGCAAGGTCATGATTGAATTTGTGAAGGCCGGAGCGCCTTCTGAGATTTTGTACGAAGCCCATCCCCACATCGGCACCTTCAAGCTGGTCAAGGTGGTGGAGAACCTGCGCACGCAAATCATCGCAATGGGCGGCGAGCTGCGCTTTGAGCAGCGCGTGGTCGATGTGCTGCTACAGCCCTCGGGCGACGCACAGCAACTGGTCGGCCTGCAGGTGCTGGACCTGGCGCGTGGCGAGACCTACACGCTCCCTGCAGAACAAGTCGTGATGGCCCTGGGCCACAGCGCGCGCGACAGCTTTGCCATGCTCTACGAGCGCGGTGTGGCCATGCAGGCCAAGCCCTTTTCGGTGGGCTTTCGCATCGAGCATCCGCAAAGCGTGATCGACGCCGCACGCTGGGGCCGCCACGCCGGCCACCCCATGCTGGGAGCTGCCGACTACAAGCTGGTGCACCACGCCGCCAATGGGCGCGCCGTCTACAGCTTTTGCATGTGCCCAGGCGGCACCGTGGTGGCCGCCACCAGCGAGCCTGGGCGCGTGGTCACCAACGGCATGAGCCAGTATTCGCGCAACGAGCGCAATGCCAATGCCGGCCTGGTGGTGGGCATAGACCCGCCGGACTATCCGCAGGACGAGGCCACTTTTGTGCAGGCCTTTGGCGAAGACAAGGGCCGCAGGTACGCGCAAGAGGCTGCGGCCTTGCGCGCACAAGACCCCCAGGCGGCCCACCCACTGTCTGGCATTGCCCTGCAGCGCCAACTGGAGGCCAGCGCCTATGTGCTGGGCGGCAGCAGCTACGAGGCGCCTGGCCAGTTGGTCGGTGACTTCCTGGTCAAGCGCCCTTCCACTGCATGGGCCAGCGTGCAGCCCTCCTACAAGCCCGGCGTAAGGCTAGGCGACCTGGCACCCAGCCTGCCCGCCTATGCGATTGAGGCGCTGCGCGAAGCGATCCCCGTGTTTGGCCAAAAGATACGCGGCTTTGACATGGCCGACGCGGTGCTCACCGGGGTGGAAACGCGCACCTCCTCGCCCTTGAAAATTCCGCGCGGCGAAGACCTGCAAAGCACCAATGTGCGCGGCCTGTACCCGGCCGGCGAAGGTGCCAGTTATGCCGGTGGTATTTTGTCCGCTGCGGTGGATGGCATCAAGGTGGCAGAGGCCATGGCTCGGGCGATGGCTTGATACTTTGCCATTTCAAACCGCGCCCTGCGCAGCAAAAATGGCTGAGCAAATGGGCAGGCGTCGCAGAGTCCCTGAGAAATCAGGTGGGCAAAATGATGGGTGTCATCAATTGAGGCAATAATGCCTTCAAACGAATTTTGGGAGTGGCTATGTTTTGTTCATCCTGTGGAACTGAAATGGTTGAAGCTGCGAGCTTCTGCCGAAAATGTGGCGCCAAAGCAGACGCCCAGGGTTCCGCCACGTCAACCGATGGTTTTGCTGCCGCCGCAACGCGCGCATTTCCGGCCTCCGTTGAAAACAACAAGTTGCTTGCAATCCTGGCCAATTTGGGCGGGGTGTTTTTTGGCTTTATCCCGGCGCTGGTTGTGTTCCTGATCAAGAAGGATGAGCCCAGTTGGGTTTTGGATAGCGCCCGCGAAGCCTTGAATTGGCAAATCACCGTCATGATCGCCGCGATGGTGTGTGTCGTTCTGATGTTTGTTTTAATAGGTATTGTGCTGTTCTGGATATTGATGGTGGCCAATCTGGTGTTCAGCATTCTCGCCACCGTCAAGGCTAGCGAGCAGCAGGCCTACCGCTACCCATTGAGCCTTCGCTTGATCAAGTAAATTTTTTTGGTGCCACGGGAAAAATCCGTAAGTATCTTTTACGGCAGTTTCCTTGGGACCACATGCGCAGTTCAAAAATAATAAAATGCATTCGCTGCGAAAATGGCGAGGCTTCTTGCCACAAACTTTTCACGTTTGCCGACAGGCAGTTCAAAAAGACAACTGCAGACAAATATGCAAAGTACATTGCCTATTTGCCTTGTCTTGAACGCCTTTTCAAGTTGTCTTTTTTCCCATTTACATTTCTGGTTGCAACGCTCAACACCCAGTTGATGCTGGACCATCCTTTTGGATTTTCCTGCATCTTCAAAAGTCTGTGCGGTTTCGAGTGCTACGGTTGCGGTATGTCGCGCGCCATCACAGCCCTGTGGCAGGGTAAATTTTCTGAATCTTACGCGTACAACAAGTTTGGAGTGCTGGTTTTTCTGGTGCTTGCCTGGATGAGTTTTAAAGAACTCTATTTTTTATCACAATCGAAAGAGAGAACATAAATGGCTGAATTTACACCGATAGAGCAAGGACTGATGACGAAGGAACTGACGGACTCGCAAAAGATGCTGTTCTCTTCCCAGTTTGAGTCTGCAAAAAAGGACCCAGGCACCATGCTGGTTTTGTCCATATTATTCGGCGGCTTGGGCGTTGATCGCTTTATGCTCGGCGACACGGGCATGGGCATTTTGAAATTGTTGACCTTCGGCGGTTGCGGCATTTTGATGGTCATCGACTGGTTTGGCATTAAAGGCAAAACCCATGAATTCAACCGCAAGAAGGCGAACGAAATCATTGCTGCTATCAAGCTGACGAGCTAGGTTTTTACATACTCTGTCCAATAGCAATGCCGACCGCGTTTTCGCAAACGCGACGGCAAAGCAAAAAAAGGGCCCCCAGGGGCCCTTTTTTATATCTGCGCGTTTTGCAGCGCCGCAATGCGCTCTTCAATCGGCGGGTGCGTGCTAAAGAGCTGGCCTATGCCGCCGGCGATACCCATGGCCGCCACGCTCTTGGGCAATTCGCCTGGCGTCATGCCACCCAGTCGCGCCAGGGCATTGACCATGGGTTGCTTACGCCCCAGCAACTGGGCGGAACCCGCATCGGCGCGGAACTCGCGCTGACGCGAGAACCAGGCCACCACCATGGCGGCGGCAAAGCCCAGCACGATGTCGAGCACAAAGGTGCTGACCATGTAGCCAATGCCGGGGCCGCTGCTGCGCTCGTCGCCCTTGCGCAAAAAACTGTCCACGGCATAGCTGATGACGCGGCTCAGAAACACAACAAAGGTGTTCATCACACCCTGGATCAGGGCCATGGTGACCATGTCGCCATTGGCCACATGGGCGATTTCGTGGCCTATGACGGCCTCGATCTCCTCGCGTGTCATGCCTTGCAACAGACCGGTGGAGACGGCCACCAGGGCCGAATTCTTGAAGGCACCGGTGGCAAAGGCATTGGGCTCGCCCTCGAAGATGCCGACCTCTGGCATGGCAATGCCGGCCTTGTCGGAGAGCTTGCGCACCGTCTCTACGATCCAGACCTCGTCGGCATTGCGCGGCTGCTCTATTACCTGCACGCCCGAGGTCCACTTGGCCATGGGCTTGCTGATCAGCAGAGAAATAATGGCACCGCCAAAACCCATGACCAGGGCATAGCCCAGCAGGGCGCCCAGGTTCAGGCCGCTGGAGGTGAGGTAGCGGTTGACACCGAGCAGGCTGGCGACTAAGCCCAGCACGGCTACGACCAGCACATTGGTCAGGACAAAAAGAAGTATGCGTTTCATGGTTTCCTCAAAATGTGGCGCATTCTCTGCGCCTCAGGCCCGATATTAGGGCCAGTACCGGTCGATTCAAGCATGGCGCAGCTTGTGCCCAACGAATTTATGGACTTTGCTTAGCAAGCCGCAGCGCGCGAAAGACGCTGCTGTCGGCATAAAAGCTACTGACTTCGTTGGCCGCCCACCAGAGCGGCACGCCCAGCACCGGCAGATGGGCAAAGGGCTTGGTCGCCAGCAGTTGCGCACTCAACTCGGCGCCCAGCCAAGCGTCGATGTCCGCCAAGGCAAGGCTGGGCTCCCGCACGCGAAACACATGGGCGGTCATGGGCTTGCGCGGCGCCACCAGCTTTTCGGTCAAGGCATGGCCAAACAGGATCAACTGCGCCTCTTCCCAAAGCGGGCGCAGGGTGACAAACAGCCTGTGCCAGTCCTTGGCTGCCAACGCCTCCCACAAGGCATCCGGCGCCTGCAGCAGGGCCGCGTTTTCGTCGAACAGGGTCAGGGCATCACGCGCCGGACCGCGCTCCGGACGTATGCCTGTGCTGGCAATTTGCGCCGCCTGCAATGCATTGAGCCTCAACTTGGTACGCGGAAAATGCATCCATACCAGGCCATTGAAAAAGTCGTGCAGGCCGTCGCGCGTGGGCACACAGCCGGTGTCGAAAATGTGCTGCTCGTAGGCCACGCCTGCGGGCAGTTCCGCCTGGGGAACAAAGCGCCTGGGTGCGCGCTGCACAGCGTTGAGCGCGTCGGCCACCGACTGCCCTGCAGCCACTGCGCGGGCGATGGCCTCACCGGGATCACGCCAGGGCCTAAGCCAGGGCGCGTCCCAGTCCACCCCTTCTAAACCACACGCCACGCCAGGGGCTCGCCGCCAGCCAGGGGCTTGAGTTGGGCCTCGCCAAAGGCATAGCTCTCGGGCGGCGTCCAGCTTTCGCGCTTGAGCGTAAGGGTCCCGCTGTTGCGCGCCAAGCCGTAAAAGTCGGCGCCATAAAAACTGGCAAAGCCCTCCAACTGGTCCAGCGCCCCCACCGCTTCAAAGGCCTGGGCATACAACTCCATGGCGGCATGCGCGGTGTAGCAACCGGCACAGCCGCTGGCGTGCTCCTTCAAATGGGCCGGGTGCGGTGCGCTGTCGGTGCCCAGGAAAAATTTGGCGCTGCCGCTGGTGGCCGCTTGGACCAGGGCTTGGCGGTGGGTCTCGCGCTTGAGCACCGGCAGGCAGTAGTAATGCGGGCGTATGCCACCGGTAAAAATCGCATTGCGGTTGTAGAGCAGGTGATGGGCCGTCAGCGTGGCGGCGGTGAAGGCACCGGCCTCTTGCACATACTGCGCGGCCTCCTTGGTGGTGATGTGCTCAAACACAATTTTCAGCTCGGGAAAATCGCGCCGCAGCGGAATCAGCTGCTGGTCTATGAACACCGCCTCGCGGTCGAACAGGTCGATCTCGGGCGCGGTCACCTCGCCATGCACCAGCAGCAGCATTCCGGCGCGCTGCATGGCCTCTAGCGTTTTATAGGTCTTGCGCAAATCGGTCACACCGGCATCGCTATTGGTGGTGGCACCGGCCGGATAGAGTTTGGCGGCCACCACACCGGCGTCCTTGGCGCGCAGGATCTCGTCGGGCGGCAACAGGTCGGTGAGGTACAGCGTCATCAGCGGCTCAAAGGCCAAGCCCTGCGGCACGGCAGCGCGTATGCGTGCTGCGTAGGCCAGCGCCTGCGCTGCCGTGGTCACCGGTGGCCTGAGGTTGGGCATGATGATGGCGCGGCCGAACTGGGCGGCGGTGTGCGGCACCACGGTGGCAAGGGCTGCGCCATCGCGCACATGCAGATGCCAGTCGTCCGGGCGGGTGATCGTGAGGGTGGTAGTGGGTTGGGGTGCGGTCGTCATGGCGCTATTGTCCCCGCAGTTGTATCGGCCCTGGTTCCGCTGACCAGATGCGCCCACAGCGCCTGGGCCGCGCTCTTATGGGTTTTACCGGCACCGCGCTGGCCCTCGCGTGCGCCCTCCTTGCCGGTGGGCCGCTCGCGGTAGGCACGGATTTCCATCTTGGCCTGCAGCGCCGGCATATGGGGTGCGGCGGCGCTGACCAGCTTTTTGGCACGCAGTTCCTTGCGGATGGCGCTTTGCGGCAAGAAGGCAATGCCGTGGCCCTCCAGCGCCATGGCCTTGAGCCCCTCGGCCATATCGGTCTCATAAACCCGCTCCAGGTGCATGGCCACGCCGGCGTCTTTGAGCATCATTTCCACCACCAGGCCCAGATAGGCACCGGGCGCGTAGCCCAGATAAGGCAGGGGCGCGTCCAGCCGGCCCGGCAACTGGAACTGCGGCAGTCCGTTGGCGTCGGCGCGCGAATAGGGCGCCACGATTTCCTCGCCCAGGCTGACCATCTCGTAACGGGTGCTATCAAATTGAAAGGGCTGCGCCTCATGGTGGTAGGCGATCAACAGATCGCAACTGCCCTCGACCAAGCGCATCACCGCATCATGCACATTGAGCGCAATCAGGCGGCTCTTGATGCTGCCAAAGTCCTGGCGCAGGCTGGTCACCCAGGCCGGAAAAAAGGTGAAGGCCAGCGTGTGGGGCACGGCGAATTCGATGAAGTCCTGGCCGGCAGAGGAATGTCCGCGCAGCATGGCGCGCGTGCTTTGCAGTGCCTGCAGCACTTCGAGCGACTGGTCGTACAGGGTCTCGCCCGCTGGCGTGAGCCGCGTGGGGTAGGAGCTGCGGTCCACCAGGTCGGTGCCGGCCCAGGCTTCGAGCGACTGGATGCGCCGCGAGAACGCCGGTTGCGTCACATGGCGCAGCTGCGCCGAACGACTGAAACTGCGCGTTTCCGCCAGTGACACAAAGTCTTCAAGCCATTTGGTTTCCATGGGGTTTATCCGTTTTTAGGTTTGCTTGCCTTGGCCGCCGGCCGCGCCAGCTTGCGCGGCTTGGAAAGTTTGGGTGGCTTGGGTGGTGGCAGGTTGTCGAAGGTGGCGCGCACCAAGGCGTTCATCCAGTTGCGGTCGTCCCACAGGTCGGGCGCGACGCGCAGGTGCGGTCTTGCGCCGGGAAAGGGGGCACCCTCGTCAGGCTCACGCATCAGGCAGCGACCGGCTTCGCTGGACTTGAGGAACAATTGCTCGGCGCACACCAGGCCGACCGGGCGGCCTGCGTAGTACAGGCAGAACTCGCCAAACATGCGCCGCGCCGTGACCTGGCGACTGTCGGCCAGTACGTCCAACAAAAAATCCAGGGTGCTTTGGGAAGTGGCCATAGCTGCTGCCTTGCTATTGCTTCCATACCGGTGAATTTTGCGCGTCTTTGATCACATTTCCATCAAGACAACCAAGGGCATTGGTGTGAAAGTCCAACCTCCTATGGAAGCAGAACTTCTCATCCGGCAAAAGCAACGCGCCTCCGCGTTCTGGAAGGCGTACTTCGCACAATTTCGCCGCCGTGCGCAAGACCATGGTCAGACCCGGCCTGCCGATCTGTCTGCAACGCCCGCACTTGCCTTTCCCGATCGCCGGCGCTCCAGCGTCGAAGGCTTGAAGCGTTTCGAGCTGCACCACTAGGCCTCGGCGCTCTGCTGCATGGCCCACATCTGGGCATAGCGCCCGCCCTGCTGCATCAGTTCGGCGTGGGTGCCGCGCTCGATGATGCGCCCGGCATCCATCACCAAAATTTCATGCGCATCCACCACCGTGGAGAGCCGGTGCGCAATCACCAGCGTGGTCTTGTTGTGTGCCACGCTTTGCAGCTCGGCTTGGATGGCGCGCTCGTTGGCCGAGTCCAGCGCCGAGGTGGCCTCGTCAAAAATCAGCACCGGCGGGTTTTTGAGCAGGGTGCGTGCAATCGCCACGCGCTGCTTCTCACCACCCGATAGCTTGAGCCCGCGCTCGCCGACCATGGTGTCGTAGCCCAGCGGCGTGGAGCTGATGAAGCCATGGATGTGGGCGGCCTTGGCAGCCGCCTCCACCTCCTCGCGACCGCAACCGGGGCGGCCATAGGCAATGTTGTATTCCACCGTGTCATTGAACAGCACGGTGTCCTGCGGAACGATGCCTATTGCCGCGCGCACCGAGGCCTGGGTGACCTGCTTGATGTCCTGGTCGCCGATCAAAATGCGCCCCTGCTGCACGTCATAAAAGCGGTACAGCAGGCGCGCCATGGTGGACTTGCCGGAGCCCGACGGTCCCACCACGGCCACGGTTTTGCCTGCGGGAATTTCAAAGCTGATGTCGTGCAATATGGTGCGCGCGGGCTTGTCATGAACGGCACCGGCACTGCCCGCCGGGTCGTAGGAAAAGGTCACCTGCTCAAAACGCACGGCGGCCTGGCCCGGCAACAGATGCAAAGGCAACGCGCTAGGCACATCGGCAATCTCGCGCTCGCGCTCCATCAGGGTGAACATCTTTTCCAGGTCGGTCAGGCTTTGCTTGATCTCGCGGTAGATCACGCCCAAAAAATTCAGCGGAATGTAGAGCTGAATCATGAAGGCATTGACCATCACCAGGTCGCCCAGCGTCATGCGGCCATCGACCACGCCTTGGGTGGCGCGCGTCAGCATGGCCACCAGCGCAAAGGCAATGATGAGTTGCTGACCGGTGTTGAGCAGGCTCAGCGTGGTCTGGCTTTTGACAGCGGCGCGGCGGTAGCGCTCCAGGTTTTCGTCGTAGCGCTTGGCCTCGAACTCTTCGTTGTTGAAGTATTTGACGGTCTCGTAATTCAGCAGCGAATCGACGGCGCGGCTGTTGGCGCTGGAGTCCAGCTCGTTCATCTTCTTGCGGTACTGGGTGCGCCACTCGGTCACGGTGATGGTGAAGGCGATGTAGACGCTCAAGGCGGCGATGGTGATCCAG
The DNA here is from genome assembly GCA_903886275.1 of uncultured beta proteobacterium. Taxonomy (GTDB): domain Bacteria; phylum Pseudomonadota; class Gammaproteobacteria; order Burkholderiales; family Burkholderiaceae_C; genus Allorhodoferax. Next base: position 2,699 of record CAISLN010000021.1, on the reverse strand, counting down.
GCAAACCAGATGTCGAACTTGACCGCCAACAGACTCAAGACCAGGGTCACTTCGATCAGCGTGGGGATGATGCTGTAGAGCGAATAGCTGATCAGCGAATGCACGCCGCGCGTGCCGCGCTCGATGTCGCGCGTCATGCCACCGGTCTGGCGCTCCAGATGAAAGCGCAGGCTCATGGCGTGCAGATGGCGAAACACCTGCAGGGACAGACTGCGCGCCGCCCCCTCGGTGGCCTTGGCAAACACCAGCTCGCGCAGTTCGGTAAACAGCGAGGTGGACAGACGCAGTGCGCCGTAACCCACCAGCAGCGCCACCGGCACCACCAGTATGGCGGCCGGATCGCCCGGCTTGAGGGTCATGGCATCGACCAGGTTTTTGAGCAAGAGGGGCACGCCCACATTGGCCATCTTGGCGCACACCATGAAGCTGAGCGCCGCGATCACGCGCCACTTGTAGGCCCAGAGGTAGGGGAACAGGCGCCTAAGCGTTCCCCAGTCGGAATGGGCCTTGACCGGCTTGGCATGGGTTGTGGGCAAGGGAACGGAAGTGGCGGCAGGGCCAAAGGAACGCATGGAGGACAATTCAGATTAGTTAATACCAACGATTGTGCCTATGTCCCGAAATTCAAACGCCGAGCCGGTCTCTCTGCCCACCGACCAGGAGCTGGTGCTCAAGGTCATCCCCATGCCAGGCGACTGCAACCCCAACGGCGATATCTTCGGCGGCTGGGTCATGGCGCAGGTGGATCTGGCAGGCTCGGTGGTGCCAGGGCGCTACACCAGAGGCCGCATGGCCACGGTGGCGGTGAACGAGTTTGTCTTCAAGCAGCCGGTGCGCGTGGGCGACATCCTGAGTTTTTTTTCCAAGGTCACGCGCATAGGCCGCACCTCCATCACCGTGAAGATCGAGGTCTATGCGGAGCGCCATTTCGAGCAGGGTGTGTACGCCAAGGTAACCGAAGCGCTGCTGACCTATGTGGCTATCGACGAGAACGGCAAGCCGCGCGAGATATTGAAACAGTAGTCACGACCAGCTCAGCGGGTTGACGCGGTAGTAGCCGCGCAATTCGGCGTAGAGGGCGGGATGCTGGGCCGCCAGCTCGGCACCGCGCTCAAAAAACAGCTCGCTGCAGACGGCAAAAAATTCTGCCGGGTCGGTGGCGGCGTAGGGTTCTATCAGGCCGCCCTCGCCCTGTTGCAGGCGCAAATGCAGGGCATCAAACTCGGCCTGCATCACACCGGACCAGCAGCGATAGGCCTGGCGGGTGCGCAGCGGCGGCGCACCATTGGCATAGCCCTTGGACTGGTCGAGCTGATGGGCAAACTCATGGATCACCACATTGCGCCCATCCAAGGGGTCGGCCGCACCTTGCTGCACATCTTCCCAGGACAAGAGCACCTGGCCCTGTGCCCAACTTTGACCGGCCAGCGCGCGCAATCCGTCGCTGTGCACGCCATCCTCGCCCACCTGCACCTGCTGCGCGGCAAAGGCGCCAGGGTAGAGCAATATGCGTTGCAGCTCCGGGTAGTAGCCGCGCCTTGCACCCAGCAGCGGCATGCAGGCCAGTGCGGCCACGGTGACACGCATCTCCTGCGTCACCTGCAGACCGGCACAGCCCATAAAGGGCTTCTCGGCCAAAAACACCAGCATGTCTTGCTTGAGGCGCAGTTGCAGATCGGCCGGCAAACGCGCCACAAGGGGCACCTGCAAACGCAACACCGATCGCCAGGCTGCAGGAAACACACCGCGACGCAGACGGCCGCGCCGCCAGCGCAGCCACAAGGGTTGGCCCGCAAGCCAGAACACCCCGCACAAAGCGCAGGCTACGAGAGAGTAAAAGGCCATTGCCGAGGTTTGCATGCTGTGCACCAGTTGGGCGCGAACAGCGTGAAAACAAGGTGCCGCTCGCAGAGCGCCGCAGTCCTGACAGGTGATTTGTAAAGTGGAGGTAAACAGGGTCAACGATGTGGCCCCAATAGCGTTGTAAGCAAAGGCCCTAGAAAATGTTGGGGCTTGCTTGAGGTGGTCGGAGCAATGCGACTGTCGTTTTGTAAGTGAGAAACCCCATGTTGAATATCAAGTCCCTCATCGCCGCTACCGTTCTGTCCAGCATTGCTGCTCTGTCCTTCGCTGCAACAGCTGAAGCGCCTAAGGCTGCTGCAACTGATATGGCTGCTGCACCTGCTGCTGCCAAGCCCGCAAAGAAGCATGCCAAGCATGTTCGTAAGGCAAAGAAAGCTGCTGCTCCCGCTGCCGCAGCTTCCACTGCAAAGTAAATTGCCGCGCTGAGCTCTAATCGGGGCACCTGGGCAACCAGGTGCCCTTTTCTTTTTTAGAACGCCCACTTTCTGGACCGCTGCAGGCCAGCGCCCGGCGCGCTATTCGTAGCGGAAGTCTTTGTGACAGGCCTTGCAGCTGTTGGTCACGCCGTCCACCGCAGGCTGCACCGCTTCGAGCTTGCCGGCCTGCGCCGCCAGCAGCAGCGCATGCACGCTGGCCTGGTATTTTTCCTGCGCGTCTTTAAAGGCCGCAGGCTGGCTCCACACCGCAGGCTTGGCATGGGTGGGAGGGTAAGTGCCATCGGCAGGAAAATAGGCCCAGGGCTTGGTGGAGAGCTTGTCCAGGTCCTGCACCAGGGCCAGGAATTCATCGGGCTTGTATTCCTTGCGCCCACTGGCCACCAGACCTATGGGCTCCAT
>CAISLN010000020.1 GCA_903886275.1 uncultured beta proteobacterium | reverse complement strand
TATTCCTTGGTGGAAACGGCCAAGGCCAATGGCGTGGAACCCTATGCGTGGCTGCGCCGGGTGCTGCGTCAATTGCCTGCGGCAAAGACGGTCGAAGAAGTCGAAGCACTTCTGCCCTGGAACCTGCGCCTACCAGAAATAACGCCCATTCCATTGCCTTGACGACTTGGGGTTCATGGAGCGCTTACGATTGAACAAGGAGCTCAAGCGGCGAACCCGTGTGGCCACGTTGTTTCCCAACCCCGACAGTTGCCTACGATTGGTGAGTGCCTTGCTGGCCGAACAAGACGAGGAGTGGATGACCGCAAAAATCTACCTGAACATGAAACCTTGACCCGACGCTATTGCGCAACAAACCCAGAACCAAAATCGAAATTTACAGAATAGATGTTGCTTTATCCTACGTTGCGGTAGTTGTCAATCAAGTTGTCGCATTTTTATTGGCTAGTCAGGCTGCTTTGAGGTCTGTTGTTGAGTCCTTGTTTTTGGTGGGTGTGCTGGGGTTGAGGTGTACGTCGCCGACGGGGCTCCAGTCACGGCATGCGCCGGTCCAGCGCTGCGGGTGTTTTTCACGGGCGGCGGCGTAGACGGCGGCGCGCTGGGCGAGCAGTGGGCGGTCCAGGCTGGCATGGCGCTGTGTGGGCGTGATGAAGCGAATTGCGCTGTGGCGGTGCTCATGGTTGTACCAATGCACCAGTTCCGTCACCCAGCGCCTGGCCTGTAGCAGGTCCGCAAAGGGCTTCACAGGCAAGGTCGGGCGGTACTTGAGTGTGCGAAACAGCGCCTCCGAATACGGGTTGTCGTTGCTCACCGCCGGGCGGCTGCGCGAGTGCGCCACACCCAGGCGCTGCATGGTCGCCAGCATCGTTTCGCCCTTCATGGGTGAGCCGTTGTCCGAGTGCACCGTGAGCTGCCCCAGGGTAATACCCTGGCGTTCACAGATGTCACGCAGCAGTTGTGCCGCCAGGCCGGCGCTCTCCCGGTCATACACCTGCCAGCCCACGATCTTGCGGCTGAATATGTCCACAAACAGGTAGAGATAGAAGTGCATGCCCCGCACCGGCGCGGGCAAGTAGGTGATGTCCCAGCAGTAGATTTGATCGGGCCGGGTGGCCACCAGGGCGCGCGGTTTGCTGATCTTGCGCGGCACGCGCGTAAGGCCCCGGTGGGTCAGTTGCCCGGCCTGGCGCAGCAGACGGTACAGCGTGGATTCACTGGCCACGTACTGGCCCGCATCGGCCAGTCTGGGCACGATTTGGCTGGGTGGCAGGTCTTTGAACTCGGCGCTGTTGAGCACCTGCATGGCCGCCTCGCGCTCGGCCGGGCTGAGCTTGTTGGGTGGCACAGCATTTGTGCGCAGGCTGGCCGTTCGGTTGTCCCCGGCAGTGGCCAGAGGACTTTGCCAGCGTTGCACAGTACGCGCGCTCAGGCCAATCAGGTGGCATGCTGCGTGCAGGCGTGCGCCGTCCAGGCAGGCCTGCGCAATCAGGGGCAGCAGGGTTTGGCGCTGTTGGGGGGGAGTCATCAAGCCTCGTCCGCCCACAGCGCCTGGAACTTTTTTTGCAGCACCAACAGGGCGGCGGCCTCCGCCAAAGCCTTGTCCTTGCGGCGCATATCGCGCTGCAACTGGTCGTGTTTTGCTTGCAGTTCGCGCAGTGCCGTGCGGCCTTCGCGCACAGTCGGCTCAGCACCGGCACAAAAGGCTTCGCGCCAAGCCTGCAGTTGGTGCTCAAACAGGCCCTTCTCACGGCACCAGGCATTCAATGCCGGGCCAATGAGTCCATGGCTCTCGTTGAGGGCTTGCAGGCGCTCAGCGGGGCCCCACTGCTGTGCCGGCAGGTCACCAGGCAAAGGGCTTGCCCCATGGGGCAAGCCCTTTGCAGCAGAAGACTGCGCCGTCAACCAACCCTTGAGGGTGGCCAAGGAAATATTCAATTCATCAGCAATGCTTTGCTGGGTGCGTGGGCCGCGCTCACGCAGCTTGCGCAAGGCCTGTTCTCTGAATTCTTGTGTGTGGGGTATGCGTTTCATATTTGTCGCTTCGGCGGTTCATCCGCATTAAAAAGAGCGGCGACAACTAGTCTGACATAGGGGGGTTGTCACCAACTGAAAACTCAATGAACATGCCTGTGATGAATGTCCGGGTAATGCGGATGGGTGTGCTTGACCGGGAAGTGCGTGTGCCGGTGGCTGTGCTTTATGGTTTCGAATCCGTCAACCCCATGCTCATGTTGATGGTGCTCGTCATGGATGTGCTCATGCTCGTGTTCCTGAACTTCATGCAGGTGCTCATGGGCATGGTGTTCAGTGAGGTGAAGCCACACACCCAACCCCATAAGCACCGCAGAAATCCAGAATGCCGGAGAGGTCGTTTCTGAGAAGACTGACACGGCCACTGCCGCCCCAAGGAACGGCGCAGTCGAAAAGTAAGCCCCCGTACGGGCCGTACCTAGACCCCGCAACGCGAATACAAACAGCACAAGGCTTATGCCATAACCCAAGAGTCCAACTGACATCGTTGCAGAAAGCGTTGCAAGGTTGGGCAATGTGTCACCCATGGTGATAGCCAGTGCTGTATTCATCGTTCCGGCTATGAGGCCCTTCGTACTTGCAATAAAGAGCGCATCAGAGGCAGACACCTTGCGTGTTAGATTGTTGTCTATGGCCCAGCACAAGCAGGCAATGGCTATCAGCACGGGTCCAATGAAGGTGAATTGGGTCGAAGAATCAGTCTGCCAACCCAATGCGACACCGCCAGCCACGATGGCAAACATGCCCCAAACGATGCGCCTGTCGGCATTTTCTTTGAACACCACCCAGGCAATGACCGCAGTCAGGACAGTTTCCAAATTCAACAAGAGTGATGCAGTGGCGCCGCTGGTGGATGTCAACCCAAACATCAGGGACACAGGCCCAAGCACGCCACCGAAGAAAATGGCACCCAAAAGCCAGGGCCATTCATTTCTTGTGAGTCCTGATGATTTGAAACCGCCATCGCGGACAAGGCGGGCCAGCGCCAATCCAAGGCCGCTGCCCAGATAGAGAAGCCCAGCGAGAAGGACCGGCGGCATGTCGCCGCTCAGGAATTTTGCAAATGGCGTGCTTGCACCAAACAACGCGGCTGCACCCAGTGCGTAAAGGACGTTTCTGTTCATGCTGGAATATTCGGGTATCCGCCTTATTGGAAAAACTTGTCTACTTGGAACAACGTGAGCAAACCCATGACCGCAAAGATTCCCGCAGCAATGGAGTGAACAAGTTTCATCGGGATTTTTGCAGCGAACTTGTTGCCCACGAACACTGCCGGAACGTCTGCGATGAGCATGCCCAACGTCGTTCCCGCAATCACCATGACAGGTGTCGCGTAGTGTGCCGCCAAAGCCACGGTGGCGATTTGCGTCTTGTCACCCATCTCGGCCAGGAAGAAAGTTACCAACGTGGCGCCGAATACGCCAAAGTGCTTGGCCACCTGAGTCTCTTCCTCTTCAATCTTGTCTGGAATCAGAGTCCAGATTGCCATACCAATGAACGAGCCACCCAGAACCCAGCGCATGATGTCCGGGCTGACCACGGACGTTATCCAAGCACCAAAGGCACCGGCAAGGCCGTGGTTAACCAGCGTGGCCACCAGAATGCCGGCAATGATTGGCAAGGGTTTTTTGAATCGCGCCGCCAGGATGAATGCAAGCAGTTGCGTCTTGTCGCCGATTTCGGCGAGGGCTACGACGCCCGTTGAGATGAGGAGAGCTTCCATGATGATTTCCAAGGCCAGACAAAACAATGACCACAGCGCCTCCCCGGCCATACCGGAGGCAATGTGGTCAAAGGTCTTGTCAAGTTAGAAACCGCTTGCACCATGGTCGGCACGACCAAGTATGTTGACGCAAGCCCCTTCGAATTGCTCGAAGGGAGACTACTCCCCAGTGACGGCGCGAGTCTAGCAGAAACGTTTTACTGACATCCGGAATAACAATGCAGCAAGTGTCCGCAACTTGGCTTGGTCCCCGGGATTAGCTCTGTCCGTATCCAAAAAAGGGCGGCGGAAAGCCGTCTTTCGCGGCTGACGGCTCCCGCTGCGTGCCTGACTTAGGGAAGGAACCCGTGAATGACCGGAGAGGGAACCTAACCGGACCCTGATTTGAAACCGTCGACTGACTCCTGACAGCCCGATGCCGTCCTAACCATCCCCCATTCCCTACTAAGCTCTTGGGCCGGTTCGTCTAGGCTAAATAATCACCTGAACTAACTTTATCCAAGTACTTCGCCACACTGACCACCATGCAATGGTCCCCAAAGACCAGACTGCGCTGTCGGTGACATCGCTGCCGCCTTCCTACCTGCCCTTCCCTTCACCACCCGTCTTCGCCCGTCCCACTGCCGCGAATATCTGACCCACAACAGCCAGCTTCTCACCAGGAGACAAGGTATCGAGCTGCTTCCTCATGGAGAGCCGAAACGCTTCCTTCTCTTCATCGGTCGTGTCCTCCCACTGCTTCGTCAATGATTCGTACATGACTGCCTGGCGGTCTTGCGGCAAAGCCAGAACTGCTTTGATGTCGAAGTCTGGGATGGGCGTGGCGCTGGCCAGGGCACTCAAAGTTGCGAGTGTGAAGGCGAGGATGGAACTTTTGATCATGAATGGTTCTCGTAATTGGTCCCTGTAAAGGCTCACGTATTCAATACCCAAGGTTCGCAAAGCGGGTGTATGTCGGCTGCCATGCCATGCGCACGGTTCCGGTCGGGCCATTACGCTGCTTGGCAATGATGATCTCGGCAACGCCGGGCGTCATGCAAGCCTCCTTGGTGTAGACCTCATCGCGATAGACGAACACAATGATGTCAGCATCTTGCTCCACACTTCCCGATTCACGGATGTCACTCATGCGGGGGCGCTTGTCGGGGCGATCTTCCAGGCCGCGGTTCAATTGAGACAGGGCAATGATTGGGCACTGGAGCTCACCGGCCAGAAGCTTCAAGCCGCGGGAAACTTGGCCCACTTCGGTTGCACGGTTCTCGTTCCCATTTCCGCTGCCGCTAACCAGCTGCAGGTAGTCCACGATGATCAGGCCAACTTGCTTGTGGCGATGCAGGAACCGCCGGGCCATGGCGCGTATCTCGCCAATGGTGTTCACCCCCGCATCCTGAATATCAATGGGTGCTGAGTGCAACTTCTCCATTGCTTCGGACACCCTTCCCCACTCATGATCTTCCAACTGAGCCGTCTGCAAATTCATCTGGTCAACTCGGCCAACGGAGCCCACCAAGCGCATAGTCAATTCGTCTGAGGTCATCTCCAGCGAGATAACCAGGACGGGCAGCTTCTCTTGCAACGCGCAGTGCTCGGCCATGTTCATAGCCAGCGAGGTCTTTCCCATTGCGGGTCTTCCGGCCAACACAATCAGGTTGCCCTTCTTGAGGCCGCTCGTCATCTTGTCCAGATCAATGAAACCGGTGGACACGCCTACCAGCTTGCCCGGGTTCTCGGAGCGCTCCAAAAGCATGTCATTGAAGCGCGGGATCAGCACGCTTAGGGTCTTTTCCTCAGGGCGCAGGCTGTCAGAGGATCCGATCTTCATGATCTTCTCTTCCGCACTCTCCAGCTGCTCCGCAGGTGTCTTACCCTTGGTGGAGAACGCCTCGGCCGTGATCTCGTCACTCACGGAAATCAGCCGGCGCAGGATCGATTTACTCTGAACGATCTCGGCATATCGGGTGATGTTTGCTGCACTGGGGACGTACTGGGCGAGCTTGTTCAGGTAGGCGACACCGCCCACCTCGTCGGCCTTCCCCATGCACGCCAGCTGCTCATAGACCGTCACCACATCGGCCGGCTTGTCGTTGTCGATCAGTTCAACAATTGCCTGGTACACCAGCTTGTGCTCATGGCGGTAAAAGTCAGGGCCCTTCACCAGGCCAACAATCAGGCCGTGGGAGTCGTTGTTCAGCAAGAGCGCGCCAAGCAGTGAGCTTTCCGACTCGATGGAGTGCGGTGGCACGCGCAAGGCTGATTCAGGCTGGAAGTCGTTTGTACGGTCGTTCATGGTGGTTATTCTGTTGATGGCTCAACGCTCGTTTGCTCTACAGCCCAATCAGCACCATATCTATCTGTTGCGTAGTGATCGACCATCTTTGAAAACAAAATTGGGGCACTTTCCCAAGCACCAGCTTCCACCTTCAGGCTCATCCCTGCGTTTGCCATTTTTGCTGCACGGAGTTCAGATAAGCCCAGGTATGCAAATGGGCGTTGTTCATCACGGGTCAGCAGCATGAATTCACGACGAATTTCACTTCGACGTTCATCCTTGTAGCTCATTGCCATTTTGACTTCAGGTTGCTTAACTATTGCAGGCACTTGACGAATTACATGCGGAGAGTTTGCAGCTGCCCCCGTCACGCCATCACCAATGAATGGATTCACTTCAAGCAAGATCTTGTTCAGATAGGCGAGTTTTCTGGTGATGTTCGCCGGGTCCTGATTGGCCATCTTAGAGAGGGCTATCTTTAGGCCAGCCTCTGATTGGCCATTGCGCATCAGTGCTGCAATGTCGGTGAGCTTAAGACCGAGCTTGATAGCTACCTCGGCAATTTCGGGATTGAGTTTATTGGCAATAGGCTCAAACTCGGAGGCCTTGCGCTTGACCGCAAATTGAACGCCGTCCTTCTTCTCCATCAGCTCAACGCTGAGATCCGTTTGCTCGTTGATTTCTGCGACTGCCTTCTTGACCTTCTCGTCTTTGAACTTGCGCCACTCACGCCATTTCGGTTCACCTGTTTTGGGATCGATATCCGGCACTTTGTTTGACAAGGCTTTCACCCACCATTGCTGTTCCTTCAAGCTCGTAACCCCAGCCGCATTGGTGCGGTAACGAGCACAAATCTCATACAAGGCCACTGCTTCATATGTGGAGAGCTTTGCAATCTGGTAGATGCTGATTTGTGCGTACATCTCAGGGTGACGCAACTCCTTGAAGATGGTCGGAGGGAATGCCCAGCGTGCTACTACATCAGACTTTGGGTTTTCTGGATCTACTCTGTCGAGTTGCGCTTCAGCGAGTAGCCCAAGATTCGTCCACTTACCCAGACCTCTTGCATCTGGGGCTTCCCAGTCGAGTCTAATTTCTGACATCTGCTGAAAGTACTCTTTGGCCTTGGCTCTCAGATCAGACTGTCCCATTTGAATAGGGTGCACAAGATCAATCAGTCTTGCCTCAAACAAGTGCTCTGCTGGCACTTCCTTTCCCTGCAATTCAAATTCAGCAATCTGACCGATAGTTGAATGCAGAATTACGTTGTACAACTTGCGAGCAACAACGCTCAGCTTTCCCTTTTTTGGTATGAGGGCCAGTGCCTGAACTGGCTTTTTGATTCTCAGTTGCTCTTTTTCTAGATCGGTCATATGGGTCTTGGTAAGTCCAGATTATTGTATCGATTTCTGGACATCTTGATGGATTGCTGTTTTTTGCATCGCCCTTAGACGGTACAAAACTGGACATCTGCTCGATTTCTAGGCACTGGAAAGTGCTTTCACCATTCGTTCGTAGCCATTTCTGGACGTGTAAATGGTATTTTTTGACATCTTCCAGCCCTTTGTGAAGTTTCTGTAAAGCCTATTTTGAGAATCGAGGTATCGAGCTACCACTTTTTTTCACATATGAGCCTACCGGTACAAAGCTGGACGCGAAGCGGTACAGAGTTGGACGGCAAGCGGTACAGAGTTGGACATTTGGCGGTACAAAGCTGGACATCGTTTTTCGTAACGTATTGATTTAATTAAGAAAAAAGATACATTTTTTGCTACGAACTGTATTGAAGACTTCTTTGAAGACTCTTTCTTAAAGACAGATGGACTTTAGATTTCCTTGAAGTCCCGAGTCCAATTCCCTAAGACCAGGGTGCAGAACAGCCTGTCAATCAACATGAAGACATCGTTGTACGTTGCTATTCTCCTCAATTGCGTTTTTATCGCACATTGACTCTATATTGCGTTGTTTCGAAAAATCCGTGTGTGCGCTAAAATTTCGCAAATCGGAGAAAATTCATGCGCACAAAGCAAAAGCCAATTTACCCCACCATCGACATTGAGGCACTCAACAACCTTGCTTTGAACGCAAGCAGTGTCATCCAGCAAGCGCGAAGTTCCATGCTTGCGCCAGAGGCTAGAAAATCGCCTCCCGTTTTCAACTCTACTCAGCTGGGTGAGCTCTGTGGTCTGGAACGTTCCCAAGTTATGTACCACGCAAAAAAAGGGGAGTTGCCTAGCGGTGAGCGTCCAGACGTAAGTCGTCGCGAGTGGACTTTGGAAGAAGCCCGAATTTGGGTGAAAACCTTTCGTAGTGATACCTTACGCGACCCCGAGTTCGCTTCGGGTACGACGATAGCTGTTGCTAACTACAAGGGAGGTGTTTCCAAGACCACGACTGCGGCCGCTTTGGCCCAGGGTCTAAGTCTTCGTGGTCACCGTGTTTTGGTGGTTGACACAGACCCTCAGGGATCACTTACCACCTTGTTCGGCGTATTGCCTGATACAGAGGTTGAGGCTGAAAGAACTATCCTCGGTTTGTGCACTGGTGAATCGGACTCGATCTTGCCTGCGATTCAGTCAACCTATTGGGACGGGATTGATCTTGTGGCAGCGGCCCCCATACTTTTCAATGCGGAATTCCTATTGCCCAGCCGTCAAGCCAATGACCCGGAATTTGCATTTTGGCGCGTATTGGATGCTGGGCTAGAGGATGCTCGCAATGTCTATGACATCATCATCATCGACACCCCCCCGTCTTTGAGCTACATCACGATCAACGCCTTGATTGCTGCCGACGGGGTACTGATGCCTCTCCCTCCAAATGCTTTGGACTTCGCGAGCAGTGCCCAGTTCTGGAGCCTGTTCACAGGAGTTTGCAGTTCCCTGTTTGAAGCCCGTGGCGAGACTAAGCAGTACTCCTTCGTTGACATTCTGCTGAGCCGCGTAGATAAAGCCGATTTGATCTCTAACGACATTCGCAACTGGATCGTCAGTGCCTACGGTCCAAAAGTGTTGCCAGTTGAGATTCCCAAGACCAGTATTGCTGCCAGCGCCAGTGCCGAGTTTGGAACGGTCTACGACATGGATGTGGGATCGGCCCAGGCCAAGACGCTAAAGCGTGCTCACGATGCCTACGAACAGTTGGTTGACTACGTAGAGAAGCAAGTCTGGGGGGTGTGGGAAGCGAATGCGGAAGCGGTTCGAAAGACAGACGCAGTGATCGCTAAAGGAGAAGCATGATGGCAGTAAAACTCAGTCCCCGGGAAAAGGCCGCTCTAGCTACCCAGATGATGAATAAAGTCTCGTCGCCCTCCCCTACCCCTGTTTCGACAACTGAGAGTCCGGTTCGCCAGATCAATTCGGTGCAAATCGGCTTGGCAATGGCTGGTCAAGGCGGCAAGGTGACGGAACTGGAGAAACAGCTCCATGAGGCAGAGAGAGCACTTGACGAAGTGCGGGCTGATAGTGTCGCGCTTAACGCTGAATGGCAAGGGGTTTTGCCGTCAAAGAAGCTCGATCCCAAGTTCGTGAAACCAAGTAAATGGGCCAATCGGCATGACAAGAGTTTTGAGGGCAAAGAATTCTTGGCGCTAAAGCTTGAAATTGAATCAGCTGGTTGCAACGTTCAGCCGATTAAGGTTCGCCCGATTGCAGGTTCGTCGCCACAAGAGTATGAGATCGTTTTCGGTCATCGCCGCCATCGTGCATGTCTGGAGCTTGACCTCCCTGTGCTCGCCATGATCGAGCCTATTGATGACAAGGAACTCTTTAAAGAGATGGATCGCGAGAATCGCCTCCGTGCTGATCTGCGTCCTTATGAGCAAGGCGTGATGTACGCGCGCGCGCTTGATGAGGGAATGTTTAGTTCTTTGCGCAAGCTCGCCGAGGACTTGGGCCTCCAGTCCAGCAACGTAACAACTGCTGTAAACATTGCACGACTTCCAAAGGCTGTTATTGAAGCTTTCGATTCACCTCTGGATGTTCAATACCGTTGGTCTGCACCATTGAACGAGGCGTTCAAGAGTGATCCCGATTTAGTGCTATCGCGCGCGAGTGAGATCGTCACCGGACGCTTGGCAGGGGTTAAGACTTCGGCTGTTAAAGTTTATGAGCGTCTTATCGGGATAGTTGATGGGCAGCCTAAAGTTGTTTCGCACATTGTCAAACTTGGCGGTAAAGCAGCTTTCAAGGTTTCCATTTCGAAGGACAAGGTAGCGTTTGATTTGCCAGTTTTAAGCAAGGCGACGCTATCAAAAATTGAAAAGGCGATTCTTGAAGCTCTGAAAGAGCAGGGTGCTCTACCGTAGAGCACTCAGTCAAAGCGTATTGATTTAAGCCAGATGTGGCTGTGACAAGGGCGGTTTTTCCGCCCTTGTCTACGTCCGCTTCTTGGGTGCTCTACGGTAGAGCACTCCATCAAACCAACCCAAGCGAAGAATTTTCACCAGTCGAAAGTTTGCTTTTAGGCACGGTGAGATTGCACAACGGGCAGGGTGCTCTACGGTAGAGCACTCCATCAAACCTACGCAAGCAGAGACTTTTCGCCACTCCAGATTCGGCTCTTAGGCGCCGTGGATTGCTGCAATAAGGCAGAGTGCTCTACGGTAGAGCACCCTGAAAATTCATCAATGAGGTTGTCTTGGGAAGCAGTGTGGTACCGTACCACACCCCGGCTTTTGGGTATGGGCAAAGCCCATGAAAGCGGAGCGCAACTGCCTCCTGACTTCACCCGCACCGCACTCAAACCCCGCCTCTTTTGCACCCGTACCACTGGCTAAATCTTTTGGCACCCCGCGTGTAGCAGTGGGTCGGCCGCTAAGGCCGGGGGGATAGCTGCCTTGCTTTGGCGTCAGTTCACCACGTCGCCAGAGGGTGCAGGTAGGTCCTCGGCCCAACCATCGATGGCAGGGTAGTAGCGTGTGGAACGGCCTTTCCCTTGCTTGACCAGAAGGCCTCGCTCTTCAAGGTCAATCAGATCGCGCGCGGCGGTGGGGGTTGAAGTCTTGGCGATCTGCTCATGCTTGCGGGTCGTTATGCCGCCTTTGAACCCTTTCGGTCCAGCATCCAAAACCTTCTTCATGGTCTTGAGTTGGCGCTCATTCAGTGACTGCTCGAACATGGTCATTTGAAACCGAATTCGCTGCAAGGAGTGGTCAATGGTTTCGCTTGCAAAGTCGCTGGCCAATGCAATCTGCTCCAGCATCCAGCACATCCACGGAGTGATGTCCGGTGTGTGGCTACGCTGAGCGCGTTCGAGCTCGTAGTAGTACTGAGCTTTGCGCGATTCAATTTGGCGCGAGAGGGTCACAATCCGGCCCGGTTGGCCCATGTCTTGGCCGATTGCGAGCTGCATGATTGCTCTGCCGATTCGGCCATTGCCATCTTCAAAAGGGTGCAAGGTTTCAAACCAGAGATGAGATAGGGCGGTACGCAAAAGGCCGTCCATCGGGCGCTTTCCCGAATTCGGGTGCGACTCGTTAAACCAACTCACGAAGGCCTCCACCTCGTCTTGCAACTTGTCGGCCGGCGGGGCTGAATAGTGGACCTTGCTTCGACCAGTGGGGCCGCTCACCACGTCCATTGGGACGCTTCGGAGTTCACCAACGGCGATACGGGTCATGCCTGAGAAGCCGGTTGGAAAGAGGGCGCCATGCCAGTTGCACATGCGCTCGACCGTTAACGGTTCGCTCGTATTGAGGGTTGCATCCTGCAAGACATCAATCAGCCCTTCGATGTTGCGTTTACCTTCGGCTGGTGGGGCGCCATCAGCATCAAGCCCGAGCCGCCTGGCAATAGAGGAGCGCACACTTTGAGGGTCCAGCTTTTCACCTTCAATGGCAGAGGTCGTAATCGCTTCATCGGTTAGGGCATCACGAATTTGCGATTGCAGCCCCTCCAGACCAATAGCCCCGGCCTTGCCCAAAAGCAGGCCTTGAGAGAGGCGAGCTTTGCCCAAGACTGCCTGGCACTGCTCAGCCTCGAAGGTGAGGCTGGGCCATTGCGGCAACTGCCAGATCCAACGTTGATATGATTCCATGGATTAATCATATCACTGCATGATTCGATTAGAGGCCGTAATCCTATCAAGGGATCACCACGGGCGGGCCCAGGTCTGGAGACCTTGGACAACAGAGCTCAACGCCTCGAAAAGCCCAAACGAGCTGACTTCTACTTGCGGTGTGGTGGGGCAGGGAAGGGCGCTCAAAACGGCCTGTATGCGCTTCATGGCGGTGGGTTGATAGTCATGGGGGGTGTTGTGTTCCACAAGCGCTATGTGGCCACCCAATCGCCTGGACGTGGCCAACCTTTCAAAGCCCGCTTTTCCGGCCATTTTGGTGTTCGGTTGGCTTAATACGTTCTGCAATACGTCATGATTATCCCTATAATCACACTGTAATAAAATACGTCCTAAAACGGCACTTTCAATTTGGATGAGGTCTGGGCCATGAGCAATACTGCCACTTTTCCCTCTGTAGCCCCTCTCTTCCACAGAGCGCCGCCGCGCAAGCCCGGGCGCCCCAAAGGATCCACAGCGAAGGTGATGCAAGAGGCTCGCTCCCTGGGCGTACACCACTTCGCCTTCGTGCGCTCTAGTTTGCTCGGTCTCGATCTGGCAGAGGCCTTCAACCGTTACATGGCCTGGTCAGAAACAACCACCGATCTGCGCTATGTCCAGAATAGGCGTGACGCGCTACTAAAACAAGTCATTGAATCGGGCAGGGCGCTGGACGCTAAGTTGGCACCACAAGCAAAGATCACCCACCTGCTGGACTTGCTGCGCAGCGATGCCAACACGAAGCCCGCCGTGGAGCTGCCATCCCTCGAAGATTGGGTGGAGTCCGAGGGCATGGACCCGGACATGTGGAGTGAGGCCGATCTGCTGGCCGAGTACAAGGCTAACTTTGGCCTGGACAATGAAGATGCGCAGGAGGCGGGCGCAGGCCACAAGGACGTGGTGGGCGACCGGGTGAGGGCGCTCAACCATCTGGAGACGGTGCTCTCCGTGATCCCGGCAGCCACCGACCGGCTGGAGACATGGTTCGCCAAGCCCGTCGTGAAGGTGATGCGCAATGTGGGTCTTCTCACCTTGGGCGACTTGGTGCGCTTCATCAATGTCTATGGCTTCCGCTGGCACTCGCAGATCAAGGGCTTTGGCGTGTTGCGCGCCAAACAAGTGCTGCAATGGTTGATCTTGGAGCAGGACCATCTGAACATGGTGATCTCAGGCACGGTCCATGAGCCCAAGAGCAAACAGGAGCTGCGCGTATCCGCCCTGGTGCCGGCCATCGGTACGCCACAAGGTCTGGCCCAATTCGGTGTGGGCACGCTGGTCACCAGTGGCCTGGCCCGGATGCAGGCAACACCCCATCTGGCAGGTGAGCAAGGAGACTTCCGATCGCACATGGCGAACACCCTGGGCGCGAAGAACGACCTGGAGGCGGTGGACATCTGGCTGGGCCGCTATGCTGAAAAGCCGTCGACCCAGAGAAGCTACCGCAAGGAGGCCGAGCGCTTTCTGCTTTGGTGCGCGCAGGAGCTGAGGAAGCCACTATCAAGCGTGACGGCGCCGGATGTGCAGCGGTTCCGCTCCTTCCTGCAAGCCGTGCCCGCAACTTGGATCCAGAAGGTTCCCTTGAAGCGCACAGACCCTGCCTGGCGGGCCTTTCGCACGCAGCCCAGTGCAGCCTCACAGAAGCAGGCGCTAGTGATTCTGCAGACGCTGTACGGCGGCTTGGTGGATGCCGGCTACCTGGTGGCAAATCCATTCCGGTCCATCATGAAGTCGTTTGATCTGCCGGCATCCAAGATGGACATCAAGCGTTCGTTTACCGAAGCGGAATGGCTGCACGTCCTGCAATGCGTGGATGCGCAATCTGCCGGACCAGAGAACCTGCGTTTGAAATGCATTCTGGAGCTGCTGGTCACCTCTGGCATCCGCCTGGAGGAGTTGGCCCGCGCCACGCACAAAGACTTGCGGCTGGAGACCCTGCCGGATCTGCCCGAGACCTGGATATTGACGGTCACCGGAAAACGCAATAAGACGCGCGAGGTGCCGCTCAATCCGGATGTGGTCCGACTGTTGGGTCTACATGGGGGAGATTTCCTGGAAGAAGACCTGGCAAATGAAGACCAGGCAGCTCTGCCGTTGATCCGAACTCTTCATGCTTCGGTGGCCCAGTGGGGCAGAGGGCAGGGCGGTGAGTTGGTGGTGGGCGCCAAGAACGAATCGGCGGGTACGCCTTTGTCGGCAGCCGGAATCTATGCGGTGTTGAAACGCTTCTTCCGCCAGGCGGCAAAGACGGCTGAGGTGGTGGGGCTGGATGCGCGGCGGTTTGAGAAGGCATCAACCCACTGGATGCGGCATACGTTTGTGCGCCAGGCGCTGGTGGATGGCGTACCGATTGAAGTTGCATCTGAGCTGGCTGGGCATGCGTCCATCGACACGACCTCCATCTACTCGACGCAGGAACTGGCTCGGAAGATTAAAGCGGTGCAGGGGATGAGGAGAAGGGTGGTGGTTCCTTAAAGGGACGCTTGCGGTGATTGCTGGCGTATTATTCAGCATGCCGTATAGATTTGCACTTCTCGAAGCAAGAAAAGCCGAGGCACAAATAGCTGTGGACGGAGGCGATTACGGTCTCTGCTGTGCCCTCTATTGACCGATCAAAAACGTGAATAGACGAACGCCATTGTTCTCAAGGTCGTCGTGCAAATCCCGCAGCCACTCGTACTCAATCTCGCGCAGGTTCTGTGCCTCGTCAATAAAAAGTACGACCCGGTCATCACCGAGCGTGTCGGCGATCT
>CAISLN010000019.1 GCA_903886275.1 uncultured beta proteobacterium | reverse complement strand
CACAATCAGGTCGCAGCCCAACTCTTTGGCGCTTTCCACAATGCCGCTGGACGCGGTAACGTCTTCCACCAGACGCACTTGCAGGTTGACGGCAGGGCTTTCGGCCTTGCACAGGGTTTCCACTTGGGCATGGGCCTGGGCGGCGAGTTGCTGCGCGGCGGCCGAGTAGGCCTGGTAGCCCATGGGGTTGACTTCGCCCACACCCAGATAGGGATAGGGGTCAGAGACATACAGGGCGGTCAAGGTAGCACCGTAGATGCGGGCCATGCTCACAGCGAGCTTGGCCGCATGTTCGGAAGCGGCAGAGCCATCGGTAGCCAACAAAATATTTTTGAACATATATGCCTCAATTGGTGGATGTTGTGAGCCTTGATCATGCGCCCACTAGGGCCTCTTTTATTTGACAAGGGTCAACTTTAAGAAGGCGGGACATTCCCCACCATAATCGCTGCCAACCCTCCCACCACTTCGAAAGCCCGCCATGAAAGCCACCTGGAACGCCACCGTAATCGCCGAGAGCGAAGACACCGTACTCGTCGAGGGCAACCACTACTTTCCCGAGAGTTCACTCAAGCGTGAATTCGTCACCTTTAGCAACCACAAGACCAGTTGCGCTTGGAAGGGCCAGGCCAGCTACCTCAGCCTGATGGTCAACGGCGAGCTCAATGCCGATGCCGTCTGGTACTACGCCGACCCCAAACCAGAGGCCCAAGCCATCCGCAACCGCGTGGCCTTCTGGAAGGGCGTGAAGGTGGAGTAGGCGCGCCGCGCGCCCGGGTACAGGGTCAGTCGCTGGCCTCGTCTTGCGCCCCATCTTGTGCATCTTCCGGCGCACCGCGGCTGCCATGCTTGGGCGGACGCGCTACTTTTTTGAGGCGGATGTTGCGTGCCAGATCGATCGCATCCTTCTTGATCTGGCGCTCGGCATCGAGCTTTTCGCCGACCTCAAGCCACTGGGCAAATTCTTCTGGCGTCTCCAGCGTCACCCGGCCTAAAGCGCCGGATCGGAAATCGTGGATGACGATCTCGGCCGCATGGTTGAGGTTGACCCGTCCCCCCCCGAGCAGCGCGCCGCGCTTGCGACCCACGCCTTCTAACAACTGTTCGTCGCTGAGTGCGGCCGCATCCTGGATCTTGTAGCGCGCCTCCAGCGCCGGGGCGTAATGCTGGCGCATATAGTCCAGCAGCTCCAACGCCACCTCTTCGTCCTCAAAGGCATTGCGACCCACCGCACCGCTGGCCGCCAGGTTGTAGCCGCTCTTGGCCACGATGATGCGCGGCCACAAAATGCCGGGCGTGTCATAGAGGTAGAAATCGTCGGCAATGGTGATGCGCTGCTCGATCTTGGTCACGCCAGCCTCGTCGCCGGTCTTGGCAGCGCGCTTGCCCTTCAAGGTGTTGATCAGGGTGGACTTGCCCACATTGGGAATGCCGCAGATCAGCACCCGCATCGGCTTGGTCATGCCGCCCCGGTTGGGCGCCAGAGCCTGGCAGGCCGCCACCAGCGCACGCGAGGGGGTGGACATGCTGGCGTCCAAAGGCAGCGCCCGCACACCGGGCTGGGCATTGAAGTGCGCCAGCCAGGCAGCCGTGCGCGCCGGATCGGCCAGGTCCTGCTTGTTGAGCACCTTGAGCGCCGGTTTGCCCTTGGTGATCTCGGCCAACATGGGGTTCGCGCTGGACCCCGGCAGACGCGCATCGAGCAACTCGATGACCACATCAATCTCCTTGATGCGCTCACCAATTGCCTTGCGGGTCAAATGCATATGACCGGGGAACCACTGAATTGCCATGGCGCTGAACCTATCTGTCAAAAAATCAAACAGCTTGGATTGTCGGGCAGTTCGCAGCCAGGCGGCGGCAGACCCTGGCGTTAAGCTTTTCGCAACAGGGGAAAGCCTGCCTCTAAGCTGCCATGGGTTTGGCCAACAGACGCTTGGGCGACAGGTACTCCTTCAGGTAGATGTCAAACGGCATGCTGTCGGAGGCCTCGATATTGGCCTGGTCCTGCAGCGACTTGGCGCTGGCGCTGGCCCATTGGGCGGCCTCTGTGTCTGACAGTGGCAGGTCCAACATGGCTTGGCGGGTCTTTTGCGACTGGGCCCGCACAAAGGCCACAAACGATCCCTCAAACTCCTCTTGCACGGCCTTCAGCACGCGCGCCGAAGGGGTGTCTTCGGGGTGGTTCAGGGCATGCTCTGCGTCCCGCACGGCGCGCGAATAGTCCTGCGTGCCGTGGGCGGCATCGAGCTGCGCGGCAATGCCCTTCAACTGCTGCACGATCTCCAGGCCCCAGGCCTTGAGCGTCTGCATGCCCGGCCCTTTTTCCAGCTCCAGGCCGGGCTCGCGGCCACGCTCGGCGGCACGGTGCTGGTTGCGGCCAATGGCGGCAATTTCCTGCGGCGTGTCATCCGGGCTAGCAGACTGCAGGCAGTGCAGCAAAAACACATCCAAAAAGCGCAGCGTCTGCGCCGTGATGCCCACCGGCTCGAACGGGTTCAGGTCCATCAGGCGCACTTCCACATACTCCACGCCGCGCTCGCGCAGGGCATGCAGCGGGCGCTCTCCGGGGAAGATCACCCGCTTGGGGCGAATGGTGCCGTAGAACTCGTTTTCGATCTGCAGCAGCGTGGTCTGCAACTGCTTGTAGCTGCCGTCCGCTGCCTTCACGCCCATCGCCTCGTAGGCCGCATAGGGGTCGGTCAGCGCTTGCTGCAGGGACGCCGCGTAGCCCGACAGGCTGTTGTAGCTCACGGCCAAAGAGGCCTGCGCGTCGCTCTGGTAGCCCAGGCGCCCCATGCGCAACGAGGTGGCATAGGGTAGGTACATGGTGCCAGCGTTAAGCGGCTGCAGCTGATGCTCTCGCCCCGCTACAAAAGTGGAACAAACCGCAGGCGAGGCGCCAAACAAATACAGCGGCAAAAACGCATGGCGGCGGAAATTGCGGATCAGGCCAAAATAGTCCGCACTCGACAAGCCCGACAGGCTCCAGTTGTAGTGGATGCCTGAAATGGTCTGCATGCGTCGCCCATAGCGGTGGCCCAGGCCACTGCGGTACACGGTCTTGGCCAGGCCGACGTTGGAGCTGCCGTATTGGCCCAGCGGAATGTCATCGTCGGCCGGCAGGCCGCAGGGCATGCTGGAGACCCACAGCATCTCATCGCCCAGTGAGCGAACGGTGAACTGCTGTATGCGCGTGAGCTCATCCATGCAATCCTGCGCATGGGCGTGCACACCGGTGATGAGCTCAACCTGCGACTCACTGAAGTCGGTGGTAATCAAGGGATGCGTCAATGCCGAGCCCAGTGCCGCCGGGTGTGGCGTCATGGCCAGCAGGCCATTGCTTTGTGCGCGCAAACTTTCTTTTTCCAGACCGCGGCGCATGCCGGTCAGACGTTCAGGGGCAACCAAAATGGGCCCCGTCGAATAATTGTTCATGGCTATGGCCCTTTGTGCTTTTCTTCGGGCGCGAAGGTAACACAGCTGCACCGGTCGTGCAGGCCGGCTGACGGATTTTCGCGCCCCGGAACACAGCTTGCGACCAAGGCGTACGTCATGCTGCGCACATTGACCTCGGTAACGCGCAAAAAGGTGTCTGGCATCACAATACGAAGCTATGAACACCTTGGAATGGGTCATCTGGTCGGTGATGCTGGGGGGCCTTCTGACCATCGGCAGCATGGCCGTCGTGGATGTGGCCCTGAGCCGCAGCGTTGCGGCCTGGCGCAGCCTGTTGTTCATGGCGGTGAGCGGCTCTGGCGCGGTGCTGCTGTCGGGCCTGCCGGAATTTCTCTTTTCCGACTTGGCGGCGCTGCTGATTCTCAAGGCCAGCCTGGGGCCGCTGAGCGGCGCCATGGTGCTGTCCTACCTGGGCCAATGGCTGGGTGTGGCAGCAAAAGACCGGTTACTGCACCACACCATCGTCTGGGGTTCACTGTCCCTGGTCCTTGCGACCCTCGCCATCGCTGTGCTGGCCACTTTCTTTGGCGCGACCCAGGGCACCGAGATCCTGCTGCTGGCAGCGTCCGTCCATGCCTTGGCAGTTCTGCTGGCGACTTTCACAGCGGCGCGCGCGGCGCAGTTGGGCGACACCATGGCCCGCTCCATGGTGCTGGGCTGCCTGTTCATGGCCGGCTCCACCGCGGGCCTGTATGCGCACCAACTGGGTCCGCAAGACGACAACCCGGCGCGCTCCATGGCCACCGCGTTTAGCACGGTGGCGTTTTTTCTGGTGATGCTCTCGCTGGTGCTTCACCGCAAGCGCCAGATGCGCCAAGTCGAGCGCCTGGCAGGCCTGTCCCAAGGTGCGGACCCGGCGACCGGCTTGCCACGCGGCTCGGTGCTGCTGTCCAAGGTGGATGATGCGTTCTGGCGCAGCGCCAGGCTAGACACCCGCTGCAGCGTGATTTGCCTGCACCTGCGCAACCTCTACGCGCTCGGTGAAGAGGCCGGCCATGGCGTGGACCAACAAATCCTGGCCTCCATGGCCGCACGCATACGCCGGGCAGTGGGTTTTCGCTCGGTGATCGGGCTCTACCACCCGCGCTGCTTTGTGGTCGTGCTGTCCACGCTCAAGCCGTCCCAGGTGGAAGACACGCTGGGCACACGCCTGCGCACGCTGATGAGCCAGCCGCTGGAAGTGTTCGGCCGCGACGGCTTGCTGCATATCTTCTCGCCGCAATGGAGCGTCGGCATGGTCACCGTCGTGGCGGCCGATGCCATTCCGGTCCATGTCATAGACGAAGCCGAGCAACAGGCCTTGGCCAGCGAGCGTGAACCGGCTGGCGCGCCGGTGCGGCCGAACTGGCAGCCTACTTCCCACTAGGGTTGTCAGTTGGTACTGCCAGCTATTCGGGCTTGAGCATGACCCGCGCCCGCCCCACCTCATGGCCGCCCTGGGCCGAGCCATTGGGCGGCACCATTTCACCGGTGCGGTCGCACACCTGCTCCAGCTGTGCGGCCAGGCGCTCGGGCGACTCTGCGTCCATCCCAATCCAGGCCCCCTGCGTCAAGGTGATGTGGGCCGCCTCCACATTGCCGGCACCGGCGCACAGCACGGTGCGTGTGGGCGCGTCCTGCCCCACCAGCACCAGCATGGCTGGCACCACGGCCTGCGGCTGCAGCACCGCCAGTATTTCTTCGGGCAACAGTCCCTCGGTCATGCGCGTGGCCGCCGTGGGCGCCAGGCAGTTCACGCGGATGTCGTGCTTGGCCCCTTCAAGGCCCAGGGTTTGCATCAGACCCACCAGCGCCAGCTTGGCTGCGCCGTAATTGCTTTGGCCAAAGTTGCCATACAGGCCGGTGCTCGAAGTGGTCAACAAAATGCGGCCGTAGTTTTGTTCCAACATGTGGGGCCAAGCGGCCTTGCAGCAATGCACCGCGCCCATCAGGTGCACATCGAGCACCAGTCGGAAGTCGGCCAGCTCCATCTTGGCAAAGGTCTTGTCGCGCAAAATGCCGGCGTTGTTGACGACGATGTCGATGCGGCCCCAGGCATCCACTGCCTGCTGCACCATGGCCTGCACCGCCTCCCAATCGGTCACCGAAGCGCCATTGGCAATCGCCTCACCACCGGCGGCGCGGATCTCGGCCACCACCTGCTGCGCCGCCGTCAGCGAGCCGCCGGAACCATCGCGGGCACCGCCCAGGTCATTGACCAGCACCTTCGCACCGCGCGCGGCCAACGCCAATGCGTGCTGGCGCCCCAACCCGCCGCCGGCTCCGGTCACAATAGCCACGCGTCCCTTGAAATCAATCGCCATTTCCAACTCCAAAAAGTTTATTGCACACTGAAGGCCAGTCGCATTGCGGCTGGATACGGCCACATCCATGGAAATCAGCTCCACCCTCGTCCACACAGCGCCCAGAGATGCGGCCACGGTCATCATTCTCAGGGATAGCCCCTGCGGGCTGGAGGTATTTATGGTGCGCCGCCATGGCCTGTCCGATGTGCTGGGCGGCGCCTATGTTTTTCCGGGCGGTAAGCTCGATTCCAGCGATCTGCAATTGGTCGCCGAGCTCGACCAGGAAGCCGACGCGCTGCACGGCGCATTGGGTGAGCCGGAGCTTGCCGTAGAGACCGCACGCGGCCTGTATGTGGCCGCCCTGCGCGAGGCCTTTGAAGAATGTGGCGTGCTGTTTGCACAGGACGCAGCGCATCGCCACAGCCTGCAACTGGCCGCGCACATCAACAGCGGCCTGCCCTTTAACCAGGTGCTCATCGACTTGGAGCTGCGCCTGCAAACCCGCGCCTTGTTGCCATGGTCGCGCTGGATCACGCCGCGCATGCCCTCGATTGCCAGCAAACGCTTTGACACGCGCTTTTTTGTCGCCGCCCTGCCCGCCCACCAAATTGCCAGCCACGACAACGTGGAGACCACCGAAAGCGTTTGGCTGGCGCCGCGCCTGGCGCTGCAACAGTACTGGGAAGGCCAGATTGAAATGGCGCCACCGCAAATCATGACGCTGGCGCATTTGTCGCGCTTTGCCGATGTGGCGGGCGTGCTGCACAGCGCCCGCCAGACGCTGCCCAAGCGGGTCGCGCCCGAGCCCTTTGACGACGGCGGCGAACGCGTCATCTGCTACCCCGGCGACCCGCGCCACAGCCTGTCCACGCCGGCCATGCCAGGGCCCACAAGGCTGCGCTGGCGCAACCAGCGCTTTGAGCCGGAACAGGGTTTTGACGCTCTGTTTTTCTAAACCCAACAGGCCCCGCTATGCATCCAAAAATAACTTTACTTGGCCTGGCGCTCATGCTGGCGCTGGTGGGCTGCTCCAGCACACCGAGCCGCCCGGACGCGCGCAACTGGAAGGGCTCGGTGGATGCCAATGTGGCGTCGCGGCTCAACCTGCAGCAGGCCAATGACGTCACGCTGCACGCCATCAGCCTGGTCGGCACGCCCTACCGCTATGGCGGCAACACGCCGCAGACCGGCTTCGATTGCAGCGGCCTGATTGGCTATGTCTACCGCACCAGCGCCTCCGTGCTGCCACCGCGCACCGTCGCCGCGCTGGTGGGCTGGGGCCAGCAGGTGCCGCAGCAGTCCCTGCGCAGCGGGGACCTGGTGGTGTTTAGCCAACATGGGGTGGCAAGCCATGCCGGCATTTACGTCGGCGAGGGCCGCTTTGTCCACGCCCCCTCCACCGGGGGCGATGTGCGACTCGACGCGTTGGACTCCAAATACTGGGCCAAACAGCCGGTCAGTTACCGCAGGCCTTAACCCATCAACCTGATTCGGCAAGGGCTCAAAAACCAAGCCACTACCCACCCCCGGCAGGCCAGGCGCAGAGTCAGTAGCCCAACAGGGAATAACCGGTGGCATAGACGACTTGCACCAACACCCAGGTGCCCAGCACAATCGCCCAGGACTTCCATTGCACGCGCGGCGTGTTGAAGGCGTTCTCGGCCAGCGTGAAGACCAGGGCGCAGGCCAAACCAAAGCCCAGCTGCACCAGCACCTGATAGAGCTTGCGTTGCCACCAGGGCTCGGGCCCATCCACCACGGGCGAAAACAGGCCTATGGCCAGACCAAACAAGAGCCAGCGCGCCAGATAGCCCCACCAACGGGTCCAGCGGCCAGTGCCCACAGGGGGCCAATGTGCGTCATGCGGGGTGGTGGAGTGCATAGGGCGGGGCAAATAGCCGGTAAAAATTCAGAGCTTGATATCGTAGGTGATCCAGGGAGTGCGCGTGGCGACCCGGTCGTATGCACTGCGCGCTCGGTAGTTGTTGTCGGCGGTAATCCAGCGCAGCACACTCCAGTGGTTTTGCTCGGCGATGGCCTTGACGGCGGCAATCAGTTGCGTGCCGGCCTGCGAACCGCGTGCTTGTGGGTCCACAAACAGATCGTCCAAAAAACCGCCGGTGCTGGCCGACAGGGGCCGCGCAAAGGCACGAAAGTGCGCCAGGCCTATGGCCTGACCCGAAGCCTCAAAGGCCATCAGGCACTGGCATTCATGCGCCGGGTCCAGCAACCAGCACCAGACGCGTTCGCGCATCTCGCCGGTCTGCAGCACCTGGTAAAAATCGGCATAGCCCTGGTACAGCTTGTCCCAGGCGGCGCGGTCGGTGGCCTGTGGCGGGCGAATCGTCAGCATGGGGCTTCCTAAAAAAATAAACGGATGGGCTAATGTATCTGCCTGGCGCGATGCCGCTCAGTCCTGGCCAAACACCTCGCGGCAGCGCGACCGCAGCGCCGGCAGCAGGACCAGCGCCACCGGGGCCGTCAGCAGCAGGCCGGCAGATACCGGGCGCGTGACAAAGCTGCTCCAGTCGCCCTGCGACAGCGCCTGGCGCAGTTGCTCCTCCATCAGCGGCCCCAGGACAAAGCCCAGCAGCAAAGGCGCTGGCTCCAGGCCCAGCTTGTCAAACACATAAGCGGCTAAGCCAAAGGCCGCCACCAGCCAGACATCCATGCTGCTGTGCCTGGTGCTGTAGACGCCTATGGCGCAAAGCAATACCACCGCCGGAAACACCCAGCGATAGGGCAGGCTGAGCAGGCGGACCCAGACGCGCAGCAGCGACAGGTTCAGCACCAGCAGCATCAGGTTGACGATCCACATCACGGCGATCAGGCCCCAGAACAGCTCAGGCTTGCTGCCCAGCAGCTGCGGGCCGGGCGCTACCCCGTGCAGGGTCATGGCACCGAGCACCAGGGCCAGCACCGCATTGGGCGCAATGCCCAGGGCCATCAGCGGCACAAAGGCGGTTTGGGCGCCGACCTGGTGGGCCGCTGCGGGCGCCGCCACGCCCCGCAGCAGGGCCGGCCCCATGTCCCTTAAGCCCTGCAGGCTGGGCCGCAGGCCCTGCACAGGGGTGGCCAGCAACGCGCGCGCAGGCAAGGCAAGGCCCACTCTGCGGATGACCTCGCCATAGGTAAACAGGCCCATGGCCAGCACCACCAGGCCAATGCCGTCGCTCAGCTCAAAAATGCCAAAGGCAAAGCGCAGCACCCCCGAGTGGCTGTCGGTTCCCACCAGGCCCATGAGCAGGCCCAGCACCGCCATGGCAAGGCCCTTGAGCAACGTCCCAGAGGCCAGCACCACAGCGCATGTCAGGCCCAGCAGCAGCATGGCAAACAATTCGGCAGGGCCCCACTGCAGTGCCAGTTGGCTCAGGGCCGGCGCCAATGCCGCCCAGACCAAGGTGCCTGCGCAAGCGGCAAAAAACAAAGCCAGGGTGACGCAAGACAGGACCAACCCGGGGTGACCCTGGCGCGCATAGCCGTCACTCGGCAATGCAGGCGTTGCGGCCGGTCGGTTCACCAAAATGTCGGCAATGGCGCCGCCGTAGCGGGCACCACCGTACAGGCCCGCCAACAGGCTCAGGGCCGGCAGCGGCGCCAAGGCCTGCACGGCGGGCAGCAGCATGGCCATCGCGGCGATGGGCGCGATGCCGGGCAACACACCCAACAGGATGCCCAGCAGGCAGCCGGCCAAGGCACAAAGCAAGTTGATGGGCGCCCAGGCCACGCCAAAGCCGAGCGCCAAATTGTTGATCAGGTCCATGGGCTATGTGCCTCAGACGCTGGCAAACCTTGGCCAAGCCGGGATCTGCAGTTTGAGCAGGACGATGCAGCCGATGTAAGCAAGCAGGGTCAGCACCAACGCCAGCAGCAGCCCCTCTTTCCAGCGCAAATCGGTGCCGGCCTTGGCCGCCAACAGGGTCAGCACAAAGCTGGAGATGACCAGGCCCATGGGCGCCAGACCCAGCCACGGCAGACCGGCCATCAGCGCAGCAAACACCCCATTGGCCAAGAAAATGAAGCACAGCGCACGCCAGGCCCAGGCGCCTATGCGCCCGCCATCCTCGGTCTCAAACACCAGCGCCTTGAAAAAAAGAATGCCGCCCAGCAGCGTCAGCACAGCGCCCAGCAGCAGCGGAAAATAACCCGGCCCCATGGCCGCCGCCCGGCCCAGGCTGTAGCGCGATGCGCTCCAGGCAAAGCCCACACCCAGCGCCATGAACAACAGTCCAGAAAAAAAGTCCTTTTGGTTTTTCAGTTGCACCGCTATTCCTACTCCATGGGCGGTGTGGAAGCCAGCACTTCATCCACCACGGTCAGCCCCTCGGCCACACGCAGCGCACCGGCCAGGCGCAGCGGGCGCATGCCGTCCGCCAGGGCCTGGTTGCGCAGCGCCTCTATCACTGGCTCCTTGGTAACGCGGGCCTTGAAGGCTTCGCTCACCTCCAGCAACTCGTACAGGCCCATGCGCCCCATGAAGCCGGTCATGCGGCAATCCACGCAACCGACCGGCTTGAAGGGCTTGTAGCTGCCATTGATCTTCCAGGGCTTGACGACCTCGGCCAGCTTCTCGCGCGTGGCTTCTGCGTCCTGCACCTTGCACTTGGCGCACAGGGTGCGCACCAGGCGCTGCGCCAGCACACCGAGCAGCGTGGCATTGATCAGGTAGGACGGGATGCCCAGTTCCAACAGCCGCGTCACCGCAGAAGGCGCGTCATTGGTGTGCAGGGTAGAGAACACCAGGTGGCCGGTGAGGGCGGCCTGCACCGCCATCTCGGCGGTTTCCAGGTCGCGGATTTCGCCCACCATGATGATGTCGGGGTCTTGGCGCATCAGGGCGCGCAGGCCCTGCGGAAAACCAAAGTCGAGTTGCGGCTGCACCTGGGTCTGGTTGAAGGAGGGCTCGATCATTTCAATCGGGTCTTCCACCGTGCTCACATTCACCTCTTCGGTGGCCACGCGCTTCAAGGTGGAATACAGCGTGGTGGTCTTGCCCGAGCCGGTGGGGCCGGTGACCAAAATGATGCCGTGCGGGCGCTTGACCAGCGCCTCCCAACGCGTGGCGTCATGGCTG
Organism: uncultured beta proteobacterium; assembly: GCA_903886275.1. Lineage (GTDB taxonomy): Bacteria > Pseudomonadota > Gammaproteobacteria > Burkholderiales > Burkholderiaceae_C > Allorhodoferax. Next base: position 126,001 of record CAISLN010000019.1, on the reverse strand, counting down.
GAGAAGCCCAGCGCGTCCAGATCTTTCACCGCGTTGTCTGGATCGAAGATGCGCATCACCATTTTTTCGCCAAAGGCCGTGGGCAGGGTGGAGATGCGCATCTCGATTTCGTCGCCGCGCGGGTTGCGCGTCTTGATGCGCCCGTCTTGGGGACGGCGGCGCTCGATCACATCCATGCGGCCCAGGAGCTTGATGCGCGCACACATGGCGTTGAGCACCCCCATGGGCATTTGGTAGACCGGGTGCAGCACGCCGTCGATGCGAAAGCGGATCACGCCCTGCTCGCGCCTTGGCTCCAGATGGATATCGCTGGCGCGCTGGTCAAAGGCATATTGCCAAAGCCAGTCCACCACCTGCACCACGCCCTGGTCGTTGGCGTCGAGCTGCTTGTTGCTGCGCCCCAGCTCCACCAGTTGCTCGAAGCTGGCGCCGCTGTTGGAGCCGGACTTGGCGGCCGCGCGCACCGACTTGGCCAACGCATAAAACTCAGCGGTAAAACGCTGGATCTCCTGCGGGCTGGCCAGCACCCGGCGCACCGTGCGGCGCGACTGGCGCTCCACCTCCGACACCCAATCGGTGACAAAGGGCTGGGAGGTGGCCACGGTCATCTCAGATGGCAGCACCGTGACCGGCAAAATTTTGTGGCGCTCGGCATAGGCGGCGCCCATGGCGTCGGCAATGCGGCCTACATCCACCTTCAAGGGGTCTATGCGCAAATAGTCCATACCGCTGCGCTTGGCCAGCCACTGGGTCAGCAGCTCGATGTCCAGCGCCTTCTGGTCGGAAGCGCGGCGCATGCTCACGCTGGCCAGGCGCACCATGGGGTGCTGCACGCTTTCGGCCATGGAGCAGCGCGCCACCGTGCGGTTGGCCTCCTCGTCTGAAATCACGCCGTCCTGCTGCAACCACTGCACCAAGCGCCGCCAGTCCAGCGGACCGTTGTGGCTTGCGACAGGGCTTGCGGCGAGGCCGGCGTGGGGCGTCATGGCCTGACTGGTTTGAAGCCGCGCACCCATTTGTCGGCGGGCAGGCCCCAGTCCCGGCCAATGATTTCGGCGCGCTCCATCAGCAGGCTGCGGCTGGGCCGGCTGCGGGTGCGCTGCGCCATCACCACCGTGTTGCCTTCGCGGGTGGACTTGAAGGCCCAGATGGCGTCCATGCCAAAGGCCACGGCAATCTGGTCCACGCTGTTTTGAAAGCTGCTGGAGCGCCCAAACAGGTTGACCGTCATGCAGCCTTCCTCGGTCAAGGTGTTGCGGCAGTCGGTGTAAAAGTCCGCGCTGTCGAGCACCGGGGCTGCGGCCTCCTCGTCATACAGGTCCACATGCAGGATGTCTACCGCGCCCAGCCAGCGCTGCTGCTTGATTTCTTGCGCCGCATCGGCCAGCACCACCTGCATGCGCGGGTTGTCGGTGGGCAGTGCAAACCAGCCCTTGCAGGCGTGCAGCACCTGGGGGTTGAGCTCGATGGCCGTGGTGTTTTTCATGCGCAAGACCTTGTGGCAGAACTTGGTCAGCGACGCCGCACCCAGGCCCAGTTGCACGGCCTGGCGCTGGTCCATGCTCGCCGGGTCCATGAATAACAACGGCGCCATCATGCGCTGTATGTACTCGTGTACCAGCACCAAGGGTGCGTCCAGCAGCATGGAGCCCTGTATCCATTCACTGCCCAGGTGCAGATGGCGCACCGGGCCTTCTTCGGAGAAATTCACTTCGGGGAGATTGATTGCGTCGTTTATTGCCATGGGGATTTATAACAGCATGGCAAGGTGCAAGGGCAAGTGGCTTGCATAAAGGCGTGGTGCCATGTTCCGCCGCCGGGCCGCCCCTAGGCGGAACGCGCCCCCTCGGGGGGCAGGAAGCCACGCGAAGCGGGCGACCGTGGGGGCCACGTTTACAAGAGCGCTCCGGTCTTCTCGCCGCGCTCGTACACCACATGGGCGCGGCCCACGATCAGGGGGTCGAGCTTGCCGATCTGTCCCAGGTCCTTCTTGTTGTAGGGCATCTTGTGCAGCACATAGCGCAGGGCGTTGAGGCGCGCGCGCTTCTTGCAGTCGCTCTTGATCACGGTCCAGGGCGCATCGGCCGTGTCGGTCTCAAAAAACATGGCCTCCTTGGCGCGGGTGTAATCCTCCCACTTGTCCAGCGACGCGAGGTCGATCGGGCTGAGCTTCCACTGCTTGAGCGGGTGGCCCTCGCGCTCCTTGAAGCGCCGACGCTGCTCCTTGCGACTGACGCTGAACCAGAACTTGATGACATAGACGCCGCTGCGCACCAGGTGGCGCTCGAAGTCGGGCGACTGCTTCATGAACTCGGCGTATTCGGGCTCGCTGCAAAAGCCCATCACCCGCTCCACGCCGGCGCGGTTGTACCAACTGCGGTCAAACATCACGATCTCACCGCGCGTGGGCAGGTGCTGCACATAGCGCTGAAAGTACCACTGGCCCTGCTCGGTCTCTGAGGGTTTCTCCAGCGCCACCACGCGGGCACCGCGCGGATTCAGATGCTCCATAAAGCGCTTGATGGCACCGCCCTTGCCGGCCGCGTCGCGCCCTTCAAACAAAATCACCACCCGCTGCCCCGTTTCCTTGACCCAGGCTTGCAGCTTGAGCAGCTCGCACTGCAGGCGGAATTTTTCTTTCTCATAAACACTGCGGCGAAGCAGGTTCTTGTAGGGGTAGCCGCCCTCGCGCCAGTCGGCGGCCAGCATCTCATCGGGATTTTCTTTTTCTGGCGGCGCCGCTATTTCACGTTCCAGCAGGGCTGCGCGCAAGACGCGCCGGTCATCGGGCGCCGCGCCTTCAATCAGGGCGCGCAGGGCCTGGGAGCGCTGCTGCAGCGTGCCCGCGCCATCCACCGGATGCACCAGCTGCATTGCGGCCTGCACCGCGTGGCTTTGGGCGGCCTTGGTGGCACCCTCGGCGGTAAATTTTTCCAGCGCGCGTTTGGCAGTGGAAGGCGCCCGGTCGCCGCGTGCTGCAGCACGCACCTCGGTTTGCGCCGACTTCGATTTTGGAGTGGGCTTGGACTTTGGGCTTGGACTGGGCTTTAGGGAGGGGCTGGGCTTTGAAGTGGGGCTTGCCAGTTTCTTGGTGATGGCTTTTGTCATAGGAAACTTCCGTTGGCCTTTGGATAGTGGAAGGGCCATCTTAGCCCTGCCACAGGGGCGCGGCAAACCAGCGTCAGGCCGGTTGCAGACGCGCAAGTCCGGGCAGAGCGGCACAGGTATTGGCCCAAGTGGCAGCAGCCAACTCGGCCAGGGAAACACCGCGCAACTGCGCCAGCTCGGCCGCAATGCGCGGCAGCTCGGCCGGGCTGTTGCGCGCCTGTGCCAGGCCGGATGCACGCTGCGCTGCCGTGGTGTAGAGCCAATGCGGGGGCATGTCGGGCGCATCGGTCTCCAGCACCAGGGCTTCGAGCGCCAAGGTGCTGGCCAGGCGGCGCAGTTGCAGCGCGCGCTCATAAGTGAAGGCACCGCCAAAACCGAGCTTGAAGCCCAGAGCGATGAAGGCCTGCGCCTGTACCGCGCTGCCGTTAAAGGCGTGGGCAATGCCGCGCCAGGGCCTGTCGCCACCGCGTTCGCGCAGGAACTTCAGCAGCCGGTCCGCCGAGCGACGCACATGCAGCACCACGGGCAGTTCGTGCTGGCGTGCCAGTCCAAGTTGGGCCTGGTAGAAATGCTCCTGCTTGTCGCGCATGGCAGGGGTGCAGAGCGCGGGCACAAAAAAATCCAGACCCATCTCGCCCACGGCGACCAGGCGCGGGTCAGCGCGGTGGCGCTCCAGTTGCTGCGCCAGGGTGAGCAGATCGGCCTCTGTGGCCTGTGGCACATAGAGCGGGTGGATACCTAAGCAGTAGCTGTCGCCGGTTTGCTGCGCGAGCAGGCGCACCGCATCAAACTGCGCCACCTGCACCGAGGGAATCACGCAGTGGGCCACACCCATTTGGCGGGCAGTGGCGCGCACTTGCACTGCGTCGCCGCTGGCGATAAAGGCATCCAAATGGCAATGGCTGTCGATCCACTGCATGGACGGTCGCTCAGACCACGGGCTGCAAGCGGCCCTGCACCAAAGACAGTTGGCGACTGCAACGCGAAGCCAGGGTGGCGTCGTGCGTGACGAGCACAAAGGCCGTGCCATGGGCCTGTGACAGCTCCAGCATCAGGGCAAACACACCGTCGGCGGTGCTGCGGTCCAGGTTGCCGGTGGGCTCGTCGGCCAGCACACAGTCGGGCCTTGTCACCAGGGCGCGGGCAATCGCCACGCGCTGGCGCTCACCGCCAGACAGCTCTGCAGGACGGTGCAACATGCGGTCCTTCAAACCCACCTTGGCCAGCATGTCGGCAGCGGCCTGCACGGCATCCGCACGCGGCAGGCGGCGAATCGTCAGCGGCATGGCCACGTTGTCCAGGGCACTGAACTCGGGCAGCAAATGGTGGAACTGGTAGACAAAGCCCAGGTGGCGGTTGCGCAAGCGCCCCTGCTCGGCCGCATTCAAACGGGCCATGGATTGGCCGCACAGCGTGACGCTGCCGCTGCTCGGTGCATCGAGCCCGCCGAGCAAATGCAGCAGCGTGCTCTTGCCCGAACCCGAGGCGCCCACGATGGCCAGCGTCTCGCCCTTTTGCACGCTCAGCTCCACGCCCTGGAGCACGGTGACATCGAGCAGCCCTTCGTGAAAGCGCTTGGTCAGGCCGGTGCAATTCAGGATTTGATCACTCATAACGCAGCGCCTCCGCCGGGTTGATGCGGCTGGCGCGCCAGCTCGGATACAGCGTGGCCACAAAGGCCAGCACCAGGGCGATGATGCCTATGGGCAGGATGTCGTTCATTTGCGGGTCACTCGGCATGCGGCTGATGAGGTAGATGTCTTGCGGCAAGAAGGTGGCGCCCAACAGGTGTTCGAGGGCCGGCACGATGACATCGATATTGAAGGCAATCGCCAGACCGAGCAGCAGCCCGGCCAAGGTGCCGATGACGCCGACCATGGCGCCCTGCACCACGAAGATGCCCATGATGCTGGCCGGGCTCGCGCCTAGCGTCCTCAGAATAGCGATGTCGGCGCGCTTGTCGGTCACCGTCATCACCAGGGTGCTGACCAGGTTAAAGGCCGCCACCGCAACGATCAAGGTCAGGATGATGAACATCATGCGTTTTTCCACCTGCACGGCGGCAAACCAGCTGCGGTTTTGCTGGGTCCAGTCGCGGATATACAGGCCGCCACTCAGGCTGCGGCTGAGCTGCACGGCCACGCTGCGGGCCTCATGCAGGTCGCGCAGCTTCAGGCGCACACCGGTCGGGCCCTCTAGGCGAAAGATGCGCGCCGCGTCCTGCCAATGCATCATCACCAGCGCCGAGTCGTATTCAAAATGGCCGGAGTCAAAGGTGCCGGTCACCGTCATTTGTTTGAGGCGCGGCACCACACCGGCCGGTGTCACCTCGCCGCTAGGCGCCACCAGCGTCACCCGGTCACCGGCCTGCACGCCCAAGGACCGCGCCAACTCGGCCCCCAGCACCACGCCAAATTCGCCGGCCTTGAGCCGGCTCAGCACAGCGGCCTGCGGACCGGCGGCCAGGTCGGTCACCTCATGCTCTAACGCCGGGTCTATGCCGCGCACCATCACGCCCTTCATGTCCTCGCCACGCGCCAGCAGGGCCTGTGCGGCAATAAAGGGGGCCGCCCCTGTGACATTCGGATTGGCCTTCACCTCTTGCAGCGTGGTGGCCAGGTCCGCCAGGGCCGCGCCGCCCGGGGCAAAGACCTCGATGTGCGAGACCACGCTGAGCATGCGGTCGCGCACCTCTTTTTGAAAGCCGTTCATCACGCTGAGCACGATGATCAGCGCGGCCACGCCCAGGGCAATGCCCAGCATGGAGACGCCAGAGATAAAAGAGATAAAGCCATTGCGCCGGGTCGCGCGTCCGGCGCGGGTGTAGCGCCAGCCCACCAGCAGTTCATAGGGTATTTGTTTCACGCGCTGATTGTGGCATTAGCGCGTGAACCTTTGCGGCGCTTGGCCTTGCTGCCAGCACGCCATCGCGCCGGTTAGACTGCAAGGGCCGCGCTTGAACAAAAAAAACCAATCCGAGAGCGACACCAGCGACAAGCTCATTCGCCCCGCCACGGTGCTGGCCGGCTGGCATACCCTGGACCAAATTTACGCCCAATACCCCCTGCGCACCGGGCGCGTGGTGGTGCGCGGCAAAACGGCCAGGCGTGACCCGTCCAGCGTGCTGTTTGCCGACTTTGTGCTGTGCCTCAAACCCAATATTCCGCTGGCGGTGGTGGAGGCCAAAAGGTCCAGCCTCTCCCTGCAGGCCGGCATGCAGCAGGCCATCCACTACGCGCAACTGCTGGACCTTCCCTTTTGCTTTGCCAGCAACGGCGAAGGCTTTGTGTTTCGCGATGCCACCTTGGCAAGCGGCGTGCTGGAGCAAACCCTGGCGCTGGACCAGTTTCCCTTGCCGCAAGACTTGTGGGCGCGCTATTGCAAGTGGAAAGGCTGGAGCAGCGCAGTGCAAAGCGTGGCTGGGTTTGACTATGCGCTCGCCACCACGGCCAAGACCCCGCGCTACTACCAGCTCAATGCCATCAACCGTACGGTCGAAGCCATTGCCGCGGGGCAAAACCGCGTGCTCTTGGTCATGGCCACCGGCACCGGCAAGACCTACACCGCCTTCCAGATCATTCACCGGCTGTGGAAGTCTCCTTGGCGCACGGACAAGCCCTGTGGCCAAAAGCGCATCCTGTTCCTGGCCGACCGCAACATCCTGATTGACCAGACCATGGTCAACGACTTCCGGCCCTTCAAGGGCGCCATGGCCAAGCTCAGCCCCCATGCCAAGGGCATCGAGCGCATCAACGAGCAGGGCCAGGTGGAGCTAGAAGAGGTCGATCTGGCCGTCCACAAGAGCACCAAGCTGGCGCGAAATCCTCAGCTACTTTGCCAGCGCCACCCAGGTCGGCCTGACCGCCACACCCAAAGAAACCAAGGACATATCCAACAGCGATTACTTTGGCGAAGCCATCTACACCTACAGCCTCAAGCAGGGCATTGAAGACGGGTATCTGGCACCCTACAAGGTGATCCGCGTGGACCTGGACAAGGACGCCTTTGGCTGGCGCCCCACCGCCGGCATGACCGACAAGCACGGCAACCTGATCGAAGACCGTATCTACACCAGCGCCGACATGAACCGCAAACTGGTGCTGGAGAAACGCGACGAAGCGGTGGCCGCCAAGATCACCGAGTACCTCAAACCTTGCCCGTCATTGCCACCCCCTCCAAGCGCATGAGCACCGGCGTGGACGCGCAACTGTGCAAGCTCATCGTGCTGGACCAAAACATCCAATCCATGACGCTGTTCAAGCAAATCATTGGCCGGGGCACCCGCCTGCGCGAAGACCTGGGCAAGACCTGGTTCACCATCCTCGACTTCAAGCGCGCCACCGAGCTGTTTGCAGACAAGGGCTTTGATGGCGAGCCGGTGCAAATTTACGAGCCCCAGCCCGGCTGGCCACCGAGAGCCTGCGCGACTACACCCGCATCAATCTCACCAAGCAATACGACTCGCTGGACAAATTTTTTCAAGCCTGGAGCGAGGCGGACCGCAAGGCCGCCCTGCTGCAAGAGCTGGAAGGGCAAGGCGTGTTGATTGAGGCGCTGGCCGAAGAACTAGGCCGTGAAGGCGGCACCGATCTCGACCCGTTTGATTTGCTGCTACACGTGGCATACAACATGCCCCCGCTGACCCGGCGCGAGCGCGCCAGCCGCGTCAAAAAGCGCAACGTCTTCACCCAATACGGCCCCATGGCCCGCAAGGTGATGGACGCGCTGCTGGACAAATACGCCGACGAAGGCATTGCCACCATCGAGGCCGATACCGTCTTCAACGTCCAACCCTTCACCGACCTGGGCCGCCCGGGCGAGCTCATCAAAAGCTTTGGTGGCCGCGCCCAATACCTGCTTGCCCTGCACACGCTGGAGCGCGAGCTGTACTCCACAATCGCACCCTAGCTGCCTGCGCACCGCCCACGGCGGGCTAGAGCCCTCTTTCCCTCACAAAACCTACAACCAGCATGTCCAACCTATCCAGCGTCATCAAGTCCATCCAGGACGTGATGCGCCAAGACAGCGGCGTCGATGGCGACGCCCAACGCATCTCGCAGCTCACCTGGCTGTTGTTCCTCAAGGTGTTTGACGCGCTGGAAGAAGAGATGGAGCTCACCCGCGACCACTACACCAGCCCCATCCCCGAGCGCCTGCGCTGGCGCAACTGGGCGGCAGACGCCGAGGGCATCACCGGCGACACCCTGCTCAGCTTTGTCAACAACGATCTGTTTGGCGCGCTCAAAACCCTGGGTGGAGACGCCCAGCGCAACCCGCGCGGCTATGTGGTGCGCGGCGTGTTTGAAGACGCCTCCAACTACATGAAAAGCGGCCACCTGCTGCGCCAGGTCATCAACAAACTGGGCGCCATCGACTTCAACCGCCAAGCCGAGCGCCACCCGTTCAACGACCTGTGGGAAAAATCCTCAAAGACCTGCAAAGCGCCGGCAACGCGGGCGAGTTTTACACCCCGCGCGCCGTCACCCAATTTATGGTGGACATGGTCAACCCGCGCCTGGGCGAAAAGGTGTTGGACCCGGCCACCGGCACCGGTGGCTTTCTGGTCTGCGCTGCGCAAACAGGTGCAAAACACCGCGCAAGAGGCCGTGCTGTAGGCCAGCATCACCGGCGTGGAGAAAAAGCAGCTGCCCCATATGCTGTGCGTGACCAACCTGATGCTGCACGGCATTGAGGTGCCCAGCCTCATCACCCACGGCAACACCCTGGCCCGCCCGCTGCGTGAAGTGACCCAGGCCGACCGCGTGGACGTGGTGCTGACCAACCCGCCCTTTGGCGGCGTGGAAGAGCCCGGCATTGAGCAGGGCTTTCCCAGCGACCTGCGCACCAAGGAAACGGCGGACCTGTTTCTGGTGCTGATCAAGCACATCCTCAAGGCCCACGGCCGTGCCGCTCTGGTGTTGCCGGACGGCACGCTGTTTGGCGAAGGCGTCAAAACCCGCATCAAGGAACAGCTGCTGGCTGAGTGCAACCTGCACACCATCGTGCGCCTGCCGGGCGGCGTGTTTGCGCCCTACACCGGCATCAAAACAAATTTGCTGTTCTTCACCAAGGGCCAACCCACCCAACAGGTCTGGTACTACGAGCACCCCTACCCCGCGGGCGTGAAGAACTACAACAAAACCAAGCCCATACGCATCGAAGAGTTTGAGGCCGAGAAAGCCTGGTGGGGCACAGAGGCCGACGGCTTTGCCGCCCGCACCGAGAACGAACGCGCCTGGAAGGTCGGCATCAACCAGATCAGGGCCACCAACTACAACCTCGACCAGAAAAACCCCCACGCCGTGGACGCCGTGAGCCACGACCCCGCGCAATTGCTGGGCGACTACGCACGCCTGCAACTGGAGGCGCAAAGCCTGCGCGACCCACTCAAAGGTATCCTCGCGCAATCGCTGTCCGGACAAAGCCAAGGAGTTTGACCATGCCCCAATCCCCCAAAAGCCAGGCACCCGCGCTGCCCCCCGTTGAAGTCCTGGCCCCCACCGAAGCCGCTCTGTACGCGCAAATCGAAACGGTCTTGCAGCAGGCCCGCCAGCAGGCCAAGCGCAGCGTCAACCAGGTCATGGTGCAGGCCTATTGGCAGGTGGGCCAGTTGATCGTGCAGCACGAGCAAGGCGGACAAGAGCGGGCGGCCTATGGGGCCAAGACACTGCAAAACCTGGCCAAACGCTTGCAGCAGGAGTTCGGCAGGGGCTTTTCACTGCCCAATCTGCGCAATTTCCGCCAGTTTTATCTGACGTTTTCGGAAGAGGAGATTCGCTACTCGACAAGTAGCGAATTGACCTGGACCCATTTTCGGGTGCTGATGCGCGTGGCCGACCCCGCCGCCCGTCAGTGGTACGCCCACGAAGCAGCCGCCCAAACCTGGAGCGTGGCCGCGCTGGACCGCCAGATCAGCACCCTCTATTACCAGCGCCTGCTCTCCAGCCAGGACCAGGAAGGCGTCAAGGCCGAGGCCCGGCAACTGATAGCGCGTGACGCGCCGCCCAGCCCCCGCGATTTCATCCGCGATCCCTACATTCTTGAATTTCTCGATGGCCAGCCGCAATCCGCCTGGTACGAAAAAGACATAGAACAAGGCCTGCTCGACCAACTGCAAAAATTCTTGCTGGAGCTGGGCAAAGGCTTTGCCTTCGTGGCCCGCCAGCGCCACCTGCGCGTTGAGGGCGAAGACGCCTTTGTGGACCTGGTGTTTTACAACTACATCCTCAAATGCTTTGTGCTCATCGAGCTGAAAGTCGGCAAGCTCAGCCACCAGGACGTGGGCCAGCTCGACATGTACGTGCGCGTGTTTGACGAACAAATCCGCCAGGACGGCGACAACCCCACCATCGGTTTGATCCTGTGCTCCGAGCGCAACGAGGCCGTGGCCCGCTACTCGCTCTTGGCGCAGAGCGAACAGATTTTTGCCAGCCGCTACCAGCCCTGGCTGCCCACCGAGGCCGAGCTGCAAGCCGAACTCACCCGCGACCGCGCCTTGATTGAGAACGCGCAGGCCAACCAGGCCGGCACTGACGGAGCGGGCGCATGAGCGCGGTGCTGAAGGTGCAAGAGCCCAGCGCCCAAACCCTGGTGCGGGAACAAGACCAACAGACGCCGCACTTGTTGGGGAATTTCAATGTGATCGCCCAAGCGCCCGGCGGCGTAGCGCGCCTGCGTGAGCTGATTTTGACGCTCGCGGTGCAAGGCAAGCTCGTTGCCAAAGACCTGAACGATGAACCAGCGGGTGCGCTGCTGAAGAAGATACGGGCGGAGAAGGACCGGCTGATTGCCGAGGGGAAGATCAGGCGGGATAAGCCGCTGGCGGAACCAACTGAAGAGGAACAGCCGTTTGGGTTGCCACGCGGGTGGGAGTGGGTGAGCTTGGGTGATTTGGTTAACGCCAGCGAGGCGGGCTGGAGTCCGACGTGTATCGGCAGCCCACGTCGCAGCGGACATTGGGGTGTTTTGAAGGTCAGCGCAGTTTCATGGGGCGCGTTTGACGCCAATGCCAATAAGGAACTTCCGGCGGGCCTTGCGCCACGACAGGAATATGAAGTCCAAGATGGCGACTTCCTGTTGTCGCGGGCCAATACCGAGGAACTGGTGGCAAGGTCCGTTGTGGTCGGCAAGGCTGAACCAAAGCTTATGTTGAGCGACAAGATCATTCGCCTGGATGTGTCCATCCACATGAGCCGTTTGTTTTTGAACCTCTGCAATAACGCCAGCCATTCACGGGTGCACTACGCACTCAATGCCTCCGGCACGAGCAGCTCCATGAAGAACGTGTCGCGGGAGGTGGTTTTGCGCACGCCTATGCCCGTTCCACCCCTCGCCGAACAATCCCGCATCGTCACCCGCGTCGAAGAACTCAGCCGCCTGTGCGCTGACCTGCGTGCGCGCCTGATCGCCAGCCAATCCACCCAGGCCCAGCTGGCCGAGGCCTTGGTGGAAAATGTCGCTTAGTCCTCTTTACCCGCCGAAGGCAACACCATGCTCATTAGCAACATCCGACTGAAAAACTGGCGCAACTTCCAATCGCTGGATTTACCGCTTCGCGATGTGTCCTACGTGTTGGGACCCAATGCTTCCGGCAAGTCCAATCTGTTGGATGCCTTGCGATTTCTGCGCGATGTGAGCAAGGCCAAGGGTGGTGGGTTGCAAGCGGCCATTGCGGAGCGCGGTGGTATATCCAAGGTGCGCTGTCTTCACGCCCGACGCGATCCTGAAGTGGAAATTGATGTTGAACTCAGCCAGGAGTTGGACCAACCCGCAGTGTGGCGATACGTTTTGGCGTTCAAACCGGAGGGCAAAGGTGCGCAGCGTCTGTTGGTTTCGCGTGAACAGGTTTGGAAAGACGGCAAGTTACTGCTCAATCGCCCAGACGAAAAAGACGATGCAGACGTGCTGCTTCGCACCCAAACCCATTTGGAGCAAATTCAAACGAACATCCAATTTCGCGAAGTGGCGGATTTTCTGAGCGACATTACGTACCTGCATCTGGTGCCGCAATTGCTGCGCTTCGGCGAAAAGATAGGTGGGCATAGGCTCACGGACGACCCTTTTGGCCAGGGCTTTTTGGAGCGCGTGGCCAAGACACCAGAGAAGACCAGAAACTCGCGTCTGGCCAAGATTTCCAAGGCACTGTCCTTGGCCGTGCCACAGTTTGAAGATTTGCGATTTAGCAAAGACGATATGGGCCACCCGCATTTGGAGGCTCGCTACGCACACCATCGTCCCAACGCAGGCTGGCAGTCCGAGGAGCATTTTTCGGACGGAACGCTGCGCTTGTTTGGCCTGCTCTGGGCCCTGCTGGAGGGCAGCTCCATGCTCTTGCTCGAAGAGCCCGAAATATCGCTCAACGATGCCATCGTGAAGGAGATTCCGTTGATCGTGGATCGCTTGCAGCGTGACCGAAAAACCAAGCGGCAGGTCGTTTTGACCACGCACAGCGATGCGCTTTTGAGTAACCCCGGTATCGATGAACGGGGCGTCGTCATTTTGGAGACTGGCAAACAAGGCACCACGGGGCGCCCTTTGGATGCCAGCGAACGCCAAGCGCTGGGTGCGGGCCTCAGTGTGGCCGAAGTCGTGCTGCCCAAGACTCGCCCCGAGAAGGTATCGCAGTTGGGTTTGTGGCAATGACACCGATTTCGATTGCAACCGAAGACGCGCTCAGTGAGGCGATTGCACTGCGCCTGATTGCTGACATTCCAACGCCGCATTTCATTCAGATGAAGTTGGGCAAGACAGGCAATGGGTATCTGAGGTCCAAGACCAGCGGCCACGGCTTGGCGCGACAATACAGCCATGCCCACCCTGATCACCCACGCCACGCCACCACCGGGCATCACCAGCTTTCCCGCCCTGCCGCATCTGACTGCCCTGCTGCGCCTGCTCACCGCCACCCAGCGCCAGAGCGGCAGCGAAGACAGCTTGTCGCCCCTGCATGAGTTGCTGCGGGCACAGGCCTTGGGCCTGCAGGGGCAAGACGGCCTGCTGCCCTGGGCGGCGCTGCAAGCCCATTCGCTGCAACTTCCCGCCGCTGCTGCGGGTGAAGGCTGGGCCTGGCTGACACCCTGCCACTGGCAGGCCAACGCAGACCATGTGCGCATGGCCGACCCTGCCGACAGCCAGATCAGTGCCGAGGAATCGCAGCAGGTGATGGACGCTTTGCGCGCCTTTATGGCAGAAGACGGCATCGCACTGCATGGCCTGCAGGGTGGCCACTGGTTGGCCTTGGGCGCCGCATTTCACCAACTGCCCACAGCCTCGTTGGCCCGCGCCGCCGGTGGTGCGGTAGACCATTGGTTGCCGCGCCAGCCACAGGCCCAGGTGCTGCGCAAACTGCAAAACGAGTTGCAGATGCTGCTGTATGCGCACCCGCTCAATGACGCCCGTGCGGCGCGTGGTCTCCTGCCCATCAACTCCTTTTGGGTCAGTGGCACCGGCAGCCTGGCCGAAGACTTCGACGCCGCGCAGGACGATGCCAGCAAGGTGTTGGACGCGCTGTCCGGCCTTGACGCGGAGGCCTGGGCACAGGCCTGGCAGGCGCTGGACTCCGGGCCTATCCGAGCCCTGCTGGAACAGGCACGCCGTGGCGAGCCCGTCACCCTCACGCTGTGCGGCGAAGCCGCTGCACAAACCTTCACCCTGCAGGCGCAGGGCCTGTGGACGCGCCTGCGCAATCGCTTGGGCGCCACCGACCTTCCCGCCCTGCTGCAAAGCCTTTAATCGCCCTAAAAAAAATGCAAATCACCACCCGTGACGTCCCCCCGCGCAGCGCCTGGACCCTGGAGCAGGGCGGCATTCACCCTCTGTTAGCGCGCCTGTATGCGGCGCGCGGCGTCACCGGCATGGACGAGCTCGATGATGGCCTGGCCCGTCTCTTGCTGCCCTCCTCTTTGATGGGCGCAAGCGAAGCTGCCGTGCTGCTGGCCGAGGCCATCGCCGGGGACAAAAAGCTGTGCATCGTGGCCGACTACGACTGCGACGGCGCCACCGCCTGCGCTGTGGCCCTGCGGGGCCTGCGCCTGCTGGGTGCGAAGCATGTGAACTATCTGGTGCCCGACCGCGTGGTTGATGGCTATGGCCTGACCGCACCGATTTCGCAGCGCGTGTTTGACAGCGGCGCCGATGTGTTGATCACCGTGGACAACGGCATTGCCAGCATGGAGGGCGTGGCCCACGCCAAAAAGCTGGGCCTGCAGGTGCTGGTGACCGACCACCATTTGCCCGCCACCAACCGCAGTACGGGCGCGGTGGAGCTGCCCAATGCCGATGTCATCGTCAACCCCAATCAGCCCGGCTGCAGCTTTGAGAGCAAGTCGATGGCCGGTGTGGGCGTGATGTTTTATGTGCTGCTGGCGCTGCGCAGCGAGTTGCGTTCTCGTGGGGTGTTTGATGCATCCAATCAACCCAAGCTCGACACCCTGCTGCCTCTCGTCGCACTCGGCACGGTGGCCGATGTGGTCAAGCTCGACGCCAACAACCGCCGCCTGGTGGCCCAAGGCCTCAAGCGCGTGCGCGCCGGTGCCATGCCGGCAGGGCTGGCTGCCCTGTTCACGGCGGCGGTGCGCAAGTCGCAGGTGGCCACCACCTTTGACTTTGGCTTTGCCTTAGGGCCGCGCATCAACGCGGCCGGACGCTTGGCTGACATGACGCTGGGCATTGAATGCCTGCAGACCGATGACGCGGGCCGTGCCGATGAACTGGCCCGTGCGCTAGACGCCATCAACCGCGAGCGCCGCGTCATTGAGGGCGACATGCGCGAGCAGGCCATGAACATTGTGGATTCGCTGTTTGACGAAGGCGACGAGCCACCACCCGCCATCTGCGTGTTCGACCCGGACTTTCACGAGGGCGTGGTGGGCATCGTGGCCTCGCGCATCAAAGACAAGTTGCATCGCCCCAGCTTTGTGTTTGCCGCCAGCCAAGCGCCGGGCAAGGAGCATGAGCTCAAGGGCTCGGGGCGCAGCATTCCCGGTTTTCATTTGCGCGACGCGCTGGACCTGGTGGCCAAGCGCTACCCCGGCGTGCTCTTGCGCTTTGGTGGCCACGCCATGGCGGCCGGTTGCACCATCCACGAGGACGGACTCGACGCCTTTGAGCAGGGCCTGATGGAAGTGGCCGAAGAATGGCTGGACGCGGCCACCCTCACGCGCCGCCTGGAAACCGATGGCGCCATCGACCCCAAGTATTTGCGCGTGGACCTGGTGGACACGCTGCACAAAGAGGTCTGGGGCCAGGGCTTTGCGCCGCCCACCTTCAGCGAAGAAGTCGAAGTGCTGTCGCAGCGCCTGGTGGGCGAAAAGCATTTGCAGCTCAAACTCAGGCACCAGGGCCAGCCCATAGACGGCATCTGGTTTGGCCACACCGAGCAACTCCCCCCGCGTGTGAAGCTGGCCTTCCGGCTCGATGCAGAAGAATGGAACGGCGTGCGCCGGGTGAAGTTTTTGGTCGAGGGGGCGGAGGGTTAGTCGCTGGCGTTCTTCAGGGCTGCAGATATGCTTGGGAGCCAAGCGCTTCACTGCTTGGGCCTTGAACCTCCTTGGGACCCTTGGGCCGGCAGTGAAATATATTCCTCGATGACCTTGCCATTCTTGGATGTGATCAGCGGCTTGACGGTACGCGCAGCGATTTCACGCGCTGCCGCACGAGCCAACGCAGCAGGTACCGCTTACAGGCCGCCTGCAGCCCATGTTTGATTCAAATGTGGGGAGGCTCGGGTTTGACAACAATTACCCGTCACTGTACTATTTGTGTATCTATTGTGTATGCACTTAAGGAGCACCTCATGCGTGACGCCGCCATCAATCTGCGGGCATTCCCAGAGCAGCGGGACTTGATTGACCACGCTGCAACGCTGCTGGGCAAGAACCGTTCAGACTTCATGCTCGAAGCCGCCTGCGACAAAGCGCAATCGGTGGTGCTTGACCAGGTTTTCTTCAATCTGGATGCCGATAAGTTCAGGCAATTCAACGAAATGCTCGACGCCCCACCGGCCCACAACCCAGGGCTTGAACGCCTCATGGCAGTCAATGCGCCCTGGAGAACCAAGCCGGCATGAGTTTGCAACTCTGCGCGCCCGAGTCTTTGGCCGCTTCCCATCGCCTGGATGGGTTCTCATGCGGAGAAGCTGCGCTTGACGATTGGCTCAAGCGTCGCGCCATGGTCAACCACCTGAGCGGTTCAAGCCGCACCTTTGTGGTGGCCGATCCGGAGCGACGCGTGTTGGGCTACTACGCCATGGCGGCAGGTGCTGTCTCGCACCAGCTAGCAACAAGTTCCGTTCGGCGCAACATGCCAGACCCCATTCCGGTCATGGTGCTGGCCCGCCTTGCTGTTGACACCCAAGCCCAAGGCATCCAGCTCGGCGCTGCGCTTTTGCAAGATGCCGTGAACCGGGCCGTGGCCGTATCGCAAAACGCAGGGGTGAGAGCCCTGCTGGTGCACGCCATCAGTGAGCGCGCAAAGCAGTTCTACGAAACCTACGGATTTCAGGTTTCACCCGCCCATTCCATGACCTTGATGCTGCGCTTGAACCCTGCGAAACCCTGACGACACTGCCCCGTGATGGCCGCTTGCTAGCGGTCTGCCAAATCCAGGCACATGAACACGCTGTACGGGTCTTCCACGTAGTTGGCAAACGGGCCGCGGGTGACAAAGCCATGGCGTTGGTACAGAGCGTGCGCCGGTGCAAAGCCGGCGGTGGTGCCGGTTTCCAGATAGAGCTGCGTGTAGCCCCTGCTGCGCGCCACGGCGATGATGTGCGCCAACATTTTTGCAGCCACGCCCTTGCGCACATGCGCGGTGGCAGTGCGCATGGACTTGAGCTCGGCCTGCGTGGCACTGAGCTCCTTTAGCGCGCCGCAACCCAGCAAGTCCTCACCATCCCAGGCCGACCAAAAGGTGATCTCGGGTTGGCGCAGGCCCTCCAGGTCCAGCGCAAACACGCACTCCGGCGGCGACTGCGCGAACATGTCTTGGCGGTGCGCCTCCAGCAGCGCGATGGTCTTCGCGCCGCGCAGGTCGTCGGTTTGAATGGTGATGCTTTGCATGGCGTCGCAAAGAAAAGGGATCAAGGCGTGCTGGTGGCCGGGCGGCCCGCCGCAACCGGGTTCGGGTCCGCAGGCGCGGACGCAGTTCCGCAGGAGAAGCAGTAGCGCGCAAAGGCGTTTTTGCGCGTCTGGCAGGAAGCACAGTGGTCAAACAGGCACAGGCCGCAGTGCGGGCAAAAATCGGTCTTGTTGTCTTTCATGTCCACCAAGCGCTCGCAACCCGGGCAGATGTTTTTCGCCATGCTGGCCTGGGCGCTGTCGTAGTCCATGTCGCGCTGGCGCAGTTGCACCGGCTGGGCCTCGGCCAGTTTTTGCCGCTCCAGGTATTGCTGCAGCGCCTGGATTGCGAAGCGCCCGCCGACCACCGTGAGCACAATGCCCACCACGTAGCGCACGTAGCCGCCATAGCTTGGCAGGTAAGGCACCAGCTCAACAAAAAAAGCAAACAGCGCAAAGAAGATGAAGCCCCACACAAAGGGCCAGGAAGCCCCCTTGCGGTGCTTTTTGAACAGCCAACCGGCAACAGCCAGCAGCGGCAAGGTGAGCGCCAGCCGGTAGCCAAAAACCCGCAACTCCTGCGCGCGTTGCGCGTCGTGGAAAGCACCCCTGGCTTGGCCTTCGAGGGTTCGCCATTCCTGCTGCGCCCTTTGCTGCGACTGGCTTGCATCCAGCGCCGCCTGCTGCTGCTTTTCCACCTCTGCCAGCGCGCTTCGCTCAAGCTGGCGCAGGCCATCCAGCGAGCGCGTGCGCTGCATGACCTCCTGGTCCTGCTCGCTGCGCTGCGTCACCTGGCGGCTGGCCAGCCAGTTGTCAAAGGTCTCACGCGCCGCCCGGTTGTCGGCGCGGGCGGCTTCCAGTTTCAGCTGGGCCTGCTCAAGGGCCGCCTGGGCCTCCACTGCAGCCGCTTCGGCCTTGCGCATGCTCTGCTTGAGCTCTGGCGCGCGCTGCGGGTCCATGAAATCTTCCAGGCTGCGGGTCTGCTCGACCTGGGGCAGATCGCCCACCACCGTGCTGCCCAGGCCGCTCAGAAACCAGGCAAACAAAAAGGCCACCAGCCACAGGCCGCGGTGGAACCACTTTTCAGACAGACGCAGGGTTTTGCTCATGATGGTCTTCCAATTTTTAGTCAGCAATCAATTCCGTCGCAGGCACCGGCAACGCCTGCTCGGCGGCATGCAAATAACGCGCCACAAACGCGCCCACACAGGACTCGGGCAGGTCCAGCCAGACGGTGTGCCCACTGCCCAGCGCGGCCTGCACTTCCTCAGCCTGCGCGTTTTCCAGGCGCGTGACCTGCACATCGAAGTTGCCCTTGGGGTGGATGATTTCCAGCTTGTCACCGACCGAAAATTTGTTGCGCGCATTCACCTGCACCAGACCGCGTGCGGTATCAAAGGCAACGGCATCGCCCACATACAGGCTGCGCCCGGACTCGGAATAGCCGCGCAAATAGTTTTGCGTGGCCTCGGGCGTATGGCGCTGGAAAAATCCCGAGGTATAGCCGCGGTTGGCCAGGCCTTCGAGTTGGCCCAAGAGCGCCGGGTCCATCTCGCGTCCGGCTACGGCATCGTCAATCGCCTTGCGGTAGGCCTGCGCCGTGCGGCTCACGTAATAGGGGCTTTTGGTGCGGCCCTCGATCTTGAGCGAGTCGATGCCCATGTCCACCAGGCGCTTGACATGCTCGATGGCGCGCAGGTCGCGCGAATTCATCACATAGGTGCCATGCTCGTCCTCTTCCACCGGCATGAAACTGCCGGGGCGCTGGCTTTCTTCGAGCAGGTAGACGCCGGCCGGGTGCGCGGCAGCGGCCTCGGCCGGGGACAGGTCCTGCTCGCGCGCCCTTGCCGCGGCTTGGGTCAGTATGTCGCCCGAGGCATCTTCCACGCCCTGCATCGTCTTGTAATCCCAGCGGCAGGAGTTGGTGCAGCTGCCCTGGTTGGCATCGCGGTGGTTGAAGTAACCCGACAGCAGGCAGCGCCCCGAATAGGCGATGCACAGGGCGCCGTGCACAAACACTTCGAGCTCGGTGTCCGGGCATTCCTGGCGTATATGGGCCACCTGGTCCAGCGAGAGTTCACGCGACAGGATGACGCGGGCAATGCCGACACTTTTCCAGAACTTCACCGCCGCAGAGTTAACGGTGTTGGCCTGCACCGAGAGGTGAATTTCCATCTCCGGCCAGGCCTCGCGGGCTATTCGGATCAGGCCGGGGTCGGACATGATCATGGCGTCGGGCTTCAAGGCAATCACCGGATTCATATTGGCCACATAGCTTTTGAGCTTGTTGTCGTGCGGGTAGATGTTGGACACCAGATAAAACTTGTGGCCCAGGGCATGGGCCCGCTCTATGCCGCGCTGCAGGGTGGCGAGTTCGCCGAAGTCGTTGTTGCGCACGCGCAGGGAATAGCGCGGCTGGCCGGCATAGACGGCGGTGGCGCCAAAGGCAAACGCGGTCTCCAGCATGGTGAGGGAGCCGGCGGGGGCGAGGAGTTCAGGGGTCTTTAATTGCATGGGCGCCATTATCCCGGCGCGCGGAACAGGTCAAAATGTGCTGCATCAAACGCCCCCTTCCCCATCCACAGGCAACCCGCATGAAAAAACACCTCACCATCCTCACCGGCGCATCGCGCGGCATGGGGCTTGCCATGGCCGAGCAACTGCTCAAGGCCGATGCCCTGCTGCTGTGCATCTCGCGCCAGACCAATGACGCGCTGAAAGAGCAGGCCGATGTCTGTGGTGCGGAGCTGCTGCAGTGGCAAGCGGACCTGAGCGAGGCCGCACCGGTGGCGCAACGCCTGCAGGAGTGGCTAGCGGCGCTGGACCCCCACGCCATCGCCAGCGCCACGCTGATCAACAACGCTGGCGTCATCTCGGAACTGACCCCTTTGCGCGAGGCACAGGCCAGCGATTTGGCGCGCGCCCTGCGGGTGGGACTGGAGGCGCCGATGCTGCTGTGCGCCGCCTTTTTGGGCGCCACGCAAAGTTGGGCGGCTGTACCGCGCAAGGTGTTGAATGTTTCTTCTGGGCTGGGTCGCCGGGCCATGGCCTCGTCTTCGGCCTACTGCGCGGCCAAGGCCGGCATGGACCATTTCACGCGTTGCCTGGCGCTGGAGGAAAGGCTTTTGGCCCATGGTGCGGCCTTGTGTTCACTGGCACCCGGCGTGATCGACACCGATATGCAGGTGCAACTGCGCACAGCCAATGCAGCGCAGTTCCCTGACCAACACGGCTTTGCGGCCCTGCATGTAAAAGGCCAGCTCAGTAGCCCCCATGAGGCGGCAGGACGCTTGCTGGCCTATCTGGCCCGGCCCGACTTTGGGTCAGAGCCGGTGGCAGATGTAAGGAACTGAGACCACCAGGCTTTCGATTGAAGCTCAGGGTCCCGTAGCGCGCTTGGCAAGACTGCCAGTGCGACCTGCCAATTTTCTCGCTGGTGAGGTCTTTCGAACCAAGCGCAGCTCCAGCTTGCATCCCAAGGCCTGCGCATACTTGGACAAGGTTGCCAGCGAAGGCGAGTGCCTTCCACTGCCGGACTCCATTCGCGCCACCGCAGACTGCGTGGTGCCGATTTTTTGGACACCCTGCGCCTGGGTCAGTGCTTGATCGGAGCGGGCTTTCTGAAAGTCATCCAGGATGAGCGTACTCATCAGCTAGGTTTTCAAATTCGGCTTTCACATCGGCGTTGCCGAGAGCCTTGGTTCGCAATTGCTTATGTGTCAGCATCTTTTCACTCCTTCATGCGCCTGCAATGCCTTCACATAATTTCAAGCGCAACTCAAACAAGCCAGCGCTCATTGCGTATGCGGCATGCCCAGATCGGGACCAAACTACCGCGTGCGATCCGTGCAATGAAAGTACCTGGCCAAAATGCCTGCTGGCAATGTGAGTACATCGGCTTGCAAGCTTTCATCGTGGTATTTGATTTCCCAACCCATTGCGGGAACATAGCGCATTTGTGATAAATGGAAATTTATCTAGGCGAATCATCTTGCTGTTCGAAATAGTTAGCGCAAATTTATCTTGCTGTTGCGGCTTCAGGACTTGGTGCTGCCGGTCCTGGCTGTGTGCAAGACGGGTGCTAGCGAAGAAACGCGCAACAAGGTGGGGTCCATTTTTGGACTGCGGCTTGGGTTCTGCATGGAGGGCCCACGCAATGGCGATGCCAAATAAGTCGCCCCGCGCGTAGCCGCAGGACGCAAGTCAGGCGGGCAGCATCAGCCGGCTGCCCCCTATTTTTTGGGGGGTGGGCCCCAAGGCCGTGAAGCCCAGGAAACCACCCCCCATTTTGCAAACGTTAGAAGGTTTACAGGCGTTCGAAAATCACCGCGATACCTTGACCGCCACCGATACACATGGTGGCCAGACCGTAGCGGCCACCGGTGCGGTGCAGTTCATAGACCAGCTTGGTGGCGATGAAAGCGCCGGAGCAGCCGATGGGGTGACCCAGGGCGATGGCACCACCGTTGGGGTTGGTCTTGCTCATGTCGAGTTCCAGACCGCGCGCCACAGCGATGGCTTGGGCGGCAAAGGCTTCGTTGGCTTCGATCACATCCATCTGGTCCATGGTCAGGCCGGCCTTTTTCAGGGCCAGCTTGGTCGCGGGGATGGGGCCTTCGCCCATGATTTCGTTGGGCACACCGGCAATCGCGTAGGACACCAAACGGGCCATGGGCTTGTGGCCGGCAGAGGCCGCCACGGCCGCATCGGCCAGCACAAAGAAGGCAGCGCCGTCGTTGATGCCAGAGGCGTTGCCGGCAGTCACCGAGCCGCCTTCTTTCTTGAAGGCGGGCCTGAGCTTGCCCAAGGATTCCATGGTGGTTTCAGGCTTGCAATGCTCGTCGGTGTCAAACACCACTTCGCCCTTGCGCGTCTTCTGGACGATGGGGACGATTTGCGACTTGAAGCGGCCCTCGGCAATGGCCACGCCGGCACGGCGGTGCGATTCGACCGACAGCGCGTCCTGCTCTTCGCGGGTGATGCCCCACTTGGTGACCAGGTTTTCAGCGGTCACGCCCATGTGGCCCACGCCAAACGGATCGGTCAGGGTAGACACCATGGTGTCGATCATTTTGCTGTCGCCCATGCGCGCGCCATTGCGCATCGCAGCCGACAGGTAGCCAGCGCGGCTCATCACTTCCACACCGCCGCCAATGCCGTAGTCGCAGTCATTGAGCAAAATATTTTGCGCAGTGGTGACGATGGCTTGCAGACCGGAAGAGCACAGGCGGTTGAGCGCCATGGCAACCGATTCCTGCGACAGGCCAGCCTGGATCGAGGCGACGCGTGCCACATAGGGGAAACGGGATTCGGTGGGGATGGTGTTGCCCACGGTTACATAGTTGATGGCCTTGGGGTCCACGCCGGAGCGCGCAATCGCTTCCTTCATCACGGTACCGGCCAGCTCGCAGGGCTCGATATCCGCCAGGCCTCCGCCGAAAGAACCAATGGCCGAACGGGCAATGCCCAAAACTACTACATCACGCTTGCTCATACTGTATGTCTCCTGGTTGCTAGAAATCGACTGTCCCATGTAGGGCTCGTGGGCGGAAATTTTGAACCTGCATCCGTACCACTTGCTTACAGGGCCTGAGTCTACTATCGCCGCGCGACCAGGACCCGGGCGCGGCGCGAGAATCTCAGAAAACTACTGGCCTTGCGCCTGGAAGCCGCCGGCACGCAGCGTTAGCACCAAGGTGTCGCGGTAGCCGCCCTGCGCCAACGGCTGGATCGGCGTGGACTCGTGGATCACCAGGCCATCGTCGAGCAGCAGCAGCGACCAGGGCTCGCGCAGGGTAAAGCGCTGGCCCTTGGGGCCATCCGCCTCGAACACGCGGGTCTCGCCGCCCTTGATGCCGCTGCGCTCCACCATGAACACGGCCACCATGTCCACGCCGTCGCGGTGCGCCCCTTCGGGCGTGGGCCGGCCTATGCCGTCGGTGGTGTCGATGCGAAACTGGTGCGCCTCCACATACCAGGGCTGCTCCCCCTTGAGGCCAGAGCAGACCGCACCCAGCCAAGCCAGCAACTGCGACCAGGCGGGCTGCGCCACCATGGCGGCATCCATGGGCTCGAAGTGGCGCTCCAGGCCTCCATGCAGAGCGTTGTATTCCAGCGGTTGCCAGTGCGGGCGGTGCACCACCTGCTCGACACAACCCGCGTTCCACACAAAGCAACTGTGGCGCCGGCGCCGGTAGCGCCCGCCATCGCGCAGGTAGTTGTCGGGCGGCAAGGCATTCCACAGCGGGTTCCAGGCCAGCAAGTCGGACAAGGCCACCGCGGCCAGTTGCGCAACTGCGGATGCGCCCAGCACCGCATAGCCTTGCTGCTGCAACACCCGCTCCAGGTCTTGCACAGGGAACAGCGCGGGAGGGGGAAACGAGGGTGTCATGGGTCGGGCATCGGAGGAAACAAGGCGCAATTATCGGCGGCCCCCAAGGCCCGCGCTTGGCGCCCCCTTTGGCACAATGGTGAGCTGCATCAAAGATGTGGCATACCCTAGCAGCTACCCTAGGCCCCTGATTTGGAGACCCCCCTTTTATGACCACTGCCACCCTGGACCGCACGCCTGTGCAATGGAGCCCCACCCTGGGCCTGGAAATGCCCGTGATGGACGACACCCACGAGGCCTGCGTGGACCTGTTGGCCGAGGTGGTGCTGGCAACGGACGCGACCCTGCTGTCGCGCTGGGCCCTCTTGATCGACCACACCCAGGAACACTTTGACCGCGAAGACCAGTGGATGATGGATACCGGTTTTTCCTCCAGCAACTGCCACACCACCCAGCACAGCGTGATCCTGCAGGTGATGCGCGAGGGCGGCAAGCGCGGCCTCTTGGGCGAGCTCGATCTGGTGCGCCATATGGCCTATGAGCTGGGCCTGTGGCTGGCCAACCATATCCAGAGCATGGACGCGGCACTGGCATTGCACCTGCGCTCGGCAGGCTTTGACCCGGCCACCGGTGTGATCAGCAATCCGCAGGCCATTGCCGGCGAAGCTATTCACGGCTGTGGCGGGGGCAGTTGCGCCAGCTCCGAGCCTGAAGTCCGGCCCTCCAGCTGCGCGGCCTGATGGACGCCGCATTGCCGGACCTGCGCCACCGCCCACACGAAGACATACAGGCGCTGCTCACCGGCACTCTGTTTGTCGCCCTGGGCGTGGTGATGTTTGGCCACACCGGCCTGCTCACGGGCGGCACGGCAGGCATCGCCTTTTTGATCCACTACGCCACCGGCTGGAATTTTGGCCTGGTGTTTTTCTGCATCAACCTGCCCTTTTACGGCCTGGCCTGGAAGCGCATGGGGCGGGCCTTTACGCTCAAGACCTTTGCTGCGGTGGGACTGCTGGCGGGCATCAGCAACCTGCTGCCGCAGTGGATGGCGCTGGGCAGCCTCCACCCGGTGTTTGCCGCCGTGGCCGGAGGCCTCTTGATGGGCACCGGCATGCTGATCCTGTTTCGCCACCGCGCATCCTTGGGCGGCTTCAATGTGCTGGTGCTGTATTTGCAGGAGCGCTTTGGCTGGCGCGCCGGCCTGGTGCAAATGGCGCTGGACTGCTGCATCGTGGTGCTGGCCTTTGCGCTGACCGACTGGTGGCATATCGCCCTGTCGGTACTGGGCGCCGTGGTGATGAACCAAACCCTGGCCATCAACCACCGCACGGGGCGCTACGTGGCAATTTAGCCGCCGCCCCGGCGCTCCCTTTCAGGCGCGTCCGAGCATGACCTCTTTCACGCGGGCAATGATGCGCTGCCCGATTTGCTGGGCTTCTATGGCGTCTACGCTGCCCATGGAGGACAGGTCCGACTCCAGCTCCGTGCGCTTGGCGCGGGGCAGGCAATTGAGCATCTTCTCCTTGGCCTTATCAGACTCCATCTGGGAGATCACCTTGGCCAGGTCATAGCTATCAATAGGTGAGAGCACCGTGAAAATCGACTTCAGGTCGGCAAACTCAATGTCTTCTATTTCCGTGAACTCGTTGGGTGTTTTGATCTTGCGTTCGCTAAAAAATCTCTTGCCCTTGGTGTCAAGCAAACGCATGATTTCGCTCTTGCGAAAGGTAAAAACGTCTTCCGAAAACTCGTTGCGGGCCAGCTTGCTCAGCAGCGCAGCGCTCTCCACATCCACAATGTCGGCGAACTCCTTGATGGAGACGTACTCATGGTCCACCTTGGACTGCTCCTTGTCATCGACCGCCAGTTTTTTTGCCAGCAACACAATGTCCTTAGGGGAAAAAACGATGCGCTTGCCACTGCCCCCTTCGTCCTGCAGTTGGACCAGATGCTGGCGTAGCAATTTGCCCAAGGTATTGCGAAAGTGAAAGTCCGAATGACCCAGGATGACGCGCACCTGGTTGAAAAACTCGGCCAACAACACGCTGACCACCACCGGCTTGTCCGATGCCGCCCGGCCGTATGCCTTGGGCACACCGAGCTCGGCCTGCCCCAGAATCTGCAGCAACTGGGCATAGACCAGTGTTTCGGGCTGGTAGTTGACGCGGGTGGCAATCAGTTCGCCCAAGGTCTCAAGGCGAATGGCCAAGGTGGTCAAAATGGCCCTGATCAGCTTGGGCGTGCCGCCTAAATAGCTCTCCAGAGATGCGCCATCGGCTATATAAAACTCGCTATAGCTTGCGGCGATTGCGTTGGACGCCCGCCCATTGTTGAGCAAGCTGGAGTCCATGCCAAAGCACTGCCCCTTGAACAAGGACTCCACCACCACACGGCGCTCTTCGCGCATCAGGAAGAGGTCTACCTGGCCCTCCTTGATGATGTAGACCTGGGAGCCCGACATCTTTTCGGTAAACAAGACATCGCCGGCATAGGCACGCGACTGCGAGAAATTAATGCCTTCTTCCACCATGCGTTGGAGAAGTCGGACAGATGCGTCCTTGTTTTTCATGCCTGCCAACTTTCGCTTATTTCTTATTCGGTACCCACCCGGGAGATGTCTAGTAGACATACATAGGCCATATCGATGCGGCTGATTCCGCGGCCATGGGCTATTGTCCACACAAATGAGCCCCTGCTTGAACTCAATCGGCCTTCAATAGGGCACGAAAAAAATTCAATACTGCAGCGCAACCTTGGGTGGCAAGCTTATTGCTTGATGGCTGACTTGCATGTTAAAAAAATGAATTACAGATGAGCTCATACGGTTTTTGCATGGCCTTCAAGAGTAAACCCTGAGCGCAGTGCGCGTAACATGCCGATACATTCACTGACTTGGTGCAAACACACCGAATCATTGCAAGCTTTTCTTAAACTGGAGTGTCTAAATATGAAGAACCAATCACTGAAGTGCGCCGCCGCAGTCCTGCTGGCAATGGGCACCTTGGCCGCCAGCCCGGCATTTGCCGGCAAGACGGTCGATGCCATCAAGGCACGCGGTCAACTGATCTGCGGCGTGCACACCGGCCTGGCCGGTTTCAGCGCGGCAGACTCCAGCGGCAAATGGACCGGCATTGACGTGGACATGTGCCGCGCTGTGGCCGCCACCACCCTGGGTGACTCCGAGAAGGTGAAGTTCGTGCCGCTGTCCGCACAGGCCCGCTTTACTGCCCTGCAGTCCGGCGAAGTGGACATCCTGTCGCGCAACACCACCTTCACCCTGACCCGTGATGCCTCCTTGGGCCTGAGCCAGACCGCCGTCACCTACTACGACGGCCAGGGCTTTATGGTCCCCGTCAAGAACAAGATCAAGAGCGCCAAGCAGCTCAAGGGCCAGACCGTGTGCGTGCAGTCCGGCACCACCACCGAAAAGAACCTGACCGACTTCTCCAAGGCCAACGGCCTGGCCATCAAGCCTGTGGTGTTTGAAAAGCTCGAAGCCGTCGAAGGTGCTTACTTCTCCGGTCGCTGCGTGGCCTACACCACCGACGCTTCGGGCCTGGCATCGGTGCGCAACAAGTCGGCCAAGAACCCGGCCGACCACGTCATCCTGCCCGAGCTGATCTCCAAGGAGCCCCTGGGCCCGCTGGTGCGCCGTGGCGATGAAGACTGGGCCGCTATCGTCAAGTGGACCATTTACGGCCTGATGGAAGCCGAAGAATATGGCATCACCTCGGCCAATGTGGAGGAGCTCAAGACCAGCAGCAAGGACCCGGCCATTGGCCGCCTGCTGGGCACTACGGAAGACACCGGCAAGCTGCTGGGCCTGGACAAGGAATGGCTGGCCCGCGCCATCAAGGCCACCGGCAATTACGGCCAGATTTTTGAGCGCAATGTGGGCCCCAAGTCGGACCTGCAACTGCCACGCGGTCTAAACAACCTGTGGAACAAGGGTGGCATCCAGTACGCACCCCCCATCCGCTAAGCACAGAGTCGCCGGCTGGTCCGGTGGCTTGAGGGGGCGGGCAGGCGTTGCCCTCCCCCTTTTTTAATGGCCATTTTTTCAACATACCAAGAGGGCTTGCATGTCCAACACCCCACCCAAAAAACACTGGTCCTGGCGCAGCCAGGCCTTTCGCGGCCTGGTCTACCAGGTGCTCGCCGTCGTTCTCATCACCCTCTGCGTGGGCTATTTGGCACACAACACGCAGACCAATATGCGCGAGCGCGGGATACAGAGCGGCTTTGATTTTCTCAACAGCGCGGCCGGCTTTGACATCGGCGAGAGCCTGTTTGCCTTCGACTCCGGCGAGAACTACTGGCACGCCTATTGGACAGGCTTTACCAACACGCTGCGCGTGGCCATCACCGGCCTGATCCTCACCACCCTGCTGGGCACGCTGATCGGCGTGGGCCGCTTCTCGCGCAACGCCCTAGTGCGCGGTCTGTGCGTTTGCTATGTGGAACTGTTTCGCAACATCCCGGTGCTGCTGCAACTGCTGATGTGGTACCTGATGTTCACCGAGGTGCTGCCCGATTCGGCCAACCCGCTGGTGCTGGGTCCGCTTTTCTTGAGCAAGGGCGGGCTGAACTTTCCGATTCCGGTCTGGGCCACGGGCCAGTTCTTTGCCGCCATAGGCATGGGGCTGGCGCTGGTCGTGGCCTTTTTGTACCGCCTGTGGGCCATCAAGGCCTTCGAGCGCACCGGTGTGCCGCGCAGCCTGTTTTGGGTGCCGGTGGCCATCGTCATTGGCTTTGGCATGTTGGGCTGGATCGTGGGCGGCGCGCCCAGCGAATTCAATATGCCCATACAGGGCGAGTTCGCGATTGAAAACGGTGGCGCATTGACGCCCGAATTTTTGTCGGTGCTGCTGGGCCTGACCATTTACACCGCAGCCTTTGTGGCCGAGGTGGTGCGTGGCGGCATCCAGTCGGTGGCACTGGGCCAGACCGAGGCCGCAGCGGCCCTGGGCCTGAGCGGCGGCCAGACCATGCGCCTGGTGACCCTGCCACAGGCCCTGCGGGTGATCATTCCGCCGGTCACCAACCAGTTCCTCAACCTGACCAAGAACTCCTCGCTGGCCGTGGCCATTGGCTACCCCGACGTGGTGTCGATTGCCAATACCGCCATCAACCAGACCGGTCGCGCCGTGGAGTGCATTGCCATCATCATGGTGGTCTATCTCAGCACCTCGCTCATCACTTCGCTGCTGATGAACTGGTACAACACGCGCTCTGCGATCAAGGAGCGCTAACACCATGACCGCACAAGTCTTTCAATCCATTCCCTCCCGCCCGGCACCGGTCAAGGCAGAGGGTTTTGTCGCCTGGATACGCTCCAACCTGTTTGGCGACCTGCGCACATCTGTGGGCACGCTGGCCATTGGCGCCGTGCTGCTGTGGTTGGTGCCGCCGTTGATCCAGTGGCTGTTTATCAATGCCGTTTGGGTCAAAAATTACGAGACCTGCCACGCCGCTCTAGGCGCCTGCTGGGGCGTAATTGGCGAGAAGTACCGCATCATCATCTTCGGGCGCTACCCCTTTGACGAGGAACTGCGACCGCTGATTGCCACGCTGCTGCTGATGGGCCTGCTGGTGCTGAGCTGCATGCGAGTGGCCTGGAAGCCCTGGCTCGCAGCGCTGTGGGTGGTAGTGCTGACCGTCTTCTTCACGCTGATGCGCGGCGGTGTCTTTGGCCTGTCGTATGTGGAAACTTCACTTTGGGGTGGCCTGCCGCTGACCTTGCTGTTGGCGTCGCTATCCATGACCATGGCCTTCCCGATTGCGCTCTTGATTGCGCTGGGCCGCAGATCGCACCTGCCGGCCATTCGCAGCCTGTGCACGGTGTATGTGGAGCTGATTCGTGGCGTGCCGCTGATCTCGGTGCTGTTCATGGCGTCCTTCATGTTCCCGCTCTTGATGCCCCACGGCTTCAATATCGACGTGCTGATCCGCGTGCTGGCCGGCATCACCCTGTTTGCCGCGGCCTATATGGCCGAGGTGATACGCGGTGGACTGCAGGCCGTGCCCAAGGGACAGATCGAGGCGGCCGCCACGCTGGGCCTGTCCTACTGGCAGACGCAGCGCAAGATCGTGCTGCCGCAGGCCCTGGCCATGGTGGTGCCGGGCATCATGAACAACTTCATCTCGACCTTCAAAGATACGTCCTTGGTGACGATCGTGAGCATGTACGAGCTCACCGGCTCCATGGGCATGGCGCTCAACTCGGATGCCAACTGGCGGCCCTTCAAGATCGAAGGCTATCTCTTCATCGCCCTGATTTATTTCTTGTTCTGCTTCTCCATGTCGCGCTACAGCATCTGGATTGAAAAGCAAGTGAACAAGAGCAAGCAACGCTAAGGAATTTATATGTCTGAAAACATCATCACCTTCGACAAGGTCAACAAGTGGTACGGCAACAACTTCCATGTGTTGCGCGACATCGACCTGCAGGTCAAGACCGGTGAACGCATCGTGGTTTGCGGCCCCTCGGGTTCCGGAAAATCGACGCTCATTCGCTGCATCAACCGCCTCGAAGAACACCAGCAGGGCCACCTCACGGTGGACGGCGTGGAGCTCACCGACGACGTCAAAGCCATTGACGACGTGCGCAAAAAAGTCGGCATGGTGTTCCAGCAGTTCAACCTGTTCCCGCACCTCACCGTGCTGGAGAACCTGACGCTCTCCCCCATGTGGGTGGGCAAGATGCCCAAGAAGGAAGCCGAAGAAAAGGCCATGGAGCAATTGAAGCGCGTGCGCATTGCCGAGCAGGCCGGCAAGTACCCGCTGCAACTCTCAGGTGGCCAGCAGCAGCGCGTAGCGATTGCCCGCGCCCTTTGTCTGAAGCCCAAGATCATGCTGTTCGATGAGCCCACCAGCGCGCTCGACCCGGAGATGATCAAGGAGGTGCTCGACGTGATGATAGAGATGGCCAGCCAGGGCATCACCATGCTGTGCGTGACGCACGAGATGGGCTTTGCCAAGGCCGTTGCCGACCGCGTGATCTTTATGGACCAGGGGCAGATCGTGGAGCAGAACAATCCACACGACTTCTTCAACAACCCCCAAAGTGAACGCAGCCGCGACTTCCTGTCGAAAATTTTGGGACATTGATTTCGGGGACTCCATCCCCCGCCGACGCGAAGTCGGCGCCACTGGTCACTGGGTCACTGGGTCACTGGGTGAGATTTGACCTTGCGAGGCTTTTGTAGCCCCCACTCTCCCCAACCCTCTCACCCCGCCGGGCGAGAGGAGCGCCCAACCGGACGACCGATTTGACCTCTGCGCGCCGAATACGGAATTACCAGCGGGGCGTTGCCATTGCGTTTGCTTGCCCAGAGCTCAAGCCAGTAATTCCGAACGCCGGATACGAAAAACCTGTCCCAGTAAGGCCGTAGCCGAAGCAAAAAGGCAAAATCGGCTGCCCGATTTAGGCTCCCCTTACCCCGACGGGGGGTAAGGGGCGGGGGGGGATGGGGGAGTTAAAACCTACGAAAGCCCCGCAGACAATAGCCTCACCCAGTGGCCCATACTGCCAGCGTGCCCCGGTTGCCAGCGCGCGATCAGAGCAGGTAAAACCTTCACCCAGCGTGCCCCCCTCAAACTCGGTTAAATTCAGAGCATGCTGTCTACCGTCAAGCCGCTGCAAGCGCGCCCTCCCATCTTTTCAAAAAACGAGTTCCGCACGGCCCTTGGCATGTTCGCCACGGGCGTGACCATCGTCACTGCGCGCACCGCCAGTGGGGAGTTGGTCGGCCTCACGGCCAACTCGTTTAACTCGGTCTCCCTGTCTCCGCCGCTGGTGCTGTGGAGCCTGGCGCAGGCCGCCAGCTCCATGGAAGCCTTTAGCACCGGTTCGCACTACGCCATCAACATCCTGAGCGCCGACCAGCAGGCGCTGGCGCTGCAGTTTGCGACCAAGGGTGTGGACCGCTTTGCCGGAGTGTCCTTCCACCTGGGAGCCGCTGGTGCGCCGCTGCTCGATGGTGCGGCCGCGACCTTTGAATGCTTTAACCGCAGCCGCTACGAAGAGGGCGACCACGTTATTTTTGTCGGCGAAGTGGAACACTGCGAACACAGAGAAGGCGCCTCGCCCCTGCTCTACCACGGCGGCAAGTTCTACGCCGAGCACCCGCTGTAATTGCATTGCCAGGCGCAAGGCGCGAAGCTAGCTCATGCTGTTCACGCTATTGTGCATAGCGGTCTGCGCCACTGCGTCTAGCGCACCTTCGTCCACCGCCTGCCCCGTCAGCAGGCGCAAACGCCCACTGGCCAGCAACGCATCACGCGAGCGCCGGCTCATGGACTGCGTGTTGCCAAACACCCCGGTAAACAGGAACAGGGTGCCGTAGGGACTGGCCCAGGTCAGTTGGGTGCGCAGCCACTGGTCCTTGCTCCACATTTGCACCCAGGAGCCCAGTGGAAAATCAAGCGCATCGTCGATGGTGTCAGTCATGGCATCCGCCACTGCATCAGTTGCCACCTCAGGCAGGCGCAACGGCACAGCGGCATCCACCAAGGCCGGCGTGCTCTCCTGCAGCGCCACAAAGTTGGAGAGCAGCGCCTCCTGCGGTGCCATCCAGGGGTCGCCCTGCACCTTGCGCGCCGGCATGACCGCAATCGATGAAACCGGAGCCAAAGCACTGTTGGCGCGGAACACCTGCTGGTGGAGGGCCATCAGGGCTTCCAAAAAGGCACTCGTACCGGTGGCGGGATAGGCAATGGTGTCGAGTCCTTCACGCAGGGTCGCAAGCAAGCGCGGCACCAGGCGCGTCAGCTTGGCCGGACTGTGGCGTGCAAGCTCGGGGTGTGCGCTCCACAACAGCGCAGAAATCAGCGCCTCGAATTTTTCTACGGCTGCTGAGCCAGCGCCCTGCTGGATACGCCCCTGCGCCACCACCTGGGCCCAGGGTCCGCACAGAAATTCGATCACCACCGCAGGCACCTTGGACGCTTCGGGCTGGCTCTCTATGTTGTGGGCAATTTTTTCTGCCAGCAGATTGCGCGCCTCGGCGTGGCGCAATACCGCAACGGCCCCCGCGCGTGCGCGTGCGCTGACCTGATCGACCTGGCTCCATTGCTGCTGCAAAAAGGCCAAGGTGCGCTCGAACACCTCGGCGCTTTCGATCTCCGAGCGAAACAGCGGCGCCAGGGCGTCTTGCAGCTCCTGCAAAAAGGTGGCGAAGCCTGCCGACTGCTCGGAGTCAAAGGCCATGCTGCGCTGGGTCAGTGCCTGCAACAAGCGACGCGCCGGGTGCTGCTTGTCGGTAAAGAAGCGCTGATCGACCAGGGCCAGGCGCAACAGCGCCGGCTCCAAGTTGCGTATCACCGCGCGCACCGGCTCCAACAGACGCGCGTCATGCGCCATGTTTTCCACCATCAGCATCACCACCTCCAGGCTCAGGGCCTGGGCCACATCGCGGGCATTGCGGCACAGCTCCAGGCGCTGGCCTTCTGCCGAATGCGGCTGGACCGGGTCCGTGGCAGCGGCGCGTCGCTGCTCTAGGTTGTGCACCACCCGATCAAGCTGCTTCATCTCGGCCAGCGCCTCCAGTGCCGCCGGCACGGTGGCCGCAAAATCGCTCGCAGGTCCCTGTGGCGAAGCCGGGCCACTGTCTTCAAACTGGCGCGCAAACTGGGCCGCAAATTGATCTACCCGGTTGCCGGCAGTCGCCGGGGCCAGATCGCCCGATAGCAGGCGGTGCAGCTTGTCCAGGGTCAGCAGGGTCTGGTCGCGGCCTCGCGCGGGAGGCACTTGCGCAGCGCCTAGTGCCGGTTGCGAGGTGGCTCCGAGACTGGCGGTGGGCACTGCAACGCGGGGCAACACAGAGGCGCCAGCAGCGCCGCCCTGGTTGCAAAAACCGCTTGGAATCGCATAGGAAACCGAGACCACCCCCTGCTGGCGCAGACGCTCGCTGGCGCGCTCATACAAGGCACTCAGCCCCGGCCCCAAGGCTTGCGCCATGGCGTTGAACCAGATCAGCTGGGCGCTTGAGGGCACATCGGTTTCTTCAACCGCTTCTTTGAGTGCGTGGACATAGACCTCGGGGCGCAGGGGGTTGTGCTCGGCACGCACCACGCCCAGGCCTTGCACACTGCAGATTAGGGTATTGAGCTCGGCCAGAGCGTCCTGGGCCACATGCAGCGCGCCCTGTTGGATGCGGGCCAGGGTGACCGTGCTCTGCACCTGCGCATCGTCCATCAGTTCGAGCTGGTCAAAGTGCACCTCGGCCACCGACAACAGGGCCGGTTTGCGGCGCCCGCCGGGGCTGGCAAAGGCCGCCAGCAGGGCCTTGGGATAGCCCATACAGAGCTGATGCTCGTGTCTGCGCAAAAGCTTGGCGGCCACCGCCACCCCATCGCGTTGACGCAGGTCGCGCAGCCCCGCCTCTTGCACCTGCAGCACCACGCGCCCCGCCTCCACCAGCTTGCCCATCAGCAGGGCGCCGGCATCGGCCGCCTCTTGCAAGGTGGCCTGGTAGAGGACCTGGTCAGAGCCGCCGGCTCGGGCTGGCGGTTTGGCAGTGGACACAGGTCGCTGCGCGAATGCTTACTTCAGTGCCTTGTAGCGCATGCGCTTGGGCTTGGCGCCCTCTTCGCCCAGGCGCCTCTTCTTGTCGGCCTCGTATTCCTGGTAGTTGCCGTCGTAGAAGGTCCACTGGCTATCGCCCTCGCAGGCCAGGATGTGGGTGGCAATGCGGTCCAGGAACCAGCGGTCATGGCTGATGACCATGATGGTGCCGGCAAATTCCAAGAGCGCATCTTCCAGGGCGCGCAGGGTTTCCACGTCCAAGTCGTTGGAGGGCTCATCGAGCATCAGCACATTGCCGCCGGCAATCAGGGTCTTGGCCAGGTGCAGGCGT
Organism: uncultured beta proteobacterium; assembly: GCA_903886275.1. GTDB lineage: Bacteria > Pseudomonadota > Gammaproteobacteria > Burkholderiales > Burkholderiaceae_C > Allorhodoferax. The sequence goes on along the minus strand of CAISLN010000019.1, from coordinate 91,649 downwards.
CCGCGCTCACCGCCCGACAGCATGCCAACCTTCTTTTGCTGGTCGCCACCGTTGAAGTTGAAACGCCCGCAGTAGGCACGACTGGCCATCTGGAACTTGCCCACATTGAGAATGTCCAGACCGCCGGAGACGTCTTCCCACACGGTCTTGTCATTGGCCAGGTCATCGCGGTGCTGGTCCACAAAGGCCATCTTCACGGTCTGGCCGATCTTGACGGTGCCCGAATCAGGTTGCTCCTTGCCGGCAATCATCTTGAACAGCGTCGATTTACCGGCGCCGTTGGGCCCGATGATGCCGACGATGGCGCCTGCGGGCACCTTGAACGAGAGGTTGTCGATCAGCACGCGGTCGCCAAAGGACTTGGTCACGCCGACAAACTCAATCACCTCATGGCCCAGGCGGTCGGCCACGGGGATGAAGATTTCATTGGTTTCGTTGCGCTTTTGGTATTCGAAGTCGGAGAGTTCCTCAAAGCGGGCCAGTCGGGCCTTGCTCTTGGCCTGGCGCGCCTTGGGGTTCTGGCGTGACCATTCCAGTTCCTTCTTCAAGGCCTTGGCGCGGGACTCTTCGCCCTTTTGTTCGGACTCCAACCTGGCCTGCTTTTGTTGCAGCCAGTCGGAGTAGTTGCCCTTGTAGGGAATGCCGGAGCCGCGGTCCATTTCCAGAATCCACTCGGCGGCGTTGTCCAGGAAGTAGCGGTCGTGGGTGATGGCCACCACGGTGCCGGGGTAGCGCTGCAGAAACTGCTCCAGCCAGTCCACCGATTCGGCGTCCAAGTGATTGGTAGGCTCATCGAGCAGCAGCATGTCGGGCTTGGACAGCAGCAAACGGCACAGGGCCACGCGGCGCTTTTCACCACCGGAGAGCAGGCCTATGTTGGCATCCCATGGGGGCAGGCGCAGCGCGTCGGCGGCGATCTCCAACTGGTGCTCGGAGTCGGTGCCAGCGGTGGCAATGATGGCCTCCAACTCAGCCTGCTCGGCGGCCAGGGCGTCAAAGTCGGCGTCTTCTTCGCCGTAAGCCGTGTAGACCTCTTCCAGTCTTGCCTTGGCGGTGAATACTTTGCCCATGCCGGCTTCCACGCTTTCGCGCACGGTTTGCGTCGGGTCGAGCTGCGGCTCTTGGGGCAGGTAGCCGATGTTCAGACCGGGCATGGGGATGGCTTCGCCCTCAATCTCCTTGTCCAGGCCGGCCATGATTTTCAGCAGGGTGGACTTGCCGGAACCGTTGGTACCCAGCACGCCGATCTTGGCACCGGGGAAGAAGGACAGGGTGATGTCCTTCAGGATGTGGCGTTTGGGCGGCACGATCTTGCCGAGCCGGTTCATGGAAAAGACGTATTGGGCCATTGCGGTACTGGTTAATTCGAAAACGTAAAGGCCGCATTATCGACTGCGCCTGGGCTTGGCCCGACAAAACCCGCCCGATTGCGGTCCTATTCCTGCGCTTTGGGTGTTGGCGCCAGCAGATCGTTGCGCAGGGCGGTGCGCGCCACGGCGTCCAAGGCGGCGTCCATCACCCGCAGGTCCGACACCAGCCGGATCAGCCTGGACTTTTTCAGCCGCTCCACGGTTTTGCGCGACATCGAGTGCGCCATTCCATTGCCGGCAATGAACATGTACAGAGTGCGTTCGGGGCTGGCCCAGGTGAGCTGGGCGCGCACCCAATTACCCGCCAGTGCCAGATCCACCCAGGAGCCCACGGTCAAACTGTCCACTTGCCAGTCCACTGGATAGCTTGCCGGCTCTGCCGTTGGCGCATCTGCCAGCACGGCCGGCGCGGCATCGTCCAGGTAGCCCGAGTCAGCCGCCTCTTGGTCCACTATCCAAAAGTCATCCGCAGCGACCACCGGGGCGGCCTCGCGCGGCTCGGCGCCAGAGCGGGCACTGTCAAACACCTGCTCATGCAAGGAAATCAGGGTCTCAAAAAAAGCTGCCATGCGCTCAGGCGGGTAAGCAATCAGCTCCAAGCCATGGCGCATCTTGACCAGCATGTCGGGCACCATCTGCACCAAGCGCCCCCGGTTGCGCCTTGTCAGTCGCAGCTGCACGCTCCAGACCAGGTCGTCCACCAGAGCCAGGTAGCCACCCGGGTCTTGCGACCCATCGGCCGCGCTGAGCTGCGCCTGCGCCACCACATGGGCCCAGGGTCCGCGCAAAAATGCGGCCACCGCCTGCGGCACTTTCAGGCCCTGCAGGCGCTCGGCAAACTGCCGGCCCAGGCGATGGGCCAAGAGGTTGCGCTGCTCGGCGTGCAGCAGACCGCGTGCCGCCGTAGCCGCGCGCCGGTGCTGCGCGACCTCTTCGCTGGCCCAGTGGTCGTCGAGCACACGCAACACCTTAGCAAAGGCAGCGGCATCGCCAGCACCTTGCTTGAGCTGGCTGACCGCATGGTCCAACGAGGACTGGAAATCGGCGTAACCCGGTGTCTGCGCGCTGGAGAAGGCCAGGCTGCGGTGCGTCATGCGATCCAAAAAAAGCCGCGCCGGGTGCTGGCGCTCACTGAACATGCGGCCATCCTGTTGCGACAGTTGGACCAGCACCGGCTCCAGGCTCTTGAGGCTGGCGCGCACCGGCGCCAGCAGGCGCGCGTCCTGCATCAGGTGGTCCAGCATCAGCAGCACCACTTCGCGGCCCAGGCGCATGGCCAGTTCCTTGCGCTGCTGAGGCGCCGGCTCCTCGGGCAAGGGCGCATCGGCGGCGGCGGGCGCCAAGGCGGCGCGGTCCGACAAGCGCTTCATCATGGGCTCCACCAACTTCATGTCTTGCAGCGCTTCAAACGAGACCGGTATGGTGCTGGAGAAATCGACCTGCCCGGCAGCACCGGGGTTCGGGTTGAGCTCGCCCGACAGCAGGCGGCGCAACTTGTCCAGCGTCAGCATGGTGCGTGCCACCGTGCTTTCGGCCACGTTGGCCGGGTTCCACAGGCTGCTGCTGGTGTGGGTCGCCATGTGTACCGGCTCCACGCCCTGTGAGCGCAGCCACTCGGTCAGCTCGCGGTACAGCTTGTGCAGGCTCACGCCCAACAGACCTGCAGACAGGGCCATGACGCTGGCACGGGCCGTGCGTTCGGGTAAAAATTCTTCCAGCGTTTCGCGCAATGCGTACACAAAGGCGGCGGGCTTGAGCGGATTGAGATGGGCCTGCACCGAGGACCAACCCAGCAGCTTGCTGAGCATCGCGTTGAGGGTCGGCAACAGGTCTTGCACCGCCAGTTGCACCGCCTGCTGGCTTTGGGCCAACTCAATGCTGGAGTCGATCTGCTCGGAATCGAGAAATTGAAAATCGTCAAAGCGAATGGCCTGGCGTGCCAGTTGCCGGCTCTGCTGGCCACCAAACACGTAGACGCGCAAATGGGCGGCAAAGCCCTGCTTGAGGGCTGGTGCGTGCTCGGCCAGCTCTTCAATCGTCTGACGCAGCAGTGGCTCGGTAACGAGCGCGGCCTTTTTGCCCGGCGCCGGCAGCAGCGCAGCCTTCAGGCCGGCCAGCACATCTTCCATCAGCAACGGGCTTTGCTCGAGCACGGATTCGAGACAGGCCTGCAAATGAGGGGGCCTGTGGCCGGGATCGTCTGCCACTCCCAGGCGGCGCAACATGAATTTGCTCATCGTGAATCCATTGTGTCAGCCGCCAAGCAAGCTGAACAGCGAAGCCACACAGGCGTGGGAAAAATCGCACACCCCATCATGGCGCGGCACGCCCACTTGGCGCAACGTGCGACAATCCATGCATTGCGGCGAATCAGTTGTCCGCAATGCCAGCACCTTGCTGGGGGGCCCAACGACACCTGGCGCCCCCTCCTTTGAATCTATCTGCCTTTGACTGACCGCTTGGCCCAAAGCCTGCGGAACGGCCGGTACCCCAGCGCCTGGAAGGGCGCGATACCCATGAACTTTGAAGAACTGAATCTGGCCCCGGCCATCCTGAAGGCTGTGCGCGAAGAGGGCTATGAAACCCCCACCGCCATCCAGTCCCAGGCCATCCCCCTGGTGATGCTGGGCCACGACCTGCTGGGCGGCGCCCAGACCGGCACCGGCAAGACTGCGGCCTTCACCCTGCCCATGCTGCACCGCTTGACGATGAGCCGCAGCGCGCAAAACAAATTTGGCGGCACCGGCATCCGTGCCTTGGTGTTGACCCCGACGCGTGAACTCGCCGCCCAGGTGGAAGAGTCGATCCGCACCTACGGCAAATACCTGCAACTGACCAGCACCGTGATCTTTGGCGGCGTGGGCATGAACCCGCAAATCTCCAAGCTGAAAAAGGGCGTGGACATTTTGGTGGCCACACCCGGGCGCCTGTTGGACCTGCAACAGCAAGGCATGCTGGACTTGGGCCAGGTGCAAATGCTGGTGCTCGATGAGGCCGACCGCATGCTCGACATGGGCTTTATCCATGACGTGAAAAAGGTGCTGGCCCTGGTGCCCAAGGACAAGCAAAGCCTGCTGTTCTCTGCCACCTTCAGCGACGAAATCCGCGAACTCGCCAACAACCTCTTGAAGAACCCGCAAAGCGTGCAGGTCACGCCGCGCAACACCACGGTGCAGCGCATCACCCAGGTAATCCACCCGGTGGGTCGCGGCAAGAAGAAGGCCCTGCTGGCCCACATCATCAACGAGAACAACTGGAGCCAGGTGCTGGTGTTCACGCGCACCAAGTTTGGCGCCAACAACGTGGCCGAGTTCTTGGAAAAGAACGGCATCAGCGCCATGGCGCTGCACGGCAACAAGAGCCAGGCCGCACGCACCCAAGCGCTGGCCGGCTTCAAGAGCGGCGATGTGCGCGCCCTGGTGGCCACCGACATTGCCGCGCGCGGCATTGACATCGACGACCTGCCGCATGTGGTGAACTACGAAATCCCCAATGTCAGCGAAGACTATGTGCACCGCATCGGGCGCACCGGTCGCGCCGGAGCCGACGGCGCTGCCATCAACCTGGTGTGCATGGACGAAGAAGGCTTCATGCAAGACATCGAGCGCTTCACCAAGCAAAACATCGAAGTCAAAATCGTCGAAGGTTTTGGTCCCGAGCCCGGCGAAAAGGGTGAACCCATTGCCATGGGCCGCCAGACCATCTGGGGTGGTGCGGGCAAGCCGCCTAGCCGCGACGTGATGCAGGCTGCAGCCAAGGCTGCGCGCACCGAAATGCTGACCCGCGTGCGTGACAGCAAGGCCAGCGCCGGTGGTGGTGGTAACGGCGGTGGCGGTGGCCGTGGTGGTCAAGCGCCTAACCGCAGCCGCAGTGCTGGCGGTGGCCAAGGTGGTGGACAGGGCGGCGCTCCGCGCAATGACCGCAATGACCGCAGTGGCGAATTCCAGCCCCCACGTCCGCAATCCGCACGCCCACCGCAAGGCCAGGGCGGCCGTGGTCGCCCCATGGGCAACGGCATGCCGCAACAGCCTGCGGGCTATGCCAATGAGCCGCGTGAGCCGCGTCCTCCGGCCGGTCAACCCGACCCCATGCGCACCAGCGTAGACATGATGGCCGAGCGCGGCGCACGCCGCAGCTACGGCGGCGGCAACCGCAATGCAGGCGGTGGCGGTGGCGGTGGATATGGTGGTGGTGGTGGTGGTGGTGGTGGTGGTGGCGGCCGTAGCGGTGGTGGTGGATATGGCGCCGGCCCAAGCAACGGCCCCCGTGGTCCGCGCGGACCTGGCGGCAACAACCGTTAATTTTGAGCAGGCAGCAATGCCTGTTTAAAAAAAGCCCCGGGTCTCACGCAAAAATGCGCGTGACCCGGGGCTTTTTGCATGGGCAGGCTTGCTCTGTCAATCGCTGGCTCAGCCGCGCACAAACAGCGTCTGCAAAGGGTCGGGGCCGACCTGCTGGCTCCAGTGGCCATGCACTTGCGGGTCGAACAGCGCGCCCTCGGGCAAGACATCGGCCGAATAGAAATGCTCACCGGGCTTGAAGATGCGCGAGGTGCCGCCCTGCAGGCCAATTTCCATTTGCCCGCTCAGAATAAAGACCCATTGCGGCGCGCCGGTGCAATGAAAGCTGCTGCGAAAGCCGACCGGACTCTCGCGCAATTGAAAGCCCCCCGAGGCAAACACTTCCGACAGCATGGACTGCGGGTTGCCCTGCGCAAGCGGCAAAGCCTCCTCTCGGAAACGGGCGCGGCCATCGGTGTCGGTGAACAAAACAGTGCGGGTAAAAGTGGTCATGGTCGGCTTAAAAAATGACGTGGGGGAACAGGCTGCAAAGCAAGCTGCAAAATAAGGAGCAAAGTAGCGAAACAAACAGCGGGCTTGGCTGACGGGTCATTGTGAAGCAGCGCCCACCCGACACAACGATTTCCGCCACAATGCACCGCATGAGAATACTTCACACCATGCTGCGCGTTGGCGACCTTGAACGCGCCATTGCTTTTTATACCGATGTGCTGGGCATGCAGTTGCTGCGCCAATCGGAAAACCCCGAATACCAATACACCCTGGCCTTCTTGGGCTATGAGGCCAACCCGGCGCAATGCGAGCTGGAGCTGACCTACAACTGGGGCGTGGACCACTACGAACAGGGCACGGCCTATGGCCACATCGCCCTGGGCGTGGAAGATGTCTACGCGGCCTGCGCAAAGATCAAGGCCGCTGGCGGCAACGTGACGCGCGAGGCCGGACCGGTCAAGGGCGGCAACACCCTGATCGCCTTTGTCACCGACCCCGATGGCTACAAGATTGAGTTAATACAACGCGACGCCTGAGTCGGCTATGCAGACGGACAAACGCGGTGCGCTGCTGGTTTTCGGCTCGGCCGCGGTCTGGAGTTTTGGCGGAGCCATCGCCCGCTTTCTGGAAGTCACCGACAGTTGGGTGATGGTGTTCTGGCGCTCCGTGTTTGCCGCCACCTTCCTGCTGGGTTTCATGCTCTACCGGGACGGGCCCGTGCGGACCCGGCAACTGTTTGCAGCCATGGGGCTGCCCGGCCTGGGTGTGGCGCTGTGCTTTGCCACCGCCTCCACCTCCTTTGTGCTGGCCCTCTCCTACACCACGGTGGCCAATGTGCTGCTGATGCAGGCCGGCGTGCCTCTGCTGGCTGCCCTGCTGGGCTTTGTGCTGTTTCGTGAGCAGGTCAGCCAAGCCACCTGGGCGGCCATTGCCTGCGTCATTGCGGGTGTGGCCATCATGGTGTCCGCCTCGCTGGGCGGTGCGGTATCACCCTTGGGCGACGGACTGGCCCTGCTGATCGCGGTGGTGTTCGCCTGTGCCACGGTGATCACGCGCCGCCATGCGGAGGTGGGCATGATGCCGGCGGTTTGTCTGGGCACGCTGATTGCGGCCCTGGTCTCGGGCAGTCTGGTGCAGCACTTTGCCGTCAGCCCCAAGGACTTCGGACTGCTGTTCCTGTTTGGCGCTGCCAATCTGGGCCTGGGCATGGCGTTGTTTGTCAGCGGTGCGCGCCTGCTGCCGGCGGCGCTGGCCGCACTGATCGGCACGGCGGAGCCGGTGCTGGGCCCCCTCTGGGTCTGGCTGGTTCATGGCGAGCTGCCCGGCCTGCGCACCCTGCTGGGTGGCAGCGTGGTCTTTATCGCCCTGCTTGCCCACCTGGCCTGGCAGTTCCGCCAACAGAGCCAGCAGCGCGTCTTGCCGCCGGGATCGGTCTAAGCCCGGCAGCAGCAGACTGCGTTACTTGCGCAGCGCTTGCGTAGCCTGGGCCAGCGCAGTCACGCGGGCCCAGTCACCGGCTGCCATCGCCTCGGCCGGCACCAACCAAGAGCCGCCCACGCAGACCACATTGGGCAGGGCCAAAAATTCGGAAGCGTTTTGCAGCGTCACGCCACCGGTGGGGCAGAACTGCACATCAAAGAACGGGCCGCTCCAGGCCTTGAGCATGGCCGGGCCGCCGGCCTGCATGGCGGGGAAGAACTTGAGCTGGCTAAGGCCGTCTTCTTGCGCCATCATGATTTCGCTGCCGGTGGCAACGCCGGGCAACAGAGCCAGACCAAAGTCGCGGCAGGCCTGTCCCACCGCGCTGGTGTAACCGGGGCTGACCGCAAAGCGCGCACCGGCATTGGCTGCTGCCTGCGCATCGGCGCGAGAGCGCACGGTGCCCGCACCGACCACGGCCTCGGGCACTTCGCGGGCAATCGCTTCGATGCAGGCCAGCGCCTGCGGCGTGCGCAGTGTCACTTCGAGCATGCGAATGCCACCGGCCACCAGCGCACGGGCCATGGGCACGGCATGGGCCACATCGTTCAAGACAATGACCGGGATCACCGGTGCGTCCTGCATCACTTGCAGGGCAGTAAAGGTTGGCAAATTGCTCATTGGGTTTCCTGTTGAAAGTTCTTACGGGTCAAAACCAGGTGCAGGCGCCCTGCTCTGCTGCCAAGGCATTGCGCCGCATATTGGCAAACAGCTCACGGCCCATGCCCACGCTATTGGCGCCGCGTAAGGCTTCGGGCATGGTGGCCAGAGGACGTGCGGCCCACTCGGCCGGCTCCACCAGCACCTGCAGAGTTCCCTTGCTGGCATCCAGGCGGATCACATCGCCATCGCGCACCTTTGCCAGATCGCCACCGGCGGCCGCCTCGGGCGAGACGTGGATGGCGGCGGGCACCTTGCCCGAGGCGCCACTCATGCGCCCGTCCGTCACCAGGGCGACGCGAAAACCCTTGCCCTGCAGCACCGCCAGGGGCGGTGTGAGCTTGTGCAGCTCGGGCATGCCGTTGGCCTGTGGCCCCTGCCAGCGCACCACGCAAACCACATCCTGGTCCAACTCACCGGCCTTGAAGGCGGCGTGCAAGCCCTCTTGCGAATCAAACACGCGGCAAGGGGCTTCAATGGTGTGGCGGTCGTCCGGCACGGCAGAAATTTTGATCACGCTGCGCCCCAGATTGCCCTGCAAGAGCTTCAAGCCACCGCTGGTGCTAAACGGCGCAGTGGCCGGACGCACCACGCTGTCGTCCTGGCTGGGTCCTGCGTCATGCCACTCCAACCTGCCATCGGCAGCGGCTGCAGGGATGTTGCAAAACTCACGCAAACCGCCGCTGCGCACGGTCAGCACATCGGCGTGCATAAAGCCGGCGTCCAGCAGTTCGCGGATCACAAAGCCGGGGCCGCCTGCGGCCTGGAACTGGTTCACATCGGCACTGCCGTTGGGGTACACGCGGGTCAACAAGGGCACCACGTCGGACAGGGCCGAAAAGTCGTTCCAATCGATGACGATGCCGGCGGCACGCGCCACTGCCACCCAGTGAATCAAATGGTTGGTGGAGCCACCGGTGGCCAGCAGGGCCACCATGGCATTGACAATGCAGCGCTCATCGACCTGGCGGCCAATCGGCGTGAAGCGCTTGGCTCGGGTGATGTCCAGCACGGTGCGCGCCGCCTCACGCGTGAGCTCTTCGCGCACGCTGTTGCCGGGGTTGATGAAGGCGGTGCCGGGCACATGCAGGCCCATGGCTTCGAGCAGCATCTGGTTGCTATTGGCCGTGCCGTAAAAGGTGCAGGTGCCGGGGCCATGGTAGGCGGCGGACTCGGCGGCCAGCAGCTCGTCGCGGGTCACCAGGCCCTGGGCGGCCTTTTCACGCACCTTGGATTTGTCGTTGTTCGACAGGCCCGAGGTCATGGGGCCGGCCGGCACAAACACGGTGGGCAAATGGCCGAAATGCAGCGCGCCAATCAAGAGGCCGGGCACGATCTTGTCGCACACACCGAGCATCAGCGCGCAATCGAACACATCGTGGCTGAGCGCGATGGCCGTGGACATGGCAATGGCATCGCGCGAAAACAGGCTGAGCTCCATGCCCTCAAAGCCCTGGGTCACGCCGTCGCACATGGCAGGCACTCCACCGGCCACCTGGGCGGTGGCACCTTGTTTGCGCGCCTCGGCCTTGATCAGGTCGGGGTAATGCTGCAGCGGCGCATGGGCCGAGAGCAGGTCGTTGTAGGCGGTGACGATGCCGATGTTGGGCGCCTTCTCGGCCACCACCTTGAACTTGTCGCTACCGGGCAGCGCGGCAAAGGCATGCGCCACATTGGCGCAACCCATGCGCTCGGTACCGGGCTTGCGCTTGGCGGCGATGTCGAGTTGGGCCAGATAAGCGCCGCGTGTGCTTGCGCTGCGCTCACGGATGCGGCGGGTGACTGCATCCACAACAGGGTGCAGGGCGGGGGTCAATGGGGCTGTTGCCATGGCGTTCTCACGATCTGAATGAGGGTGTAACAAAATTACATGCCAGATGGTAACTGGGAAACAAGCGCTTGTGCGCATCCCCGGTTACCAGCGGGGTACAGAACGCAGCCGCCGACCCACAGCGGCAGTGGCGTCAGGCCTCTTGGCGCAGCAGACGCAGGGCCTCCTCAAAGTCAAAGCAGGCAATCGCCCGCTCCAACGGATCGGCCTGCGCCAGCAGCGCGCGCAAATCTGGCGCGTGCTGCTCCCACAGGGAGGCGGCCTCGGAATCGTCTTGCTCCAGCATCTGCTGGAGTTGGCGCAGCACCGGCTGCAAGGCCGCGCGCCCAGCCTCTGTTAGCTCGGCAGTGACAAGCGGGGTTTGCCGGACCAGGCCGGGGACGGCGCGCAAGGCGCCCACCAGTCCATCGAGCTGCGTCTGGGCCGGCGCAATCAGGCGCGCCAACTGCTCTGGATGGGCACCGCTGTGCAGCGCCTGTTCCAGTTCGGCTGCCAGCATACGCAGTGGCTCAGCGCCCATGCTGGCGGCCAGTCCCTTGAGGGTATGGGCCAGCCGCTCAGCGGTAAGGCCATCGGCCTGCTGCAGGGCCTGCTGCGTGTGTTGCAGCGCCTGCTCCTGCGACTGGACAAACTTTTCCAGCATGCTGAGGTAGAGGGCGGCATTGTGGTTGGACAGGCGCAGGCCCTGCTCCACATCCAGGCCCTCCACATTGCGCAGTGCCGACAACAGGCTCTGCTGGCGCTGCCCGTCCTGCGCCGATCCGTCTTGCGCCGGTGCGTTTTGCGCGGGCGAGGCAGCCGCAGACTGACCTAGGCCTTCGCGCAGCGTGATCACACTGAGCAGGGCCCGCCACAACGCATCCGGATGGATGGGCTTGCTGACAAATCCGTTCATGCCGGCGCCCAGGCAGCGCTCCTTGTCGCCCGGCATGGCATTAGCCGTCATGGCGACAATGGGGAGCGCCTTGGCCGAGTAGGTTTTGCGCAGCAATCGGGTGGCGCTAAGGCCGTCCATGACCGGCATCTGAATGTCCATCAGCACGATGTCGTAGGGCCGGCCCTGGGCCTTGCGGGCGTGGACCTGGTTGACGCCGAGTTGCCCGTTTTCGGCCACCTCCACTAAAAATCCCACGCCATGCAACATCTCGCAGGCCACCATCTGGTTGATTTCATTGTCTTCAACCAGCAGCACGCGCGCACCGCGCAGCGGCGCTAGCGCCGCCTCTAGGTTGCTGGCACTGTGCACGCGGCGCTCCACGCTGGGGTGGCTAAGCGTTTCATCCTGCGCGCCCAGGCCCAAGCGGACGGTAAACCAAAAGGTGGAGCCCCTGCCGGGCTCGCTTGCCACCCCGACCTCGCCGCCCATGGCATAGGCCAGGCTCTTGCTGATGGCCAAACCCAGACCGGTGCCGCCATAGCGACGCGTGTTAGAGCCATCGGCCTGCTCGAAACTTTTGAACAGGCGACCCATCTGCTCTTGCGTCAGGCCTATGCCGCTATCGGTCACCGAGAAATGCACCAGCACATCTGCCTCTGTTGCGCTTTGCACATGAGCCGCAATGCGCACCTCGCCCTGGCTGGAAAACTTGACGGCGTTGTTGGCGTAGTTGATGAGGATTTGGCCTATGCGCAAGGGGTCACCGACCAGCGTTTTGGGCAGGGCGCTGTCCAGGCTAAAAATCAGTTCCAGGCCCTTGGCCTGGACCTTTTCGCGCATCTGCCAGGCCACCTGGTCGAGCACCGCCTCCAACGCAAAGGGGACAGAATCGATCTCCAACTCGCCGGCTTCGATCCTGGAGAAGTCCAGGATGTCGTTGATGATGCGCAGCAAATGCTCGCCGCTCTGCCTGATCTTGCCTAGGTAGTCCTGCAGACGCGGGGGCATTTCACCCTTCAGGGCCAGACCCGACAGGCCGATGATGGCGTTCATGGGCGTGCGAATTTCATGGCTCACATTGGCCAAAAATTCGCCCTTGGCGCGCGATGCGGCCTCGGCCTCCTGCATGGCGCCAATGATGGCCTCCTGGGCTTGGTGCTCCAGGGTGATGTCGCGCGTCACACCGCGTATGAAAACCGGTTTGCCAGCACTGTCCCTGCTCACCGTGGCCATGTCGTGGAGCCACATGATGGTGCCGGTGTCGATGCGCTTGATCGGATATTTGGCATCGTAGCGCTCGCGCTTGCCCTGCAAGGCCTCCTCGTACTGCAGCGTCACCTTGTCGGCCAACTCCTGCCCGGCTGCGTCCACCAGACAGCGACTCCATTGCGGATCGCGCGCGCAGCCAACGGGGTGCACCGCCATACCAATCAGGCGGGCGGCACGCGGGCTCAGGCGGGGCAGGTTGCCGTCGCAGGCGATGTCCACCGTCCAGGTTGCGCATTGGGCCATTTCGAGCGCCTGGTCCAGCACCGTGTTGCTGAAGGCCGTCTGCGCCTGGGCCTCGCGCAGGGCCATCAGGTGGACCTGCTCGTCGCGCCAGGAACGCACAATGATGTGCACAAAAATCAGCGCCGCCAGTGCCACCAAGGCAATCAGCGAGCCAATGATCCAGGCCTGCTGGCGCCACTCGGCAAAGGCCGACTCGCCGGCGACACCGGCATTCACCACAAAACCGTAGTTCGGACTGCGCGCATAGGAAAAGGTGCGCACCAGCGCGTCGAGCTGGGTCGCCCCGCTGGTGTAGCTGCCCGCCATCGGGTTGGCGGCAATGGCTTGCTGCATTTGGGCAGAAACGTTGACGGTGCCGGTCTTGATCGGATACACCGCCTGCGACTCCATGCGCCCGGCAATCAGGATGAGCCTGCGGTCGCGCAGCGACACCGTGGCACGCGGCTCCAACTGCAGGGCGGCAAACATTTTCTGGATCACGCTGACGTCGATGCGGGCGTAGACCACCCCAAAAAACCGGCCCTCGCTGGAACGCGCGGCGCGTGAAAACTCCCAGCCCCAGGACTGGCTCATGGCACTGAACACCGGGGGACCTATGAACAGGGCACCGCTGGTGTCGTCGCGAGGCACCCGGAAGTAATCGCGCTGGCTGACATCGAGATCCTTCAGACCGCGCAGCGCAGCGTCGGTGTTGTAACTAATGAGGCCCCGCTCGTCGGTGGCCTGCAGCTTGATGTTAGGAAGCCTTGCCGACAGGCGCATCAACTGGAAGTTGAGATAACCGGCATTGGGATCGCCCACAGCGCCCTCGCGCGACATTTCGTCGGTGGCGGCGAGCATGCTGACGTTGACGGCTTCAATCAGTTGGTCGATCGACTGCTGCAGAGTCTTGGCCAGGTTCTGGCTGCTCGCCACCATGCGCAACTCCACCTGCCTGTGCATATAGCCCAGCAGGGACGCGGCAGCCAGGGCCAGCAGCAACAGGCTGATCGCCATGACAAGAATGAGCTGATGGCGGCGCTGCTCGATGGGCGAGGAAAGGGCTCCGCGCACAAGCAAAGTGCGCAGGTGCCGGGCAGGCCGTTCCAGCAAGCGTGCAAGTCGATGCATTGTGGCCACCCATGCTCCCTTGTGTGAGGCTTTAGAGGCTGAATTTACTTGGAAGCATGCGGCCGGTCCATTATTGAAATGTCGGGGCCGGTGCGCAGTGCAGATCCTTTGCCCGCTGCACCCGCCTTGGCATGACCTGCCATGGCCTCAAGTAAATACTTCGCCGGGGTTATGGTGTTGACCTAGACCATACGTTCCAAACCGTCGGGCACGCAGAGGGAGTAGGCCAATGGCGCGGAACCAAGTAGGAAGTTTTTCTGCTCGTCGTACAGGTCCAGCCGCATCATGAAGCCCTGGATGTGCTGGCTCTTGTGGCTCACAAGCTTGGATGCTGTTCGCAGACACCAGCAACATACGGTTCCTTTCCACCTTGGTATTTACGGCGATCAATAACGACCAAGGCAGCACACCGGCATGCCCCTGCAGTAGCCCAAACGGGCCGCTAGGGCTTTGCACTCCGGCACCGCTGGCCATCGGTACGCCGCCATCGGCCAGGGGTGGGCACAACGCACCCGGGCGGCACCAACGCCAAGCTATGAAAAATGATGCGCCCTTCACCGGTCAGGGTATCTTGTGTCCCAAGATCAGCAAGCACTTCAGCGCTGAGCCGGGTCGCACATTGCTTGCAGGAATGGTGATGCTGGTACCCGTCACGCGCACCAGATTGCCCGGCGGATTGCCTGTACTGGCCGCATTGGTATCGCTACAGGCAAAGCTGCTGGCAAACCAGCGCGCGTCCGGCAGGCTGGTGCTTAGTGTGGTGTCGGTATTGCTGGCAGACAAGGTGCGCGCCACAGTCGAAGCCGGCACGTTGAATCGCGTGCTGGTAAGAGGTTGTGGCAACACGGGCCAACCGTTGTTGATCGTGTAGTTGAAGGTAAACGGCGGCTGTAAGTTCACAGGAAAGGGGCTTATTGCCATTTGCGACAACATTAAGGTAACCGGGCCAATGCTGTTTGTGATGTAGCAGGTGATGACGTCCCCCGCTTGGGGCACAAAGCCGTCGCCCAACTTGACAACGCCGGTAACAACCGTGCCCCCCATGGCCGCAGTGCGGGCATTGCTGCACGCCACGCTGGCGCCGTATTGGCTCAAGCTGGAGCGGCTACCGCTGGCCATCACCTCGTCAACCGTGTAGGCCGTCCCGGGGCTTACAACAAAGAGCCCCGTGCTGCCGCCACTGATCTGGTTGTTAATGCCCGTGGTAGTGCCGTTGGCAAGCACCGTGGCACCGCTCATGATCCGCACCGTGAACTGGTCGTTGTTGTTGATGCGGTTAGTCACCAGTTTCTTGCTGAGCAAGATGGTGGGCGTGGTGAGTCCGATCTCCACATGACAGACAAGAACAGACCCAACCTTGATATTGGCTGCTGCAATGGTGAATGCGCTGGCAGTGAAAGTTCCCAGGAGGCCACCCGAATTGCCGTTGATCAAATAATTGGCGTCGGTGCACCAGGCGTTGTCGATCTTCTGGCCCGGTGGCAGGGTGGGGGTAAGCACGGTATCGACACCCGCAGCAGCCAGGTTTTGCACCTGCGTAGCCACGCCCTTCACGCCAGCCACTGTGCTGGTGGCATCCTTCGCCGTCCATCCGTTGCTTCCCCCGTAGTTGTAGGTAGCGGGCAACACGATGCCACCGGCAACGGACTGGTCCAACGTGATGTTGGGCAACTTGGGTGTATTGGTGATCACGCAGCTGATCTGCGCCCCATCCACCGGTGTGATCGCATAACCCGTGCTGGGACTGAAGGCCGCGTTGCTGGGCAGGCCAGTTTGCAGACCACTGCTGTCTGTACAGCGCAGTGTGCTGCTGTACTGTGCCAAGTTGGCACCATTTGCTCCCGCTTCAGTGAGCGTGTAGCTCGTACCGCTTGCAGCTTTGTAAGTACCGGTTGTTCCTGTTCCCGCTGATACCGTGCTGCCTACGCCCGTCGTGGTACTGTTTGTTGTGGCATTGACTACGTTGCCAGCCTCCAAGACTTGCACTGTAAATTGGTCGGCACTGTTGGCACGATTACTGCCAAGAGACTTATTGATGACAATCGTAGTGGGCGGAGGTGGCGATACGGAGGTGGTTATATTGCTTTGACACACCCCTGACCCAATGCAGGCGGTATCACCTCCACCTGATACTGAAGCGGTGTTCACTACAGAAGATGCAGTATTGAGAGATACACTCACAGGAATTGTAATTACAATCGGAGTGACGGCACCTGATGCAACCGTACACCCTGCCAGACTGGTAGCGCCCGCAGCGGGACATCCCGAAAGTTTTCCGCTATTAGTGCTGTTTATGGTCACGGCGCCACTTGTTGAAATACCTGCAGGCAATGAATCCAATATCGAAACAACAGCCGTTGTCGGCCCGCCAACAACTGTTACGGTAAGCGTATAGTACTGATCTAATGCAAGCTGAGTGAATATGCTATTAGACGCGGTTTTCCTAAGAGATAATGCAGGATTTTTAAGCGTACCGGTAAAACTCATAAATCCTTCAGCAATTCCACCACCTCCATCGTCCCAAGCGAGCGTACAAGCGGGCACCGAGGATGGAGTGTAGTATCCATTAAACGCATTGCCAAGACCTTGTGGAGAGTAGTTCGCTCCGTATAAACCCGTTTTTGATAAAAACCTTATGGTCGATCCGTCGGCGACAAAAGCCGTTCCCGGTGCCGTACAACCTTGCGGCGTATTCCAACCAATAAGCTGATCATTTACAAATAACTGCGTATAGTAAAGAGGTTTTTGATTATTACAGGCATAGGAGACTGTAATATTTTTGTATGAGGAAAAATTATAAAACCCTCCATACGGAACACAAATAGTATCTGCCCAAGCAGACCCCAAGGACACCACCATGAATAACATCAAAACAACAGCACGAAAAATTGACATTCCTGCAATATTATAAATATTAGATCGCATATATTTTCCTTGAAATTTCTAGCACCCATATTTCATGCTATGGGTTACTGCAGTACAGCTCTTAGCCCAGTAGCTGATAGGGACATTTGTTGCAGGACAGGTAGCAGGTCTTGTAGCGTCCGTTGAAATCAGAAATCAGTTCGGCAACGGAAGCCCCAGAACCCATGAAAAAAATGAACAGCAACAGAAGCGCTCCAAGAGCACTTTTTTTTAGTTCACTACATTAACAGGATCTGGTCAATTTTCAATGTTAGGAAATTTGCATGCCTTTGCCTTTGCAAAAAGGTCACTGACAATCAATGTGACCGATTTACCCGGTGCTACACAATGACCGCGACTGAGCAAGCCGAGCTACCGACCGGCGCGAATCGCTGCAAAGCCACTTCACGATCACTGCGTCGGTCATGTGGTGCGACCAACATAAGGGTCGTCCTTGGGCACCGCAAACTAGCCATTCACCACCACGGCATCCAGTGAAGACTTCATCGGGGTTTGGGTCTTGTCCATGCGTTTTTAGCCGCTAGGCACGCACAAGGAACAGGTCAATGCATGCGGCCACCACTTTGAATTGCGACCCGCTCAGGCGCAGTTGCGCAAAACCCGCAGCGCCATGGGCTGCTGCGTTGATCAAACGCCGCCACGCGCACATCGTGCGTAGCGATCACCAAATTGGCTTATTGCAGCCGGGCCGGGCCCAGCAGCAGGTTCACGGAGTTGGCAGCCGCTTTGTCCTCCAGGCTGGCAGTGGGCTCATCTGTCAGAATCATGCGGAACTGGAACAACACGGCACATGTCAGCGCAATGCTCCAGCAAGGGGCCTTGCGCGTATGAGTAAGAGCGTCTGGCACTTTAGACAAGCCAGCAGCTTGGTCACCGCATGTAAAGTGCCTTCGAACCAGCCCTTTTGCAAGCGGGAAATGGTCTTGCGAAACTTGGCCAATAGCCGGAGGCACCGGTGCAGACCATCTCGTAATTCGGATGGGGCAAGTTGCCGTTGCAGTAGCCCGACTCCACATTAAGCACACCGCGCACCTGCACATACACCGACTCAAGGCACCAAAAACATCCGCCACCCAGCACCAGGGTTTACAAAGCTTGTGTCATCCGTCTTCTTTCTTGAAAGCCAAAGACCCACCAATGGTCCGAGGCACACCATGCCCCTATGGCGGCCCGTGGTTTGACAGGCCCTAGGGGCAAAGCCAAACGGATAATCCCAAAGTCGGTAAAACATGCCCACCCTGCCCCTCTCCGAGGTCATCCATGCGGTTGCCGCCAAGCGCGAGCGCCGCAAGCAGGCGCGTCCGGGCGAGCTGCTGGGTGCCGCACTGGATTTGTTTGTAGAAAAGGGCTATGCCGCCACCCACGTGGAAGAAGTGGCACGCCGCGCTGGCGTCTCCAAGGGCACGCTGTTTCTGTACTTCTCCAGCAAGGAAGAACTCTTCAAGGCGGTGGTGCGCGAGAACATCTCCGGGCACTTTGCCGAGTGGAGCGAAGAGCTCAAAACCTTTGAGGGCAGCAGCGAAGAATTGCTGCGCTATTGCATGAGCAGTTGGTGGGAGCGCGTAGGCAACACCCGCGCCTCGGGCATCCCCAAGCTGATGATGAGCGAGGCCGGCAACTTTCCGGAACTGGTGCGCTTCTTCCAAAAGGAGGTCGTGCAGCCGGGCAACGACCTGATACAGCGCATTCTGCAGCGCGGCGTGGACCGTGGTGAACTGCGCGCCATCGACCCGGTCTATGGCATTTACAGCATACTGGCGCCCATGGTTTTCCTGAACATGTGGAAACATGGACAAGGCGCCTGTGGCGCTGCGCGATGGGCGAGGAAAGGGCTATACGCCCAAGCAAAGTGCGCAGGTGCCGGGCAGGCCGTTCCAGCAAGCGTGCAAGTCGATGCATTGTGGCCACCCATGCTCCCTTGTGTGAGGCTTTAGAGGCTGAATTTACTTGGAAGCATGCAGCGGGTCCATTATTGAAATGTCGGGACCGATGCGCAGTGAGGCGCAGATTCTTTGCCCGCTGCACCCGCCTTGGCATGACCTGCCACTGCCCCTTGGTATGCAGGGCTCCCTATACTGGGGCCATGAAATCCATTGCCGACCTTCGCAAAAGTTACGAGCGCGCCGAACTCAACGAGGACGCCTCACAAGCCGACCCCCTGCAGCAGTTTGACCAGTGGCTCAAGGAAGCCATTAGCTCCGAGGTACCCGAGCCCAATGCCATGACCCTGGCCACTGTGGGCAGCGACCTGCGCCCATCCACCCGTGTGGTGCTGATCAAGGACTATGACGCGCGCGGCATTGTTTGGTACACCAACTACGCCAGCCGCAAGGGCCTTGAGTTGGCCGGCAACCCCTTTGCCGCGTTGCAGTTCCACTGGGTCGAGTTGGAGCGCGTGGTGCGCATCGAAGGCCTGGTCGAACGTATCAGCGACGAGGAAAGCGACGCCTACTTCCACAGCCGCCCGCTAGACTCGCGCATAGGCGCTTGGGCCTCGCCGCAAAGCGAGGTGATTTCAGGGCGCGGTGTCTTGGTGGCCAATGCGGCCAAGTACGCCGCCCAATTTATGCTGCAGCCGCCGCGCCCGCCGCACTGGGGCGGCTACCGCCTCAAGCCCGACAACTGGCAGTTCTGGCAGGGCCGCAAAAGCCGCCTGCACGACCGCCTGCGCTACACCCTGCAAAGCGAAGGCGACTGGCTGCGCGACCGACTGGCGCCCTGAGCGTCAGGCCCTTCGGATCAGTGTGATTCCTGCTGCGCAGCAGGCACACCGGAGGCGCATTCGGCGCAGACGCCCCGCACCGACAGGTCCATGTGCATGCCCTGGTAGCCCAGGGCCTTGAGGGCATCGAGCGCACTGCGCGCAGCGGTCTCCAAATCATTGGCGCTGGATTGCAAGGCCCCGGCCAAGGGGCTGTCTCGGTGGCAACTCTGGCACTCAAAATGCGGAATCGCGTGCACGCTCGAAGGCATGGCCTGGTAGCGGCGCAAGCGCTGCGTGTCCACCCGGCACAAGAGCAAACCCACCTGGGTCAAACGATCGATCAAGCGGTACAAGGTCACGCGGTCCAAGGCGCCGTGGTCGTCGCTGACCAGCGCCGCCTGCAACTGGGCATGCGTATAGCTGACCTCCGGATGGGCCAGCAACCAACCCAGCACCCAGCGCGCAGCAGCGGTGCGCCGCAAGCCATGGGCCGCCAACAAGGCGTCAATCGGGTCGGATGCGATAGCGGAAGATTTAGAGGCGGCCATGGCTATTTATGCAACTAAGTTGCGTTATACAATACTGCAATCAAGTTGCATTATTACCGCAACCGAGGCCGCACCCATGAACCTGTCCCAAGTACCCACTGCATCGTCCCCCCTATCCACCAATAAACCCCGCACCAGCCTGTTGGCCTGGCCGGCGTGGCTGCGCATGCTGGCGCTGGCGCCCTTGCTGACGCTGCTGTGGTTGGCCGTGTACTGGGCGCGCAATCCGGCGCAAGCCCTGTGAAGGCCAGCGACCGGGCGCCCTGCGGGCAGCCTCCCGTCACACTGCAGCACTTGAGCGTGCATTACCGCAAGGCCTGCGCGCTGCAAGACGTGAGTGGCCATTTCGCGTGGGGCTCCCTTACGGCCGTGGTGGGTCGCAATGGCTCGGGCAAAAGCACCCTGCTCAAGAGCATTGCCGGGCGCCTGCCGGCGCACGCGGTCTGCTCTGCACAGGGCGTGCAGCTGGCGCTACCCCTGCAAAAAATGGCCTATCTGGCGCAGCGCAGCGAGCTCGATCCGCGCTTTCCCATCTCCGTGCTGGACTGCACGCTGCAGGGCTATTGGCAGCGAATCGGCGCCTTCGGGCGCATCACCGCAGACATGCAGGCAAGTGCACGGGACGCCTTGCACACCGTCGGCCTGCCCGGTGCCGGGCCGCACCGGCTGGAGGCCTTGTCGGTCGGTCAGCTGCAGCGGGTGTTGTTTGCCCGATTGCTGCTGCAAGACGCCGAGCTGATCCTGCTGGACGAACCCTTTAGTGCGGTCGATGCCCAGACCACCGAGGACCTGCTGGCGCTGTTGCAGCTGTGGCAGCAGCAAGGGCGCACGGTGATTGCCGTGCTGCACGACGCGCAGCAGGTGGAGCGCTACTTTTCCCACACCCTGGTGCTAGACGGCAAGGCCGTCAGTTGGGGCGAGCGCACGCCCACCCAGGGCATGGCCCTGCAGGTGGCAGCATGACAATCGTTACCACGGCCTTTGATGGGCTGGTGGGCCCGTTTGCCGAGTTCGCTTTTATGCGCCGCGCACTGGTGGCGATGCTGGCGCTGTCGCTGAGTGCCGCACCCCTGGGCGTCTTTTTAACCCTGCGCCGCATGAGCCTGCTCGGTGACGCCCTGAGCCACGCCATTTTGCCGGGCGTGGCGATCGGGTTTCGCCTGGCCGGTATGTCGGTGGTGGCCATGACCGTGGGCGGCGTGGTGGCCGGTTTGCTGGTGGCCGGGCTGGCCGGCTGGGTCAGCCGCTTCACCACGCTCAAGGAAGATGCCAGCTTGGCGGCACTGTACCTGCTGGCACTGGCCGGCGGGGTCGCCCTGATTTCAGGCGGTGGTTCGCAACTG
This sequence comes from uncultured beta proteobacterium, assembly GCA_903886275.1. Classification (GTDB taxonomy): domain Bacteria; phylum Pseudomonadota; class Gammaproteobacteria; order Burkholderiales; family Burkholderiaceae_C; genus Allorhodoferax. The sequence goes on along the minus strand of CAISLN010000019.1, from coordinate 70,497 downwards.
GACCTGCTGCACATTCTTTTCGGCAGTGCCCTGGGCGTGGACAGCGACGGCCTGAACCTGGTGGCAGGGGTTTGCACGGTGAGCCTGTTGGCACTGGCCGGCATGTACCGCGGCCTGGTGCTCGAGAGCTTTGACCCGACCTTTCTGGATTCGCGGGCCGGCTGCTTGCGTGGTGGCTGGGCCTGGCAGCAGGGCTTTTTGGTGCTGGTGGTGGTCAATCTGGTTGCCGGATTCCAGACCCTGGGAACGCTGATGGCGGTGGGCCTGATGATGCTGCCGGCCGTCAGTGCCCGTCTGTGGCATGACAGCCTGGCGGCCCAATTGGCCAACGCCAGCGCCCAGGCGATGCTGGCATCGTTCGCCGGTTTGCTGGGCTCGTACTACCTCGACACCCCATCGGGTCCGACCATCATCGGCTGCGCCGGCCTGCTCTACCTGCTGTCCTTGCTCACCGCACCGGGTGGCTGGATGGCGCGCACCAGGCAGCGCCCTTCTGCTCCCCTGTAAAACCCCCACCGAGAAACAACCATGCACAAACGCAACTTTTTATGGGCCAGCGGCCTGCCCCTGATGAGCCTCTGGACGGGCAACACCCTGGCTGCAGAACCCCTGCAGGTCACGGCCAGCTTCAGCATTCTGGGGGACCTGCTGGCCGTGGTGGGCGCAGACCGGGTGCGGGTCACCACTTTGGTAGGTGCCGATGAAGATGCGCACCTGTTTGCGCCCAGCGCAATGGATGCCAAAAGGCTGCTGACAGCCAAGCTGCTGGTGAGCAACGGGTTGGGCTTCGACCCCTGGGCCACCAAGCTCTCCAGGGCGGCCGGCTTCAAGGGCCTGGCGGTGCAAGCCTCGCAGGGTGTGCAACAGGAGGGCCATGATCCCCACGCCTGGCAGAACCCGCAGAATGTGCTGCTGTACGTGCGCAACATCGCACAGGCGCTGTCCCAAGTGGACCCCGCAGGTGCAAGCTTTTACCAGGCCAACGCCGCGCAGTACACGCAGCAACTGCTGGCGCTGGACCAATGGGCCAAGGAGCAATTCGCCGCCATCCCGATCGAGCGGCGCACCGTGATTACCTCACACGATGCCTTTGGCTACTTCGCCCGCCATTACGGTCTGCAGTTTTTGGCGCCGGTAGGCATCAGCACCGAGAGCGAACCCAGTGCCCGCCAACTGGCGCAACTCATACGCCTGATACAGCGTGAAAAGATCAAGACGCTGTTTGTGGAAAGCATGTCCAACCCCCGCTTGCTGGAACAAATCAGCCGCGAGACCGGTGCCACGATGGGTGCGCGCCTGTATTCCGACGCGCTGTCCAAGCCCGGAGAACCGGGGTCGAGCTACTTGCTGATGGTGCGCCACAACGTGACGCAACTGGCAGCGGGCATGCAGCGCAACTGAGCTGCGCCCCCTCAGTCTTTTTGCAATCGGGCAAAGGTCTTGCGGAACTTGGCCACCTTGGGCGCGGCCACCGCCATGCAATAGCCCTGGTTCGGGTTGCGCGCAAAGAAGTCCTGGTGGTAGTCCTCGGCCGGCGCGTAGTCGGCCAGCGGCAGCAACTCGGTCACCACCGGACTGGAGTAAATGCCGCTTGCCTCCAGCTCGGCCATCACCTCGCGCGCAATCTGCTCCTGCTCGGGGTTGGTGAAATAAATGCCGCTGCGGTACTGCGTGCCGCTGTCATGGCCCTGGCGGTTCAGTGTGGTGGGGTCGTGGATCACAAAGAAGATTTCAAGCAGCTCGCGCGTGCTCACCTGAGCCGGGTCATACATGAGCTTGACCACCTCGCAGTAACCGGAGGCACCGGTGCAAACCATCTCGTAATTCGGGTGGGGCAGATCGCCATTGCAATAGCCCGACTCCACGTCGCGCACGCCGCGCACCTGCACATAGACCGACTCAGTGCACCAAAAACAACCGCCACCCAACACCAGGGTTTGCCATGTATCCGTCATAAGCCTTCTTTCTATTGAGTCGAACAGGAACGGTGACCTTGCGTCGCGCGCTCCCTCACCAAGCGATCATAGTTGGCGCGAAACAAGTCGAGCGCCTGCTGGGCTTTTGCCTGTGTGGTAAGGGTGACCTGTGTCCAATGCCGGTAGTTGGGGTCTGCGCGGTACCGAAAGGGTTCTGCCTTGCCCTGTGCGACGAAGCTGGCACTCACCGCCGCGTCGCTTGCCACATGGGCCTCGCCATAGAAGTGCAAGTGGCCTATTTCAGAGTCGCCCAGATAGAAATCCACACCATCTGCCACCGTGGGCTGGTACAAATCCCAATGGGTGGCGGCGATGACACCCGGCCAGGTTTGAATGGCGTCGGCAACGTAGCCAAGGAGTCCATCCATCGCGGGTGCTGGGCGGATCGCGCCCTTGTCGGAAAGTTTCATAGGTCGATTCCGCCTTGATGGGGCGCTGCAAGTGATGTGACAAACATAGGGGGCTGTGGGTGGGGGCAGCGTTTTGCAAGAGGCCGCATTGTGCGCAATCGCTGCATAATTAAAAAGATAGCCACCTGGATGTTGAACATGCACAAATCGACTACACAGCAATCGGTGCTGGCAAACTTTGATGTCGCAGATCTGACCTTTCTGCAAGCACTGCTCGACACCAACGCCATCACCCGCGCGGGCGAGTTGCTGGAGATCAGCCAACCAGCCGCCTCACGCGCGATGGCCAGGCTGCGCCTGCACTTTGGAGATCCCCTGCTGGTGCGCACTGCGCATGGCTATGTGCTCACACCCGTGGCGGAACTGTTGCGCCCGCTGGTCAGAGTCGCCCTGGATGGGATGGCGGCCTTGTTGGAAGTCGCAGCCTTCGACGCAGCCACCTCGACGCGCACGTTTCGGGTCGCCAGCACAGACTACGGGCTGTCGGTGGCACTCCTTCCGCAACTCACCCGATTACGCAAACTCGCTCCATTGGCAGCGTGGCAAATTGACCCCTGGTCAGACGAGACCATTGGGAAGCTTGAGCGCGGAGAACTCGACTGCGCGCTGTATGCGGATGAGGCACTGCCGCCGGATTTTCACTTCCGCAAACTCTTTACCGACGGCTATGCCTTCGTCTGCCGCCGCAAGCATCCCCTGTCGGCCCATGGCAAGGCCAGCGGCAGGGTGTTGCTCAAAGAGGCTGCAAAGCATCCACAAAGCGCACCGCGCTACCTTGCCTCCAGGCGCTATGTCACGGATGACATCTACAGCCAATTGGGTCTTCAGCCCATCCATGTGGTGATGGCGTCCCCCTACTTTCATGTCGCCTTGGAAAGCGTTGTGGGCAGCGATCTGGTCTCATTGGTTCCCGAGCGTCTGGCAAGGTCGTGGGAAAAGCAATACGCCGTTACCGTGCTGCCCATTCTTGAGAAAAGCCTGCGCTTTGACTATCGACTGATCTGGCACGAGCGTGCCCACAGGGACAAAGGCTTGCAATGGTTCAGAGAACAACTGGTGCGGCACTTCCAAGCCTGACCGGCTGCAACCCTCCCACTCGCACCCAACTCCGACTGACCATCACGCCGATTTCCATTCGGGCGGACCGGTCGAAGCGAGGATGGGGCTTGCATTTGCCAGAGCCAGAAAAGGTACACTAATAACCCATAAGTCAGTAAATTCAATGCCCAGCCACTGCCCCCTTTCCAAGGTCATCCATGCGGTTGCCGCCAAGCGCGAGCGCCGCAAGCAGGCGCGTCCGGGCGAGCTGCTCGACGCCGCGCTGGATTTGTTTGTGGAGAAGGGCTATGCCGCCACCCGGGTAGAAGAAGTGGCACGCCGCGCTGGCGTCTCCAAGGGCACGCTGTTTCTGTACTTCTCCAGCAAGGAAGAACTCTTCAAGGCGGTGGTGCGCGAGAACATCTCCGGGCGCTTTGCCGAATGGAGCGAAGAGCTCAAGACCTTTGAGGGCAACAGCGAAGAATTGCTGCGCTATTGCATGAGCAGTTGGTGGGAGCGCATAGGCAACACCCGCGCCTCGGGCATCCCCAAGCTGATGATGAGCGAGGCCGGCAACTTTCCGGAACTGGTGCACTTTTTCCAGCAAGAGGTGGTGCAGCCGGGCAACGACCTGATACAGCGCATCTTGCAGCGCGGCGTGGAGCGCGGCGAGCTGCGCGCCATCGACCCGGTCTATGGCATTTACAGCATACTGGCGCCCATGATTTTTCTAAACATGTGGAAGCATGGACAGGGCGCCTGTGGCGATGCGCGCATCGCACTCGACCCCCAGCAATACATTGCCTCGCAACTGCAGACCATCCTGTTTGGCCTGCGCCAACCCGGCCCCACCACCCAGACTCCCCCGCAATGAAACTCCCCGTGAAATGGATCGCGCTGGGCCTTGTCGCCCTGCTGCTGGTTGGAGGCGTGCTGCGCGCCCTGCAGTCCCGTGCCGCCAGCAAACAGGCGCTGGAGGCGCAGCAGGCCAGCGCCAAGCAAGAGGCCTCGGCAGAACTAGCAGGCAGCGATGTGCTGCAGGCCCAGACCCTGGAGCTGACCCAGGTGCTGCAAATTTCAGGCGCCCTCAAGGCGGTGCACTCGGCCTTTGTGAAGGCCAGGGTGGCCGGCGAAATCCAGGGTCTGCTGCTGCGTGAGGGCGACTCGGTGCGTGCCGGCCAGGTCATAGGCCGCGTGGACACCACCGAATCCCAGGCAAGGCTGCGCCAGGCCCAGCAACAGGCCGAGGCGGCCAAGGCCCAGATGGACATTGCCCAGCGCAGCCTGGACAACAACCAGTCGCTGGTGAACCAGGGCTTTATTTCCAAGACGGCACTCGATACCTCGCAAAACAACCTGGCCGGGGCCCAGGCCAATTACCGCGCCGCCCAGGCCGCAGCGGACCTGGCATTGAAATCACTCGAAGATACGGTGCTGCGCGCACCGATTGACGGACAGATTGCCCAGCGCCTGGTGCAAAGCGGCGAGCGCGTGGCGGTGGACGCGAAGGTTCTGGAAATTGTGGACCTGCGCGTGCTGGAACTGGAGGCCGCGCTGGGTGCGGCCGATTCGGTCCGGGCCCAGACCGGCCAGGTCGCGCAACTGCGCTTCGAGGGACTGGCGCAACCGGTACCAGCGCGATTGGCGCGCATCAACCCGACCACCGTGGCAGGCAGCCGGGCCGTGCTGGCCTACTTGTCCATAGGCGCTACGCAAGGCCTGCGCCAGGGCCTGTTTGCGCAGGGGTCGCTGGCACTGGGTCAGACAAGGGTGCTGGCGGTGCCGCTAGACGCGGTGCGCACCGACAAGCCCCAGCCCTATGTGCAGCGGGTGGTGGACGGCCGTGTGGCGCATCAGGATGTGACCCTGGGTGTCAGCGGCGAGCGCCAAGGCGTGGCCATGGTCGAGGTGCGTGGCCTGAGCGAGGGGTCTGAGTTGCTGGCCGGTTCGGTCGGTACCCTGCGCGCAGGCACAAGGGTTGTGCGCGCCAAGGCGGGTACACCCTGAATGTGGTTCACCCGTGTCAGCCTGAAAAATCCGGTGTTCGCCACCATGGTCATGTTGGCCCTGGTGGTGCTGGGTCTGTTTTCCCTGCAAAGGCTGCAGGTGGACCAGTTCCCGAACATCGACTTCCCGGTCGTGGTGGTCACCGCCGACTACCCCGGTGCCTCGCCCGAGGTGGTGGAAAGCGAAGTCTCCAAGAAGATTGAAGAAGGCGTCAACGCGATTGCCGGCATCAAGAACCTGACCTCGCGCAGCTACGAGGGCCAGGCCGTGGTGGTGCTGGAATTCGACCTGGCCATTGACGGGCGCAAGGCGGCAGATGACGTGCGCGAAAAAGTAGCCGCCCTCAAGCCGCTGCTGCGCGCCGAGGTGAAGGAGCCGCGCGTGCTGCGCTTTGACCCTTCGGCCCGCGCTGTCTGGTCGGTGGCCGTGATGCCGGACGCCAGCACCGCCAAAGGCCGCGTACCCGACGCGGTGGAGCTCAGCAACTGGGCCACCCAGACCTTGCAAAAGCGCCTGGAGAATGTACGCGGCGTGGGCTCGGTGACCATGGTGGGCGGCACCCAGCGCGAGATCAATATCTATCTGAACCCGCAGGCGCTGGAGTCGCATGGCATCACGCCAGACCAGGTGGCCGCAGCCGTCACCAGCGAAAACCAGGAGCTGCCGGTGGGCACCCTCAACAGCCCGCAAAAAGAGCTGGTGGTGCAAATCAATGCCCGCATGCAGCGCCCAGAAGACTTCGGCAAGATCATCGTGGCGCGAAGAAACGGCGTGGCCATCCGGGTCGAGCAGCTCGCCCGCGTGGCCGATGGCGCACAAGAAGTGGACAGCCTGGCGCTCTACAACGGCCAGCGCACACTTCTGCTCAATGTGCAAAAGTCGCAGGACGTCAACACCATCGCCGTGGTGGACGGTCTGCAAAAAACCCTGGCCGAGATGCAAACGCAATTGCCCCCTGGCGTGCGGCTGGAGCAGATCACCGATGGCTCACGCTCCATCCGCGTCTCCGTCAACAATGTGCGCGAGACCCTGCTTGAGGGGGCGGTCCTCACCGTGCTGATCGTGTTCCTGTTCCTGAACTCCTGGCGCTCCACGGTGATCACCGGGCTGACCCTGCCGATCGCGCTGATAGGCACCTTCTTCTTCATGAACATGCTGGGCTTCACCATCAACATGATCACGCTGATGGCGCTGAGCCTGTGCGTGGGCCTGCTGATCGACGACGCCATCGTGGTGCGCGAAAACATAGTCCGCCATGTCGCCATGGGCAAGGGAGCTTACAACGCGGCCCTTGACGGCACGCAGGAAATTGGCCTGGCGGTGCTGGCCACCACCCTGTCCATCGTGGCCGTGTTCATGCCCATCGGCTTTATGGGCGGCATCATCGGCAAGTTCTTCCACGAGTTTGGCCTGACCATTGTGGCCGCCGTGATGATCTCGATGTTTGTCAGCTTCACGCTAGACCCCATGCTGTCGAGCATCTGGCATGACCCCAGCATTGCCGAGCATGGCCGCAACGATGCGCCGCGCGGCTTCTACGACAAAACCATAGGCCGCGTCACCGGCTGGTTCCACCATGCCACCGAACAACTGGCTGAGTTTTACCAGGGCATTTTGGCCTGGGCGCTGGGCCACAAGCTCGCCACCATGGGCCTGGCCGCGGCCGTGTTTGTCACCAGCCTGTTGATGCTGCCGCTCTTAGGAACCGAGTTTGTGCCCAAGGCCGACTTCTCGGAAATGTCGGTCAACTTTTACACGCCGGTGGGCTCCTCGCTGGAGGTGACAGAAGCCCGCACGCTGCAGGTGGAGTCCATCGTCCGCAGCTTCCCCGAGGTGCGCTTCACGCTTTCGACCCTCAACACGGGCACCGCCCAAGGCAAGATGTACGCCAGCGTCTATGTGCGACTGGTGGACCGCAAGGCGCGCAGCCGCAGCGTGGACGACATGGCCGTGTTGCTGCGCCAACGCCTGGGCCAAGTGGCCGGCATCACGGTGACGCATGCCGGGCTGATGGACGCCATAGGCGGCAACAAGCCGGTGACCTTTTCCATCTTGGGCAGCGACACCGCCGAGCTGGAACGGTTGACGCTGCTGTCGCTGGAAAAAATACGTGGCATTGCCGGCCTGGTGGACCTGGACTCCAGCGTCAAGCCCAACAAGCCGACGCTGGAGGTTCAGGTGCGGCGCGACGCCGCGTCTGACCTGGGCCTGAGCGTGGGCCAGATCGGAGCCTCCCTGCGCACCCTGGTGGCCGGGCGCACCGTGGGCAACTGGCGCGCCCCCGATGACCAGACCTATGACGTCCATGTGCGCCTGGCACCCGACTCCCGCAACAGCGCACAGGACCTGGCGCTGCTGCCCTTTGCCATCGCCAATGCCGACGGCAGCCAGCGCATCGTGCGCCTCAACCAGGTGGCCAATGTGCTGGCCTCCACCGGACCCAACCAGATCAACCGGCGCGAGCTCACGCGCGAGGTGGCCATCAATGCCAATGTGTCGGGCCGCTCGGCCGGCGAGGTGTCTGCCGACATCAAGACCGCCATGGACCAGATTGCCATGCCGCCGGGCTACCGCTACCAGTTCAGCGGCTCCACCAAGGACATGGCCGAGTCCTTTGCCTATGCGGTATCTGCACTGGCGATGGCGGTGATCTTTATTTACATGATCCTGGCCAGCCAGTTCAAAAGCTTTTTGCAGCCACTGGCGCTGATGACGGCCTTGCCACTCACCTTGATCGGCGTGGTGCTGGCGCTGCTGGTGTTCAACTCCACCCTGTCCATGTTCTCGGTCATAGGCGTGGTGATGCTGATGGGCCTGGTCACCAAGAACGCCATCCTGCTGGTGGACTTTGCCATCCGTGCCCGCGAGGGTGGCGTGGATGACCGGGGCCAACCCATTGCCGGCATGGAGCGCAATGCGGCCCTTTTGATGGCGGCCAGGGTGCGGCTGCGGCCGATTTTGATGACCACGCTGGCCATGATCTTCGGCATGGTGCCGCTGGCCTTTGCCCTGAGCGAGGGCTCGGAACAGCGCGCCCCCATGGGCCAAGCCGTTATCGGCGGCGTCATCACTTCGTCCCTTTTGACGCTGGTGGTGGTGCCCGTGGTGTACTGTTACATGGATGATCTGGCGCAATGGGTCCGGCGCCGCTTCGCAGCCCAGCATCCCGCTGTCACCTAAAATTGCTTACAATCCACCACCATACCCCCCAGGAGTATTTTTAATGCCTTCCATCGACATCCAAAAAGCCCGCTTCAACATGATCGAGCAGCAGATCCGCCCCTGGAATGTGCTCGACACCGGCGTGCTCGGCCTGCTGGCTTCGGTGCGCCGCGATGCCTTTGTGGCCGACGCCCACAAGGCCCTGGCCTATGCCGACCTGGAGCTCCCCCTGCCGGGTGGTCAGTGCATGCTGGCGCCGCGCCTGGAAGCCCGCTTGCTGCAAGACCTGAATGTGAAGAAGACCGACAAGGTCTTGGAAATCGGCACCGGCTCGGGTTTTCTGACGGCGCTGTTGGCGCACCAGGCGGCCAGCGTGTTGTCGCTGGAGCTCAATCCCGAACTGGTGGCCTTTGCCAAACGCAATCTGCAAACCGCCGGCATCACCAATGCCGATGTGCGCCAGGGCGACGGCTCGCAAGGTGCCGCGGCCCACGGACCCTTTGATGTGATCGTATTGGGCGGCTCGGTGGCCGACATTCCGCACAAGCTGCTGGACCAGCTCAAGGTGGGCGGCCGCCTGGCCGCCGTGGTGGGCGATGAGCCGGTGATGCGCGCCACCTTTGTCACACGCACCAGCGCCACCGATTTCCACACCATCCAACCCTGGGACTGCGACGCACCGCGTTTGCAAAACTTTGCCGAAAAGTCGCGTTTCGCGTTCTAAGCCAAGCGAAGATCGAAGCCCCATGATTACCCAATTCCGCCCCAAAGACCTGGCCACCTGGCTGGCCCAGGCCGGCGCCGGCGCCATCGTGCTCGATGTGCGCGAGCCCTCCGAGCTGCACATCGCCAGCGTCAAGGCCGAGGGCTTCACGCTGCTGACCATTCCCATGGGCACGGTGCCGCTGCGCCTGGCCGAGCTGGACCCCGAGCAGCCCATCGCCTGCCTGTGCCACCACGGTGGACGCAGCATGCAGGTGGCGCAATTCCTGGCCAGCCGCGGCTATGACAACGTTGCCAATATTGCCGGTGGCATCCATGCCTGGGCCGCTGAGTTAGACCCCGGCCTGGCCACCTACTGACCCCACTGCACCCTGATTTTTTCGAAAGCCCTTTATGAACCGCACAAGCCACGACCGTCATTTTTCTTTGCTGCCCCTGCTGGTGGTCCTGGCTGCCGGTTTTTCCGTCACTGCGCAGGCCCAAAGCCTGGTGGAGTTGTTCAGCGCAGCCAAGGGCTATGACGCGACCTACCAGTCGGCCAAATCGGGGGCCGATGCCACTGTGGCAAGGGGCGCGCAGGCCAGAGCTGGCATCCTGCCCACGGTGGGCCTGAGCGCAGTAGCAACGCAAGACGGTCAACCTTCTGCCATCAATGCGACAAGCTCAGGCGCGCAGTCGGCCACCTTGTCCGCATCCCAGCCCTTGTACCGCCCCGGCAACTGGGCCAGCTATGAGCAGGGCAAGCTGCAGGCCGACCTGGCCCAGGCCCAATTGCTGGCCGCCGGGCAGGACCTGGTGGTGCGCGTGAGCCAGGCCTATTTCGATGTGTTGGCCGCCGCCGACAGCCTGACCTTTTTGCGCAGCCAGAAGGCAGCTGTGGCCGAGCAACTGGCCTCGGCCAAACGCAATTTCGAGGTCGGCACCTCCACCATCGTCGATACCCGCGACGCCCAGGCCCGCTACGACCTGACCGTGGCCCAGGAGCTGGCCGCAGACAACGACCTGCGCGTCAAGTCGCTGGCGCTGGACCAGTTGGTCGGCAAAAACGGCACCACCCCCAAGCCACTCAAAACACCGCTGGTGCTGACCGCAGTGCAACCGGCCGATGTGAACTTCTGGGTGCAGCAGTCCGAAGCCAACAATCCCGCCATCAAGCAGACCGAGATTGCGCTGCAAGTGGCCAAGTTGGAAACCCAAAAGGCCGAGGCCGGCCACAAGCCCACGCTCGACCTGACCGGCCGCTACACTTCGACAAATAATGTACAAGACCCGTCAGCCCTGCCAACCGGCAACCAGGCCAGCATTGCGCTGAACTTCAACCTGCCCCTGTTTGCCGGTTACTCGGTACAAAACAAGGTCAAGGAAACACTGGCCCTGGAAGACAAGGCCCGCAGCGATCTGGACGGCGCCAAACGCTCGGTGGCACAGGGTACGCGCACCGCTTTCTTCGGCCTGCAGTCCGGCCTGGCCCAGGTCAGCGCCTATGAGGCGGCCGAGGCCTCCACCCAAAGCGCGTTGGACGCCAACAAGCTCGGCTACCAAGTCGGCGTGAAGATCAACATCGATGTGCTCAACTCGCAAAGCCAGCTCTACAGCACCAAGGCCACGTTGGCAAAGGCGCGCTACGACGTGCTGGTGGGCGGCCTGAAGCTGCTGCAGGCCAGCGGCATTTTGAAAGACGATGACCTGCAAGCCATCAACGCCCAACTCGCGCCGTAAACGCGGGGCTGCAGGCTTGGCGCGGGCGGCGTCAGGAAGCGGTCAAGGTCGGTGGTGGAACGTACTCTACCGGCACGCTTGGGCAGACGCCGCTGATGGTCCGTGTCGCTCGAAGCCAGGCAAACGTCTACAACGATTGTTGAAGAGCGCTTTTCCAAAACTCAGGGATCGGCGCAGACGACAACGCCTGGACAGAATGTCTCCGGCCCATCCCTCGCACACTGCTTTTTTGATATGCCGAACAGTGTTCGGTGCCGACAAAAAGACCCCGGAGCGCGCCGCTTTTAACAAGGCGTAATCACCATGTTGGCGGGGAATTTTGCGCCGCAGGTGATGGCCCCCTCCAGCAAGGTGCTGCCCATTTCGGCGCCACTCAGATCGGCGTTTTGCAGATCGGCATTGGACAGGTTCACCCCGGTCAGGTCCGCATTTTGCAGGTTGGCGTTTTTCAGCACGGCACCGGTGAGGTTGGAGTAGGCCAAGTTGGCACCTGACAAATTGATGCGTGCCATTTGCGCCCTGCGCATGTCCGCGGAGGGCAGACGCGCACCGCTGAAGTTGGCATCGGCCAAGTTGGCACTCACGAATTGCGCGCCGCTCAGGCGGGCCTTGCTGAAGTTGGTGCTGCGCAGATCCGCACTCATGAAGTTGGTGTTTTCTGCAAAGACATTGATGAAGCTGGAGCGAAACAGGTCGGAGGTGGAAAGGTCCGCATCCGACAGATCAGCTGCATCGAAATTGGCTTCCCTGGCCACCACCTGTTGCAACACGCTGGCGACCAGCGTGGCACCTGCCAGACTGGCATAGGACAGGGTGGCACGTCCCATATGGGCGTGCGACAGGTCGGAGCGCTCCAGATTGGCGGTCTGCAGGTTGGCACTTTCCAACGAAGCGCCGTCGAGGCGTGCGCTGTAGAGGTTGATATTGAACATGTAGGCGCCACGCAGGTCCACCTCTTTGGAGACCAGTTGCGACGCATTTTCGTAGCGCAGGTCGCAACGCGGGCAAGACCGCCCGGCCAGCAGGCGTTTCGTTTCCGCCGGATCACCCGCCCAGACAGCACTGGTCAGCAATGCACTTACGAACAGCAGACCTTTGGTGATGGTTGCGAACATGCGGTGTTGGTTCATGGTCCGGTCACTCTTAGTAATATAAAAAGCCCAACGCCTGCTTCAGGCGCGAGCGGGTACTGTCCATGCGGTCCCATGACTCCAAGGTCACATCGCCGGTGCGGAACTCGCGGTATAGATCGGCCGCATTCAGATGGTGAAACACCGAGGCCAGATTCGGATAGGGCTTGAACCAGTCGCTATAGCGTGCGCGCAGCACGTCCATGCTGGGATTGAAAGGATCACCCGGTGTCTTTGCGAACTCTGCCTTGGACTCATCGGACAGCCAGGTGTAGCTCGCTGGACGCGGCGTGATGAGGATCAGAACGGATTTTTGGTAGTCGGTCTTCTGCTGCGCAGAAAAGAAATATTGCAAAATGGGAACGTCTTGTAAGCCCGGCACACCGTCACGGGTGCTGGTGCTCTCCTTCTCGCTGAGTCCGCCCAATATCAGCGTGTCACCCATGCGCATCACCACATTGGCGTTGGCCGTGATTTCGGAGATCTCCAATTTATAAGTGAATCCGATGTTGGTACTGGGTGGCTGCAAAAAGGTGCGCGACGCGTCTATGGCCAGTTTGACCATGCCGTTTGGCAAGACCTGCGGCAGCACCGTGAGCTTGACGCCATAGCGCTTCTCGATCGAGACTGCGCTGCCAGACGTACCTGTCCCGCTGGAAACCACCGCTGCATTCAGTGTGGTGCCAGAGAAAAACTCGGAGCGCATGCCCTCCAAGGCGGCCAGTGTGGGGCGTGCCAATACCTCATTGAGGGTGCTGTTTGCATTGGCAATGTTCATCGAGTAGGTGAGCGCCGGCACGGTGATCGCACGGGTGACCACCGTCGCACTTTCGGCGCCCGAGGTCTGGCTAAAGGCTTCGCTAAAGGCGGGCGCTGTGGCTGAGCCATATTGCAGGGTCAAGGTGCTCAACAAATTGATGCCCTTGGTGGTCTGCAAGGTGTCTTGGGTTCGTATCATGACCACATCCACGAGCACCATGCGTGTCTCGCCGCTGGAAACTGCTGTGGCGCTGATGGCTCCCGGAGCAGCTCCAAAGCCAAAGCCTCCTGCCGCAGGTAAACCAAAGGAGGAACCCGGGGCGGTGAACTGGGTTTTGAGCATGAAAGGATCAGCGCCTGTCGCACCGGCCTTGTCCGCCAGTTCTGCACGGTTACTGCGGTACTTGTAAAAAACACGCCAGCTTTCAACCCGTTGATCCAGACGGGCAAGATCCTCTGAGGTGGCACCGCTGGCCTTGTATGACTTGCGCTGTGCGTCGGCTTTCTGGAATTCACCGCAGGAGGCATAGACCGGCACACTGGAGCGCAACAGGCGCGGCTCCTGGCGGGTGTACAAACTGGCTATCCGGTCGGCCATGGTGCAGGCCATGGCAGCGTCGGCACCCAGGTAGGAAGTAGCCATCATGCGCAGTAACGTGTCGAGGTCATCGGGTCGGCTGAGCAGCACTTCGGCAAACGCGGCCTGCGCTCGCTTGAACTGTCGCTGCTCGGCAAAGGCCAGGCCGAGAAACTCGTTGGCAATCCAGTTGTTGGGATCGAAACGAATCGCTTGCTGGTAGCCTTCTATGGCGGTATTGGTTTTTTCCGTGTCCCCCTGGCGCGCCTGCAGGTGGTAGATCAGGCCGTTGAAGAAATGCAACCAAGAGTTGCGTGGGTCCAGTCGCAATGCCTCATTGATGGCCCTGCTTGCCTGTGGAAGTTTCAGTTCCGCAGCGAGCTGCAGGGCCGAAGTCGCCCGTTCCAAGGCCTCCGTCTGGGTGACCTTTGCCAGGTCTGGGCGAAGGGAGCTCAGCACCTGCTGGATGGTCGGTGCCAGGCCCGGCGGAATTTCCGCCGCGTTCAAGGGCGTTAGGCCCAATGCACACACCAGAAGTGCGGCACCGCTCCATCCCAGAAGCAATGGGCGGGCATCAGAACAACTTGCGACTGGAGGCGCGCTCATGGCCGCGCTTCTTTCAAGGCGCGCAGTGCACCGGCATGCAGGGGCACAGCCAATGAATCCAAGTCACTTGGATTGACCTGCTTCATGCTCGACAGATAGGGTTGTTTGGACTGCATGGTTTTGTATTCGTGGTTGATCAGGCTGGCGACTCGGTAGATGGCCTCTTCGTCCACCTGGGAATTGGAAACCAGCAGATTGCGCATGCCCAGTGTCTTGACCTGGGGCTGCTGGGCGTCGTACATGCCCGCAGCAATATCCATGGGACGCAGCAACGGATTGTCGGCCATCAGCTTTTTCATGATATCTGGCGGGATGTCGAGGAACTCGCCACCACAGGCGCGCAGCCTGCGGTACAGATCCGAAGGGTGGGCCAGCGCATTGAAGATGACATCCACACGCCCTTCGCAAAATTCCCGCTCAAACGCGGTCGGTGGCAGGAAGGTCACGCCTGCCAGGTCGCGCTCTTCCAGGTTCATGGCCTTTAGCACCGCACTGGCGTTGGCGTAAATGCCCGAACCCTTGTTGCCCTTGTTCACCACGCCCTTGCGTATTTGCGAAAGTTCCGTAATGCCAGAGACCTTGCGCACCATGATGCCTATCGGTGAGTTGTGAAGAATGGCCACGGTGCGCAGCGTGCTGCCGCCCTTGGTCTCGCTGTTGAGAAACGCCTCTGCGACCAGATCTTCCTGGCCGAAACCCAACTGCAGGGAACCATTGGCAACCGCGTAAATATTAAATACCGAACCGGCCGAGCGCAGTGGCACGCAGCGCACCAAGGTGCTGGAGCGCACTTTGTTCATGGCCTCGCACAGGGTCTCGCCAATCGGTCCGAATGAGCCGCCATCGGGACCTGCGCCCAACTGCATCAGCTTGTCGTGGAAGTCGTCTTTCGCATGCCACTGCGCCCAGGCGAGCGGGCTCGCTCCGAACAAGGCCAGCGCCACGCCCAAAGCGCCCAACAGGGGGCGCCAACTCTTGATCGCTTGCATAGCTTCCTTTACGTTCACCCTTCGTCGCGCGGCATACCGCCGCGACAGCCCGCAGGCTCAGCACAATGCGCTGACCCTGCGGGGTATTGGCTTACAACTTGGTCAGAACCTTGGTGTAACCTGCAGTCAAGGCGGCTTCACCCTTTGCACCGACGCCAATCGAAATCGAAAAGCTAGGAATAACGGAGCTTGGATCAGGAATAGCCGTCGGAATGCCCCAGGACATGCCAATTTCCAGACCTTCTTCCAACATCACGCCTAGGCCCAGACCGATGGATGCGCCGGTGTTGTCGTCAATGCCGCCGGGACCCCAGAAAATGCCGAAGGTAGATTCCACACCGATATCCGAGGGGTACGGGCTGGCGGCCACGCCGAACGAGCGGGCCAGGCCGACCTTGTATTTGCCGTTTTCCAGATAGGTTTGCATGATCATCATGTAGCAGGTTTCGCCACCCACGTTGCCCGCACCGACACTGTCGCAGGTCTGGATGCCGAAGCTGGAATGGGTGACGGAGCTCGCAATGTCGTTGCCACCATAGACAATCGCCTTGGTCAGCGCATGAATGTCAGCGCGTGCCTGTTCGTCGATATGGTTGGCAGAGATGGCGCGCTTGACCCGGTTCAGTGCAGCCTGTCCAGCGGCGTCGAGGTTCTGAGCGCGGTGCTTCATGCCGACGATTAAAGTTTTACTATCGTTGACAACTTTCTTGCCGGCAGTGCGCCAGACAGCTGTCAACGCGTCGTTCAACAGGGATTTGAACTGGTTGACTGAGGCGTTGTAGCCGTTGGTCATCTCTGTGGCAGAGGCCGAGTAGGCAGTCTTGGCGCCGTTGATCAGGGTCTTTGCTTCTGCCGCGGAAATGGCCGCGCCCTGCTTTGCCAATTGGTCGGCAGTGGAAGCAACCGTGTTGGCAGTGGAAGTGGCAGTGGCAGCAACCGTGTTGGCAGTGGAAGTGGCAGTGGCAGCAACCGTGTTGCCAGCGGAGGTGGCAGTAGAAGCAACCGTGTTGCCAGCGGAAGTGGCAGTGGAAGCAACAGCGTTGCCGGAATCCGTAGCAACTTTCGCCACGCTGTTGGCAGCGGCCTTCGTCTTGCAGATGACATCCCAGCGACCGCAAGCGGCGGCATTGAAACCGACGGTTCCAATGAACAGGCCCAGCAGCAGTTTGGACGCCAACGTGGGGTTGATAAATGGTTTTTTCATGGGAGGTAAGTAGTTGGTGTGGGGGAGTGGTTTGCTCTTGCCTTACTCGGCCAGCGCCTTGTGCAGGTTTTGCACCATCGCCATATCCGCAGCAGCCAGTGGCAGCTTGCTCACGCGGAGCAACTCCGCATCCATTGCACGGCCTTTGAGCGCCAGGTTCTGGGCCACTGTGGTTTCCACGGAAGCCATGTCGTTGGTCTTCTTGCCGACCTGTTGATGTGCGGCAATCTGCACCAGTTGGATCGTGAAGTCCTTGTCCAGTTGCTCGTACATCGGCCAGATCTGCAAAATCCTGGCCAGGGCCGGAGCCGCTTGAGCCGGTGTGGTAATAGTCACCAGGGTCGCGGTCATCTGCTCAACCAGGGTGATCAGTTTGGGGCCTAGTTGCGTGTTGAACGGTTGAACCAACAAAGGGTTCGGCTTGGCTACGCCGTTGATCTGGTTGGCGGCATCCGCAGCGAATTTCGCGCTCGTGTTGGCAGCATCCTTAGCCTTGCAGGCCATATCCCAGCGTGTGCAAGCAGCAGCATTGAAACCGACGGTTCCAACGAACAGGGTCAGCAGCAGTTTGGAGGCCAACGTGGGGGTGATAAATAATTTTTTCATGGGAGGTAAGTAGTTGGTGTGGAGGAATAGTTGGGCCGTGCCTTACTCGGCCAGCGCCTTGCGCAGGTTTTGCAATGCCGCCATATCGGCAGCAGCCAGGGGCAGCTTGCTCAGGCGTAGCAACTCAGCATCCAGTGCCGCGCCTTTGACCGCCAAGCCAGTGGTCATCGCGGTTTCCACAGAAGCCATGTCGCTGGTCTTCTTGCCGACCTGGTTGTGCGCGGCAATCTGCACCAGTTGGGTCGTAAAGTCCTTGTTCAGTTGCAGGTAGGTCGGCCAGATCTGCAAAATTTTGGCCAGAGCCGGAGCCGCCTGAACCGGTGTGGTCACAGGCACTAGGCTCGCCGTCATCTGATCAACCATGGCAAGCAGCTTGGGGCCTACTTGGGGGTTGAACGGTTGGACCAACAAAGGGTGCGCCCCGACTGTGCTGACCACGGGTGTGCTGACCACGGCTGTGCCGTTGACATGGTTGGCGGTATCCGTAGCGGATTTCGCAGCCGTGTTGGCGGTATCCGTAACGGATTTCGCAGCTTCCTTGGTCTTGCAGGCGACATCGGTCCATTTGCAAGCCGCAGCATTGAAACCGACGGTTGCAATGAACAGGCCCAGCAGCAGTTTGGAGGCCAAGGTGGTGGTGATCAATGGTGTTTTCATGGAAGGTAAGTATTTCGTGGTTGGGAGAGTGGTTGGGCAATAGTTGGGCCGTGCCTTATTCGGCCAGCGCCTTGCGCAGGTTTTGCAACGCCGCCATATCGGCAGCAGCCAGGGGCAGTTTGCTTAGGCGTAGCAACTCGGCATCCAGTGCCGGGCCTTTGACTGCCAAGCTATTGGTCATCGCGGTTTCCACGGAAGCCATGTCGCTGGTCTTCTTGCCGATATAGTGATGCGCGGCAATCTGCTCCAGTTGGGTCGTGAAGTCCTTGTCCAGTTGCAGGTAGGTCGGCCAGATCTGCAAAATTTTGGCCAGGGCCGCAGTTGCCTGAACCGGTGCTGTCACAGCCGCCAGGGTCGCCGTCATCTGATCAACCGTGGCGAGCAGCTTGGGGCCTACTTGCGGGTTGAACGATTGGGCCAACAAAGGGTGCGGCTTGGGTACGGCAATTTTGGCATTAGGCGCCGGGGCGGGCTGGCTTTGTGCTGCCACGGCAAAGGGCAACAGGGCTGCCAGGGTGAGTGCACTCAGACGCATGGTATTCAAAGGTTTCATGTGGGAAGGGTTCCAGGTTGGTGGAGGGTGTCAGTAGGGACAGGGGAGAAAGGGTCGGGCTTGGCACACACCACGGCAACGGCCGCGCAACTGCCAATCACGGTGACGGCCGTACGGGCCATGGCGCAGATGGGATCCACCGCGACAAAGAGAATGAAGGCCGCTTCAAACGGCAGGCCGAGGTAGTTGCAGGCCGTGCCAATCAGCGAGATGGTCAGAATGCCGGCCATGCCGGCCGAAGCAAAGCCCGACAGCACCGAAACCAACACCACCAGCCCGACTTCCATGGCCGAGAGCTCCCGGTTGTAGATGGCTGCAATGAACAGGGCGCCACAGACAAAATAGGCAATCGCCCCGGCTCGCAGCAACGATACGCTCAGCGGCACCAGCAACTCGACCCGCGAGCGTGCAAAGTTCAGTCGCTCGACCAGACCATCTACCATGGCCGGCATGCAAGTGGCGCTATTGTTGGTGGCCACCCCCAGGGTGAAGGTCTCGCGCAGGGCATCGAGCACCTGAGCGAAGGAGCGAGCGCTGCGCCAACTGATGAGCAACACCGACAGTGCCAGCAGCACCAGGCTGACCGCCAGAAAGGCCACTACAAATCCCATCATGGCGCTCAGGGGTTCCAGGCCGGTCTCGGCAATCTGACTGGCCGTCATGCAGATCAGCACCAGGGCAACCGGAAGATTGACCCAGCGGGTCAGCACTTGGCAGGCGTGGTAAACCGTTTCCAGTATCTGGCCCGTGCTCTCGGCAATGCGGCCCGGCAACTGTCCCACAGCAAAGCCAAACAGCAGGGAGAACACCAGGGTCTTGAGGGTTTCACCGTTGGCCAGCGAGGCAAATATATTGGACGGTATCAGCGAGTCCAATACATCTTGCAGTCTCAACGCCTTGGGTAGCTCCTCGGCACGGTGCATGGCCACGAGGGTATTGCTGCTGTCGCCGCTGGCGCCGACAATTCTGCCCATGGCCGCCTTGCTGGCAAGCGACATATGGCCGCCTGGTTGTATCAACAAAGTACACAGTGCGGCGATCAGTGCGGCAGCCACCGAGAAGGTCGCAAACACCAGCATCACCCGACCCAAGATTTTGCCTGCGCCGCCATCCCTGAACAGTTTTTGCAGGCTGAAGATCACGGCCGCCACCATGAAGGGCATAACGATCATCTTGAGCAGGCCTACATAGACCAGGCCCACCACCGAAAGGTTTTTGGAAAATTCCGGTGCAGACCAACCCAGCAGGCCACCTATCAGTACACAAGCGAACACGGTCCAGGGATTGGTAGAGAAGCGCTGAAATTGCGCTCGATTGAATGGATATTTCATGCACAGTCCTTCATTGCATTTGCTTGAGCAGTGCGCTCACAGTGGGCGGCTCGGTTTGATTGGCCACGATTTCGTTGACGAAGGCCAGCAGCATGTTGTCGCTTGAACCCACCATGACGCACAACGCCGACTGCAGGTCGCTAAAGCTGACGGTGCGCATGGTCAGCGCCAGGGTGGGGTCTGCTTGCATGATGGTTCTTACCTCGATGGCATCCCGGTAAGCCGCCACCACCTCGCCCCGCTTGGCAGCGTCCACCGCCAGGCGCCAACTAGCATAGGGAACTACCTTGGCCTGGATGAAATTGCGCCTTGCAAATTCTTCCCAGGCCGATCCGGCCAACACGCCAATGGTGCCCGTGAAGTTGAGCACCGCATGCGACACCGACTGCTCGCGCGCCACATTGGCAAAGGCCAGGCGGTTGATCAGCAGCGAATGTTCCAGCCGCATATAGGGGGTGGAGAATTGCACCGACTGGGCACGTTTGAGCGTGCGTGCAAGTTTGCTGACGCCTAGGTCGGCCTGTCCGCTAGCGACAAGTTGCACAATCTCGTCATAGGTCTTAGAGCTGCGGTCAAAGCGAATCGGCACCTGCAGTTCGGCCGCCACCTGGCGCACCAGGGCGATGTCAACACCGGCTAGCTCGCCATTCTTAACGTAGACAAAAGGGCGCGTATCCAAGTTCAGCACGGCCACGATCAACTCACCCTTGTTGATGATGCGCGCAATATCCGGTGCCAGCATCCGCCCGTCTGACACGCGCACCAGGGGTGATGCGGGCGCGTCCGATGGCTGCTTGGCGAGGGTGGATGCACACAGCAGCATCACGCACAGCGCCTTGAACGCCGCGAACACACAGCCCTTCATGCCGCGACCCCTGCGAGTTTGGCCAGTTCGTAAGCGGCAAAACGGGCGACCACAGGGGACGTAATCTTGTGCATATCAACTACCGTGGCGTGTGGCGGCATGGCGATACGCGAGGACATGGCGATCAACTCACCCGTGTCAAAACCGTCATCGACCCGGTGCAGTGCCGCCATGGCATAGTCATGGCCGTCGTCCATCAGGGCCTGGAAGGGGTTGGGGCCTGCGTACTTGGAGGGCCAACCGTCTTCTATACAGGGATGGATATTGAAAAAGCCCAAGCCGGGAAACTTGAATAGCCGGGCGTCAATGCGCTGCCCGAAGGTGGCCGACACACACATGTCTGGCGCCCACTCTTGCTCGTATTTTTCATAGAAAGCTTCACACTTGATGCGGCCCTTGTAAAAGGGCAAGTCATGCTGGTTTGAACGGCGCTCGACCATGGTCTCCTCCACCGGCAAATGCGGGTATTGCCAGACCCTTACCTTGCTGCTGATGAAGGACTCGCTGACGTCATCGCTGGCCACGCCCACGACCGTGAAATGGTCCTTTAACGGCCCATGCAGCAGTTCATCCAGCATGTAATAGCCGCGATAAAAGCTGCCGAACATGGCGATTCTGATTTTTCGATTTTCCACAGCATCCCTTGATTTGCGAAGCCCAAAAACGCGGGCGTCATACATGAATTTTGTTTAGTTTTGGCAACCGGGAAACCGGCTCTGCCTAAGCGAATTGGGGCTAATGTGCCATCACCATTGAGGGGGAAACTGCAGTTTTCGGCCATTGCGTGCGTTTATTACAGAACGGTAATCGAAAGCGGCTTTTATGACAGCAAGGTAATGATGGATCTGCCGAGCAATCCCAATTTGGCTCGGGCGCAAGCCAACTGCCAGCCACTTTTGAACCACGCCACAAAGCCGGTGGTCGGCTGATGGATTCATACCTATGGATAGGTCCCATCATTCAAACTGCCCTAAGGGGCAGTTGTATCGCTTGGCTGCGTACTACAAAATACATAAATCAGCTTAAGCAGCCGCCAGCTGATAGGCTCCCGAGATGAAGAAAGCTCATCTTGATTGAATACGAACTCTTGGTTAAGCACACAAGTACGAGCAGGTTGAAAAATACAGTGAAAATTTTGTTGATTGAAGATGAAGCCCGGATTTTTGACTTTGTGCAGCAGGGTTTACAAGAGGCCGGCTTCCTGGTTCAGCTTGCACAAGACGGTCCCTCGGGCCTGGCGGCCATGCTGCAGGGCGATGCCGATCTGGTGTTGCTCGACGGCTTGTTGCCCGGCATGGACGGCTTTGAGGTCTTGCGCAGGGCACGTCAGCAACAGGTGCTGACGCCGGTCATCGTTCTCAGCGCCAGAGCCGATTTGCCGGACCGACTGCGCGGCTTCGAGCTCGGTGCAGATGACTACCTGCCCAAGCCCTTTTTTACCGAGGAGCTGATCGCCCGCATCCGGGCCGTGTTGGCACGCCGGCACAGAGAGGAGCCCGAGGACTGGAGCAGCGCCGGGCTGACGCTCAACCGGGTCAGCCGAAAGGCGCAATGGCATGCCACATCGGTGGTGCTGAGCCAGCGCGAATTCAGCCTGCTGGGCTATCTGATGCGATCACCTGGGCATATTTTTTCGCGCAAGCAAATCCTGCAGCAGGTGTGGGACATCGACTTTGACCCACAGACCAATGTGGTCGATGTCTGCATCCAACGCATACGCAAAAAGCTCAGCGACTCCAGCTCGCTGCCTGAGTCCTTTCCGATAGAGTCCATACGGGGCGTGGGCTATCGCATGCGCGCCAATCAGGCCTGAATGCCCAAGTCCTTACGCATCCAATTGTTCCTGCAGGCCCTGGTTTGCCTGGCCCTGATCGTGGCCGGAAACCGCGTGCTGAGCTGGTACGTGGCGCGTGTCTATGTGGCTCACCTTGTCGAACAGAACATGGTGAGCGTTCTGCGCCAGTGCCAGGGTCTGTCGGCGGACGGGCGGCGCCTGCGGGCTTGCGCGGCGGACGCTACAGCCGACTCGCTGCTGGAAGGCCTATCACTGCATCTGCAGTTGTGCCCGGGCAGTTTTTCGACAGATCGAGTTTCGGCCCTGTGTGCGCAGCTTCAGCCGGCGGCACTCAAGTGGCATGCGCTGGCGGCTGAAGATGCAAGCGGGCCGCAACAAAGCGAGGCGATGCTGGACGGGCAAGCCTGGCTGGCCTTTCGTTCGCAGGACGGGGCCGAGTCGATACTGCTGAAGAAATCCAGGCGCGATGATTTTGTGAAGAACATGTGGGACCTGCGTAATCGGGTGTTTCTGTATGTGATTCCTCTGCTGGTGTTGGCCATGGGTTTCCTGGCCTGGTTTTTGATTCGCCAGCTCATGCGGCCCTTGGACCAACTCAGGGACACCATGGCCCGACTCAGTTCCAGCAATCTGGACCAGCCCATTGAAATTTCCCAGCCGCACCGTGAATTCGTCGCCTTGATTGCCTCCATGGAGGAACTGCGCGCCAGACTGCACGCCAGCTTCCAGCAGTCGCAACGTTTTTCCGCCGACGCTTCCCACGAGCTAAGAACGCCGCTGACCATTCTGCGTGGCCATGTAGAACAGGCCATCAATGAATCGCCCACCGGCTCGGATGGCCAGGTGCGCCTGCGCATCATGGAAGAGGAGGTCGGGCGCTTGGTGGACATCACCGAGAAGCTCTTGCTCTTGTCGCGCGCAGACGCACGCGCCATCAGCCTGGAACTGACGCAACTCGATTTCAGTGACTTTCTGACTGAACTCGTGAGCGATGCGGCGCAATTCGAAACCGGCCTGCGCATCAGCTCGGAGGTCGAAGCGGGCATCTTCTGGCATTGCGATGCGCTGCTGATTCGGCAACTGGTTTTCAACCTGTACACCAATGCGGTGAACTACAACATCGACCAGGGATGGATCCACTTCAAGGCGACGCAGTCCGAGGGCTGGCTGCTGCTCAGCCTGGAAAACCCGACCCAGCACTTTAGCCCGGAGTTGTCGCAAAAGGCCTTTGACCGTTTCTACCGCGGCAGTGCATCACGCAGTCGGCGTATGTCGGACCTGGGCCAGGGCCAAGGCCTGGGCTTGAGCCTGTGCCGCGAAATTACCCACCTGCACGGCGGCACGCTGACCCTGAGCGCTACCGACCAGCTCCATGTGAGCGCGCAGTTGCGCGTGCCACTGCGCTTGCCACTGCAGGCCTGAGTTGCCTCAGGACGTGACGCTAGGGGACTGCAGCCAATGCGCCAGCCGCTCCATCAGTGCGTCGCAGTCCTGCAGCTGCGCCAGGCTGATGAACTCGTCGGGCTTGTGGCCTTGTTCCATGCTGCCTGGGCCGCACAGCACGGTTGGAATGCCAACCTGGTCGAACAGCCCGCCCTCGGATCCGAAGGCCACCGTGCCGAAATCGTCACGCCCGCTCAGAAGTGCAATCAGGCTGGCCACTTCGCTGTCTGGCGCGGTCGCCAGGCCCGGGTAGGCCGACAGGCGCGTGAACGCGATGTCGCTGGCGCCATGCACCAGGCGCATGCGCGGCAGTAGGCGTTCGCGCGCAAATTGCGCCAGCTCGTCGGCCACGCATTGCGGGTCGAGTCCGGGCAGGGCGCGCACCTCGAAATCGAACTGGCAGTCGGCGGGCACAATGTTGAGCGCCTGCCCGCCTTGGATCAGGCCGGTCTGGACGGTCGAATAGGGTGGATCGAAGCGGGCCGAGTGCAACTCTGGCGCGGCCAGGCGCTCGCCGATGGCGCCCAGCTCGGTGACCAACCTGGCCGCGTATTCGATGGCGTTGACACCCTGCGGGGCATACGCAGAATGGCAAGCCGCACCCTTGACCTGGCAACGCATGGCCAACTTGCCCTTGTGGCCGAGCACCGGTTGCAACTGCGTCGGCTCTCCAATGATGCAGGCAATGGGCAGGGGCCGACGCAGGCGCAGCGCGGCCAGCAGGGAATGCACGCCCAGGCAGCCCACCTCTTCATCGTAGGAGAAGGCCAGGTGCACCGGCATGCGCATCTCTGACGCCAAAAAGCGCGGCACGGCGGCCAGCATGCAGGCCAGATAGCCCTTCATGTCGGCCGTGCCTCGGCCATAAAGTCGGCCATCGCGCTCGGTCAACTCAAAGGCCGGCAGGCTCCAGGCCTGCCCCTGCACCGGCACCACATCGGTATGGCCAGATAACAGAATGCCGCCACGGTCGGTCGGCCCCAGGGTGGCGAAGAGGTTGGCCTTGCTGCGGTCTTCGCTGAAGAACAGCTCACTGGCTACGCCAAAGCCGCGCAAGTAGTCCTGAATAAAGCCGATGAGCGCAAGATTGGAGGCGCGGCTAACGGTGGGAAACCCCACCAGCTTGGCCAGCAAATCCCGACTGCTCAAGCGCACAGCCGGCCCGACATGGTCGTTAGATGGGCGGGTTTCACAAGGCCTTCTCCTGGTAAATCAGCAAGCCATCCAAGGCCTGCAGCGTGCGACGCGTGGCACCTTGGTGGGCCAGGCTCCAGGCCAGCGCAGCTTGGCGACTGCGGGCAAGGAGTGCGGGGTCTGCCACGAGTGCGCCACCTTGCACCAAGGCGTGCTTCAGGTCCACGCAGCGCATGGCCGCACCTTCGACCTGTGCCGACTCGGCGGCCTGGGCAAAGTTAAAGGTATGCGGGCCCATCAGCACCGGGCAGGCGCAAGCGGCGGCCTCGATCAGGTTTTGCCCACCCAGAGGCGCAAAGCTGCCGCCCAGCAAGGCCGCATCGGCCAGCCCGTAGTACAGCGCCATTTCGCCCAGCGAGTCACCCAGCCAGATGTCGGCTGGTTGAGGCGCATCCTGCCAAGCCGAGCGGCGCGACACCGTAAAGCCTGCGGCCTGCAACAGCGCGGCCACGGCATCAAAGCGTTGCGGATGGCGCGGCACGATCAGCCATTGCACATCGGTCATGGGCCGGGCCCTGAGCGCGTCGATGAGCATCTGCTCTTCACCCTCGCGCGAGCTGGTGAACATCAGCACCGCTCGCGCACTGGTGGCACGCCAGGCACGGCCCCGCGCCAGCAGCGCAGCATCGGGTGTGGCATCAAACTTCAGATTGCCGGTGACCGCCTGCACCCCTGCGCCCAGCAGGCGCAGGCGCCTTGCGTCGTCTTCGGTTTGCGCCAGCACGGTATGCAGGCCCGCATAGGCAGGGCGCGAAAGCCAGCGCAAACGCAAGGCCTTGCGCATGGACTTCTCGCTCATGCGGGCATTGACCAGACACAGCGGTACACGCGCCTTGGCACAGGCGGCGACCATATTGGGCCAGACCTCGGTCTCCATCAGCAGTCCTATGCGGGGCTTGAACTGCGCCAGAAATCGCTGCACCGCACCCGGCGTATCCCAGGGCTGCCAGGCCTGCACATCGCCCTCTCGCAACAGCGCCCTGCCCTGCTCCCAACCGGTGGCCGTGCCGTGGGTCAGCAGCAAACGCAGGCCCGGATATTGGGCGCGCAGATTCGCAATCAGCACGGCACCGGCGCGGGTTTCGCCGAGTGAGACGGCATGCAACCAAACGAAAGGGTGGGGATGGCCCGCAGGCTCTGGCGCGCCTTCGTAGCGGCCAAAGCGCTCTTCGATGTCTAGTGCATAGCCCGGCTCAACCAGGGCGCGGCGCTGCAGCTTGCGTTTGAGCAGCGGCTGCGCCAGCCACAGGGCCAGCGAATACAGCCAGCGCATCACGACTGGCACAGCACCGGCGTGTGCAGGGCGTCCCAGGCCTGCCAGACCTGGTCCACAGCAGGCGTGGGTTGGGCAAACACGCAGACCTGGCGGGCGTTGTGCACGCCGGTGCGCCAGGCGGTGTCAAAGTTGTAGATCTGCACATGGGGCAGGCCCAGTGCCACGGCAATGTGGGACAGGCCACTGTCCACGCCAATCACGCCGGCACATTGCGCCAGGGTATCGGTCACGGCGTCCAGCGCCATGCTCGGCCAGACCCAGGCATGCTGCAGTCCAGCGGCAATCTTTTCGCTGACCGCTTTTTCGGCCGCATTGCCATGCGCCAGTGCGACGCAAAAGCCGCTGTGGTTCAAGCGCTGGCCCAGTTCTATCCAATGGGCCAGCGGCCACTCTTTGTCTTCGCGCGAGCTGCCATGGACCAGGGCCACCACCGGCTTGCGCGGTGCAAAGGGGTTGGACGCTGCACCGGGGTTAGCCAGCAGCTTGTGCGTGCCAAGGTCGCGCGGTTGCACTGCGGCCAACTTGCCAGGCAAGAGGCCAAAGACGGGCTCGCCCTGCAAGGCGTAACCCAGCGCCTGGGCGCAGAGTAGGCGGGCGCGCTGCACCGCATGCACATGGGGTTCCAGGGCAATGGCCACATCGGCCAGCCAGCGCGTGGGCGCCTCAAAGCTGGAGCCCTCGGTCTGGTTGGCCATGCCAAAGTGCAGGCCACCGACGCGCTTGCGCGCCAGCCAGGCCAGCAGGGCCGACTTGGTCAGTCCCTGCAGGTCGATGACGGCGTCATAGGCCTGTGCCTGCAAGTCGGCTTTAAAGGCCGACCACTCCTTGCGGTTCTGGGCAGAAAAATAGGCCTTGCGCCAGCGCCGCAGCTCGCAGGGGATGACGCGCTGCACGCCCTCGCAGCGCTCCACCAAAGGCGCAAAGGCGCGCTCCACCACCCAGTCAATTTGCGCCTTGGGATAGGCGCGGCGAATGTCCTGCACGCCAGCCATGGCATGCACCACATCGCCCAGCGAAGACAGCTTGACGATGAGGATGCGCGGCTGCTCCAAGCTCAATGGGCCGGTTCCTCAAATTGCGCATCGGGCTTGACCGAGCGCAGCAGTGCCAGCATGGCGCCCTGTATGCGCTCCAGCGCCTCGGGCGTGTGGCCTTCAAAGCGCAGCACCAGCACCGGCGTGGTGTTGGAGGCGCGCACCAGACCAAAGCCGTCCGGCCAGTCCACGCGCAAACCGTCAATGGTGTTGACCACGGCAGGGGCGGCAAAGTCCACCTTGGCTACCAGTTGGTCCACCAGGCCATGGGCCTGGCCCTCGGCACAGGGCACGTTGAGCTCGGGAGTGG
Organism: uncultured beta proteobacterium; assembly: GCA_903886275.1. GTDB lineage: Bacteria > Pseudomonadota > Gammaproteobacteria > Burkholderiales > Burkholderiaceae_C > Allorhodoferax. The sequence continues at coordinate 43,133 of CAISLN010000019.1, read as the reverse complement.
AAAAGCTGGTCGGCAGCGCGTCGAGCACCACGCCGACATCGGGGGCGCGGCTGACGATTTCGAGCAGGCGACAACCCGCATAGGTGCCGTCATCAAAGCCGTACCAGCGTTCCTTGAAGAAGATGTGGCCGCTCATCTCGCCGCCCAGGGGCGAGTCGATCTCGCGCATCTTGGCCTTGATCAGCGAGTGGCCGGTCTTGAACATCATGGGCACACCACCGGCCGCCTCAATGGCGGGGGCGAGTTGCTGCGAGCACTTGACGTCAAAAATAACCGTGCCGCCGGGCACACGCGACAGCACGTCACGGGCGAACAGCATCATCTGGCGGTCCGGATAAATGTTGTTGCCTTCCTTGGTGACGATGCCCAGTCGGTCGCCGTCGCCGTCAAAGGCCAGGCCGATTTCGGCGTCGCTGTCCTTGAGGGCAGCAATCAGGTCACGCAGGTTCTCGGGCTTGCTCGGATCGGGGTGGTGGTTGGGGAAGTTGCCATCCACCTCGCTAAAAAGTTCCGTCACCTCGCAGCCAATGGCGCGCAGGATGTCCGGGGCCGAGGCGCCGGCAATGCCGTTGCCGGAGTCCACAATGATCTTCATGGGGCGAGACAGCTTGATGTCGCCAACGATGCGCGCCTTGTAAGCCGCCAGCACGTCAACCTGGGTGCAGGCACCACCCGCCTTCAAGGTCCAACCATCGGTCTGCATCAGGGTGCGCAGGCCTTGGATGTCTTCGCCGTAAATGGCCCGCCCGCCCATCACCATTTTGAAGCCGTTGTAGTCGCGCGGGTTGTGGCTGCCGGTCACTTGGATGCCGCTGGCACACAGGGTGTTGGCTGCGAAGTACAGCATGGGCGTGGTCACCATGCCCACGTCGATGACTTGGACACCGGCTTCTACCAGGCCGCGTATCAGGGCGGCGGCCAGCATGGGGCCGCTCAGGCGGCCATCGCGGCCCACGGCCACGGTCGTCTGACCCTGTGCCATGGCAACGCTGCCAAAGGCCCGGCCCAGACCGAGCGCCAGCTCTTCACTCACGGTGGAGGGGACTATGCCCCTTATGTCATAGGCCTTGAAAATACTGGCGTTGAGCTGCATGCTTTTTCCCTTGTCAAAATACTTGGAACGTAATGGTTTGCTGCTTGCATTGTAGGTGCTGGGCAGCGCCGCCCAGGCCCTTGGCGGGTGCCTCCAACGCCAGCCCCATACAGGCCAAAGGGCGCACAAGCGCGCCGCATCGCCAGGCGTTTAGTGCAGCGCCTGCCAGGCATTCCAGACGCTGCTCACAGGGGGCGCACCGTTGCCCCCCACGGCCACCTGGTGGCTGCGGCCCACCGGACCGGCACGCCAGGCACGGGGCTGGCTAAAGATCTGCACATGCGGCAGGTCCAGCGCCACGGCCATGTGGCTCAAACCCGAATCGACGCCGATCACGCCCGCCGACAGCGCCATGCGGTCCATCACCTGCGCCAGGCTCAGGCGCGGCCAGACCTCGGCCTGTGCACCCACGGCCTGTGCGATACGGGTCACGCGCGCGAGTTCGGCAGGGTTCGATTGCGGCAGGGCAATGCGCAGCCCGCAGGCCACCAGCTTGCGCGCCAGATCCACCCAATCTGCCTCGGGCCATTCGTTATCGGCCCGGGTGGTGCCATGGGCCAAAACGACGGTTTCCTGCCCGGTACTGAGCGGACGGGTCAGCGAATAGACGGCGCTGCCCTGTGCCTCATAGCCAAGCGCCAGCCCCGCCAACAGACGGTAACGCGCCACCGCATGGATGCGAGCAGGCATGGGCAAATGGCGCTGCAGCAGGTAGCGCACAGGCCATTCATAGCCACAGGCCTCACTGGCGTTGCCATAGGTGGCACTGAAGCCGCCGGCATTCAAGCGGGCGCAACGGGCTTCGAGCGCCGACTTGATGAGCCCCTGAAAATCGATGACCGCGTCATAGCGCTGCTGCTGCAGCCCCTGCGTATAGTCTGCGCGCTCGGAGCGGGTGCTGGCGCTCCAGCGCGATTTGCGCCAGCGCCGCTGCGCCACCGGCAGCACCCTGCGCAGCCCGGGCATGCGGCGCACCAGGGGCGCAAAGGACTCTTCCACCACCCAGTCGATCTGCGCATCAGGAAACTGCAAGCGCAGATCGTGCACCACCGGCATGGTCTGGACCACATCGCCCAAGGACGAGAGCTTGACAATCAGGATGTTCATATGGAACGAGGCTAGCCCAGGCGCATGACAAGCACATGTCCGCAAACGGCCCGTTTGGGCCTGCTCGCTGCGTATCATCTGGCCATGCCCACCGCGCTCACGGCCCATTGCCTGATGCGGGCCTGACCCTCCAAACCAAAGGCACAGACCCATGAAAAAACCTGACACCTTCCACACCCTGGTGCGCTGCAGCTACGCCGGCCCACTGGGCCCCATGACCCTGGCCGCCACCGACCAAGGTCTGGCAGGCCTCTGGTTCGACGGCCAAAAGCACATGCCGGACTGCAGCGCCTGGCCGGTACAGGAAGACCATGCGCTGCTGCTGCAGGCGCAGGCCGAACTGCGGGACTACTTTGCCGGACAGCGGCGCAGCTTTTCACTGCCGCTGGACCTGTCCCGAGGCACGGCGTTTCAGCAAGCGGTGTGGCGCGCCCTGTTGGACATTGCCCCCGGCCAGACCCTCTCCTATGGCGCGCTGGCCCAGCGCATGGGCCGTGCCGCTGCGGTGCGGGCCCTAGGCGCAGCCGTTGGGCGCAACCCCCTCAGCATCGTCGTGCCCTGCCACCGCGTCATCGGCGCCGACGGCTCGCTGACCGGCTATGCCGGGGGGCTGGAACGTAAGCGGGCCCTGCTGCGGCTGGAGTCACAAATGGCCGCGACAATCGCCGCATGACCGAAAATAAATCCGCGCCCTGGCTGATCGACTTTGCCCTGCTGGCCGCCATCTGGGGCTCCTCGTTTATGTTCATGCGGGTGGCCGCGCACGACATGGGAGCGCTGCCGGCGGCCGGCCTGCGCGTCTGCATTGCCGCCCTGGCCCTGCTGCCGATTCTGCTGTTCAAGGGGCTGGGCGGCAGCCTGCGCAGCCACTGGAAGTTGACCTTTGCCGTGGGCGTGCTCAATTCCGCCATTCCGTTTGTTTGTTTCACGTACGCGCTGCTGAGCATCACCACCGGCCTGTCGGCCATCCTGAATGCCACCGTGCCCCTGTTTGGCGCGGTGATTGCGTGGCTCTGGCTCAAGGACCGGCCCAGCGGCTCGCGCATGATCGGCCTGGCCATCGGCTTTGTCGGTGTCAGCATGCTGGCCTGGGACAAGGCCAGCTTCCAGCCCGATGCCAGCGGTGCGACCACCGGTTGGGCCGTGTTGGCCTGCCTGCTGGCCTGCCTTTGCTATGGCGCTGCGGCCAGCGTTACCAAGCGCTTTATGGGTGGCCTGCCCTCGCTGGTCTCGGCCACCGGCAGCCAGATTGGCGCCGCCCTTTTCCTGCTGCCCCCAACCCTGCTGTACTGGCCGACCCAGGCCCCAAGCCTGCAGGCCTGGGGCGCGGTGCTGGTGCTGGGCGTGGTCTGCACCGGCCTTGCCTACATCCTGTACTTCAGGCTGATCGAGCGGGTCGGACCGGCGCGCGCCCTGGCCGTCACCTTTGCCATTCCGGCCTTTGCCGTGTTCTACGGCGTGCTGCTGCTGGGCGAAGCCGTCACCCCCTGGATGGTGATCTGCGCCCTGGTCATCATGGCCGGCACCAGCCTGTCCACCGGCCTGGTCCGTCTGGGGCGCGGCGCGAAGGTCCTCGTGCGCGAGGGCTGAGGCCTGGCTGTCGCAGATTGCGACCAAGGCGGGCTGCTTTGATGCAAGTCACAAAGCGCAAGCCCCCTCGCCCCTAGTCTTGCCCCCATTCATTCACATCACTTTTAAAGATGAGGGGCCAGCATGCAATCACTTCGTTCGGGACTTTTGGGTTTGGCGCTTGCCATTGGCTGCGCCGCGAGCCTGCCGGCATGGGCCGTCGATGCGCCCCTGGGCCCCAAGCCGGGCTCGGTGGAAAGGGCCAAGGCCAGCCGCGCCTCCGAGCTGCTGACGGCCGCTGTGGCCTACCTCAAACACAACGGCGCAGAGAAAGCCTTTGCGGCCTTTAGCAACCCCAAGGGCAGCTTTGTCTACGGACCCTACTTTGTCTACGTCATAGGCACCGACGGCTTTCTGCACGCCAACGGCGGCAACCAGTTTTCGCTGGCCGGCCACAACGTGCTGGAGCTGCGCGACGCGGCCGGCAAGCCCCTATTTCGCGACCTGTTGACGGCGGCCGCACAAGCGCCCACGGGCGCAGTGGAGTACCGCTGGCTCAACCCCGAAGACATGCACATGGAAGTCAAGACCAGCCTCTACAACAAGGTGGACAGCTATGTGGTCAGCGTGGGCTACTACACGCCGCGCGCCAGCCAAGCCGAGGCCCAGGCGATGCTGGAGCGGGCCGTCAGTTTTCTCAAGGCCAACAAACCAGACACTGCCTATGCCAACTTCAACAACCCCCAGGGCGATTTTGTGCACGATGACCAGTATGTATTCGTCATCGGCATTGAGGACGGCAAGTACCGCGCCTCGGGCGCCTCACCGCAGCTCAACGGCATGGATGTGCGCGGCATGAAGGATGCGGCCGGCAACTCCCTGTTTGAAGAAATGATCGCGCTGGCCCGCAACAGCGGCAGCGGCAGCGTGGACTATGTCTGGCGCAACCCGGCCACCAACACGGTGGAATCCAAGCACACGCTGATCCAGCGCGTAGGCGATGTGCTGCTGGGCGTGGGCTATTACACGAAGTAGTTGAAATCAGGCGAGATGAAACCCCATCACCAGCTGCTCCAGGCGCTGCACCTGCTCGTCCAGTGAATGGGCGGCCGCTGTGGCCTCTTGCACCAGCGCGGCATTTTGCTGCGTGCTGCTCTCCAGCTGGGCGATGGCATGGTTGACTTCTCCAATGCCATGGCTTTGTTCCAGCGATGAACTCGACACCTGGTCCATCACCTTGCTGACATCGGAGACGGCACCGGCCATTTGCGAAATGGTCTGGTCGGCCGCCCTCACCAACAGCAGCCCCTCAGCCACCTCGCTGGTGGAATTGGCAATCATGGCGTTGATTTCACGGGCCGTAGTGGCACAGCGTTTGGCCAGCGCACGCACCTCGGAGGCAACGACGGCAAAGCCGCGGCCCTGCTCGCCGGCGTGGGCCGCCTCCACCGCCGCATTGAGCGCCAGCAAATTGGTCTGAAAGGCAATGCCCTCGATCTCGCCGATATGGGAGTGGATGATCTGCGTGGTCTTGTTGATACGGTCCATGATCAGGGCCACCTGCGCCACCACTTCGCCCCCATGCAAGGCGGCCTGGCTTGCATTGGCCGACAGGGTGGCCGCCTCGCTGGCGCTGGACGCATAGCGCTGGGCGATCTGCGTCATCTGCGCCATGTTGGCAAAGGTGCGCACCAGCGACTCGGCCTGCTGCTCGGTGCGCAGCGAAAGGTCCTGATTGCCCAGGGAAATTTCACGCGACGCATTGGCCACCTGGGCAGAGCTTTGCGCAATTTGGCGCATGGTGTGCGCCAGTTGCTCCTGCATCTGGCCCAGGGAATGCAACAGGCTCTCAGAATCGCCCTCCTGCAGCTCGATGCGCATGGACAGCTCGCCCTGAGCGATGCGACTGGCAATGGACTTGGCATAGGCGGGCTCGCCGCCGAGCTGGCGCGCCAGGCGCCGGGTCACCACCGTGCTGATGCCCACCGACAGCAGCACCAGGGCCAGCAGGGTGGCGGCCACCCAGTTCACCGAGGTGCTGTAAATGCGGGCCGCATGCGCCAAGGTGGCCTGGGCCGAGGCACTGCGCAACTGCACAATCGCGTCCACGTTTTTTTCCAGCTTGCGGGTCTCGTTGAGCAGGCCGGCATCTTCGGAGGGCACATCGGCGCTCATCTGCACCAGGTCCAGCGGCTGGGCCTTGACCAGTTCCACATAGGCCTGCAAGCGCTTGGACCACTTGCGCATGGAGTCGCCCAGCTTCAGGCCCAGGGCCTTGGCGTCTTCGGAGTCATTGGCACCCGACACCAGGGACAGCCGTGCCTCGATCTCTGCAACGCTGCCCGCAATGTCCTTGCCCAGAGCCACGCGCTCGCTGGCCGTGGTGGCCGTGAGCAATTGCGTCTGCGCCCTGCTGGCCCGCAACACCAGGCCGCGCACCTGTTCGGCCGCCTGACCCGCCGAATATTCCTGCTCGTAAATAGCCTGCGTGGAGGCGTTGATGCGCCCCATTTGCCAAAGCGAAAACGCGCCTATGGCGAGCGCCCCGGTCAGCACACAGCCAAAGGCCAGCAACAAACTGACCCGCACGCCGGGTCCGCCCTCGGTGCCGGCTTTGCCCACCCAATTGCCCAGATTGAGAGCGAGTGGACCTCTGCGAAGCGCCAAGCCAGACACCAGCGCTTCACTACTATTTATTGTGTTCATCCAACGATTTCCTATTTTTTCTGCCCAGGCTGAAAGAATAACCGCCTGAAGAACGCCCTTTGGATCAAGCGTGCCACTGGCGGTATCAAAACTGCAAATAGTTTGCGCCAGGCCAACTGCGCGGGCGCCTCTGGCAGTTTCGCACCTCCTGCTCTGCAAGAACCGGACCAGCCACTGCAGGGCCTGCATACGGTGCGCGCCGTCCGTAGGATTTACCTTACATTAGGGTGAATAGGAGTTGCATGTCCCCATCAATGGTGACCGGTGCCATGGGGGCATCGGTACTTGGACCAGACCACCATCTGGACCTGTCGAGCTGCGAAGCAGAACCCATCCGTTTTCCAGGCGCCGTACAGCCCCATGGCGCCTTGCTGGTGTTGCATGAAACGTCCTGGCGCATTGAGGCCGCCAGCGAATCCTGCCAGACCCTTTTGGGCCAGACGCCCGAATCCCTGCTGGGTCAGCACATCGCGCAACTGCTGGGCCAGGAGTTGGCGCACACCCTGCTCACACCGAGCAGCGACACGCTATGGCCCTTGCTCAGCGTGGCGCTGGGCCAGCAGAAATTGAGCGCACGCGCACACCGCAATAGCGGTGGCCAGTTGCTAATCGATTTCGAGCCGATCGGTACAGACGCCGCGTCCGGCGACTTTCAGCAGCGCTGTCGCCAGCACCTTGGCGCTCTGAGGGGCTTGACGGATATGGACTCCATTGCCACGCAGCTGGTGAAAGGGGTGCGCGCAATCACCGGCTTCGACCGCGTCATGCTGTACCGCTTTGACGCGGACTGGAACGGCCAAGTGCTGGCAGAGGCCCGCGCTGAGCACATAGAGCCCTACCTGGGCCTGCACTTTCCGGCCTCCGACATCCCCAAACAGGCGCGCGAACTTTTCAAGTCGGGCCGGGTGCGCCAAATCTCGGACGCCCTGTACACCCCCTCGGCGCTGGTGGCGCTTGGCCATGCGCAGCAGATCGATCTGGGTCGCTCCAGTCTGAGGAGCGTCTCGCCCCTGCACATTGAGTACATGAAGAACATGCAGGTGCGCTCTAGCCTGGTGGGCTCGCTGATTGTGGACGGCGCCCTGTGGGGACTGCTGTCTTGCCAGAACAAAACGCTGCCCCAGTATTTCGATGCCATGGCCTGCGACGCCCTGGGCTGGCTGTGTGAAGACGTGGCCTCTTTGATTGAGGGGCGGCTGATTCGCCAGCGCCGCGAACGCGAGTTGGACCTGGCCCTGCGACGCAGGCGGCTGGCCGAACGCATTCGCGCCTTCGACTTCAAAACCCTGATGCAGCGCGCCGCTTCCAGTGAGTTGCTGGGCGTCGTCAACGCCGACAGCTTTGCGCTGCAAATCGGTGGCCTGATTGAAGCCACGCAGGGCGCCCCGTCCACCGAGCAGATCCTGGAAATCCAAAGGCGCAGGCTGGCCCGCGATGGCGACTCGGCACTGTTTTCATCTAACGCCCTCAAGCAGGACCTGGCCATCGAAGCCCTCGATGGCGACACCGCAGGCGTGCTGTGCGTGTCGCTTCCCGCAAGGCCGGATGTGACCTTGATGTGGTTTCGCCAAGAGCGTGCGCGCGTCGTGGTGTGGGGCGGGGGCAATGCCGAACAGGCCCATAGCGCAGACGAACAGGGGCGCATTTCACCGCGCAAATCCTTCGCGCAATTCATGACCACCATAGTCGGCAAAAGCCTGCCATGGACGCCAGAGGAACTGAACTCGGCCGCCGAGCTGGTATCCCTGATTGAAATTGAGCTGCTCAGAGAGCGCGAAGCCTTTGCGCAGGCCATCCTCAACTCCATGCCGGCCCACATTGCCGTGCTGGACCACCAAGGCCACATCTCCGCCGTCAACGCCGCTTGGCGCAACTTTGCAAAAAGCAACGGCGTACCCGATTTGGCCGAAGGTCTGATCGGACGCAGCTATCTGGACGAGAACGCCGCAGCGAATGCGCCACCCGATGTGCAGCAGCAGTCAGCCACCATGCGCGGTGCCATTGCAGCCGTGCTGAACCACGACAGCAATCATTTTTCATTCGACTATCCCTGCAACTCGCCCGAGGAAGAACGCTGGTTTCGCATGTCGGCAGTGCCCTTGTTGGGCATTGCCAAGGGCGCGGTCATTGCCCACGAAAACATCACCGTGCGCAAGCTCGAGACCATTCAACTGGCGCAGCTGCTGGACGAACACCAAGCCATTCTGGGCAGCGACCTGGTGGGCTTTGTGAAGATTCAACACAAGCGTATTCAATGGACCAACAAGGCCTTCAACACCATGCTGGGCTTCGAAGAAGGCGCGCTCAATGGCTGCACCACCCGGCAATGCTTTGCGGACGATGACAGCTACGCGGTCTGTGCGCGAGAAGCCTACCAGGCCGTTCAAAGCGGCGGGGCCTTTCGCACCACCTTGCAGCTGCGGCGCAAGGACGGACAGCTCGGTTGGTATGCACTGCATTACGGCATGCTGCGTCCGCAGGGCGATACTTTCATAGGCGTGTTGATCGACCTCTCGGACCAGATCCGGGCCGAGATGGAGCAACGCGAGTTACTGGTGCGGCTGCAGCAAATTGCCAGCCGAGTGCCTGGCATGGTCTACAAATACCAGCAACAAGCCGATGGCCGGGACCGGTTTATTTACGCCAGCGACGCCATGCGCGACATCTACCGGCTCAGCCCGGACGAGGTGCACTTGGATGCCAGCAAGGTCTTTCAGCGCATTCACCCACAAGACCGCCAGGGCTTTGTGGCAAGCGTGCAGGAGTCGGCCAGCCAGCTCAGCGCCTGGGTCCACGAGTACCGCTTGCGGTTTGAAGACGGCACCGAGCGCTGGTTGCTGGGCAATGCCATGCCCCAACAGGAGCAGGACGGCTCGGTCGTCTGGCATGGCTTTACCAGCGACATCACCGAGCGCAAGCGGGTGGAAGAAGAGCTGGCCATTCACCGCGCCGATGTACAGCTGGGTGTCTCGCGCCAGCGCCTGCGCGAACTGGTGGTGCAAAACGAGAGCGTGCGCGAGCAGGAACGCAAGGCCATGGCAAGGGAAATCCATGACGAGTTGGGCCAGGTTCTCACCGGCCTGCGCATGCGCCTGCTGCTGATGGAAATGCGCTACTGCGCGCTAGACCCGGCGCTGCCCTCCTTGGTGGCCGACATGAAAGACCTGCTGGACCGGGGCATCCGTGGCGTTCGCGATGTGGTGCTGTACCTGCGGCCCAACACCCTGGACCTGGGACTGGTCCACGCCATCGAGACCCTGTGCGCCGAATCTGCCAGCGCAGGCGCCATAGCCTTCGCGCTCGACCTGCCTGGCGGTGACTGTGGCCTCGATGAAATGCGCGCCGTGGTGGTGTACCGCATCGTGCAGGAGTCCATCACCAATGCCCTTCGCCACGGCAGTGCATCGCGCATCCGCATCAGCCTGCGCAGCGGCGATGCACTGGTGCTGGAGGTGACAGACAACGGCACCGGCTTTGATGTGGCAGCGGGCCAGCGCAAAAATTCCTTTGGCCTGCTGGGCATGAACGAGCGCGCCATTGCGCTGGGCGGCACCTTGGAGATTGAAAGCCAGCTTCAGTATGGCTCGACCATCCGCCTGACGATTCCCCACGACTTTCCTGGCAAGGCGCACACCCCATGATTCGCATACTCATCACCGACGACCACGCCATTGTGCGCAGCGGTCTGAAAATGATTTTCGAGCAGGTGGCGGATTTTGAGGTGGTGGGCGACGCCGCCAACGGCAGTGAGCTGATGGACTGCCTGCACCGCAGCCTGCCCGACATTCTGCTGCTCGACATGGACATGCCGGGCCTCAGCGGGGCGGAGCTGATTGCACGGGTCAAGTCAGGCTGGCCAGGGCTGCCGCTGCTGGTTCTGAGCATGCACAACGAGCCCAGGGTGGCGTTGCAGGCGCTCAAGGCCGGCGCCTCGGGCTACATCACCAAAGACTGCGACCTGCACATTTTGTTGCCCGCCATTCGCGCGGTTGCCGCCAAGCGCAGGTACATCTCGCCCGGGCTGGCCGAGCAAATGGTGTTTGAAGAAGCGCCGGCCTCGCGCAGTGGGCTCCACACCCTGCTGACCGACCGCGAAATGCAGGTCTTTAGCCTGCTGGTCAGCGGCTCCAGCGTCAATGCCATCGCCTTGCAGTTGGCCATCAGCAACAAGACGGTCAGCACCCACAAGGCCAAGATGATGGAAAAGCTCAACCAGGGCAGCATGGCCGAACTGATGCGCTATGCACTGCTCAACGGCCTTACGAGTTGAATGTGCTGGCCAGGGCATAACTGGGCAAAGCCTCAGCATAACTAAGGATTTCCCTATATTGCCTGGGGGCGGCCCGATGGCGCCGCGGCGCTTGGCCCCGCATCATCGCGCTATTCAATGGGAGTGAGATGCACAAGATGGCAACAGTTACCGATACCGGCCCCGCGCAAGCTGTGCAGCAACCCTATGGCAGTTGAGGACACCCAAGGGCTGCGTGTGCTGCTGATCGACGCACCCAACGCACATGGCGATGGCGTCGGCTCCATTCTGGAGGGCCTGCACCCCTTCGTGCGGATCGAGAGGGCCGGCCAGGCCTCCAAGACCACAGACCGCTTTACCGGCAGCAGCTACGACGCCGTGATTGCAGACTGGGACCACCCCTGGTGCGGCGCAGGCCTGTTGTCCAGAATGCGCACCAGTGAGACGTTTCAAAACATCGCCACCCTTGCGTTTTCCAACAGCCGGGCCTGTCCCAGCCTCGTTGCCGCCTTCCTGGCTGGACGGGTCGATGCCTATGTGCTCGCCCCGGTGAAGCCCGGCGAGTTGTTCGCCAAGCTGATGGGCGCCGTCGCACGCCGGCACAGCGCTGAAGCCCTTGCGGTGGCAAGCAAGGCCATGCACCTGCATTGAGGCGGCGCTTCAGGCCTGGCGCGCATAGTCCGACTCGACCCAGGCCAGGGCGCTGCTGGCATTGAGCTTGAAGGCTGGTGAGACAGCCACCCGGGCGAGTTCCTCGTCAAAGACATCGGTGGCGACCAGGCAGGCGCTGGCACCCTCTTCGTCGGGGACTATGGCCAGCGTGACCCGGATGCGCCCTGTTGCGCCCGTCACCGTGACATTGCGGTTGAGCTGGGCATGGAGCTGCTGCTCGTGGCGGCGAATCACCTCGTTGGCCGTTTTGACCAGGGTATTGAACGCGGCCACATCCAGCGGCTTGGGGTTTTTCTTGTCGCGCCCCATGGTCCAGGGCCCGACCAGGGCCGGCTCGGATTCGCTGTGCAGCAGCATGGCCACCGCCCAGCCGTCGTCGTCTTCGTTCTTGATGATGCGCGCGGTCCAGCGTGCATCGCTCCAGATGCGGGCTTCGTGGACGGGGTCGGGTGAGTTTTCGGTCATGGCTTTTTTCAATCGGGTGCTGCGGCATTGTGCCCAGCGTGTCGGGCATTTTGGCAGACGGCCCGCTCCACGCAACAACGCTCGCCAAGCGCCGCAGCATTTGCACGGCAAAATGCGCCATGCCCTATCTGACCGCTGCCTTTTATAAATTTGTCGCCCTCCCCGACTTCGCGTCGCGCAAGCCGCCGCTGCTGGCCCTGTGCGAGAAGCACCACATCAAGGGCCTGATCCTGCTCGCCAGCGAGGGCATCAACAGCACAGTTGCCGGTGCCGCTGAGGATGTGCGCGCGGTGCTGGCCTATTTGCGCGCCGACCCGCTGTTGGCCAACCTGCAGCACAAGGAATCCTGGTCCGACAAGGCCCCGTTTCACCGCATGAAGGTGCGGCTCAAAAAAGAAATCGTCACCATGAACGTGGCGGGCATCAGCCCCACGCGCATGGCCGGCACCTACGTCAAGCCGCAGGATTGGAACGCGCTGATCGCCGACCCCGAGGTGCTGGTGGTGGACACCCGCAACGACTACGAGGCGGAGATCGGCAGCTTTGCCCATGCCATCAACCCGAAGCTCAAAAGCTTTGCCGAACTGCCGGCCTGGTTGGATGCCCAGCCGCAACTGGCGGCCACCACGCCCTCTGGCAAAAAACCCCGGGTGGCCATGTTTTGCACCGGTGGCATACGCTGCGAAAAGTCCACCGCCTATTTGCGCGCACAGGGCTTTGAGGAGGTGTTCCATCTGGAGGGCGGCATCCTCAAATACCTGGAAACCGTGGCACCAGAGGACAGCCTGTGGCAGGGCGAATGCTTTGTGTTTGACGAGCGCGTGTCGGTGGGACACGGCCTGCACCCAGGCCCGCATGCGCTGTGCCGGGCTTGTCGCCAACCGCTGGAAGCCGGCGCCACCGCCTCCGCGCTGTATGAGGCCGGAGTCAGTTGCCCGCGCTGCCACGCCACCACGTCGCAGGCGCAAAAGAGTGGCGCACGCGAACGCCAACGCCAATGGGAGAGGGCCAAGGCGCGCCAGCAAACCCCTGTGGATGAGGCCTGAGGCCAAGCCGTTCTGCATGCCGGCTCCCCTTCTTTATTCGTTTCGCCGCTGCCCCTATGCCATGCGCGCACGCCTGGCCTTGCAGGCCGCTGGTGTCGCAGTGGAGCTGCGCGAAATTGCCTTGAAGCACAAGCCGCCCGAGCTGCTGCAGGCCTCGCCCAAGGCCACGGTGCCGGTGCTGGTTTTGCCCGGTGGAGTGGTGCTAGAACAAAGTCTGGACATCATGCGCTGGGCCTTGCAGCAACGCGACCCGTTGGGCTGGCTGCCATTGTTCAGCGTCACCAGAGACGACACGCTGGCCTGCATTGCGCTCAACGACGGCCCGTTCAAGCAGGCATTGGACCGGTACAAATACCCGGCCCGTTTTGCACTGGCCGATGGCCTGGCCTGGCGCGCACAGGGCGCAATTATTCTGCAGCAATGGCAAGACCGATTGGCCACACAGCCCGCCTTGCAGGGCAAGCATTGGGGCCTGCTAGACGCCGCCATCGCCCCCTTTGTGCGCCAGTTCGCCCACACCGACAAAGCCTGGTTCGCAGCGCAAGCTTGGCCGCAATTGCAAGCCTGGCTGGCGGCGTTTGAAGCCTCATCCGCCTTTGCTGCGGTGATGGAGAAGCTGCCCCTCTGGCAGGCGGGCGACGCGCCGCAGTTCACCCGTTTTTTAGTAACAGGGATGGGCTGTTGATCTGACATGGCTGCATGGACTCAGACAACCAAGTCACTTCTGGACGCTCGCAGGAACAAAGTCACGTCGAGGCGCTGGTAACCAAGTCACTTCAAGACGCAGGCCGCCATGGCACTCCGATTCGCACTCACTCCCGGGCAGGCGTGCAAAAAATTGCAGGCTGCCAGCGGCGTACACACGACTGCGCTCAACGCGGGCGGGTCTTCCAATAGCGAAAGGCGAAATAGACGGCGGCCACAAACAGCATCCAGGCCAGAGGGATCAGCGCAAAGGGCTCATGCAACACACCCTGCGCATCGACGCTGCCCCCCATGTACGCAAACAGCAGGACGCAGATCAGCGACAGCAAGGCACAAACGCTAGCCAGCAGCAAAAACCGCATACAGCAAGGCTCCGTTTTAAGCGCCCAACAAGCGCGCCTTGGCTTGGGCGTATTCGCGCTTGAGCTGGGCAATATAGGCACCGGCCGGCTGCACTTTTGTCACCGCACCAATGCCCTGGCCGCAGCCCCAAATTTCCTTCCAGGCCTTGGCACTGCCAAAGTCCATGGCCGTGGGGTCGCTCACCGGCAGATGCTCGGGGTCCATGCCAGCGGCGCGTATGCTGGGAGCGAGGTAGTTGCCATGCACGCCGGTAAACAGATTGCTGTAGACGATGTCGTCGGAGTCGCTGTCCACAATGCACTGCTTGTAGGCCTCGGCCGCGCGCGCTTCCTCGGTGGCGATAAAGGCCGAGCCGATGTAGGCAAAGTCAGCACCCATGGCCTGGGCCGCCAGCACCGCACCACCGGTGGCGATCGAGCCGCTGAGCACCAACGGGCCGTCAAACCACTGGCGGATTTCCTGCACCAGCGCAAACGGGCTCTTCACCCCGGCGTGGCCTCCGGCACCTGCGGCCACCGCGATCAGGCCATCGGCGCCCTTCTCGATGGCCTTGTGCGCATGCTTGTTGTTGATCACGTCGTGCAGCACCACGCCGCCATAGGAATGGGCGGCGGCGTTCACGTCTTCGCGTGCGCCCAGCGAGGTGATGATGATGGGCACCTGGTACTTCACGCACAGGGCCATGTCGTGCATCAGCCGCTCGTTGCTCTTGTGCACGATCTGGTTGATGGCAAAGGGGGCGGCCGGGTTTTCCGGATGCGCCGCATTGTGCGCTGCCAGCGCCTCTGTGATCTCGATCAGCCATTCTTCCAATTGCGCGGCCGGTCTGGCATTGAGCGCGGGCATGGAGCCCACCACGCCGGCAATGCACTGGGCAATGACCAACTTGGGATTGCTGATGATAAAGAGCGGAGAACCGATCACCGGAAACGGCAAACGGTCCAGAGGTGCTGGCAGTTTGGACATAAAAAACCCTTTGCTTTAGAAGGCGTCTAGCGCCATATCGATCACGCTGTCGGAACCTTCCACAATGCTATCGCGCACACCGGGCGCCTGGCTCAAAATGTGGTCGGCATAAAAGCGCGCGGTGGTGAGCTTGGCCTGCATAAAGGCCACATCGGTGCCCGCTGCCACGGCCTTCTCGGCCACCAGCAATGCGCGCGCCAACTGCCAGCCCGACATCAGATTGCCTGCGAGCATCAGGTAGGGCACGCTGCCGGCAAATACGGCATTGGGCTTGCTGCGGGTGTGGGCGGCCACAAAGTCCACCACATCCAAAAAGGCCAGACGCGCCGCTTGCAGGCGCTTGGCCACCGCCAATGCATGCGGCGTGCCGCTGGCGATCAACTCGGCCTCAGTGGCTTCAATTTGTGCGGCAATGCCCTTGGCCGTTTGGCCGCCATCGCGGGCGGTCTTGCGGCCCACCAGGTCGTTGGACTGGATGGCCGTGGTGCCTTCGTAAATCGTCAGGATCTTGGCATCGCGGTAGTACTGGGCCGCACCGGTTTCTTCGATATAGCCCATGCCGCCATGCACCTGCACGCCCAGCGAGGTGACGCTCAGGCTCATCTCGGTGCTGTAACCCTTGATCAGCGGCACCATGAATTCATAGAAGGACTGGTTGGCCTTGCGCGTGTCGGCATCCGGGTGGTGGTGGGCCGCGTCATAGGCGCTGGCAGCGGTTGCGGCCATGGCGCGGCAGCCTTCGGTGTAGGCGCGCATGGTCATCAGCATGCGGCGCACATCGGGGTGGTGAATGATGGGGCCTGCCGCCGGCAGCGAGCCATCGACCGGGCGGCTCTGGATGCGATCGCGCGAGAAGGTCACGGCCTTTTGGTAAGCGCGCTCGGCAATCGCAATGCCCTGCACACCCACGGCGTAGCGGGCGGCATTCATCATGATGAACATGTACTCCAGGCCGCGGTTTTCCTGGCCCACCAAATAGCCGATGGCGCCGCCGTTGTCACCGTATTGCAGCACTGCGGTAGGACTGGCCTTGATGCCCATCTTGTGCTCGATGCTGACGCAATGCACGTCGTTGCGCGCACCCAAAGAGCCGTCGCCATTGACCATGAATTTGGGCACCACGAACAGGCTGATGCCCTTGACGCCCTCGGGCGCACCGGCCACCCGCGCCAGCACCAAATGGACGATGTTCTCGGCCATATCGTGCTCACCCCAGGTGATGTAAATCTTGGTGCCAAACACCTTGTAGCTGCCGTCGGGCAACGGTTCAGCGCGGGTGCGCACGGCCGCCAGGTCCGAGCCGGCCTGTGGCTCGGTCAGGTTCATGGTGCCGGTCCACTGGCCGCTGATGAGCTTTTCCAGATAGACCGCATTGAGTTCGGCAGAGCCAGCCGTCAGCAGCGCTTCAATCGCGCCGTCGCTCAGGAGCGGGCACAGGGCAAAGCTCAGGTTGGCGCTGTTGCACATTTCGATGCAGGCCGCGCCAATGGTCTTGGGCAGGCCCTGGCCACCAAAGTCGGTGGGGTGCTGCAGGCCTTGCCAGCCGGCCTCGGCAAATTGCTGGAAGGCCTCCTTGAAGCCAGGGGTGGCGGTGACCACGCCATCCTTGAAGCTGGTGGGGTTCTGGTCCCCGGTCCAGTTCAACGGAGCCAGCACGCCCTCGGTGAACTTGGCGGCCTCTTCCAGCACCGCTTGTGCGGTGTCGAGACCGGCATCGGCAAAGGCCGGGATCTGCGCGATCTGGGCGATGTTGGCCAGATGCTCGATGTTAAACAGCATGTCCTTGACGGGGGCGACGTAACTCATATTGAACTCCACTGATAAAAATCGGGGTTGTGCCCAGCCTGGGCACAAAAAAAAGGGCACCCCATGGATGCCCTGTTGAACTGCCTGGCCTAAAGTGCGGCCACCAGTTCGGGGACGGCGACAAACAGATCGGCCACCAGGCCGTAATCTGCCACCGAGAAGATCGGCGCCTCGGCATCCTTGTTGATCGCCACGATGACCTTGCTGTCCTTCATGCCGGCCAGATGCTGGATGGCGCCGCTGATGCCGCACGCCACATAGAGCTGGGGTGCGACGATCTTGCCGGTCTGTCCCACCTGCCAGTCGTTGGGCGCATAGCCCGCGTCCACTGCGGCGCGTGAGGCACCCATGGCCGCACCGAGCTTGTCGGCCAGGGGCGTGATGATCTCGGCAAACTTCTCAGAACTGCCCAGGGCACGGCCACCGCTGACGATGATCTTGGCGCTGGTGAGTTCGGGCCTGTCGTTGCGGGCAATCTCCGAGCCCACAAAGCTGACGCTGCTCGCAGCGGCCACAGCGGCAAGGCTTTCCACAGCGGCGCTGCCACCGCTTGCAGGCACCGGATCGAAACCGGTGGTGCGCACGGTCAGCACCTTGGTGGCGTCCAGCGCCTGCACCGTGGCCATGGCGTTGCCGGCGTAGATGGGGCGCTCAAAGGTGTCGGGGGCAATCACCTGGGTGATGTCAGACACCTGGCCGACATCGAGCTTGGCGGCCACGCGCGGCGCAATGTTCTTGCCCGAGGCGGTGGCGGCGAAAACGATATGGCTGTAGCCAGCCGCAATCGATAGCACTTGGGCCGTGACGTTTTCGGCCAGACCATGGGCCAGGCCTGCCTCTTCGGCGTGGATGACCTTGGACACACCGGCGATTTGTGCAGCGGCTGCAACGGCGGCGCCTGCGTTATGTCCGGCCACCAGCACATGCACCTCGCCACCGCACTGCAGGGCAGCGGCAATGGTGTTGAGGGTGGCGGGCTTGATGGAGCTGTTGTCGTGTTCGGCAATTACGAGTGCGGTCATGATCAGATTACTTTCGCTTCGTTTTTCAGTTTGTCTACCAGTGCGGCCACATCGGCCACCTTGATGCCGGCGCTGCGCACCGGCGGCTCCACCACCTTGAGGGTCTTGATGCGCGGGGCAACATCCACGCCCAGGTCTTCGGGCTTGAAGATTTCGAGCTGCTTTTTCTTGGCCTTCATGATGTTGGGCAGCGTCACATAGCGCGGCTCGTTGAGGCGCAAATCCGTGGTGATGATGGCCGGCAGTGTCAGGCTCAGGGTCTCGGAGCCGCCGTCCACTTCGCGCGTGGCCTTCAACTTGCCGTCGATAATTTCGACCTTGCTGCTGAAGGTGGCCTGGGGCCAGTCGCCCAGGGCGGCCAGCATCTGGCCGGTCTGGTTGCAGTCATCGTCGATGGCTTGCTTGCCCAAAATGACCAAGCCGGGTTGTTCCTTGTCCACCAGGGCCTTCAACAGCTTGGCCACGGCCAGGGGCTGCAGTTCGGCCGTGGTCTCCACCAGGATGGCGCGGTCTGCACCTATGGCCATGGCGGTGCGCAGGGTCTCGGCGCATTGCGCCACGCCACAGGACACGGCGATGATCTCGGTGACCACGCCCTTCTCCTTCAGGCGCACGGCCTCCTCCACGGCGATCTCGTCAAAGGGGTTCATGCTCATCTTGACGTTGGCAATATCTACACCGCTACCGTCCGACTTCACGCGGACCTTGACGTTGTAGTCCACCACGCGTTTGACGCTTACCAGGACTTTCATGCTTGCTGCTCCAGAGGGTTGTATGTTGGCGTTGCCAATTGACGTGCGCGTCAACTGATTTGATTGTATGCGGGCCAATGTATGCCACCCACAGCGATCGCTTCGGACTGTCGCTTTTAAAAAAAGAACGGTCGTTCTATTTAATTGTAGTCGGCATCAGCGCTGGTGCAGCACGCGCTGCGGGTAGGGAATGTCGATGTGGTTGGCACGCAGCGCCGCCAAAATGGCGAGGTTGACATCGGACTTTAAATTACCCTGTCCGTTCTCCGGATCGTTGATCCAATAGCCCACGGTGAACTCCAGACCATCGACTCCAAAGTTCGACAAATTGACCGACGGTGCGGGCTCGCGCAACACGCGCGGCTGGTCCAGCGCCGCCTTGAGCAACAGGGCGCGCACCCGGTCCACATCGCTCTCGTAGCCCACCGACACGATGGTGAACTGGTAGACCTGTGAATCGGCCAAGGACAGGTTTTCCACC
Organism: uncultured beta proteobacterium; assembly: GCA_903886275.1. Lineage (GTDB taxonomy): Bacteria > Pseudomonadota > Gammaproteobacteria > Burkholderiales > Burkholderiaceae_C > Allorhodoferax. The sequence goes on along the minus strand of CAISLN010000019.1, from coordinate 24,131 downwards.
CGGTTGGTGATCAGCATCTCATTGGGGACTATGGACTCGCGCCCGGCCTGCGAGCGGATCACGGTGTAGCGGGCATTGATCTGGGTGATCATGCCCTCGAAGGTATCGACCCTTACGTTGTCGCCTATGCGCATGCTGCGCTCGGCCAGGATCACAAAGCCTGACACATAGTTGGCGGCCAGCTTTTGCAGGCCCAGGCCAATGCCCACGCCGACCGCACCGCCCAGCACCGACAACGCGGTGAGGTCGATACCGACGGAAGTCAGCGCGATGATCAGGCCCACAAACATCAGCAGGGCGCGTGTGGCATTGCTGATGGCCTTGCGCAGCGACAGCTCGCCCCCGGTGGAATTGCGCAGCAAGCGCGTTTCTATGCCGGCCGACAGCCACAGCGTAAAGATCAGCACGGCCCCTGCGGTGAGCGCACCTTCGAGCATGTTGCGCAATGTCAGGTGGCTGTTGCCGACCTTCCAGCCGATCTGGTCGAGCTCGTTCAGAATCACCGGCAGCAGGCCGCTGACCCACAGCACCATGAGCATCCAGGCGATCCAGGAAATAGACCGCTCCAAGGGTCTGACCCACTTGGCCTCGCTAAAGGCGGCCTGCAACACCTTGACCCCCACCCTGATCACCAACAGGGACACCAGCACCGGTATGGCCACCTTGAACAGGGCCACCACGACCCATCTGGAGAGCACCTCGCGCGCCAGATAGACCAGACACAGGAGCAACAGGGGGAACAGCACGCCGTCCACGTTGCGTTTACCCAACCAGATCGAGCGCTGGTCCTGCTGACCCAGCGCGTGGCGCAGTGTGCGCACCAGCGCCCAGGCCAGCAGCGCACACAGAAGCAGGACGGCCAGTTCAATCAATACCGAGGTCTGGGTCAGGGCGTTGAGCCAGCCTTCAAAGTCATCAATCGGCACGGGGGCGGTAGCGGTAGCGGTAGCGGATTGCATCACAGACCCGCCAGCACGCGCACATGGGCCTCGACGCTGCGCGCCAGGGCGTCCAGGTTGTAGCCGCCCTCCAGGCACGACACGATGCGCCCCTTGGCATGGCGCTGGGCCACCTCCATGAGCTGCTGCGTGATCCAGGCGAAGTCGGACTCCACCAGGCCCATCTGGCCCAGATCGTCCTCGCGGTGGGCATCGAAACCGGCGCTGACCAAAATGAGTTCGGGCGCGAAGGCCTCCAGCCGCGGCATCCAACTGTCGCTCACCAACTCACGCACCCTGTCGCCCTGGGTGTAGGCCGGCACCGGCAGGTTGAGCAGGTTGGCGGCAGTTGAATTTTCACCATAGGGATAAAAGGGATGTTGAAAAAAACTCACCATCAGGATGCGATCGTCGCCGGCGACTATGTCTTCGGTGCCGTTGCCATGGTGCACATCAAAGTCCACGATGGCCACCTTTTTCAGGCCATGGCGCTCCAGCGCATAGCGCGCCGCTACCGCCACATTGTTGAAGAAACAAAAGCCCATGGCCTTGTCGCGGCAGGCATGGTGGCCGGGCGGACGCACGGCGCAAAAAGCGTTTTGCAACTCGCCGGCCAGCACCGCATCCACTGCGGCCATGGCGGCGCCAGAGGCGCGCAGGGCGGCATCCCAGGTGTGCACATTGATGCTGGTGTCTGGGTCGATCTGTGCGTGGCTTGGGCCACCGGCCAGCACCTCCTCGCGCAGGCCGTCGGTCAGACCCCGCAGGGCGGCAATGTGCATGCGGCCATGGGCCAACTCCAGGTCCGCAATCGGAGCCTGGGGCGCCTCGCGCCGCTGCAGTGCTTGCGCCCAGTCGCTTTGCTGCAAACGCTGCTCTATCGCCTGCAGCCGCTGTGGGCATTCGGGGTGGCCCAAGCCCATGTCGTGCAGGCTGCAGTCGGCATGAAAAAAGTATCCGGTCTTGTTCAACAAGGGAACTCGCATTTCAGAAAATTCGGGTAACGTCCAGCCATGGACGCCCAACGCACGCTAAAAAACCTACTCGGTCAGCTTAACACGGTGATAGTGGGCAAGCCCGGTCAAATACAAGACTGCGTGGCCTGCCTGCTCGCCGGTGGCCACCTGCTGATTGACGATGTGCCGGGCGTGGGCAAGACCACGCTGGCCCATGCGCTGGCACGCAGCTTTGGCCTGCAGTTTTCGCGCGTGCAGTTCACCTCCGACCTGATGCCCAGCGACCTCTGCGGCGTATCGGTCTACGAGCGCGCCAAAGAGGCCTTTGTGTTCCACCCCGGACCGCTCTTTGCGCAGGTGCTGCTGGCCGATGAAATCAACCGCGCGGGCCCCCGAACCCAGAGCGCGCTGTTGGAGGCCATGGAAGAAAAGCAGGTCTCGGTGGAGGGCGCGACAAGGCCACTGCCCGAACCCTTTTTCGTCATCGCCACACAAAACCCACTGGACCAACTGGGCACCTACGCGCTGCCCGAGTCGCAGCTAGACCGTTTTCTGATGCGCATCTCGCTGGGCTACCCGGACCGTGCCGCCGAGCGCGAGCTACTGCTGGGCAGCGACCGGCGCGCCATGGTCGATGCCCTGAGCGCTGTGATGCAGCCCGGCGAACTCCAGCAACTGCAGGCCATGGTGCGGGCCGTGCATGCGGCTGCACCCCTGCTCGACTATGTGCAAGACCTGATCGCCGCCACCCGCTCGGGCCACTGGTTTGTGCAGGGCCTGAGTCCGCGCGCCGGCATTGCGGTGCTGCGTGCGGCGCAGGCACAGGCGATCCTGAGCGGGCGCGACTATGTGGCGCCCGACGATGTGCAGGCCATATTGCCGCAGACGATTGCGCACCGTCTGATTCCCGTGGAAAGCGCCACGCGCGGGGCGCAGGAACAGGTGCGGGCGATGCTGTCTGGCGTGCCTTTGCCTTGAATGGCGCAGCTCCGCTCAGCATGTTTTCGAACTTCCTTTGGTATCGGGTGGCTGCTGCCTCTGGGGGTAATATTTTTTCCTGCGGGGCTTTTTTAGCCCCCCCTATCCCCCCCGCCGCCCCCGCCGGGACGAAAGGGGAGCCCAATCGGACAGTCGATTTTGTTTCCTCGCTTCGGCTGCGGCCTTACCGGCGCAGCGGTTGCGATAGTTTCGATAGTTTCGATAGTTGCAATAGCGATAACGCTAGCGGCGGTGGTCGAAACCTTCGGCTCGTCATTCCGTATTCGGCGCGCAGGGGTCAAATCGGCTGTCCGCTTGTAGCTCCCCTTACCCCGACGGGGGGTAAGGGGGTGGGGGATGGGGGAGTCAAAAACCAAGTTGCAGACAAGCACAAAACCAAGCGTTAGAAAAAATTGTCCGCGACCACAAAGCCCAAATGGCCCAACCCCTTGCTGCATCCGCTGCAACACGCACGCGCCCGCCTGGACCGCTTCTGGATAGGTCGCCTGCAGCCCACCGACAGCAGCACGCTTACCCAGCGCAATGTCTACATCCTGCCCACCCGTCCCGGCTGGATGCTGGGCGTCACCCTGCTGGTGCTGCTCATCGCCAGCATCAACTACCAACTCAACCTGGGCTATGTACTGACCTTTTTGCTGGCCGGCTGCGCTCTGGTGGGCATGCATGTGGGACACGCCACACTGCGCGGCCTGACCCTGCAACTGGTGGCACCCGAGCCTGTGTTTGCCGGCAGCGCCGCCATGCTCACGCTGCAGTTGCACAGCAGCCGCAAGACCACGCGCTATGGCATAGGCCTGGCGCTGCTGGGCACACAGCAATGGAGCTGGACCGATGTGGCCGCACAGGGCAGCGCCCGCGTGCAGCTGGCCTTGCATCCGCAGCAGCGCGGCCTGCAGCCACTGCCAGCGCTGACAGCCGAGACCCGCTTTCCGCTGGGCACCTTCAGGGTCTGGACGGTGTGGCGCCCGGCAAGCCGCCTCTTGGTGTATCCGGCACCCGAAGCCAGGCCACCGCCGCTGCCACTGGGTGAGCCCAGCGCTGGCGATGCAAACAGCGCGCAGCGCCACAGCAGTGCAGAGTGGGATGGCCTGCGTGGCTACCGCAGAGGTGACCCCTTGAAGTGGGTGGTCTGGAAGAAGGCCGCCAAGACCGGCCAGTTGGTCAGCCGCGATGCACAACCGGCACAGCGCTTTGCGTTGTGGCTGGACCTGCAGCAGACCGCTGGTGCAGCCGGCCAGGAGCTGCGACTCTCGCGCCTGTGCGCATGGGTGCTGATGGCCGAGCGCCAAGACCTGCACTACGGCCTGCGCCTGCCGGGCTGCTCCATCGCCATGGGCAGCGGCGCGGCGCACCAGCGCGCCTGCCTGTCGGCCCTGGCCTTGTTCCGGGGTGCAGCATGAAACTTTTGCAGCGCCTGTCGCAGCTGCCGCGCGACACCCGAGACACCTTGTTTTTGCTGCTGGTGATCGCCTGGATCATGGCGCCGCTGGTGGCGCATGTGCCGCTCTGGTGCAGCGCCCTGTCGGCCCTGGTGCTGCTGTGGCGCGGCTGGTTGGCGCTGCGGGGCCGCGCCCTGCCCTCGCGCTGGTGGCTGCTAGCGCTCTTGCTGCTGGCAAGCGGTGCCACGTTCTACAGCCACCGCACACTGATGGGACGTGATGCCGGCGTCACCTTCATCGTCGTCCTGCTGGCGCTCAAGACGCTGGAGATGCGCGCCCGGCGCGATGCCTTTGTGGTTTTCTTTCTGGGGTTTTTTACCCTGCTATCGAACTTCTTTTTCTCGCAAAGCCTGCCCACCGCAATGGCCATGGTGGTCGGCCTGCTGGGTCTCTTGAGCGCCCTGGTCAACCAGCACCTGCCGGTGGGCCGCCCGCCTCTGCTGCTGGCCCTGCGCACGGCCACCGGCATGGCGCTGCTGGGCGCACCCATCATGGTGCTGCTGTTTGTGTTGTTCCCGCGCGTGGCGCCGCTCTGGGGTCTGCCTGCTGAAGCTGGACGCAGCGGCCTGTCCGCCCAGATGCAGGTGGGCAGCATCGCCAACTTGGCACTGGACAACAGCGTGGCCATGCGCATCCGCTTTGAGGGGGCAATGCCGCTGCAACGCGAGCTGTATTTCCGTGGCCCGGTTTTTTCCACCTTTGACGGGCGCAACTGGTTGCCCCTGCGCTCTGGCTTCCCGGCCCAACTGCAACTGGTCAGCGACCTGCAGGTCAGCGGCAAGCCGGTGCGCTACGAGGTGACATTGGAGGACAACAACCACCCCTGGCTGGCACTGCTGGATGCCACGCCCACAGCACCTACGCTCGGCGGGTACCGCTTGCGCATGGGGCCCGACCTGCAATGGAGCGCGGACCGCCCGATCGGTGAACGGGTGCGCTTTGAGGCCCTGGGCTACACCGCGTTTCGCCATGGCCCGCTGCAGCAGACGCTGGGCCTGCAAGACCACCTGGACCTGCCGCCCGGCTTTAACCCGCGCACCCTGCAACTGGCGCTGGACATGCGCCGCGACCCGCGCTATGCCAGGGCCGATGCCGCAGCGCTGGTGGAGCTGCTGCTGCAAAAGCTGCGCAGCGAAGGCTATCGCTACACGCTAGACCCCGGCGTCTATGGCGGCCACAGCGCCGACGAATTTTGGTTTGATCGCAAGGAGGGTTTTTGCGAACACATCGCCTCAAGCTTTGTGCTGCTGCTGCGCGCGCTCGATGTGCCGGCGCGCGTGGTCACCGGCTACCAAGGGGGTGAGCGCAATCCGGTGGACGGTTGGTGGACCGTGCGCCAAAGCGATGCCCACGCCTGGGCCGAGGTCTGGATGGCCGGCCAGGGCTGGGTGCGGGTAGACCCCACTGCTGCGGTGGCGCCCGCACGCACCGGCCTGCTGCAGCGCCTGAGCGCCCCGCGCAGTGCCGTGGCCCAGGTGCTGGGCGCCATCAGTCCGGGCTTCGAGATCAACCTGCGCGCACTTTGGGACGCGAGCAACAACCGCTGGAACCAGTGGGTGCTGAACTACTCGCAGACCAGCCAACTCAAGCTGCTGCGCAACATTGGCTTTAGCGCCCCCGAATGGCAAGACCTCGGGCTGCTGCTGCTGGGCCTGTTGGTGCTGGCCAGCCTGGCAAGCGCGGCTTGGACCCAGTGGGAGCGCCAAGACCCTTGGCTGCGCCTGCTGCAGCGTGCCAACCGCCGCCTGCGTAAGGCCGGTCTGGCAATGCCCGAAGGCACGCCACCGCGCCAGCTGGCCACGGCCCTGCAGCAGCGCAGCGGCAAGTGCAGGGAAGAAGATGATTGGCAGCGCATCCAGGACTGGCTGCTGCGGCTGGAGGCCTGGCGCTATGCGCCGCACGTCGCAGGCAACCGGCGCGCCACGCTAGGTACACTGCGACGGCAATACCACCAGCTGCGCTGGCCACCTGACCAACCCGAAGCCCCTATACCGTGAAATTTTCCAATCTGACGATGGCCGCCCTGCTGCTGGCGGCCTGCGCAATGCCGGCCTTTGCCGACAACAAAAAACTGCCCAAGAAGACCCTGCCCGCCCACGAGGTCACCGGTCCGCTGTACGCCACCCGCGCCGATGTGATGCAACAGGCCGATGCCATGGCCGACGAACTTGGCCTGGAGCGCGACTGGGTGCGCCACGCGTTGGGCGCAGCGCATTACCTGCCGGGCGTGGCCAAGGCCATCTTGCCGCCCGCTGCCGGGGTGGCAAAAAACTGGACCGCCTACCGAAGCCGCTTTGTGGAGCCGCAGCGCATCCAGTCCGGCACCCGCTTCTGGCTTGCCAACCGCGATACCCTGCAACGCGCCGAAGACCAGACCGGTGTGCCGGCCAGCATCATCGTCGGCATCCTCGGCGTGGAAAGCCAGTACGGCCAGAACACCGGCGACTACCGCGTGATCGACGCACTCAGCACCCTGAGCTTTGACTTCCCCGCTGCCCACCCCAGGGCGCAGGCAAGGGCGGCGTTTTTTCGCTCGGAGCTGCTGGCTTATTTGACGCTTACCTCACGCACCCACACCGACCCGCTGGCCCTGCGCGGCAGCTATGCCGGCGCCCTGGGCTGGCCCCAATTCATGCCTTCGAGTTGGGCCCAGTACGCCATCGACTTTGATGGCGACGCGCGCATCGACCTGTTCAACAGCCAAGCCGACATCATCGGTTCGGTGGCCCACTATATCCAGGCCTTTCACTGGCAGCGCGGCATGGCCACGCATTACCCGGTGCACTTTAATCCTGCGCGACTGGACAAGGCCACGCTGCTGGCGCCCGATATCCGGCCCACGTTCACGGCGGCCGAAATGGCAGCGCACGGCGTACTGCTGAATGCACCCGGCAACCAGCACCGCGGGCCGCTGGCGCTGGTCGAACTGCAAAACGGTGCGCACACGCCGCACTATGTGGCGGGAACGGAAAACTTTTACGCCATCACGCGCTACAACTGGAGCAGCTACTACACCATGGCCGTGATTGAGTTGGGCGATGCGGTGGCCGCTGCGGTGGCGGCACAACTGGTCACACAAGTGGTCGCATCGGCACTGGTCAGCGTGACAAAATAGCCCATGACCACCGACTACGCAGCACCCATGACGCTGGACCGTTCCGACGCCAGTGCCACCGCGGCGCTTTACCGCGCCGCCATCGGTCCTGTGCAGTTGGACTATTACCTCAAGACCTTCACCCGTTTTGATGCCACCGGCAAGGTGGGCCCCTGCTGGAACTGGGGTGCCGCCCTGGTGACCCTGAACTGGATGGCGTTTCACAGGCTCTGGGGCCCCGCCTTGGTCTATGTAGGCGCCAGCGTCGCAGCCATTTTGTTGCTGTTTGGCATCCTGCCTTTGCTCTATCCGCTGTCGCATGCCGGGCTGTGGACGATGCAGGCGCTGATCCTGTCGGTGGCTGTCGCCGTGCCCGGCGCTTTTGGCAATGCCTGGTTGTACGCCGCCTGCAGCAAGGCCATGGACGACGCCTACAGCACCAGTGCCACCCAGGAAGAGGCCTGCGCGCTGTTGCGCAGGCGCGCAGTCGGACGGCAGCGCCTGGGCGGTCTGGCCGCTGGCAATGCCACCCTGATTGCGGCCGTGGCAACCATCGTGCTGTCCTGGCCCGGCGTCGGCTCGCTGCCACTCAACAGCAACCGCATGGAGCAAGCGCGCATGCAACCGGCAAGCCTTCCCACCGCAGCTGCACCAGAGCCCGCACCTGCTCCTATAACTGCAACAACAGCGGCCAGCGCACCCAGGATGGACGCCATAGACAGCGCTGCGACAGCGCCCGCATCGGACAGCGTCTCCGCCCAAGCAGCGGCGGCAGGCGTCACCTCGCGCAGCAGCCAAGGGCTGGTGCAAATGCCAGCGCCCATCGCTTCGACGGCGCCAGCGGCAAACGCGATGGCAACTGCCGCGCGAGCCAAGGCAGCCGCTGCCGAGCAGCGTGCTGCGGCACAGGAAGAACAAGACAGGGCCATCGCCAAGCAAAAGTCCGACAGCGCCTTGGCAGCCGCTGCCGCGCAACGTGCTGCGGCACTGGCCAGCCGCAGGGCGGCCCAGGAGGAACAAGCGAGCCGCATCGCGGCAAAGGAAATCGCGGTCCGCAAGGCGGCTCAAGAAGAGCAGGCGAGCCGCATCGCGGCAAAGGAAATCGCAGTCCGCAAGGCGGCTCAGGATGAACAGTTAAGCCGCATCGCGGCAAAGGAAGAAATAGCGAGCCGCAAAGCGCAAACCGCCAAGGCCGCAAAGGCAGCGCAAACCGCGAAGGCGGCCACGGTGGCCAAGGCTGCCGCGCCAGTCAGCGCGGCTGGGGCGGATCAGTACCTGGTCAATGTCGGCGTGTTTGCCGATACCAATAACGCCCGCAACGCCTACACCAAACTCAGGGATGCAGGACTGCCCGCTCAGTCGATGCCCGTGACCACCCCCAAGGGAGAGCGCACCAGGGTGCGCGTGGGGCCGTTTGAAAGCCGGGCCGAGGCCGATACCGCAGCGGACAAAATCCGTGCACTTTCGCTTGAGGCGATGGTGTTCAAACCCTGAGCAGGGCTCAAGTGCGAGCGACGCTTTCAAACTGCGGGTACAGGGTGTCAATCCACGACTCCACTTCTTCGGCCGCCACCGTCAGGTGTACCAAGCAGAGGGCACCATGCTGTTCCCACTCACGGTGGCGCAACACGCCCTCGTGGCGCGCCACCAGGTATTCGGCCACCAGCCCCATGGCCACCAGGTTGCGCACCTCGGCCGGAAAATGCATGTCGCCCAAAATGCTGAAGTCGTGGTGCAGGCGCACCGCCAGCACCGTCACGGGCGGCAGGCACCAGGTGCGCGCAACGATGGCCCCCACCACCGCGTGGTCGGTCTTGTGGGCGGCATTTTCGGTCGCAGTAAAGCTGCGGTCCTGCCGCGCCAGCGCCTCAACCAAGGTGCCGGAATAGCCCCTTACGCCCCGCATCATGATGGGGATGCCGACATGGCAAAACAGGCCGCAGGTGTGCGCCACGCCAGCGTCCACACCGTAGAGCTGGCGGGCGATAAAGCCCATGGCGATGGCGCGCCGGGTCGAGGTCACCCAGAAGTGCTCCAGCAGCGGCGAGTTGCTGTGCATGGCGTTGCGCGTCAAAAAGCAAGTGAGTATGCCCACCGTCGGTCCCACGCCCAGCATGGCCACCGCCTGCTCCACCGTATCGGCGAGGCGGGAACGGGCGAACAGGGGGCTGTTGACGGTGCGCAGCAGAGCGGCCGCCATGGCCACGTCGGCCGAAGCAATGCGCGCAATCTCACCCGGGCTGGGGTCGCCCAGGGCCACTTCTTGGCCCAGGGCAGTGAGCAATTCCGGACAGGGCGGAATCACAATATCGCGCACCGGTCCCAGGTTTCTGGCGCGGTCTAGTTCCAGGCTAATTTCGGCGACTTTCATGCATTCCTTTTTGGTGGCGCATTATCCCGTGAATATTTGACAACGGACGGGGTGGAGCCAGAATCGGGGATCGCTAAAAAGGGAACACCATGAGCCATAAACAAGACGCTTTGTTGCGCAGCATCCTGCAGGATGCCGCCGGCAGCAACATCCACTGGCGCGAGGTCGAATCCCTGCTCAACCATCTGGGCGCCCACCTAGAGCCGGCCAATGGCGCGCGCTTCAAGGTCACGCTCAACGCGGTCACCGATTTTTTGCACCACCCCCACCGCAGCAGCGTGTGCACGCGCGACCATATCAAGCACCTCAAGAGCTTTCTGGCACAGGCCGGTGTGGCGACGCCTGGCGAGACACCGACCAACCCTGCTTGACCTCCTCAGGCACAGGGAGACCGCAGCTATGTTCACACTCCATTCCCTCACCATTGCCCGCAGGCTGGCCTTGCTGACCCTCATCTGCCTCTTGGGTATCGGTTGCCTGACGGGGGTTTTGCTGACGTCCGAGCGCGCCCTGATCATGGAGGAGCGCGAACGCAGTGTGCAACAGGCCGTAGAAAGTGCGCACAGCCTGGTGCTCTACTTTCATGGGCAGATTGCCGCAGGCAAGCTCGACGAAGAAGCGGCCAAGCGTGGCGCCATCGCCGCCCTGCGGGCTTTGCGTTACGGCGGCAATGAGTACTTCTGGATCAACGACATGCATCCCACCATGGTCATGCATCCGATCAAGCCGGAGATGGAGGGCAAGGATGTGACACAGGACCGCGATGCCGATGGCAACCAACTGTTTTTGGCATTCATCAAAGCGGGCAAGCGCGAGGGCGGCGACTTTGTGCGCTACAAGTGGCCCAAACCCGGCAGCGAAACATCGGTGCCCAAGGCCTCCTTCGTCAAGGGCTTTGCACCCTGGGGCTGGGTGATTGGTTCGGGCGTCTATGTGGACACGGTGGACAGCTTTATCAAAGAGCGTCTGACCAAGGCCACCGTGGCCACCATGGCACTGGCCGCGCTGCTGGTAGCGGTGTCCCTGCTCATCACCCGCAGTGTGATCGCACAGGTGGGCTGCGAGCCGCTCAAAGCCATGGCCATCACGCGCAGACTGGCGCAGGGTGATCTGGCCGTTCCCATCGCGCTGCGCGCGGGCGATAGCGACAGCCTGCTGCACGCCATGCGGGACATGCGCGACGCCTTTGTGGAGATCGTGGGCCGGGTGCGCCAGGGTTCACTGGATGTGGCAAGCGCCAGCGCCGACATTTCCCATGGCGACAACGACCTGGCGGCCCGCACCGAACAGCAGGCCAGTGCGTTGGAGCAAACCGCCGCCAGTATGCAGGGGCTTAGCTCCACCGTGCAACGCAATGCCGAAGCCGCGAAAGAGGCCAACCGCCTGACTGCGAGCGCGGCCACCGTGGCCGTGCGGGGCGGCGCCCTGGTGGGCAAGGTGGTGGACACCATGCAAGGCATCAACACCGCCTCGCACCGCATCTCGGACATCATCGGCGTGATCGACAGCATTGCGTTTCAGACCAATATCCTGGCGCTCAATGCGGCCGTGGAAGCGGCCCGCGCCGGCGAGCAGGGCCATGGCTTTGCCGTGGTGGCCACCGAGGTGCGCAACCTGGCCGGACGCAGTGCGGCAGCGGCACGCGAGATCAAGGCGCTGATCAATGCCAGCGTGGAGCGCGTGGAGTTGGGCAACAACCAGGTCGATCAGGCCGGCGCCACCATGAAGGAGGTGGTGGAGTCGATACAGCGCGTCACGGGCATCATGGGCGACATCACTGCGGCGAGCAATGCCCAGGCGCTGGGCGTGAGCCAGGTCGGTCAGGCCGTGTCTTCGCTGGACCAGGCGACCCAACAAAACGCCGAACTGGTGCGCCAGATGGCCGATGCCGCGACCCAACTCAAAGACCTGTCCGAAGAGCTGGTGAACATCGTCTCAGTGTTCCAACTCGAAGCTTGAACCCCCGCGTCAGGCAGCTACCAGGTACTCGCGGCTGATGTGCGCACCCAGGTCGTTGACGCGGTCCAAGAACTGCGTCAGGTAGGCGTGCAAACCGGTGGCCAAAATTTCGTCGATCCTGCCGTACTTGAGCTCGGCGCGCAGCTTGCCGGCGCGGCGCAGGGTTTCGCTGTCGGGGTTGCTGCCCACCAGACCCAGGTTGTTGACGACCTCGTTCAAGCTGGCATGCAGCGAGCGCGGCATGTCGGGGCGCAGGATCAAGAGCTCAGCCACGCGCTCGGGGCGGATCACATCGCGGTAGACCTTGCGGTACACCTCAAAGGCCGAGACGCTGCGCAAAATGGCGCTCCAGTGGTAGAAGTCGTACTCTTGGTCTCGCTCGTTGGCGGCGCCGTAAAAATCGCTTTGCACGGCATGGAACTTCACATCCACCAGACGCGCCGTGTTGTCGGCGCGTTCCAGGAAGGTGCCCAGGCGCATGAAGTGCAGGGCCTCGTCCATCAGCATGGTGCCCACGGTCACGCCGCGTGACAGGTGCGAGCGAAACTTCACCCACTCAAAAAACTGCGAGGGGTCGGCATCGAACTCGCTGCTCTTGATCATGCGTTTGACCTCCAGCCAGGTCTGGTTTTGCGTCTCCCAAACTTCGGTGGTCAGCGCCCCGCGCACGGCACGGGCGTTCTCGCGCGCCGCCCCCAGGCAAGACACGATGGAGGACGGATTGCTCTCGTCTTTGACCATGAAGTCCATCACCTCACGGGCATTCACCGTGTCGTATTGCTTTTTATAGGCGCCGGTCAGTTCGCTGATGCTCAGCAAGCCCTGCCAGCCCATTTGGGCGACAGCGTCGGATTGCGGCAAGAGCGAGGTCTGGTAGTTCACATCCAGCATGCGCGCAGTGTTCTCGGCCCGCTCGGTATAGCGGGACATCCAAAAAAGGTGATCAGCAGTTCTAGACAACATATCAAGCTTCCAATATCCAGGTATCTTTGGTTCCGCCACCTTGCGATGAATTCACAACGAGCGAGCCTTCTTTCAGGGCCACGCGGGTCAGTCCGCCGGGCACCATCTGCACCGTCTTGCCCGACAGCACATAGGGACGCAGGTCGATGTGGCGCGGCGCGATGCCGCTTTCCACAAAGGTCGGACAGCTCGACAGGCTGAGCGTGGGTTGGGCGATGTAGCCACTCGGGTTGGCCAGCACGGCCTTGCGAAAGTCTTCGATCTCGGCCTTGGTGGAGGCAGGCCCCACCAACATGCCGTAGCCGCCTGCGCCATGCACCTCCTTGACCACCAGGTCTTTGAGGTTGGCCATGGTGTAGGCCAGGTCGTCCTTGTTGCGGCACATATAGGTGGGCACGTTGTTCAGGATGGGCTTTTCGCCCAGGTAGAACGCGATCATCTGGGGCACATAGGGGTAGATCGACTTGTCGTCGGCAATGCCGGTACCCACCGCATTGCAGATGGCCACATGGCCGGAGCGGTAGGCTTCCAAAAGACCGGCGCAACCCAGCGTGGAGCTCGGGCGGAACACGGTCGGGTCGAGGTAGTCGTCATCGACGCGGCGGTAAATCACATCGACGCGCTTGGGGCCGCGCGTGGTGCGCATGTAGACAAACTTGTCTTTGACAAACAGGTCTTGGCCTTCGACCAACTCCACACCCATTTGCTGGGCCAAGAAGGCATGCTCGAAATAGGCGCTGTTGTACATGCCGGGGGTGAGCACCACCACCGTCGGCTCGTTGGTGGTCTCGGGGCTGCTGGCGCGCAGGGTCTCGAGCAACAGGTCGGGGTAATGGGCCACCGGTGCCACGCGGTGGGCACTGAACAAATCGGGGAAGAGCCGCATCATCATCTTGCGGTCTTCGAGCATGTAGGAGACGCCGCTGGGCACGCGCAGATTGTCTTCGAGCACGTAGTACTCGCCCTCGCCCTTGGCATTGGGTGCGCGCACGATGTCCACGCCCGAGATGTGCGAATAAATGTTGTGCGGCACATCCACACCCACCATCTGCGGGCGGAACTGGGCGTTGTTCTCGATCTGCTCACGCGGAATCAGACCGGCCTTGAGGATGTCTTGGTCGTGGTAGATGTCGTGGATAAAGCGGTTGAGCGCGGTGACGCGCTGCACCAGACCCTTCTCCATGCTGGCCCACTCCGATGCCGGGATGATGCGCGGAATCAGGTCGAACGGAATCAGCCGCTCGGTGCCGGCACCGCTCTCGTCCTTTTCGCCATAGACGGCGAAGGTGATGCCCACGCGGCGGAAGATCATCTCTGCTTCTTCGCGCCGCTTGGCCATCATGTCGCCTGGCTGGCGTGCCAACCACTCGTCGTAGATTTTGTAGTGGTCCCTGATCTGTTCCCCCTTGGAGAAGAACTCATAAGGAAGCTTGGTGTACATCTCGTCAAATTTCTGCATAAATCCTCTTGAACTCTGGCCCTGACATCTTCTAAGCAATCTTCGCACCAGCATACTAATGCCTTAACGCGCACTGTTATGGCACGCGGTGGCTCCAGTAGTGCATCTGTTCTGTGCGAGCGCAAACAATTGGCCCTGCACTGTCGGAGTGCCAGACCATGGCACCGCAATGGGGCGAGTCGCGCACCACAATACTGCGTTTTTGATAGCGCTGCAGCACTTGCGCTGCCGGATGGCCGTAGCGGTTGCGGTAACCGGACTGCACCCAGGCCACAAGGGGCTGCACCGCATCCAAAAAGACCTCGCTGCTGGAGCTCTTGCTGCCGTGGTGCGGCACCAGCAGCAGGTCGGCCTTGAGGGGGGCTTGCATCGCCACCAGCGCTTCCTCCTGCGCCACCTCGATATCGCCCACCAAGAGGGCCACCCTCGCGCCGGCACTCTGGATACGCAGCACGCAGGACAGGGCGTTGGGCACATGCACCGATGCGTAGTCGGCGCCCTGTGGATGCAGGATGTCAAAGCGCACGCCGTCCCATTCCCAATGTTGGCCCGCCTCGCAGCGCCTGGCCACTCGCAGACCCTGCAGCGCATCGTCGCTGGCGATGGAACTGAGCAGCAAGGCCTGTGGCTGCATGGCCAACACGGCCGGCGCCCCACCCACATGGTCGGTGTCGCGGTGGCTCAGCAGCAGCATGTCAAGGCGCACCTTCAGGGCCTGCAACAGCGGCAGCAGCACGCGGTGGCCGGCATCGCTCTCCAAACTGTAGCGCGGCCCGGCGTCGTACAACAGGGCGTGGTTGGCGGTGCGCACCAGCACCGCATTGCCCTGCCCTATGTCGGCCGCCAGCAACTCGAAGGCGCCCACGGGTGGCAGCGGCGCCTGCCACAGCAGCACCGGCAGCAGCAGCGGCAGCCCCATCACCCGCAGGGTCAGGGGCAGGCGCGCCACCAGCAGCACGCCGCCCAGCACACCCGCAGCGGCAAGCCACCAAGGCGCCACTGCCAAGCTCAGCGTGGCCCAGGGCCAAGCTGCCAACCACTGCAGCAGGGCCATCAAAAGCGCAATGGCGGCGCCCGCCAGTTCCCACAGCAGAGGCCACACCACACCCAGCATGGACAGCGGCGTCACCACCAGCGTGATCCAGGGAATGGCAAAGGCATTGGCCAAGAGGCCCACCAGCGAGACCTGCCCAAACAGCAACAGGGTCAGGGGCGCCAGCGCCACCGTCACCACCCACTGCTCGCGCAGCAGGACAGCCAAACGGGATGCGGTGCCGCGCGCCAGACCCACAATCGGCACCGGTTGCGGCGCCACGCCGGCATCGGTGGCAAACAGCACGCCCACGGCCACAAAGCTCAACCAAAAGCCGGCCTGCAACAGGGCCCAGGGGTCGGCCGCGACCACCACCGCACAGGCCAGCATCCAGACCTGCGGCCAGGGCCAGCGCCGGCCCAAAAGCCGCAGCAGTGCCACGCAGGCCAGCATCAGACAGGTGCGCTGGGCCGGAATGCCCCAGCCCGAAAACAGCGCATAGGAAAAGGCCAACAGCACCCCCCCGAGCAGCGCTGCACTGGGCGCGGGCAGCAGCAGGCACAGGCTTGCCGAGCGCCGCCACAACCTGCCCACGCCCCAGGCCGCAGCCCAGGCGAACATGGTGATGTGCAGCCCGGAGATGCTCACCAAATGCGCAACGCCGGTGGCGCGAAACACATCCCAGTCCATGCGGTCTATGGCGTTTTGGTCGCCCACCACCAGCGCTGCCACCAGGCCGGCAACCTGGCGCTGTTCGATATGGCTGGCAATGCGTTCGCGCACCAACTGGCGCAACCAGGCCACCGGGTGGGTCCAGGTTTGCGCCAGCCGCTGCGGCTCTTGGTCCTTGGTGCCAGCGCGCACATAGCCGGTGGCCTGCACGCCGCGCTCCCACAACCACAGCTCGTAATCAAAGCCAAAGGGGTTGCGGCTGCCGTGCGGTGCCTTCAGGCGCAGCAGCAGCTGCCAGCGCTCGCCGGCGCGCACATCGCCGGGCGGGCGCTGCGGGCCGAACGGCTCGGCGCCCAGGGCGCTGCCATACCAGACCACGTCGATCAGCGCGGGCAGCGCAATGGCGTGCCCCTCCAGCATTGCCGACTCGACCGCCAGGGTAAAGCGCAGGCCAGCCTCGTTGCGCTGTGGCAGGTCGGTCACCACGCCGATCAGGCGGATGTCACGACCCTCCAGGGCCGGGTCCAGCGCCTGGCTGTCAAACGCCAGACAGCGCAGGCCGGTGCCAGCAAAGCCCATCAACGTGGCCGCCAGCAGCCAGGCCGCAAGTCGCTGCGCATTCGCCAAGCGCTGTCCCTTGCGACGCAGCAGCGAGCCGCACAACAAGCCGCCTACCAGCGCCAGCGCCAGGTAGTGCCAGAGCGGCCAGAGTGCGCCCTGCTGCAGCTGCAGGGCATTGCCCAACACCCAGCCCAGCAGGGCCGCAAACGGGCCCATGCGCTGTGGCGCGGGCACATAGAGAGACATGGGCGGGGCAACATTCGGGCTTGGCGGCATGGCTTGCATGCTAGCGCCAGAACCAGCATGGCCCGCCTCTTGCTAGTTTGAGGGCGATGGCTGTCAAGGCCGGACCAGAAACTATTGCTACCATCGAAGCGAACTGCAACGGCCGCCAAACGCCACTTTATTAAGAACCGCCCATGTCCATTCACGCAGCGCTCAACCACGTCACCCACTACAGCTACGACCGCCTGGTTGCCCTGGGCCCCCAAGTCATACGCCTGCGCCCCGCACCGCATTGCCGCAGCAAGGTCATCTCGTACTCGCTCAAGGTCGAGCCCGAACTCCACTTTCTGAACTGGCAGCAAGACCCGTTTGCCAACTACCAGGCGCGCCTGGTGTTCCCCGAGAAGACCCAGGAGTTCAAGGTCACCGTCGGGCTGGTGGTGGAGATGGCGGTGTACAACCCCTTTGACTTTTTCCTGGAGCCCGAGGCCGAAGAGTTTCCCTTCGTCTACGCCGACGAGCTGAAGGAAGAGCTCATGCCCTACCTGCTGGCCGACTCCATGACACCGCTGGTGGCCCAGTATCTGAAAAAAATCGACACCACCAAACGGCGCAGCGTGATCTTTTTGGTGGACCTCAACCAGATGGTGCACAAGGATGTGAACTACACCATCCGCATGGAGCCCGGTGTGCAAACACCGGAAGAGACGCTGACCAAGGCCAGCGGATCTTGCCGCGACTCGGCCTGGTTGATGGTGCAACTGCTGCGCAACTGTGGCCTGGCCGCGCGCTTTGTCTCGGGCTACCTGATTCAGTTAAAGCCCGATGTGAAGGCACTGGACGGCCCCAGTGGCACCGAGGTGGACTTCACCGATCTGCACGCCTGGTGCGAGGTCTATTTGCCCGGCGCTGGTTGGGTAGGCCTGGACGCCACCTCCGGCCTCTTGGCTGGTGAAGGACACATTCCGTTGGCCTGCACACCGCAGCCTTCGGGCGCCGCACCCATAGAGGGCGGCGTGGACGAGAGCGAGGTGGAGTTTGACCACCTGATGGAAGTGACGCGCCTGTATGAATCGCCGCGTGTCACCAAGCCCTATACCGAAGAGCAATGGGCCGAGGTGATGGCGCTGGGCGACCGTGTGGACGCCGAACTGATTGAGGGCGATGTGCGCCTGACCATGGGCGGCGAGCCCACCTTTGTCGGCGTGGACGACCGTGAAGCCGCCGAGTGGAACACCGAGGCCATGGGTCCGACCAAACGCGGCTTTGCCACGGCCTTGGTGCACAAACTGCGCGACGAATACGGCCAGGGCGGCTTTCTGCACTTCGGCCAGGGCAAGTGGTACCCGGGCGAGCAACTGCCACGCTGGGCGCTGAACATTTACTGGCGTGCCGACCAGCAGCCGGTCTGGAGCAACCCGGCCCTGTTCACCGACGAGCGCGAGCCCACCCACTACACCAGCGAAGACGCCGGCCGCTTCATCCGCAAGCTGTCGGCCAAGCTCGGCGTAACCGACCAATACGTCACCGCCGCCTATGAGGACAGCTGGTACTACCTGTGGCGCGAACGCCGCCTGCCGGTCAATGTGGACCCCTTCAACAGCCGCTTGGACGACGAGATGGAACGCTCGCGCCTGCGCCGCGTATTCGAGCAAAAGCTCGACTCGGTGGTGGGCTATGTGCTGCCCGTCAAGCCAGCGACTGGCGTGCGCAAGGGAGCCGCCGAGTGGACCACCGGCCCCTGGTTCTTCCGCGACGAGCGCATGTACCTGATGCCCGGCGACTCCCCCATGGGCCTGCGCCTGCCGCTGGACTCCCTGCCCTGGGTCAGCGAGGGCGACTACCCCTATTTGGTGGAGCTTGATCCGACCGCACCGCGCGGCAATCTTCCCACCCATGCCGCCTTTGCCGAACGCTATGCACCCGGCATGGCGCCGGCACCGCGCGTCAGCCCGGCTGCGGCCACAAGCAGCGCCGCCAACGGTGCGACCAACAGTGCCGCCTCGCCCGCCAGCCCCTACCGCCGTGCAGCGGACGCGCCCTATCTGGCCGGCCCCGCTGCCGCCAGCGACACCGCGCGCCGCTTGCAGCAAAGCCGTGCCGCCAGCAGCAACGTGTCTGACCATGCACAGGCCACGGCCCAGCCCGAGCCTGCCGAATTTGCCCGCGCCCCGGAGCGTCACGAGTCCGCCCACTGGATCACCCGCACCGCCTTGTGCGTGGAGGTGCGCGACCCACGCCGCGCCAATGGCCCCAAGGCCGAGGCCATCGGTAAAAAGTCCGGCGTGCTGTATATCTTTATGCCGCCGCTCGAACTGCTGGAAGACTATCTGGACCTGCTGGCCGCCATCGAGGCCACCGCTGCCGAGCTAAAAATGAAGATCGTGCTGGAGGGCTACCAGCCGCCACGCGACCCGCGCATGAAACTCCTGCAAGTGACACCCGACCCCGGCGTGATCGAGGTGAACATCCACCCGGTTACCAACTGGAAGGAACTGGTGCGCAACACCGAGTTTCTCTATAACGCAGCGTTCGAGTCGCGCCTGTCGGCCGAGAAGTTCATGACCGATGGCCGCCACACCGGCACTGGTGGGGGCAACCACTTTGTGATGGGTGGCGCCACGCCTTCAGACAGCCCGTTTTTGCGCAAGCCGGAGTTGCTGGCCAGCCTGCTGCTGTTTTGGCACAACCACCCTTCTCTTAGCTATTTATTCAGCGGCATGTTTGTCGGCCCCACCAGCCAGGCACCGCGCGTGGACGAGGCGCGCAACGACCAACTCTACGAGCTGGAAATTGCCATCGAGCAGATCTATAAAAACCGCGAACTGCACGGCCACAGCATGCCGCCTTGGCTGGTGGACCGCACCCTGCGAAACATCCTGATCGATGCCACCGGCAACACCCATCGCAGCGAATTTTCCATCGACAAGATGTACTCGCCCGACTCGGCCACCGGTCGCCTGGGGCTATTGGAACTGCGCGCCTTCGAGATGCCGCCGCACCCGCACATGAGCAGCGTGCAGCAGCTCTTGCTGCGCGCCCTGGTGGCCCGCTTCTGGAAGACGCCGTACAAGGCGCCGGCCACGCGCTGGGGCACCGAGCTGCATGACCGCTTCATGCTGCCCACCTTTATCAAGATGGACTTTGATGATGTGATGGCCGAGATGAACCAGGCCGGCTACGCCTTTGACGCGAGCTGGTTTGCGCCGCATTACGAGTTCCGCTTCCCGCTCTTGGGCAGCGTGCAATCCATGGGCGTCAGCATGACACTGCGCAACGCGCTAGAGCCCTGGCATGTGATGGGCGAAGAAGGCACGGCAGGCGGCAACGCCCGCTATGTGGACTCCAGCCTGGAGCGCGTGGAGGTGCTGGTGAGTGGCTTCAACGAGAGCCGCTATGTGGTCACCTGCAACGGCCAGGCTCTGCCCATGCACAGCACCGGCACGGTGGGCCAATTTGTGGCGGGCGTGCGCTACAAGGCTTGGAACCCACCGAGCAGCCTGCACCCCAGCATAGGCCTGCAGGCGCCGCTGACCTTTGACATCGTGGACACCTGGATGAAGCGCTCGATAGGCGGCTGCCAATACCATGTCACCCATCCCGGTGGCCTGAGCTACGAGAGCTTCCCGGTCAACTCCTTCGAGGCCGAGAGCCGGCGCATGTCGCGCTTTGCCGCCATGGGGCACACCCCGGGCGAGATGGTGATTCCCCCGGCCACCATCAACGTGGCGGCCAGCAAGGAATTCCCGTTCACGCGGGACCTGCGCAGGAGCTAGAGAAGGCGCGCGGCTGACAGACTGGGGGCGAGGTCTGTCGGCTTGCGGGGATGGGGCAACAGGTCAATGAGAGGTCGGCGCAAAGCCTGTCGAGCAGGCTCTCCGGCGAAACGGCTTGTGCTCACGCCTAGTCCATCCAACGCATACGGCGAATAACTTCTCCATCGAAGCCGATCACTACGGACTCATATGAAAGAACTTCTATCTCAATCATGGATTCTTCGTTGTAAGGCTCATCGCCGAATGCACAATTTATATGTACAAAGGTCTTTCCAGTTTGCGGATCTGTTCGGGTCACAAGATCGATGTCAAACACCACGAAGCAGCCTGAAAACGGAACTGACCCATCAAAAATTGCAGATTGCACCAGAAGGACCTCAAGATCATTGACATCTTCCGTCTCAGCAATTTCTATGTTTTTCATATAACTCCTTACAACTATCAACATTAAATAATTTATTTAATTACTCTAAAATAGATGCACTCAACTCAAAGCATCCATCATTCGCGTCGAAAATAATTCAAAATATGACGTTTATTTACTCTTTTTACCACAAATTAGAGTCACGCTTTGTCACTAAAATTTTCACTTCAGTCTGATATTTTTTTAAAGATTGCGCGTTTATGTGAATGCATCTGGCCAGGGTACGCAACGCATTTCGTAACTCTAACGTAGCCATCCCATGCATCGGTATTTTTTGCGACATACAAGTATTTTGGCAGCTTGTTCATACGACTCAACCAGGATAAAAAATCGTTGCATTTTCGAATTCATCTCTATGACTTATAACGAACTCGTGTGGATTCATTTCTTGATTCATATATTTTGGCTTATGCCGAAGTCCCTAAATTTTTTCATTATGAAAATTGGTACATCTCTTTAGGCAAAATTGCACGGCGCTGCAGAATTCTTCAACCCTTTCTGCAAGCAAGTCAAAAAAATCCATGTTTTATCTAGTGAATTATTTTCACAGATTTCCTTGCCTTTTCCAATTCATCCACTACAGACCTGTAGAGTGCTTACGGCGCGGATAGCCACCTTGCAAGTATTTCCTTAGTACGCTCTAAATCGTCATTAGCCTCCTCCAAGGCAGCATGACATTGTTCATTTGTTGCTTGTGGTTCAAATCTTCTCAATCTATTTATATTCCTTGTACGGTTTCTATTTATTCGCATCTCTTCAAGATCGGCACGTAATTTTTCATCAACTCCAAGCAACTCTGATATGCCGTCTTCACCAACCTTCTGAGACAATTCCTTACGTGTGTCCGTTTGCAACAGGGCAATCATCCAACCAAGCCGCTTTATTGCTGTTTCCAATTCCAACGTGGGATTGTTTCGCCACGGATCTGGAAGGAAAACCATTTCACGACGTCGATTTATGTAATCCAGATCCTCGATCGTGGGTATAATTTTTTCCCATTCCTCAGCGATGAAGGTTCGGAATTTATTGCGAAAACTCTTCATTTGCGCTTTTCCGCGCCAGCGTATCTCTATAGATATCGCAAATGTGATGGGGGAATGTGCAAAAACATGGACGACACCCCTCTCTTCGCCATTGCAACCACAAACCGTTGCCGCGATCGCGGCGGACCCAGCACCGTGGTTGAACAATTCACTGAATTGAATCACTGGATATGAAGCGACCACCTCCGCCAACCTGGCCGGATAGCCTTGACCTAACCATTGGTCCAGTTCAAGTTGACGGGCTTCAACACCGTTCGCGGTTGCCAAAAACGGAATATCAAATCCAAGACGCAAATCCCAATCATTTTGGGCGCGAAAGCGTTTGGGGTGGTGCCCCATCACGGCATTTGTTTGCGGACCGAACACATACTTGATGCAAAAACTTTCGATGGCCAAGGCTTCCTCTTCGTTAAGGCCAACGGCAATCAGTCTCACAATGTCACCTTCTTTGTGTCCCAGAGTCAACAAACTTGTTAGTACGTTTTGCTTCTTTGTCTTTTCTTCCGGCGTAAGCGTGTCAAGGTCCTTAAAGTGAGAAAAACAACGATCACCCTTGCCTTTTCCGACGTACTCGACGACTCCACTAGTGGGGTTTCGCAAAACATAGGTGTA
Organism: uncultured beta proteobacterium; assembly: GCA_903886275.1. GTDB lineage: Bacteria > Pseudomonadota > Gammaproteobacteria > Burkholderiales > Burkholderiaceae_C > Allorhodoferax. The sequence continues at coordinate 1,607 of CAISLN010000019.1, read as the reverse complement.
GTACGGTGCAACGTGCGATGCAACCTCCGCGCCAACCCATTCCGAAAAAGTCCAATCTCCGTGGGGACGAAACCTATCTTTGCCTTTGCCATTTGCGAGGTTTAGCAGCGTGCCTGTCTTCAGTTTTTCTGTTCCATAGACATGGTGAATACAAAATGACTCCATTGTCTGCGACAGCCCATAACTCAGTCCGGTTGCAATCACACGGATCATCTGAGCCGGGCTCACCTTCCTTTTTGTAAGCTCCTGAATTTTTTGAACTTTCGATAGCCGTAGAGCTCCCAGTTGAACAACATTTAGCTGCTGTTCAGATTGCTGCTCTTCAAATTGAAGCTCTTCAACATAGGCAACGTCGTCTGCACTGGCTCCTAATAAATCACCCTTTACGGGATGCGACACAATTGAAAAACCAGCCTGATTAAGATGACCCTTGGGCCGATTTCCTGTTCCACGTCCACAATAGAAAACCGTATTGGAATCAGTTGGATCGAAAAAAATATAGATGTAGTAATAGTTCATTTTTTGATAACTCTGTTGAAATTTATACGCAGGCGCACGGATTCGTGGCATTAGCCACGAACAAAAACTTGATTCATTGCAACACACATAGTTGCGAATGCAGAATCAAATTCTTCAGGCGAGAACACTCTTGCACCATCGATTCGACTTTGACTTTCAGGACCTGATGCTCTCAGATTGATTGCCAAAGTCTCTTTTTTAGGCCATACGGTGATCAAATTCTTTCCCTCTGCGTGGCGGCAAAAAACCACAGCGGCATCACCACGTACTGTTGCAACAAAATTATTTTCTAAACCATATACGTGTTCGATTACCTTGACTATGCACTCCCATACCGACTCACTACTATTTGGTGCCAGATGAGCTTTAGTGCATTCTGCATGTGTGTATGTAGGCATCGTTAAATCCTGTAATAAAGGTAAATTTGTGAAGGGTGTGGTCGTGCGATCAGTGCAACCATTGGTGAGCAACGCATAAAAATTCAGCAGCGGCATGTCTTCAATCTTCTTGCAGTCCACCAGGTGCAAGCCCGGTGAGGCCACCACGATGGCCAAGCATTTGGCACGGGAGACCGCCACATTGAGCCGGTTCTTGCTGAACAGGAAGTCCACGCCCCGCACCATGTTGTCGGCGTCCGAAGTGGTCATCGACACGATGGCCACGGCGGCTTCTTGGCCCTGAAATTTGTCAACGGTTCCAATGCGCGCGCTATCACCCAATTGGCGGCGCAGTTCCCGCATCTGTGCGTTGAAGGGAGCGACGATGAGGATGTCGGCGTCGGTAATCAGCTTGGTCTCGCCATCGCGATCGGTCCAGGACTGTTGCAACAAACTGTCAAACAGCGACTTGATACGCGCGGCCTCTTCGGGTGCGCGCTGGCTGCGGTTAGCGTGCGTCACGGGCAGGTACACGATGCCAGTGGCTTGCAAGGCCGGGTCGGCATTGCTATTGAGCACCAACCGCTGGGTTGCACAGAAGGCAGCCGACTGGAGCCGCCCTTCATAGATTCCGTCCGAGACCGGCCCACAAACCTCTGGATGCATGCGGTAGGTGAGGCCCAAAAAGATGCCTTTGTTGGGCGGTACGGT
>CAISLN010000018.1 GCA_903886275.1 uncultured beta proteobacterium | reverse complement strand
GGCCCCAGACCGCTTGCCACCTGCCCGTTGAAGTCGAGCTCGGTGGTGTCTTGAATGCACAAGACCACGTCATGGGCGGCCATGCGGGTCACCGAGCTTTGGATGTGGGGTGCCAATATGGCTGGCCACTCAATCGCTTCGTTGCTAAAGAAACGGTAGGCGCCGATGGTGTCAGCCCAGTCGCCGCAGGCACCAGGAATGCTAGCGGTGGGTCTGGCGCTCAACGCCTCCATCAGGCAAATGGCTCGCCGATTGCGTCTGGCGTCTCCCAGATCAAGACTTTTAAATTCAGTGCCTGCCCAGTTCATTTTTACTTCACGCATATTAAATGTGCAGCATAGCCCATTCCGATTGAGGGACTTGTGTATAACGAGATGCCTCAAGCCGTAGGTCACCAGGGCGATTTTCCTAGCCCTACTACTACTGCTGCTGCTGCGTCTGCCTGCACACTATCCAATCAAAGCCGCGCGCAGCTGCGTTGGATCTTGTAGTACCCGGTGAGCGCTTGCCATCCCGCAACCCAGCCGCGTGGGTCTCTTTGCGCTTGGCGCTAGAGCGCTGCAGTTGCACAAAGGCTTCAGCGCCCGATCTGTTGAAAAAGGGCTGCTCGACTTCGCTGTATTCGCTCACCCGCTTCCCCCTTGGGTTTTGAGCCATTGCTGGCCCAAGGCTGTGAGGCGGTAGCGTTGCTTGGTGCTTCGCGGGCTCTCTGGTGCAGTCATCTCCAGTAGACCCGCAGACATAGCCGGCGCCAGATAGGTTTTTCGGAAATGATCGGCATTTTTCAGGCGCATGGCGGCTTGCAGTTCCGGACGAGACATCTCCCCGCTCACCAGTCTCAGAAGGGCTGCGACTTCCCCGGTCACATCCATGGTCACATCCATGGTCACATCCATGGTGAATTCCTCGGTCGGACGTTTTGCCAGGGGATGCACCGGCAGCCGGATCACATAAGCCAGTCGGTCGTCATCGGTTTCAAATCGAGGGGCGGGCGACCCATTGGCGGCCATGGCTTTCAGTATCTTGGGGATGCCGGTCGAGCGACCCTCGGTGAGTTCCAGCTCCCTCAAAAATTCACCAATGCGGCGGTTGCGGTAACGGCGGCTCACCGCCCGGCCAGCGGCAAAGTCCTCCATCCGGATCGAACGATCCGGCCCCGGAAAGCTCAGGATCACAACCTCGTCATAACTGATGCGCACCTCAATCGGCTCGCGCTCCTCGTAAGACCGGTGGTACACCGCATTCACCACAGCCTCTTCAATCGCGGTGTAGGGGAAGTTCCAAACCCGCGTGGCCTCGGCCCGGTCGGGGTGTTTGAGCACGGTTTCATGCAGGTAGTTGCGCTGGATATAGCCCAAGGCCTCGCGCGTCATGGAAGCCAGCGGCCCCTTGAAAATCTTCTCATCAAAGCGGTCGCCACCTGCGCCCTCAGGAAACCACACCACATCAATCTGCGTGTATGGAAAAAACCGATCCGGCGCCGCACTGAAAAACAGCAAGCCCACGTTCTTGGGCCGGGGCGCCTCGCTAGGCCCATCCACCACATGCATCTGGCGCCCCAACTCTTCCACGCTGAGTTGCGCTGCATCGTCGGCCAATGCGCTGCCCATTTCGCGCAGGTACTCCACCATCAGCGGCTTTTGCAAGTCAATCACCTGCGCCTGCAGGGCAAAGCGGTCGTCCCAAGGCACCTGTGCCGTCAGGCTGAGCAACTCCTGTTCGGCCTCACCCTTTGCCTCTACCGTGCTGCTGTAGCGGCGTATGTAGTAATGCCAAACCTTTTGTTTGGCGCTGACCGATGCGGGCGCCTTGTACGGGCGGTGCATGCCGCCAGGGGCTCGCAGCACCAGGAGCTGGCGGCCCTCCACCTCTTGCACACTCAAGCTTGGAAAGTAGGGCGGCTGTATCAACTGGCAAGCAGCCAACAGCTCCTGCTGAATCTTGTCGATCTGGCTGGGCGCCAAGCCCACAGGCGGAAAGATTGGTTGCCCATTGGCATCACAGTCCTGCCCCATCACCACATAGCCGCCGCCCAGGTTTTGAAAGTCGTTGGCAAAGGCGCACAGCGTGCGGACGATGGCGTCCGGGTTCCAGCCCGACTTGTACTCAATGCGCTCGCCCTCTACCGTGCGCTGGCGCAGCAGGTCTAACAGCTTGAGTGGGAGCGGCGAACGGATGCTCATGGTTTCAGCGGCAATTTCTTTGGCTCATGCGCGACCGTGATTTGGCGCCGGGCGGTGCATCAGGTAATAGGGTCGTGTCACCTGACATTCTGCCCCCTAATCACGCCCGATCCCGCTTGGAAGCCGATTGCTTAGCGACTGTCCCCGAGAAGCTCCAATACGCCGGGTTGGAATTGCGCGGGGATTGTTGTTGTAGCCTCAGGCCACAAATACCCTGGCCTTGCGCGGCGTCAGCACCAGGATTTCGCCCTCCTTGAAACCCTCCACCGCGTATTGCTGTGCGCCGATTTGGGCTTCGATGATGTCGCCACTGCCAGCCGCCGATGCATCCAACGGCAGCAACTCCAGCCTGGCTATCGGGCCCACCACAATGGCGCGCACCAGCTTGGCGGGAATGCCGCTCTGGGGCTTGTAGGCGTTGATGCCGCTTTCCTCGCCGGCCTTGTAGCGCCGCACATCCAGGTCGTGCGGACGTACATAGGCAAAGGCCTTGGCATCCTGTGTCTCGCTGTGTTCCGGGCTTTGCAGGCGCACACCGTGCTGGTCTTCGCCGATCAGCATTTCGCCCTCATGGGCGCGGCCGTGGAACAGGTTCACATCGCCCAAAAAGCCGTAGACAAAGGGGCTGGCCGGATGGTCCCAGACCTCTTGCGGCGAGCCGATTTGCTCTACCTTGCCGCTGTTCATCAGCACCACGCGGTCGGCCACTTCGAGCGCTTCTTCTTGGTCGTGCGTCACAAAAATGCTGGTCACATGCAGGTCGTCGTGCAGGCGGCGCAGCCAGCGGCGCAACTCCTTGCGCACCTTGGCATCGAGTGCGCCAAAGGGTTCGTCCAGCAGCAGCACCTTGGGCTCCACGGCCAGGGCGCGGGCCAGGGCAATGCGCTGGCGCTGGCCGCCGGAGAGCTGTGCCGGGTAGCGGTCGGACAGCCAGTCCAGCTGCACCAGGCCCAGCAGGTCGTGCACCTTCTGCTTGATGACGGCTTCACTGGGGCGGGTGGCGCGCGGCTTCATGCGCAGGCCGAAGGCCACGTTGTCAAACACGCTCATGTGGCGAAACAGCGCGTAGTGCTGGAATACAAAGCCGACGTTGCGCTCGCGCACATGGACGTCTGTGGTGTCTTCGCCGCTGAACAGAATGTTGCCTTGGTCGGCCGTTTCCAGCCCGGCGATGATGCGCAAGAGCGTGGTCTTGCCGCAGCCCGATGGGCCGAGCAGGGCGACGAGTTCACCGGACTCGATGTCCAGGGACACGTCGCGCAGGGCGTGGAAGGTGCCGAAGTCTTTGCTGACGTTGCGGATGGCGATGCTCATGGTGTTCTTCTCGAAATACGTTGTTCAGTTCAGGCTTGGGCTGCGGCGATGGCTGTCGGGGCCAGCGGGCGCTCGGGCGGCAGTTGCGCGGCGGCTTTCATTTCGCGCTCGAAACGCCACTCCACCACCTGCTTGATCAGCAGTGTCACGACGGCCAACAGTGCCAGCAGCGAGGCCACGGCAAAGGCGGCCACGCTCTGGTATTCGTTGTACAAAATTTCCACATGCAGGGGCACGGTATTGGTCTGGCCGCGGATGTGGCCCGACACCACCGACACGGCGCCGAACTCGCCCATGGCACGGGCATTGCACAGGATCACGCCGTAGACCAGGCCCCACTTGATGTTGGGCAGCGTCACATGCCAAAAGGTCTGCCAGCCGGTGGCACCCAGCACAATCGCGGCTTGCTCTTCTTCCGTGCCCTGGGCCTGCATCAGCGGAATCAGCTCGCGTGCGATGAAGGGGAAGGTGACGAAGATGGTGGCCAGCACGATGCCGGGAATGGCGAAGACTATTCGGATGTCATGTTCCTGCAGCCAGGGGCCGAACCAGCCCTGGGCACCAAACATCAGCACATAGACCAGACCCGCCACCACCGGCGACACCGAGAACGGCAGGTCCACCAGCGTGGTCAGAAAGGCCTTGCCGCGGAACTCGTACTTCGCAATGCACCAGGCGGCCGCCACGCCGAACACCAGATTCAGCGGCACGGCAATCGCGGCGGTGATCAAGGTCAGGCGAATCGCGCTCCAGGCGTCCGGTTCCTTCAGCGCCTCAAAGGCCGCACCGCCGCCCTTGCGCAGGGCCTCGGTAAACACGGCGGCCAGCGGCAGGATCAGAAACAAAAAGATGAAGGCGAGGGCGATGCCCAAGAGCGTCCACTTGACCCACAGGGGTTCGGTGGTGGTGCTGTTCTTGCGGGGGCGCCGTGGCTTCGCCGTGCCGTTGTCTGTTATCGGTGCAGTGGGGCTCAGGGGGGTACTCATGTCGTGGCTCCGTTGCGGCGACGCTGCCAGGCTTGCAGCGCATTGATCACCAGCAGCAGCAGAAAAGAGATGACCAGCAAGACCAAGGCCACGGCGGTGGCACCGGCGTAGTCGTATTGTTCGAGCTTGCCGATGATGATCAGCGGCGTGATCTCGGACACCATGGGCATGTTGCCGGCGATAAAAATCACCGAGCCGTACTCGCCAATCGCGCGGGCAAAGGCCATGGCAAAGCCGGTCAAGAGCGCAGGTGCAATGGTCGGAAAGATCACATGCCAAAAGGTCTGCAAGCGCGTGGCACCCAGGCAGGTGGCGGCCTCTTCGAGTTCCTTTTCAGCGTCTTCGAGCACCGGCTGCACCGTGCGTACCACAAAGGGCAGGCCGATAAAGATCAGCGCAATCACCACGCCATTGCGGTTAAAGGCCAGCTGCACGCCATAGGGCTCCAAGAGAGAGCCGACCCAGCCGTTGCTGGCCAGGAGGGCGGTGAGCGAAATGCCCGCCACGGCAGTGGGCAGGGCAAAGGGCAGGTCCACCAGCGCGTCGATGATCTTCTTGCCGGGAAAGGTGTAGCGCACCAGCACCCAGGCCACCAGCAGGCCGAACACGGCGTTCACTGTGGCCGCAATCAGCGAGGCACCAAAGGTCAGGCGGTAAGAGGCCATCACGCGCGGGCTGCTGACGGCCAGCACGAACTGGTCCCAGGTGAGGGTGAAGGTCTTGAAGACCAGGGCCGAGAGCGGGATCAGCACGATCACGCTCAGATAAAACAGCGTGTAGCCCAGCGTGAGCTTGAAGCCGGGCAACACGCGTTTGGGCGCTCGCCTTGGAATGGATAGTGTGGACATAAAAAATGGATAGGGCCATGGCCAGAGCGCGATTCTGCGGATAGCAGGGACATAAGCCAACGACTTTGTCGTTGTTTGCTTATGCGAAAGCAGAGCAAGGCAGTTGAAAATGCCCGCAGCGACTTGACCCTTACTTCACCGTGTACAGCTTGTCGAACTGCCCGCCGTCATTGAAGTGGACCTTCTGCGCTTCGGCCAGCGAGCCGAACAGCTCTTCCACAGTGAACAGTTGGATCGGTTTGAAAGTTGCGGCGTATTTCTTCAGGATGGCTTGGTTGATGGGGCGCAGGGCGTGCTTGGCGGCAATCTCTTGCGCCTCGTCGGTGTAGAGGTAGTTCAGGTAGGCCTTTGCCAGATCGGCCGTGCCCTTCTTTGCCACCGTGCGCTCCACCACGGCCACCGGGTTTTCGGCCACGATGCTGATGCTCGGGTGCACGGCGTCCACCTTGCCGGTGCCGAACTCACGGTCCACCGAGACCACTTCGGACTCAAAGGTGATCAGCACATCGCCGATATTGCGTTGTAAAAAAATGGTGGTGGCGTCGCGCCCGCCCTTGGCCAGCACCGGCACATTTTTATAGAGCTTGCCGACAAACTCGGCGGCCTGCGCATCGGTGCCGCCCTTTTTGCGCGCATAGCCCCAGGCCGCCAGATAGGCCATGCGGCCATTGCCGCCGGTCTTGGGATTGACCAGCACCACCGAGATGCCGGGCTTGGTCAGGTCGTCCCAATCCTTGATGTGCTTGGGGTTGCCCTCGCGCGTCAGGAACAGCATGGTGCTCGATGTGGGGGATGCGTTGTGCGGGAAGCGCGTCTTCCAGTCACGGGCGACGGTGCCGGTGCTGGCCAGAAATTCCACATCGGTGGTGGTGTTCATGGTCACCACATCGGCGTCCAGACCGTCATTGACGGCGCGCGCCTGCGCGCTGGAGCCGCCATGCGACTGGTCGATTTTGATGTCCTTGCCCGCGCTCTTCTTGTAGTTGGCGATGAAGGCGGCGTTGACATCCTTGTAGAACTCGCGCGATACATCGTAAGAGGCGTTGAGCAGGGTTTGGCTTGAGGCCAGTTGGCTGGTGCTAAGCGCCAGGGCCGCGATTGCCAGAGACAGTTTGAGTTTCATGGGACTTGAGGAATGGTGTGGCTGTGGAGTTTGGGCGCTGAAGCGCCCGCGCCGCGATTGTGCAGACGCAGGTGCTAAACCCAAACGAATCCTTTGTTGTTTGCATATGCACCAGGCCTCTATAGAAGCTTACGTCTAACCAAACAATTGCCCGCGCGCCGCAGCGGTAATGGCCACCACGCAGGGGTGGGTGATGCGCTTTTCCACCGAGACGGCGTAAAACTCCTCGCGCAGTTCTTCGCTGCGGCCTATCACCTTCACGCCAAACTGCTGCACCGTCTCGGCCTCCATCACCGTGGGTGCCATGAATACGCCACGCCCCTTGCGGCCAAAGGCCGTCATCAGCGCGCCGTCGTCAAACTCGCCGACGATGTGGGGTTGAACCGCATGGCGCGTCAGCCAGCCCTCCAACTGCTGGCGCACCGAGGCCTGGCTGCCCTGGATCAACATGGGCTGGCCGTTCAGGCATTGCGGAAATTTGCCCCGCAGTTGACTCTTGAGCGCGGGGGTGCAAAAAAAACTCATGGCGGTGCCGCCCAGCGGATGGTTAAAGGCGCGCACGCTCAGGCGGCGCGACATGGGTTCGTCGGCAATCACCAGGTCCAGCCGGTTCATCGCCAGCTGGGCCAACAGGTCGGGGAACTTGCCCTCGCTGCAGATCAGGCGCACCGGCTCGCCAATGGACAGGGCGGGCTCGAGCAGCCTATAGGCAATCGACTTGGTGACCGAATCCGCTACTCCGACCTTGAAGTCCAGCACCTTCTTTCCCTCATGCGCCTTGCGCACCGCCGCCTCCAGCTCGGCCCCCAGGGTAAATATCTGGTCGGCATAACCCAGGGCCAGGCGGCCATCTTCGGTCAGTTCCAGGTTGCGCCCGGCCTTTTTGAACAGCTTTCGCCCCAACCACTCTTCGAGCAGCTTGATTTGCCCAGACAGGGTTTGTGGCGTGGTGTGCAGTTGTTCGCCGGCACGCATGATGCCGCCGGCCTTGGCGGTGACCCAGAAGTACAACAGGTGTTTGTAATTCATCGCGTTTTACGAAGTTTAATAGTTGGAATGACGACTTTTCACGAAGCATTGTCCCACTTACATTCAAACCTTCGCAGCGCCATTGCGCTGCCTTAAGGAGTGAGAACCATGCGACTCAGTACCCGTGGACGTTTTGCCATTACCGCCATGATCGACCTGGCCCTGCGTGAAAAGGGCTACCCGGTGCCCTTGTGCGACCTGGCCCTGCGCCACGGCATTTCCCTGTCCTATCTGGAGCAGGTATTTTCCAAGTTGCGCCAGAACAGCCTGGTGGAGAGCACCCGTGGCCCCGGCGGCGGCTATGCCCTGGGCTTCAGGGGCGACAGCGTCACCGTGGCCGACATCATTGGTTCTATCGAAGAAGTGGGCGACCCGCAAAGTGTGCGCAAGCAGCGTGTGGGCGTGCTCAACACCCAGTCCCTGTGGGATTCGCTCAACAGCGCGGTGTTCGAGCACATGAAGACCATCACGCTCAAGAGCCTTGCCGATGAGCAGCGCGCCAAGGGCTTCCAGGTGACAGAGCGCAGCCGCTGTGCCAAGGGCGTGCTGGCCGCACCCGCACGCCAGAAGCCGCGGCCCATGGTGCCGAACTCGGTGTTTGCGCTGGGGCAGTCTTTCGGGCATTGAGTGCACCTTGGAGGCGATCTTCACAGTGGCTTCAAAATTCAAATAAGCAAGCTTGAAATGGGTCTTTGTTGTATGCGGTGATGCTGCCTACAGTTCGGTTCAGGGCGCAATGGTGCGCACCGCCGAACCGAACAAGGACACCGAACATGAAGATCGCAAAAAACCTGCTCAAGGCCACCGTGGGCGCCTTGTTGATTGCCAGCGCACTGGGCGCCAATGCCGCCGACAAGACCGTGGTGGTGGCCTACCAGACCGACGCACTGCCGTCCTCCCTGGGTATTGCCAACGGCGACTTTGACAAAGCCACAGGCACCAAGATTGACTTTCGCAAGTTCAATTCCGGCGGCGAAATTTTTGCAGCCATTGCCTCTGGCGATGTGCAGATCGGCTATGTCGGCTCCAGCCCCTACGCCGCCGCCACTTCGCGCGGTCTGGATGTAAAGGCCTTTTACCTCGCCTCGATCTCCGGCACCGATGAGGCGCTGGTGGTGCGCAACGGTTCCGGCATCCACACCGTGGCCGACCTCAAGGGCAAGAAGCTCGCCGCTGCTCCCGTATCCACCGACCATTACCAATTGCTGGCGTTGATCAAGAGCCAGGGATTGACGGAAAAAGACGTGCAGGTGTTTGCCATTCCCCAGCCCGAAATTGTGGCCGCCTACAACCGCGGTGACATTGACGGCGCCTTTGTCTGGGACCCGGCGCTGAGCGAACTGAAAAAGACCGGCAAGGTGCTGGTGACCTCCAAGGAAGTCGCTGAGAAAGGCGCGCCCACCTTCTCGGCTTGGGTTGCCACCGGCGCCTTTGCCAAGGAGCATCCCGAGTTCCTCAAGGCCTTTAGCGGCGTGATCGAAAAGCACACCCACTCCTTTGTGCACGACAAGGCTGCCTGGAACAAGGACAGCGAGAACGCCAAGCAACTCGCCAAGCTGCTGGGCGGCACGCCGGCCGATCAGGCCGCTGGTTTGCTCAATCTGAATCTGGTGCCCCTGAACGCGCAGGCCTCGGACGCCTGGCTCGGTGGCGGCGAAAAATCCGGCATTGCCAAGATCCTGAAGGAAACCTCGGTATTCCTGAAAGAGCAGAAAAAGATTTCCGATGTGCTGCCCAGCTACGCCCCATTCGTGATCGCCACCACCGTGGCATCGCTGAAGAAGTAATTTTCAAACCGCTAAGGCCGCGCCGTCGTGCAAGCACCGCGTGGCCTTGCTGATTTCAAGTTCACGGAAAAATTCCATGTTGAAAGTTGACAACGCCAGCGTCTTTTTTGCCGCGCGCAACGGCCAGGCGGTGCAGGCGCTGGACCGGGTGTCGCTGGACATTCCCAATGGTGGCTTGGTCGTGGCGCTGGGCACCTCGGGCTGCGGCAAGTCCACCCTGCTCCATGCCATGGCTGGCTTTTTGCCACTGTCGAGCGGCAGCATCACGCTCGATGGTGCGCCTGTGACACAGCCCGGTGCCGAGCGCGGCGTGGTGTTCCAGAAGGACACCTTGCTGCCCTGGAAATCGGTGCTCGACAACGTGGCCCTGGGCCTCAAATTTGCCGGTGTGGCGCGCAAGGAGCGCGAGGAGCGTGCGCACGAATTGCTGCGCCTGGTGGGCTTGCAGGACTTTGCCAAGGCCGCGCCCTATGAACTCTCTGGCGGCATGCGCCAGCGTGTGGGCCTGGCGCGTGCGCTGGCACCCGACCCCAAAATTTTGTTGATGGACGAGCCCTTTGGTGCGCTCGACAGCATGACGCGCGAACAGATGCAAGAGCTCTTGGTGTCGGTCTGGGCCCGCACCGGACGGCAGATTTTTTTCATCACCCATTCGATTGAAGAGGCGCTTTTTCTGGGCACGCAAGTCATCGTCATGTCGCCGCGCCCCGGGCGCATCGTGGCGCGCTTTGAGGTGGACTTTGTACGCCGCTTTGCCAGTGAACGCGACGCCCGCGCCATCAAAACATTGCCGGCCTTTGCCGAGCTGCGCGAAGAGATTCGCGCCATTGTCCACCAGACCGAAGACCAGGACGGCGCCACCGTATGACCGACCTTGCCGCACAACTTTTTCTGCTTCCCAACATCGATGCCAGCGCCACGGTGATGCTGCCCGATCCCAAAATTTCCAGCCCCAAGCTGGTCAAGATGAGCAGCCTTGGCCTTGGCTCCACCGCATACATCAGCGTGGTCACGGGCATTGCCATCCTTGGCCTGTGGTGGCTGCTGGCGCAAAGTGGCTGGGTGGCGCATTTGTTTCTGCCCACACCCGCCGAGGTTATCCACATGGCGCAAAGCATCTGGGACGAGGGCTATGCCAACGCCACGCTGTGGGAGCATGTGTCGGCCAGTTTGGCGCGCATTTTGTCGGCCGCCGCCATCGCGGTGCTGCTGGGCATTCCTGTGGGTCTGCTGATGGGCCTGAACCGTTGGGCCAAGGGCGTACTCGACACGCCCATCGAGTTCTACTGGCCGCTGCCGCCGCTGGCCTATTTGCCGCTGATGATCATCTGGCTGGGCATTGGCGAGGCCTCCAAGATCACGCTGCTGACGCTGGCCATGTTCGCGCCCATTGTGCTGTCGGCGCAGGCCGGCGTGCGCGCTCTGCCACAGGAGCGGGTGAATGCCGCGCAATCCTTGGGTGCCACGCGCTGGCAGTTGTTTATCGAAGTGGTGCTGCCCTCGGCCCTGCCCGAGATCCTCACTGGCATCCGCATTGCGCTGGGCGTGGGCTGGGGCACGCTGGTGGCGGCCGAGCTGATTGCCGCCAACCGTGGCATTGGTTTCATGATCATGTCGGCATCGCACTTTCTGGCCACCGACGCGGTGTTTGTCGGTATCGGCGTGATTGCGGTGTGCGCCTTCAGCTTCACCCTGGCCATGCGGCTGCTGGAAAGTTGGCTGGTGCCATGGAAGGGCAAGAGCTGAATGTGCGCTAAGTACATTACTTGCTGCACATCTGCGTAAGGCCTATCCTGCGCTTGATCGTAATCAACGGGGTGCTGGCCGGTCGCACCCACAATGGCTGTCACCAACCCGTTCAAAAATCAAGGAGTCACTATGGCAACGACCAAAAAACCTGCAGCGCAAGCGACCCCCAAAGGAGTCCAAGCGATCAAGCCTGTCTTGGCCAAACCCGCGCTGGTAGCAGTCGCCGCGCCCAAGGCGATGGACAAAATTACCATGGTCGCCAAGCCTGCACCCACAAAGGCAGAGCTACCCGCCAAGGCCCCTGCAACGAAGAAGGCCCAGGCAAAGCTTGCGCATGTGGTCGATCCGAACAAGCGCGCCCACGACATCCAGGTTGCCGCCTTCTACATCGCCGAGCGCCGCGGCTTTGCGCCTGGCGACACCGTGCAAGACTATCTGCAAGCCGCCGCCGAGATCGACCGTCTCATTGCCGCCGGTCACTTCAACAAATCGGTCATCTAGGCGTTTGCCGCGCACCGGCCACGCTGCGTGGTCGGGTCGGCTTAAATAGTCAGTGGGGTTTTCGGGTGTGCAGGCTGTCGGCCAGTACGCACAAAATTTCAAACGCCAATGTGGCTTCCACCAACGCGGTGTTGCCACGGGTATCCAACGGAGGCGAGACCTCCACCCCATCGCCGCCCACCAGACCTTGCAGCCCGCGCAGCAGGCGCTGTGCACGGTGGATTGAGACGTGGAATCAGACCAGGTGCACGGGCAGCAGCAGCAGATTCACAAACACATAGGCCAACACCACGGCCAAGACGGCCAAGCCCAGGCCGGGCAAAAACTCTGCCTCGTCAAACGGGTTGTGATCGGCGTTGCTGGCAGCCTCTTCGGGGAAGTGCGACAGGCTATTGGGGGCGAATGACATGGTGTTCCTCCTCTGGGTCTTGGTGATCAATGAGGCCTATTCTGCGTGCGCCCACCGCTCAGCCCATGCGAAAAAACCGCGCTTGCATATATGAATCGCTTCGTTCACCGCGCCCGTCTCTGCCTTCGCCGATCAGCTCGCTGACATCAAGAAAAAAGGCGAGATCGTTTTTGGCACGCTGGGCATTGACGAGCCCAACAGTTCGGTAGACCCGCAGACGCGCGAATTTGTCGGCTACGAGATTGACCTAGCCCGCGCCGTGGCCAGGGACCTGGGCGTTAAGGCGGTGTTCACGCAGGTGGCCGTGGCGGCGCGTATCCCTGAATTGCAGCAAGGCCATGTGGACATCCTGGCGGCCTCGCTCACGCACAACAAGGAGCGTGAATCGCAGGTCGATTTTTCGCTGACCCACTTTGTCACCGGCTCGACTACGCCATCCTGCCGGAAAACCTGAACGTGGAGCCGCTGGCCTTTGGCATCAATAAGGTGAGTCCGCCGTCAAGCTGGCGGTGGATGCCTCGCTGCACGCACTGGAAAAATCGGGCGAGGCCGACAAGGTGTTCCAGAAGTGGTACGGCCCGCAGTCCAAGCTCAAGCTGTTCCCCAAGCGCGATTTCAAAATCGACTCCGACAAAATTTAAGCGAGACCTGAGATGCCTGCTGCCACCCTGACCCTATCCCCTGCCGCTGCTGCCCCTTTCAGTAGCCAGGGCCTGCCCATTCTGGACCTGAGCGAATTCAGCTCTGGCGATAGCGCACAGCGTGCGGCCTTTGTAAGCCGATTGCGCGACACCGCCTACGGCGTGGGCTTTTTTTATCTGCGCGGCTTTGGTGCCAGCAGGGCGCAAACGCAGGCGGTGCTGCAGGCATGCATGTCCCTATGCAAAATTGCATCCTTGGCCCGCCGCATAATGGGCCGCACACCGTTATCAACTTCCAGCCCTCGCGGCCGACCCCATGAATCCCAAACGCAAACTGCTTCTGTCTCTTGTCACCCTGTCTGCCGCCCTCCTGCTGGGCGCCTGCCAAAAGCCTGCGCCCACGGCCGTGGAAGTACCCGCAGCCAGCGCGCCAGCGCCTGCGGCCAAGGTGTTTGTGGTGGGCACCGACCCGACCTACGCACCGTTTGAATTCCAGAACGAAAAGGGCGAGATCGTCGGCTTCGATATCGACGTGCTGACGGCCGTGGCCAAGGCTGCGGGCATCGAGGTCAAGTTTGTCTCCACCCCCTGGGAAGGTGCCTTCAACGCGCTGGCACAGGGCGACCGCGATGTGCTGGTCTCGGCCGTCACCATCACCGACGAGCGCAAGCAGACGCTGGACTTCAGCGAATCCTATTTTGAGGCGCGCCAGCTGATTGCTGTGCCCGAGAAGTCCAAGGTCAGCAAGTTGGAAGACCTCAAGCGCAGCAAGATCGGCGTGCAGACCTCCACTACCGGCGAAGAGGTGGTGGTCAAGCTCTTGGGCAAGAACAGCGCCAACATCAAGCGCTTTGAATCGACTCCACTGGCCCTGTCCGAACTGGCTGCCGGCGGCGTGGATGCGGTGGTGGCCGACAACGGCGTGGTGACCCATTACCTGGCCAACAACCCAGGCGCCAAGTTCAAGCCGGTGAATGACGCCAGCTTCGCCCCCGAGCAATATGGCATTGCCGTGAAGAAGGGCAACACCGAGCTGCTGGCCAAGATCAACACCGGTCTGGCCGCCATCAAGGCCGATGGCAGCTACCAGAAAATTCAGGACAAGTACTTCAAGCCCGCGCAATAAGAGACCGCGCGGATAGCGGACTGCCGATGGGCTTTCGTTGGGACATCCTTGCCGGCTACGGGCCCCTGTTTGCGCAGGGCCTGTGGATGACCGTGCAGCTCACGGCGATTTCGACCGGGGCTGGCATGGTGCTGGGCGCGGCCGTCGGGCTGATCAACACCAATGCACTGGTGCCGCGTCACAGTGCCTGGCCGCTCACCGTGGCGCTCACCTTGCTGCGCTGGGTGGCCAAGGCCTACGTCACCTTCTTTCGCGGCACGCCGCTGTTTGTGCAGATCTTGCTGATCCACTTTGCGCTGATGCCGGTGCTGGTGCATCCGGATGGCGGTTGGCTGCTCAGTGGTGACCTGGCGCGCGAATTTCGCCAGGAGCATGGCGCGTTTTTGTCGGGTGCACTGGCGCTGACGCTCAACGCCGGAGCCTATATTTCCGAGATCTTTCGCGCCGGTATCCAGAGCATCCACAGCGGTCAGAACGCCGCCGCCCTGAGCCTTGGCATGACGCCCTGGCAGAGCATGCGTTTTATCGTGTTCCCCCAGGCCTTTCGCCGCATGGTGCCGGCGCTGGTGAATGAAAGCGTGGCCCTGGTGAAGGACACCTCGCTGGTGTCGGCCATAGGCCTGCTGGAACTGGCCATGGCTGCGCGCACGGTGGCCGGTGCCTACTCGCGTTACTGGGAACCCTATATCGCCATCTCGGCCATGTATTTGGTGCTGACCTGGGCCCTGTCGAGCCTGGCCAAGAGGCTCGAAGCCAAGCAGCACAACCACGGGCATTAGCTGCTCCTCTTTCTCTTTCCATTGCCATGACCCACAACGCTGCCAGTCTCTTCGACCCTTTCTTCACCCAGCGCAAGCTGCTCATCCTCGATGGCGCCTTGGCCACCGAGCTGGAGCGCCGCGGTGCCGATCTGAACGACCCGCTGTGGTCGGCCAAGCTGCTGATCGAGCAGCCCGATCTGATCCGCCAGGTGCATCTGGATTACTTTCTGGCCGGCGCCGATGTGGCCACCACCGCCAGCTACCAGGCCACCTTCGAGTCCTTTGCACGCCGGGGCTTTGACCATGCGGCAGCTGCTGGCCTGATGGCCGACTCGGTGCGTCTGGCTGTGGAAGCGCGCGATGCCTTCTGGAGCGAGCCTGCCAACCGCGTGGGCCGCATACGCCCGCTGGTGGCGGCGTCGGTGGGCCCCTATGGCGCCATGCTGGCCGACGGCTCCGAATACAAGGGCCACTACGGTCTGAGCGAAGAGCAACTGATGGACTTCCACCGCCCGCGCCTGCAGGTGCTGCTCTCCACAGGTGCCGATCTGCTGGCCTGCGAGACCATTCCCTGCCTGGCCGAGGCCCGCGCCCTGGCCCGTTTGTTGACCGAGTTCCCCGCTGCCTCTGCCTGGATCAGCTTCTCCTGCCGCGACGGCCTGCACAACAGCGAAGGCGAGTTGCTGGCCGACTGCGTGGCCGCGCTGGACGGCTACGCACAGGTGCTTGCGGTGGGCGTGAATTGCACCGCGCCCGAGTACATCGATTCGCTGGTGGAGCAGGCGCAGGCGCATACAGCCAAGCCGGTGCTGGTCTATCCCAATTCGGGCGAGCAGTACGACGCCACGCACAAGCAGTGGCATGGCAACCCCAGCGCATCGCACTTTGCCGAGCAGGCGCGCGGCTGGCATGCCCGTGGTGCGCGCCTGATTGGCGGCTGCTGCCGCACCTCGCCCGATGACATTGCGGCGGTGAACCGCTGGGCCACGGCCCTGCTGGCAGCAGACGCGCACTGACATGATCCAGGTCCGCAACGTCAGCAAGTGGTACGGCAGCTTTCAGGTGCTAAACGACTGCAGTTGCAGCATTGCCAAAGGCGAGGTGGTGGTGGTGTGCGGGCCCTCGGGCTCGGGCAAGTCCACGCTGCTCAAGACCTTCAATGCGCTGGAGCCTTTTGGGCAGGGCGATGTGGTGGTCGATGGCGTGTCGCTCAGCGCGCCCTCCACCAAGCTGGCGCAGCTGCGCGCAAGGGTCGGCATGGTGTTCCAGCATTTCGAGCTGTTCCCGCATTTGAGCGTGATGGGCAACCTGACCCTGGCGCAAACCAAGGTGCTGGGGCGCGACGTGGAAACAGCCCGCGCACGCGGCCTGCAGGTGCTGGAGCGGGTGGGCCTGTCCGAACAGAAAGACAAGTTTCCGGCACAGCTCTCGGGTGGCCAGCAGCAGCGCGTGGCCATAGCGCGCGCCCTGTGCATGGACCCCATCGTCATGCTGTTTGACGAGCCCACCTCGGCGCTGGACCCGGAGATGGTGGGCGAAGTGCTGGAGGTAATGGTGAAGCTTGCAAGTGAGGGCATGACCATGGTCTGCGTCACCCACGAAATGGGCTTTGCCCGCCGGGTCAGCAACCGCGTCATCTTCATGGACCAGGGCCGCATTGTGGAAGACTGCCCCACCGAAGCCTTCTTTGGCGAGACCGCAAAGCGTGCGCCCCGGGCGCAGGAATTTTTGTCCAAAATTTTGCAGCACTGAAGTCAGGCTGCGAAGGCTGCACCTAGGTTCGCCTGCCCGCGCGACAAATGGAGAGGACGCGCTGAGCACGCCGCTGCCAGCGGGGTAGATGCTTGCGTGTCCCCCGCAAAGGGCTGCGCCCTCCGCTCCTCCTTTACCTGCCGGAACCATCCACCCCACTGTCATCGCCAGCCTGCACGGCTGGTATGCGATGGGTGAATACCCAATGCACGCCAATAGCGCAGGCAGACACAGGACTGGGGACAAGTCGCAGAGCGCCACGGTGGCCTGCGTCCAGAAGTCAGCGTGGCAAGCCGTGCCCGCACGCGTGAGTACCAAAGCCACGGAGGCCATCTCAACAACTTGCACAGCGTTTTAAAGCGCGCGCAGGCCTCTGGCAAGGGCCAGGTCTTGTAGCTCCAGGCAGCGCTGGTAATTGCTTAGCGTGGTGGCCTCGAAGCCGCTGATCAGCAGGGGCTCGCGCAAGGCTGCAAAGGGGGGTGCGGTGGCGATGCGCTGCAGGCAGCGGCGCAGCGCGGCCAGGGTCTCTGGCGTGCTTTGCAGGGAGGTGATCAGGGGCAGGCCGGGGTAGGGTTCGGTCTGGCCAAACACCTGCAGCTCGGCGGCCAGCCCCGGTTGGCTGCGCTGCCACAGCGCCCAGCTCACGGCATCGATGGCGGCCATATCGGCAAGGCCTTCGCGCACCGCTTCGATCGATTGCAGGTGCGCGCCGGTCTGCAGCCGCGCTGCAAAAAAGGGGCGACGCGTGGTGTTGCATGCCACCAGGGCGCGCAACGCGTTGTAGCCGGACTGTGAAATGCGGTCGTTAAAGGCCAGGGTGCTGCCGCCAAATTCCACCAGGCTGCGACGGCGCTCGCCGGCACGGCAAATGAGTTGGCTGCGGCACTGAATACCGGCCACTCCCGGCGCATCGTAGGCAAAGCTGCCCACCAGCTGCACCCGGCCCGCCAGTTGCGTCACCAGCGGATAGCCACAGGCCTGGCTGAGCAGCAGATCGGGCTCCAGCCACTGCGCATGGCAGTCTGGCGCCTCGCTGAGTTCAGACGGAATACCGGTTAGCGCACCGTCGGCGCGCAGCAGGTCCGCCAGCGCTCCCCAGAAGGCCTGCAGGGCCGCACGCGGCGGGAAGTACATGGGCAGGGCGGCTTGCATGGCTACTGCTTGGCCGGCTTGCGTGTCGCAGCGCGCTGCGGTGCGGTTACGGGTTCGGCCAGCACCGGGTTGTCTACCGGGCGCCAGGCAAAGCGGCGGATCAAATACAGATAGCCCGGCAGCACAAAGCCGCCATTGCCGGCCTGCCAGGAGGCGCGATCGGCCGCATACAGCGCCGGTATGCGGTACCAGGGTGCTTGCGGGAAGGCGTGGTGCACCACGTGGTAGTTGTTGTTCAGGTAGAGCAGGCGCCAAGGGGCTGCGGCCTCGTTGATCACGGTGCGGTGGGCCGGCAGGACGCCGGGGCGGTGCTCGTAGAGCGAGCGCAGCATGGCCAGGCCCAGGGCTGGGTAGGCCATGCCAAAGCAGTAATGCCAGGCCGACAGGGCGGTGTAATGCTCCAGCGCCCACAGCAGCAGGGCCACCAGCGGCAGGTGCACCGCCCAGACCTTGAGCGCGCCCCAGTCACCGGCTGCCAAGGCGCGCGCGGTGCGCATCCACAGGTTGAAGTTGACAAGGGCCGGCCCCAGCAGCAAGCGGCCCAGCACGGTGCGCTGGCTTGTGCACAGCCACAGCGCCACAGCCCCCATGGTGGCGGCCTGCTGCGGCGTGATGTAGTTGCTCTCGGTGTCTACGCCGGGCTCGGTCAGATGGGCATCGTCGTGGTGCTTGAGGTGGTCGCTTCGGTAGATGTCAAAGGGGTACCAGATGGCCAGCGGCGGCAGTCCGATCAGGCGGTTGAGGGTGGCGCTGCGGCTCGGGTGGTCGTGCGTCAGTTCGTGCTGAAAGCTCATGTACCAGGCCAGCAGCAGGATCAGCAGTGCAGTCGATACCCCTGTCGGAATCTGGCCATAGCTGCCCACCAACAACAGCCAGCTGCCCCAGATCACCGCCCCCAACAGCCAGGTGGGCCATTCGATTTCAGAGGCGCGCGCGGGGTCTGCGTTCATGGGGCAAGGGCTCAGGTTGGAAGCGGTGGGCAATGGGGCGCAGTGTAGGGCCGACACCTGCGCCCTGGTGGCTGTGCGTCGCCGCTGCGCTAGTCGATGTCGGCCGTCTGGCGGTAATGGCGCTGCAGGGCGGCACCGGCGATGATGCTGGGCACCACCCACAGCGCCTCCGGATTGCCAAAGCCCAGCGAGGCAATGGCTGGGCCCGGGCAGTAGCCGCAGAGGCCCCAACCGATGCCAAACAGGGCCGAGCCGATGAGCAGCGGGCGGTCAATCGACCGGGCCAGCGGCAGGTGAAATTGACGCTCCCATACCGGTGTGCCGCGTTTGAAAACCAGCGCATAGCCCAAGGTGCTGAGCAGCACCGCACCGCCCAGCACCAGCAGCAGACTGGGGTCCCATTGGCCGGCCAGGTCCAGAAAGTTCAACACCTTGTCGGGGTTGGTCATCTGCGCCATCGACAGGCCCAGACCAAACAACAGGCCGCTGGCCAGGGCTGCGATTGCACGCAGGGTGGCGAAGTTGCGCAGGCTTGAAGTGCCGCTCATGGGGCCAGGCCGAGCAGGTGGCGCAGCACAAAGGTGGTGGCGATGGCCAGGCCCAAAAAGGTGGCCGTGGCCACCAGCGAGCGCAACGACAAGCGCGCCAGTCCGCAGACGCCGTGGCCACTGGTGCAGCCATTGGCCTGGGCCGTGCCGTAGCCGGTGAGCAGTCCCGCTGCGATGAGCAACAGCGGCGAGAAGCCCTGGCGCTGCGGCGTGGGCGCAAACAAGCCATAGAGCGCGCAGCCTCCCACCAGCCCGAGCAAAAACAGCAGGCGCCAGAGCGGGCTGTTGGAGGGCTTGACCAAGAGGCCAGTGAGCATGCCGGTGACGCCGGCAATGCGGCCATTGAGCCAGAGCAGCAGGACGGCGGAGCTGCCTATCAGCAGGCCGCCGATCAGGGCGTGCAGCGCAGTGAAAGAGGTCATGCGTTCAAGTTACCAAACGCCAGAGGATAGCCTGTCCTCAAGCGTGCTCCGCACAGGCGGCGCTCACCACTTCCCTGGTGAGCGTGGGGGCAAAGAGTTCGACAAAGCTGTAGGCGTAGCCGCGCAGCCAGGCGCCCCGGCGCAGCCCCAGGCGGGTGACGTTAAAGGCAAACAAATGGCCGGCGTCCAGAATGCCCAAGGACCGATCGCGCTCTTCGTCCACCGCAATCGAGGCCACTATGCCTATGCCCATGCCGAGTTCCACATAGGTCTTGATGACGTCGGCGTCCATGGCCGACAGCACGATGTCCGGGTGCAGCCCCTGCGCGTGGAAGGCGTCGTCAATGTGCGAGCGTCCGGTGTAGCCCAGCTCGTAGGTGATGATGGGGTAGCGCGTGAGTTGCTGCAAGGTGATGGGCGCTGTCTCCTGCAGCAGCGGGTGGCCGGGGGGCACTATGACGCTGTGGGTCCAGCGGTAGCATGGCAGGGTGGCCAGTTGCGCATAGTCGCTCAAAGCCTCGGTGGCCACGCCGATATCGGCCTCGCCCGACAGCAGCATGGCCGCCACCTGCTTGGGCGAGCCCTGGTGCAGGTGCAGCGTGACCTTGGGGAATTTTTCGCGGAACTCCTTGACCACCTGCGGCAGGGCATAGCGCGCTTGCGAGTGGGTGGCGGCCACGGTGAGTTGGCCCTCCATCTCGGCACTGAAGTCCTGGCCCGCGCGCTTGAGGTTTTCGCAGTCCAGCAGCAGGCGCTCCACAATCGGTAGCACGGCCGCGCCGGGGGGCGTGAGGCCGGTCAGGCGCTTGCCGGCGCGCACAAAAATTTCTACGCCCAGTTCGTCTTCGAGCTCGCGGATCTGTCGGCTCACGCCCGGCTGCGAAGTGAACAGCATGGCCGCCACCTCGGTCAGGTTGAAGTTGCAGCGCACCGCTTCGCGCACCGAGCGCAGTTGTTGGAAATTCATGTACTTTTCAATCTGCGCCCCTGGTTTGCAGGGGCGCTGCTTCAGGGTTTAGGTGCCGGACAAGGCCTGGTCCAGATCGGCCAGCAGGTCGTCGATATGCTCAATGCCGATCGACAGGCGCACCGCGTCTTCCGGCACACCGGCCTTGACCAGCTCTTCGGGCGAGAGTTGGCGGTGGGTGGTGGAGGCCGGGTGGGTGGCCAGCGATTTGGCGTCGCCAATGTTGACCAGGCGGGTAAAGACTTGCAGCGCATCCAGGAAGGCGGCACCGGCCTCGCGGCGTTTGCCCTCGGGCGCCTTCACGCCAAAGGTCAACAGGCCCGAAGGCTTGCCGCCCAGGTACTTTTGCGCCAGCGCGTGGTCGGGGTGCTCGGGCAGACCGGCGTAATTGACCCAGCCCACCTTGGCGTGCTTTTGCAAAAACTTGGCCACCTTGATGGTGTTCTCGGTGATGCGCTCCATGCGCAGCGCCAGCGTTTCAATGCCCTGCAAAATCAGGAAGGCGTTGAAGGGCGAGATGGCCGCGCCCATGTTTCGCAGCGGCACCACGCGGGCGCGACCGATGTAGGCGGCCGGGCCAAAGGCTTCGGTATAGACCACGCCGTGGTAGCTCACATCGGGCTCGTTCAGGCGCTTGAAGCGCGCCTTGTGCTCGCCCCAAGGAAACTTGCCGCTGTCCACAATCGCGCCGCCAATGCTGGTGCCATGGCCGCCCAGGTATTTGGTCAGCGAATGCACCACGATGTCGGCGCCATGTTCGATCGGGCGCAGCAAAAAGGGCGAGGCCACGGTGTTGTCCACGATCAGCGGAATGCCGTGGCGGTGGGCGATCTCGGCCACGCGCGCGATGTCGGTCACGTTGCCCTGGGGGTTGCCCAGGGACTCCACAAAGATCGCCTTGGTGCGCTCGTCGATCAGCGGCTCAAAGCTGGCTGGGTCGCGGTGGTCGGCAAAGCGGGTCGTGATGCCGTATTGCGGCAGGGTGTGGGCCAACAGGTTGTAGGTTCCTCCATACAGCGCGGTGCTGGAGACGATGTTGTCACCGGCCTCGGCAATGGTCTGGATGGCATAGGTCACCGCCGTCTGCCCGGAGGCCACGGCCAGCGCAGCAATGCCGCCCTCCAACGCTGCCACGCGCTTTTCCAGCACGTCCTGCGTCGGATTCATGATGCGGGTGTAGATATTGCCCGCCACCTTCAGGTCAAACAGGTCCGCGCCATGCTGGGCATTGTCAAACGCATAGGCCACGGTCTGGTAAATCGGCACCGCGGCCGCCTTGGTAGTGGGGTCTGGGGTGTAACCGGCGTGGACGGCCAGGGTTTCAAACTTCAGGGGTTCGGACATGGGTCTGTGCTTTCTTGTTGAATGGTTGGGAGCTGCAGTGTGGCCTATGTTTTGCCGCCCGGCGGCCTTATTTCTTTGTGTAAATCTGGTCGAAGCTGGCGCCGTCGGCGAAGTGTTCCTTGTCGGCTTTTTCCCAGCCGCCAAAGGCCTCGTCGATGGTGAAGAGCTTGATCTTGGCGAACTGCCGGGCGTATTTGGCCTTGGCCTTCTCGGACACGGCCGGACGGTAAAAGTTCTTGCCGGCAATGTCCTGGCCCTCTTCGGAATAGAGGTACTTCAGGTATTCCTCGGCCACCACGCGCGTGCCCTTTTTGTCCACGTTCTTGTCCACCACGGCCACGGGGGGCTCGGCCAGAATGCTCAAGGGGGGTGCGACCACATCAAACTTGGCGCCGAATTCCTTCTCCAGCAAATAGGCCTCGTTCTCCCAGGCAATCAACACATCGCCCTGGCCGCGCTGGGCAAAGGTGATGGTGGAGCCGCGCGCACCGGTGTCTAGCACCGGCACATTGGCGTAGAGCTTGGCCACAAAGTCCCGGGCCTTGCTGGCATCCCGATTCGGGCTACCGTATTTGCGCAAAGCAAATTCCCAGGCTGCGAGGTAGTTCCAGCGCGCGCCACCCGAGGTCTTGGGGTTGGGGGTGATCACCTTCACATCGGCGCGGATCAGGTCATCCCAGTCCTTGATGCCCTTGGGGTTGCCCGCGCGTACGGCAAAGATGATGGTGCTGGTGTAGGGCGCCGAGTTGTGCGGCAGCTTCTTTTGCCAGTCCTTGGCCAGCCAGCCGCCGTTCTTGGCAACCGCGTCGATGTCACCGGCCAGGGCCAGGGTGACGATGTCGGCGTCGAGCCCGTCGATCACCGAGCGCGCCTGCTTGCCCGAGCCGCCATGGCTTTGCTTGATGCTCACATCCTGGCCGGTCTTGGCCTTCCAGTATTTGGTGAAGGCGGCATTGAAGTCCACATAGAGCTCGCGCGTCGGGTCGTAGCTCACATTGAGCAGGGTCACCGGTGGAAGCGTCTGTGCGTGCAGGCCCAGGCTGATGCCGACCAGGGCAATGGCTGCGGCCCGTTGCAGCAGGGGGCGGCGGGACAGGGTGCTTGTGAGGGTGGCCATATCAATTCCAATATCTTTGCAACGCAAGAGCGCGATGGGTTGGATTCTGGAAGGCTGTGGCGAAATGGGGAACGACCGAATCGTTACTTCTAAATTACAAAAACAACTATGCAACCGTTTGGCCGCAGGCGCCATGTGCTGTTGAGAAGACCGGGGAGGCAGGGCGGGATGCGAGAATAAATGCATGACCATCGCACCGCACCCCTCCTCATCTGCTCCCGCCTACCACGCGCTGACGGGCACCTTCACCAGGCTGTACCGCTTGAGCCACCTGGGCTCTATCGTGGGATGGGACCAGGCCGCCATGATGCCTTCCAAGGGCAACGCGGCGCGTGGTGCGGCCCTGGCCGAGCTGCAGGTGCTGCTGCACCAGACGCTGACCGATGTCCGTCTGCCGGACCTTCTCAAGGCGGCCGCCGGCGAAGTCTTGCAGGACGCCGAGCGCTCCAATCTGCGCGAGATGCGGCGCGATTGGGAGCAGGCCAATCTGCTGCCCGAACGTTTGGTGGAGGCCCAGTCGCTGGCCAGCACGCGCTGCGAACATGCCTGGCGCGGCCAACGCCAGGCCAATGACTGGAAGGGCTTCCTGGAGAATTTTGTGCCGGTGGTGACGCTGGCGCGTGAAGAGGCGCAGCTCTTGTCGCAGGCGCAGGGGGTGAGCCCCTATGACGCGCTGATGGCCAAGTACGAACCGGGCACACGCAGCGCCGAGATCGAACGCATCTTTGGCGAAGTCAAGACCTGGCTGCCGGCGCTGGTGCAACAGGTGCGCGACAAGCAGGCCGGTGAGACCCTGCTGCAGGCCAGCGGCCCCTTCCCCGTGGAGCAGCAGCGCGCCCTGGGCTTGGAGGTGATGGATCGCCTGGGCTTTGACTTTGAGGGCGGGCGACTGGACATCTCGGCCCACCCGTTTTGCGGCGGCGTGCCCGAGGATGTGCGCATCACCACCCGCTACAGCGAAGACGACTTTGTGCGCAGCCTGATGGGCATCATCCACGAGACCGGTCACGCCCGCTACGAGCAGAACCTGCCGCGCGAGCTGGTGCACCTGCCGGTGGGGCGGGCCCGCTCCATGGGCATCCATGAGAGCCAGAGCCTGTCTTTTGAAATGCAGCTCGGTCGCAGCGCCGCCTTTGTCCAAAGCATCGCGCCGCTCTTGAACCAGCAATTTGGTGCGCAGGAGGCGTTTGCGCCAGAGAACCTAGCGCGCCTGCTCACCAGGGTGCAGCCCGGCTTGATCCGCGTGGATGCCGACGAGCTGACCTACCCGGCCCACATTATTTTGCGCTTCGAGATTGAGCGCGCCCTGATCGACGGCGAGATCGATGCCGCCGACATCCCGGCCCTGTGGGACGAAAAAATGCAGGCCTATTTGGGGCTGGATACGCGCGGCAACTTTCAGCAGGGTTGCCTGCAAGACATCCATTGGCCCAGCGGCAGCTTTGGCTATTTCCCCAGCTACACCTTGGGCGCCATGTACGCGGCGCAGTACTTTGCGACCCTGCGCAAGCAGCAGCCCGATGTGGATGCGCGCATTGCCGCCGGTGACCTGTCGCCGGTGATGGACTGGCTAAACCACAACATCTGGAGCCAGGCCAGCCAGTGGTCTACCGATGCGCTGGTGCAGCGCGCCACCGGCGAGACGCTGAACCCGGCGCACTTTCGCGCGCACCTGGAGCGGCGCTATTTGTAGAGGGGATGGGCGCCTGCCAAGGGGTCGTCTTCAAAGCGGGTCGGCGGGCAAGCTTGGCAATGCGCGCACCTGTCTCAGGCCGGAATAGCGCCAGGCCCAGGCGGCCACCAACAGCGTGCCCACAGCGCCCACAGCGGTCGCAGAGCGCAGGCCCCAGTGCTCGCCCAGATAGCCACCCAGCAGGGCACCCGGCGCGGAGCCCAGCAGGATCAGCCAGCGCATGGTGGTGGTCATGCGCCCCAGCAGGGGTGCGGGCGTGACCGCCTGGCGCAGCGCCAAAAAGTTAATAAACATCAGCACCGCGCCGCTGCCAAAACACATCAGCATCAGCACAAAGGAGGCCACGCCCCAGTTGCCAGCAGGGGCCGCCAACAGCTGCAGCCAGCCCAACCCGCTGCAAGCGATGCCCAGCACCAGGCAGGGCCCGGGGCCGATGCGACGCGAGACGCGGCTCCCCAGCACGCTGGCCAGCACCGTGCCCGCGCCCAGGCCGATATAGCACAGGCCGATTTGGTGTTCGTTCAAGCCCAGCACCCGGCTGGCATACAGAATCTGCACCACCATTGCGCACTGCAAAAACACCTGCCAGATGCCCACCACCAAGGCCAGATGGACCAGCAGCGACTGGCTCGCGACAAAGCGCAGGCCCTCTTTGAGGTCGCGCCAGAAATGGCCCTGTGTTGCATTGCTGGGTGGCTCGGTGACGCGCACGCCGCGAAGAACCAACAGGCTCAAGCACAGCAGCGCGGCATCGGCCAGCAAGGCCAAGGGTGCACCCACCCCATTGATCAGTGCACCGGCCAGGCCCGGCCCGGCCACCTCTGCTCCAGAGGAGGCCATGGCATTTTTGGCGTGGGCCTCCACCAACCGAGCAGTGGGCACCACCTGCGTGAGCACAATTTGCGCCGCCGAACCGGCCGCCATAAAGACGCAACCGATGCCAAACGCTACGGCATACAAAAAGGGCATGGACAGCCAACCCAGAGACCAGGCCAGCGGCACCGACAGCAGTTGCAGCGCCAACAGGCCTTCGCCCGCCACATACACCGGCAGCTTGCGCATGCGGTCCAGCCAGACTCCGGCGGGCAGCGAGAACAGGACAAAGGGCAGCGTCTCCATGGCCGTCAGATAGGCCATTTGCGTGGGCGTGGCGCCCAGCAAGACCACCGCAGTGAGCGGCAGCGCCAACAGGGTGACCTGTGCGCCCAAGGAACTAATCAGTACCGAGGTCCACAGGCGCCGGTAGTTGGCATCGCGCAAAAGGTCGCTTGCAGGCAGCGCCGGAACAAGCGATTGCATCCGGCGCCACAGGCGTTGCAGTGGATGGATAGATGGCGGTGCAAGGGGTGGAGGCATGGTGCTTTCTGCAGCAAAAAAAGGGACTGCGAACAGCCGACTACTTGGCGACACTAATGTTCGATATCGAACTTATTGCATCCAACTGTCCGCTACCGGACAGGTGTTGCGCTTGCCCAACCAAGCCGCTTCCCATAATCCGCGACATCTTCTAAATGGACCGGTTGGCTCTGGCGAATCGCAAGGGCCAAGGCAGGGCATTCATCTGATTGGGGCACTACTTTGTACACACGCTTTTTCACAGCGGCACGCCGCATCTTCCTGGGTCTGGGCTTGGCTGCTGGCCTGGTTTGGGTAGCACCCGCAGCCATGGCGCAGCCCGCTACCGCTGCGGTGTCTGTGGCACCTGCTGCCGAGCTGGTTAAACCGGCCCCTGCCCTCAACCCCTATGGCATTGAAGCGCTCTGGGCGACCTCTGACGCCATCACCAAGACCGTGCTTTTGCTGCTGGCCATTATGAGCATGGGCTCTTGGTACTTTCTGGTCGTCAAGGTGCTGGAGCAAGCCAAGATGAACAGCCAGGCCAAGAAGGTAACGCAGGACTTCTGGGCAGCGCCCTCGCTGGACAAGGGGGTGGCGACCTTGGTCGAAGGCAGCGCCTACCAGTTCATCGCACAAAGCGGCTTGGAGGCCACCAAGCGCCATGTGGGCCTGGTGGGCCAGGTGCCGCTTACCGACTGGATCAGCATGAGCATTTCGCGCTCGGTGGAAAAGGTCAACGGCAATATGCAAAGTGGTCTGGCCTTTCTTGCCACGGTGGGCTCCACCTCGCCCTTTGTGGGTTTGTTTGGCACCGTCTGGGGCATCTACCACGCACTCACCGCCATCGGCATATCGGGTCAGGCCTCCATCGACAAGGTGGCAGGCCCGGTGGGAGAGGCGCTCATCATGACCGCCATTGGCCTGGCGGTGGCGGTGCCCGCCGTGCTGTCTTACAACTGGTTGGTGCGGCGTAACAAGGCCGTGATGGACGATGTGCGCAGCTTTGGCAGCGACCTGCATGCCGTGTTGCTGAGCAGCGCCGCCAAGGCCTGAAGCCATGTCCATGCAAATTGCCAGCGGCGACGACGAGGTCATCGCCGCCATCAACACCACGCCGCTGGTGGATGTGATGTTGGTGTTGCTCATCATCTTCTTGATCACCATTCCGGTGGTGACCACCTCCATCCCGGTCACCCTGCCCAAGGAGCGCGTCGAGGTGCGCCAGGCCAAGCCCGAAAACGTGATTATTTCTGTCGATGGCGCGGGCTCCATTTACTGGTACGACGCGAAGATCGACAAGGTGGAGGCGCTGATCGACAAGCTCAAGAAGGTGGCCCAAGCCGACCCGCAGCCCGAGGTGCAGATCAGGGGCGATTTGAATTCGCGCTACGAGGGCGTCGGAAAAATTCTTTACGCCTGCCAGCGTGCGGGCATCGTGAAGGTGGCCTTTATTACCGAGCCGCCCGCATTGGGCGTTTAAGGAGTCCGTTCCATGTCCATGAATTTAGGTGCGCAGTCCGCGTCTGGCGAACCCGAGGTGATGATGGACATCAACACCACGCCGCTGATCGACGTGATGCTGGTGCTGCTGGTGATGTTGATCATCACCATTCCGATCCAGTTGCATTCCGTCAACATGGACCTGCCCGTCGGCACGCCGCCGGCCAGCCAGGTCAAGCCTGAGAAGGTTCAAATCGACATCGACGCGCAGGGTGTGGTCTATTGGCAAGGGGTGCCGGCCAGCGCGGCAGAACTGGAGCAAGACCTGGTGCTGGCCGCTCAGCAAAGCACGCAGCCCGAGGTGCATATACGCCCCAACAAAGATGCGCAGTACGCCGTCTTTGCAAATGTCATCTCCACCGCCAAGCGCCGGGGACTGACCAAGATTGCGGTGATTGGCAGCGAGCAATTTGTGCAATGAACACCATAGGCCTGCATCCGCAATACAAGCCGCGCGATAGCGCACGCAGCTACAAGGGCATTGCCGTGGTCGTGGTGCTGCACCTGCTGCTGGGCTATGCCTTGGTGACTGGCACCGCGCGCACGGCGCTGGAGCTGGTGAAGAAACCACTGCAAGCCGTGCTGGTGGAAGACATCATCATCCCGCCACCACCACCACCGCCGCCACCCAAAGAAATCGTCAAGACACAGCAGCCGACCAAGAGTGATGCGCCGCCGCCACCCTTTGTGCCGCCGCCCGATGTGGCACCCGCTGCGACCAGCACGGCACCGGCCATCACTGCTGTGGCCACACCGCCTGCCGCAGCGCCAGCGATTGCGCCGCCGCCCGTGGTGGCCACCGCGCCAGCAGGGCCTGTGCACACCGACATCAAAGTAGCCTGCCCCACCCAGGTGGCACCCGAGATGCCGCGCAAGGCCTTGCAGGATGGCACACAGGGCGTGGTCAAGGCGCAGGCCCTGATACGCAATGGGGTGGTCGTGGAGGTCTCCATCCTGTCTGGTCCCAAGGTATTCCACCAGGCCGTGCGCGCGGCCATGCTGCAGTACAAATGCCAGTCGGGCGGCAGTGATGTGCTGGCGACGCAAGAGTTTTCCTTCAAGGTCGAAGAGTAAGTCCGCTGCATGGCACACCACCCCCTGCGCATCCTTTTTTCCTTATGGGTGCTGGTGGCGGTGGTGGCTTGTGGCGAGGTCAGCAACAGTCCGCACCCCCAGGGCTCCGAGCGCAGCAACACCCTGTTTGTCCCCTTTCTGCAGCGCTCGCCCAAGTACCTGGACCCGGCCAGCTCCTACTCCAATGACGAGACGCCGTTTACCTACCAGGTCTACGAGCCGCCCTATGCCTACCATTTCCTCAAGCGCCCCTACCAGCTGATCGGCAATACCGCCAAGGAGCTGGCCACCCCGGCCTACCTTGACAAGGACGGCCTGCCCCTGCCCGATGACGCACCGGGGGAGCAGGTGGCGCAAACGGTGTGGGACATCGCGCTCAAACCCGGCATTCTTTTTGCGCCGCATCCAGCGTTTGCAAAGGATGCCCATGGCGACTACCTCTACCACCAGCTGCGCGCAGACGCTGTGGCCAACAAGTACAAGATCAGCGACTTTGCCGCCACCGGCACGCGCGAACTGCTTGCCGATGACTATGTATACGCCATACGCCGCCTGGCCACACCGCGCGTGAAGTCGCCCGCCTTCTCCACCATGGCCGACTACATCGTCGGCATGAAGGAATATGGCGAACAGATTGCAGCGGCCGACCGCGACCTGCGCAAGGGGGTGGCCGCGACCGACCGCGACCTGCCCCTGCTGGACTTTCGCAAGCAGGGCTTCGCCGGTGTAGAGGCCTTGGACCCGCACAGGCTGCGCATACGCCTGATAGGCAAGTACCCGCAGTTCAAGTACTGGTTGGCCATGACCTTTTTCGCGCCCGTGCCCTGGGAGGCCGAGGTGTTTTATGCCCAGCCCGGCATGGCCGCCAAGAACCTGACGCTGAACTACTGGCCGGTGGGAACCGGCCCCTACATGCTGACCGACTATGTTGAAAATCGCCAGCATGTGCTGCAGCGCAATCCCAACTACCGGGGCGAGCCCTACCCCTGCGAGGGTGCGCCGGGTGACCGCGAAAAGGGCTATCTGGAGGACTGTGGCAAGCCCATGCCCTTTATAGACCGCATCGTGTTTGACATTGAGAAGGAGGGTGTGCCGCTGCAGGCCAAGTTCTTGCAGGGCTATTACGACACCCCGGCCATCGAGCGGCTGGACCGCGGCACCGAGCTGCTGGTGGACATGGGCGACTCACAGGACAAGGCGCGCGAATACCGCGAGAAAGGCCTGCGCCTGCCCACCACGATTGAGGCCAATAACTGGTACATCGGCTTCAACTGGCTGGACCCGGTGCTGGGCGGCGGTGGCACGCCAGAGCAGGCCGCACGCAAACGCAAACTGCGCCAAGCCCTGTCGATTGCGCTGGACTGGGAAGAGTATGTGGCCATCTTCGAGAAGGGCCAGGGGGTGGCCGCGCAAGGCCCTTTGCCGCCTTCGCTGTTTGGCTACCGCGGCGATGGACCGGCCGCCTTCAACCCGGTGGTTTATGCGCGCACCGAAGGGGGACCGCCCCAGCGCCGCTCGCTCGACGAAGCCAAGCAGTTGCTGGCCGAGGCCGGTTATCCGCAGGGGCGCGACGCGCAAACCGGCAAGCCCCTGGTGCTCAATTACGACTACCTCAGCGCCAGCGGGCCGGGCAGCCGCGCCACGCTGGACTGGTATGTGAAGCAGTTCGCCAAGCTCGGCGTGCAGCTCGAAATCCGCGCCTCCGACTACAACCGCTTTCAGGAAAAAATGTCCAAGGGCTCGGCGCAAATTTACTTCTGGGGTTGGCTGGCCGATTACCCGGATGCAGAAAATTTTCTGTTTATGTTTTACGGCCCCAACGCCAAGGCGCTGACGCAGGGCAACGGCGAAAACAATTCCAACTACCAGAACCCGGCGTTTGACCGGCTTTTTGAACAGATGAAGTTCCTGGACAACGGCCCGCGCAAACAGCAGCTGATAGACCAGATGATCACGCAATTGCAGCAAGACGCGGTGTGGAGCTTTGGCTATTTCCCCAAGTCGGCGGCGGCCTACCAGCAATGGGTTTTCAACGGCAAGCCGACCCAAATCATCCGCAATCCCATCGGCTATTTGCGCCTGGACCCGGCGCTGCGCGCACAAAAAATCAGCGACTGGAACCAGCCCATCTGGTGGCCCATTCCACTGCTGTTGCTGGCCCTGTTGGCCGCCGTGCTGCCGGCCTGGCGCCTGTGGCGGCTGCGCGAGCAAGAGAACGCGGCACGCACCTTGGTGTCCCAGCCCTGACCCCCTATCCACCCGCCACGCAAGCACCATGCTGAACTACACCCTGCGCCGCCTGATGTACGGATTGCTGATTCTGGTCGGTGTCAATTTGCTAACCTTTGTGCTGTTCTTTGCCATCAACACCCCCGACGACATGGCGCGCATGAACATAGGCGGCAAGCGCGTGTCGCAAGACGCCATCGAGAAGTGGAAGAGTGAGCGCGGCTACAACAAGCCCCTGCTGTGGAACGCGCAGGCACCCGCCGTTGAGAAGCTGACCCACACCATTTTTTTTGAGCGCTCAGTGCAGTTGCTGGCGCTGGACTTTGGTGCCTCCGACAGCGGGCGCGACATCCGCTACGAACTCGGGCAACGCATGCTGCCTTCGCTGGCCCTGGCATTGCCCACCTTTGTGCTGGGCACTTTTGCGGTGCTGGTGTTTGCCCTGCTGATGGTGTTTTTCAAATCCACCTATCTGGACTTTTGGGGCTTCGCGCTGGCGGTGGTGCTGATGTCGATTTCGGCGCTGTTCTACATTTTGATGGGGCAGTATTTCTTTTCCAAGCTGTTGAAGCTGGTGCCGATCTCCGGCTATTCAGGGGGCTCGGACGCGCTGCTGTTTCTGGCCCTGCCGGTATGCGTGGGCCTGCTGTCGCGCCTGGGCGGTGAGGCCATTTTTTACCGCAGCATTTTTCAAGAAGAGATCAGCAAGGACTATGTGCGCACCGCGCGCGCCAAGGGCCTGTCGGAGCCGGCGGTGCTGTTTCGCCATGTGCTGCGCAATGCCATGCTGCCCATACTCACTAGCACGGTGGCGGTGCTGCCCCTGCTGTTTATGGGGGCGCTGCTGATGGAGTCTTTCTTTGGCATTCCCGGCCTGGGCAGCTACACCATAGACGCCATCAACGGGCAGGACTTTGCCGTGGTGCGGGTGATGGTTTTTGTCGGCTCGGCCCTCTACATCGTCGGCCTGATATTGACCGACATTTCCTACAGCCTGGCCGATCCGCGCATTCGTTTGCAATAGAAAAAACGCCATGCCAAAAATCGTCTTCCTGCCTACCGACGTCGTGCTGTTTTTGATTCTGTTGGTGTTGCTTGGGTATGTGCGCAAGGCCTGGCGCAACAGCGATCTGCGCCAGGCCTGGAGCGTGGTGGGGCGCGATACAGCGGCCATGTGTTCGGCCGTTTTGTTGCTGTGTTTTGTGGGCATTGCGCTGCTCGATTCGCTGCACTACCGCTCCCTGCTGCCACCGGCTGCAACCGCCCCCGCGAATGCCGCACCGGCTTACGCCACCAACACGCTGTCGCTGCTGGACCTGCTGCTGACGCGCCCAAGAGAGGCGCGGGAAAAGTCTTACTCGGTGCCCCTGGCCACGCATCTCTTTGACAAGGATTCCATGCAAAGGGGCGGCGTCAGCGTGCGCGACTATCCAAGGCTGGAGTTTGGTGGCCGCCATCTGGAAGATCCGGCCCGGCAATGGGCCAGCGATGTGGCTTGGCGCAGCGCGCAGGGATTGGCGGCGGGCTTGCTGGCCAGTCTGTCGCTGTGGCTGCTGGCGGTGCAGGCCATGGCGCGCCATGGCGGCCTGCGCTCGGCTGCGGCCTGGCAGTTGCTGCGCCACAACCGCACCGACCTGCCCTGGCGTGCCATGCTCTTGACGGGCAGCGCCCTGTTGTTGGCGCTGGGCTGGGTGGCGGCGCTGTGGCCGCTCTACCATGTGCTGGGCACCGACCAGACCGGCAACGACATCCTCTACCAGGCGCTCAAATCGGTGCGCACCGCCGTTGTCATGGGGTCTCTGGCCACCCTTGCCACACTGCCCCTGGCCCTGCTGCTGGGTCTGTTGGCCGGCTACTTCAGGGGCTGGGTGGATGACCTGATCCAGTACGTCTACACCGTGCTGTCCTCCATTCCCTCGGTGTTGTTGATTGCCGCCTGTGTGCTGCTGATCCAGGGTTTTGTGGACAGCCATCCGGATGTCTTTGTCACCGGTCTGGAGCGTGCCGACATCCGCCTGTTTTTGTTGGCCTCCATTTTGGGGCTCACCGGTTGGGCCGCGCTGGCAAGGCTGCTGCGGGCCGAGACCTTCAAGCTGGCCGAGCAGGACTATGTGCTGGCGGCGCGCGCCTTTGGTGTCTCGCACTGGGGCATCATGCGCCGCCACATCCTGCCCAATGTGCTGCACATCGTGCTGATCGTGTCGGTGCTGGACTTCTCGGGGCTGGTGTTGCTGGAGGCGGTGCTGTCCTATGTGGGCGTCGGCGTGGACCCCACCACCATCAGCTTTGGCACCATGATCAATAGCGCGCGCAGCGAACTGGCGCGCGACCCTGTCATCTGGTGGAACCTGCTGGCC
The DNA here is from genome assembly GCA_903886275.1 of uncultured beta proteobacterium. Taxonomy (GTDB): domain Bacteria; phylum Pseudomonadota; class Gammaproteobacteria; order Burkholderiales; family Burkholderiaceae_C; genus Allorhodoferax. The sequence continues at coordinate 7,080 of CAISLN010000018.1, read as the reverse complement.
GGCTTTGTCTTCATGCTGGTGTTTGTGCTGGCCATGCAACTGTTTGCCAGCGGCGTACAAGACGCCTTTGACCCCCGTGCCCAGCGCGCGCCGCGCAAGGCACGCAACCAGGACCCGCCATGAGCCTCTTGACCCTACAGGACTTGAGCACCGAACTCGAAAGCGACGCCGGACTGGTGCGTGCGGTGGACTCCCTCTCGCTGTCCATAGAGCGTGGCCAGACGCTGGCCCTGGTGGGCGAGTCGGGCTGCGGCAAGTCGATGACGGCGCTGTCCATCCTGCGCCTCTTGCCCCAGAGCGGGCGCGTCAGCAGCGGCCAGGTCTGGTTGCAGCAAACCGATGTGGCGGCCCTGCCCGAGGCGCGCATGCGCGATGTGCGTGGACGGCGCATCAGCATTATTTTTCAGGAGCCCGCCACCAGCCTGAACCCGGTGCTCAGCGTGGGCCAGCAAATTGTCGAGGTGATAGAGCGCCATACCGAAAAGCGCGGTGCCAGCGCCTTGGCCCTGGCGCTGAAGTGGCTGCAGCGCGTGGGCCTGCCCGATGCGGCGCGGCAGCTGCACAGTTACCCTTTTCAATTGTCGGGTGGGCAAAAGCAGCGCGTCATGATTGCCATGGCGCTGGCGGCCGAGCCCGATCTGCTGATTGCCGATGAACCCACCACGGCGCTGGACGTCACCATACAGGCGCAGATTCTGGACCTGCTCAAGGAACTCCAGGCCTCGCTCAAGATGGCCATTTTGCTCATCACCCACGACCTCGCCGTGGTGTCGCAGATGGCGCACCATGTGGCCCTGATGTATGCGGGCCAGATCATTGAGACGGCCAGCGCGCAGGAATTTTTTAACCGGCCGCTGCACCCCTATGCCCGGGCCCTGTTTGCGGCCCTGCCCGATCAGCGCCAGCGCGGACAGGCCTTGCAGTCGATTGCCGGTTCGGTCCCCCTGCTCAACCAGCGCTTCACGGCCTGCCGTTACGTGGAGCGCTGTGCCCAGGCCCATGCTGCCTGCCGTGCGGCGCCGCCCGAGCTGGTGGAGCAGCTCCCGGGACACGCGGTGCGCTGCCTGCTGACGGTGGGCGCCGCAGCCGGTTTTGCCAGCGCGGCTACGCATGACGCGCCGCTGGCCGCAGTGGTTCCAGCCGCAACGGGTCTTCAGACGTCGGCACAGCCGCTGCTGCTGGTGCGCCAACTGCGCGTGGGCTTTCCACTGCGTGGGGGCCTGTTGCAGCGCAGGCGTGGCTATGTGCAGGCGGTAGACGGCGTGGACTTTGCGCTGGCTGCGGGCCGCACGCTGGCGCTGGTGGGCGAGTCTGGCAGCGGCAAGACCACAGTGGCCAAGGCCTTGCTGCAACTGCTGCGCGGTGCCAGGGTGCAAGGGCAGGTGCAACTCGAAGGCCAGCGCCTGGACCTGCTGCAGGGCGAGGCATTGCGCCTGGCCAGACGCCAAGCACAAATCATTTTTCAGGACCCCTTTTCCTCGCTCAACCCGCGCATGCGCGTGCGGGACATTCTCGAAGAGGGGGTGGTCTCGCTCTGTCCGGAGCTCGATGCGTCACAGCGCAGCCAGCGCATAGCCACCCTGCTGGAGCGGGTGGGCCTGCGCGCCGATGCGCTGGACCGCTATGCCCACGCCTTCTCGGGCGGGCAGCGCCAGCGCTTGGCGATTGCGCGGGCGCTGGCCGTGCAGCCACGCCTGATCGTGGCCGATGAGCCGACCTCGGCACTGGACGTGTCGGTGCAGGCGCAGATCCTCAACTTGCTGCGCGAGTTGCAGCGCGACCTGGGCCTGGGCTATTTGCTCATCACGCACAACTTCAGCGTGGTGGAGTACCTGGCCGACGATGTGGCGGTGATGCAGAACGGAAAAATTGTAGAGGCCGGCCCGGTGGACACCGTGCTGGGTCGCCCGCAACACGCCTACACGCAGACCCTGTTGGCCGCAGTGCCCAGACTGGCGACGCAATTTCGCTAAGGCGCGCAAACCGGCCCCTGCCAAGCAGGGGCCGGTTTGCGCAGAGCCTCAGAAATTCGCCGTGGCGTTCAGGTAGACGGTGCTGCCACGCGGGTCGTAATAGCGGGCATCCCAACCCACGGCCTGTCCGCGATTCAAGCCGCCTTGCGACAGCACAAAGGGCGGCGGTTTGTTGAACAGGTTCAGCACGCCAGCGGCCACGGTGAAGCTCTTGGTGGGCTTGTAGGTGGTCTGCCAGTCAAAGGTCACAAAGCTGGGCACCGTGACGCGGTAATTGGCGTCGTCGCCGCCTGCGCCAGGGCCGGCCAGAATGCTCGGGTCGGATGCCGAATCCAGGTAGCCTGACTTGAAATGGGTGGTCAGCGCATGGCTCCAATGGCCTGTGTCGTAGCTGTTGATCCACTTGCCCTGCCAGTCAAAAATGACCGTGCCCTGCTGATCGCGGTTGCCCAAGCTAGAGAAATACTGGCCGCCCTTTTCTGCCTGGGCATCGGAGCGCAGGATAAAGGTGGTGATGAAGTTGGAGGTCCAGCGGCCCTCGCCCAGTGGCATGCGGGTGGTCACATCCAGGTCCAGGCCCGTAGTCACCTGTTCACCCAGGTTCTGGTTGGGCGAAATATAGGCCAGCAGTTTTTTGCCGGTGGAGGGGGCGGTGAAGTTAGTGAAATACTGCGCGTACTTGGCCGGGTCCGAGAAGGCGACTTGTTCCTGTACCTGACCGATCGTATTGGAGATTTGCACCGTCCACAGGTCCGCACTGATGGACGCGCTGGGCGTCAGTTCCCAAAAAATGCCCAGTGTGGCCTGGCGCGAGGTTTCGGGCTTAAGGCCCAGGTTGCCCTGCGCGTATTGGTTGAACTGCGCCCCATCGTCGCAGGCTACGCCCAGCGTATTGGCCAGGTTTTGCAAGGCGTTTGCGGCAGCCGTGCCACTGCAGTTGTACGCCGATTGGGTCACGCCAAAGTTCTGCTTGGGTGCATTGACCTGGGCCAGCGATGGTGCGATGTAGCCGGTGCCCAGAGAGCCGCGTAGCAGCAGTTGCTTGGTCGGCTGGTAGCGCATGGCCAGCTTGCCATTGAAGCTACTGCCAAAGTCGTTGGTGTTGTCAAAGCGGGCCGAGCCGATCAACTCCAACTGCTTGCTGATGGGCAGGCCGAGTTCGGCAAACAGGCCCAGGGTCTGGCGGTTGGCCGTATAGGAGGGCCGTATGCCGCTGTCGCCAAAACGCTGGTCTATGCCGGTGCCGCTGCAAGGCAGGCCCGAGGTGGCACAGGGTTGGCCCTTGCTGTCCACTGCATACGTTGTGCGCCCGCCCAGCATGTCGCCAGTTTTGGCATCCAGCTTTTCGTTTTGTGCGGTGGCGCCCAGCGCCAGTTGAATCGGGCCACCCGCCAGCAGGCCAATGGCCTTGGAGGCCTGGGCCGACAGTGAGTCAAAGGTGCTAAGGCCGCCATTCCAGTAGCCGTCGATCTTCGCGGCCTGTATGGCGGCGTTGCCGGCCGCAGACTGGGCGCCCAGGGGCAGGAAGGGATCAAAGCCCAAGTTGATGGCCGAGGCCACACCGCTGACGCTGGCGTAGCCGCCACCAAAAGTGACTTTGGCCTCGTTTTCGGAATGCACCAGGGAGGCGCTGTAGTCCCAGTCGTAAAGCGTGCCCTCCAGCCCGGTGACAAGGTGGCTGAGGTTTTGCTCGTTGATGTTGGTGCGTTTGCCTAGCTCCGAAAAGCGCAGGTTGGCGTCAATGGTGTTGGGGTCAAAGTCCGTTCCCGCCTTGAGCCCTTGGTTGGCTGCGATGGCCATGGCATGGTTCCATGCCACGGTGCCCGGCGTGATCGCCAATTCTCCGGGGGGTGCGGCAATCCTGGCAATGCTCTTGGTATGGCCCAGCAGCAACTCGCTGAACCATTTGGTGCCGCCGCCCAGGTCCTTGTCAAAGCTGAGGTAGCCATTGATGCGTTCGCGCTCGGGATAGATCTCCAGCGCGGAGGTGAAGTCATAGCGGCAAGACAGCCCCGACTTGATATGTTGCGGAGGGCAACTGCCGGTGGCGTCTACGGCCGGGTTGATGCGGGCAGCCAGGCTACCGTCTGCCGCATAGAAGTTCGCGTTGGCGGGGATGGATCGCTTGGAGGTGCCCGTTGCGGCAGAAGCGCCAAGCAAGCGGCCGTTTTCGTCGGTACCCGAGATCATGCCGGTGCGGGCAAAGCTGCGGTCGGTCGCATTCAGTGGTTTGCGCGTGTCGCCGCTGAGCGAAAAGCTGAAGTTGAAGCCGTCTTTTTCGTAATCGCCAAAGCCCTTGCTCAGGCTGAAGCGCTGCTCTTCGGCGGCGCCTTCGGTGGGGTTGGACAGGCCTACCGAAAGCACAAAGTCGCTGGCCGATTTGCGGGTGATGATGTTGACCACACCAGCCACCGCATCAGCGCCATACAGCGCCGAGGCTCCGTCGGTCAACACTTCAATGCGTTCGATCGCTGAGATCGGCAGGGTGTTGAGGTCCACCCCGTTGAGGTTGCCATTGACATCTTGTCCGCCCGACTTGGCAACCCGATGGCCGTTGAGCAGCACCAGGGTACGGGTCTCGCCGATGCCGTGGACGGACGCGCCACTGAAGCCAAAGGTCTCGCCACCCACCGCACTGCCTTCCACCGTGGAGGCTTGCATGGAGGGCAGCCGCTGTATCAGATCGGTGGTGTTGGTGGCGCCGGTCTGCTCAATTTGCTTGCGCGTGAAGGTCTGCACCGGCAAGGCGGTTTCTCCGGCCACCCGCTTGATGGCCGAGCCCGTGACCTCCACCCTTTGCAGGGGCGCACCCACCTCCTGTGCATAGGCGCTTGGCAGGGCCAGGGCGGCCGATGCGCAACAGAGCTGCACTGCGGCGCGTGCCAGGGCGTGGTGTCGGAACATGCGATGGTTTTGATTCATGAATTTTTCCAAAAAATCCGCACCGCTAGCAGTGCGCTTGTGCCATGGGTGGCATCTTCTTAAGGGGCCTTCACACAAGCAAGGACTGCTTGGGACATTTCATTCTGACGCCAGTAAAGGGCTAGCGTCCACTGGGGATTTTTTGGAAATTGATAGAAAAACACGGCCTCGTTTCGAGCCCGCGTTGCCAATCAGACAGAAGCAATTGATTTGATTGTGAAAAGGGCAAGGAGGCAATTTGCGACCCCGATTGCTTAGACCGCACATGGACAAAGACTAGGGGTATTCCTGATGCGTTCCTTGCTGCGCCCGTTGTCGCTATGCAACGTGCGCGCCAAGGCGCTGGCCAGTAGGGGGCGCCTCCTGTGTCCTTAGCGCATCCAACTGGTATGTGAGGGTCGGTTTGGCAGCGCAAGAGTGCTGGTGGCGGGTGGCGACTCAGCAATCAGCTTGCCCGCCTTGAACACCTTGAGGCGGTTGGCGCGCAGGCGTATGGCCTCCACCGGGTCCCGCGCTTGCAGCAACACAAAGTCGGCCTTGCAACCGACCTCCAGTCCATAGCCCTGCAAGCCCATCACGCGGGCGGCGTTCACTGTCACCGCTTCAAAGCATTGGCGCATGGCGGCCTGGCTGGTCATCTGGCCCACGTGCAGGCCCATGTGTGCGACCTCCAGCATGTCGCCGCTGCCCAGGCTGTACCAGGGGTCCATCACGCAGTCATGTCCAAAGGCGACGTTGATGCCGGCCCCCAGCAGCTCAGGCACGCGCGTCATGCCGCGGCGCTTGGGGTAGCTGTCGTGGCGCCCCTGCAGGGTGATGTTGATCAGCGGATTGGCCACCACATGGAGCTGTGCTTCTGCCATCAGGGCAATCAGCTTGCTTACATAGTAGTTGTCCATGCTGTGCATCGAGGTGAGGTGGGAGCCGGTGACGCGACCCTGCAGGCCCAGGCGCTGGGTCTCGAAGGCCAGGGTTTCCACATGGCGCGAGTGCGGGTCGTCGGATTCGTCGCAATGCATGTCCACCAAGAGGCCGCGCTCGGCCGCCAGTTCGCACAACAGCTTCACGCTCAGGCTGCCCTGTTCATAGGTCCGCTCAAAGTGCGGTATGCCGCCGATCACGTCCACACCCTTGTCCAACGCGCGTACCAGGTTGTCCATGTGCTGCTGCGGCCCCTGTGGGCCGCGCAGTGCGCCGTCCTGTGGGAAAGCCACCAGTTGCAGCTCTATATAGGGAGCCACCTGCTGCTTCACCTGCAGCAGCGCATCCACTGCCAGCAAGCGGGGGTCGCATATGTCCACATGGGTGCGAATCGCCAGCAGCCCCTTGGCCACGGCCCAGTCGCAATAGGCCAGGGCACGCTCAACCAGCGCTTCCTGGGCCAGCAGGGGTTTGAGTTCGCCCCACAGCGAAATCCCCTCCAGCAGCGTGCCACTTTGGTTGACGCGCGGCAGTCCATAGGACAGGGCGGCATCCATATGGAAGTGTGGGTCCACAAAGGGGCTCGATAGCAGCATGCCCTGCGCGTCCACGGTCTCATGGGCCGGGGCCTCAAATCCTTCGGTGATCTCCGCGATCAGGGCATCCTGCACGGCGACGGACATATTGCCGCGCCCGTCGGGCAGCCTGGCATGGGTGATCAGCAGGTCCAGCATGGAGAGGTCCTTTGTGAAAACACCATCGTAGTGTCAGCTACCCACGTCCGCTGATCCTTGTGTGGCGATGCAAGTCGCGGCATACACGTCAAGGTACGCGTATCCCAATTCATTCAGGAAATCCCTGAAGCGTAGTCAAAAGCGTGCCATAATAGAAGGCTTCGCTAATGACAGCGTGGAAATTTTTTGATGCCAAGTAATTTAAAAACTTGCAAAGAAATTCGACCAACGGCTAAAAACCATGTCATAATAGAAGGCTGCGCTGATGACGGTGCAGGGCGGTTTCAAAGTAGAGTGTTTAAAAAGACTTTAAAAGAAACTTGCAAACAGCCTCAAAACTGTGTCATAATTCAAGGCTGCGCTGATCACGGTGCAGTTAGCAAGAAGAGAGTAAAAAAGCTTCTTGTGTTCCTTAAAAATTTACAGCCGATAAATGTGGGCGTTTGAAGGCGATTGCCAAGTTCTTCGGAACTATGTCTTAACTGACATACAAACGCTCATGAAGTAAAAAAGATGTGAAATTCAGAAAT
>CAISLN010000017.1 GCA_903886275.1 uncultured beta proteobacterium | reverse complement strand
TGGTCTGCGCCCAGCGGCTCGGTCTGGAACACATCCAGCGCGGCACCGGCCATATGGCCCTCATCAATCAGCGCCAGCAGGTCAACTTCGACCAGTTGCGAACCACGCGCCACATTGATCAGGTAGCCGCCCTTTTGCAGGCGCGACAGGGTGTCGCGGTTGATGAGCTGGTGCGTCTGGGGCGTGGCCGGCAGCACCGACACCAGCACTTTGCTTGCGGCCAGAAAATCGTGCAAGCCGTCCGCGCCATGGAAGCAGCGCACACCAGCAACCTCCTTTGGCGTGCGGCTCCAGCCGTTGACCGGAAAATCAAACTGCGCCACGGACTGCGCCACGCGCGTACCCAGCACGCCCAGGCCCATGATGCCCACCGGCATCTCGGAGCGTGGCAACAGCTCGCGCTGACTCCAGACGCCGGCCTGCTGCTGCGCGTCGTAGGCGGCAAATTGGCGGTAATGGCGGATCAGCGCGTGGCAGACATATTCGGCCATTTGCGCGCCCATGCCCGCGTCGTCCAGGCGGATGAGTTGCGTGGCCGGGGCGATATTCAATCGCAGCAGCGCGTCCACACCGGCGCCTATGTTGAAGGCCACTTTCAGCTGCGGCTGTTCATCAAAAAAGGCCTGGGGCGGCTGCCAGACGATGGCGTAGTCGGCCGCCGTGTCGCCGCTTTTCCACAGGCTGACATGCACGCCGGGCAGGGCCGCGCGCAGTTCATTCAGCCAGGGTGTGGCGTCGGTGGCGGCGCAGCAAAAGGTGATGTGCATGGTGTGTCCTCAATGGTCCGGCGCACATTGTGGCCGGACTGCGCTGGTCCCCTTTTTAAGCGGCAGCGGTTTGCGCCAGTTCCAGGCGCAGCAACTCGGCACCTTCCGTGACCTGGTCGCCCGGTGCAAACAGCAACTCGGCCACCACGCCGTCGCTTGGTGCGGCAATCGTGTGCTCCATCTTCATGGCGTCCATGATGGCCAGGGGCTGGCCCTTTTTGACGGCATCGCCGGCCTTCACAGAGAACGACACCACCTTGCCCGGCATGGGCGCAGTGAGGCGCCCGGCCTCGCCCTGCGTATCCCCGGCGTGCGCCAGGGCATCGACGCGGGTGATGGTGGTGGCGCCCAGGGGTGTGAACACATGCAGCACCTCGCCATGGTCATAGACCTGCGCCTGTATGCGCTGATCGCCCAAGGTGATGTCCAGCGCGCTGCCGTGCAGACGCTCAAACTGCAGCGGCGCGGTCACACCCTGCACCTGCACCTGCAGACCCTTGGTGTGGGCGCGCGTGAGTTGCAGCAGTTCGGGCTGCTCCTGGTAGACGGCAGAAAAACTGCGCAGCGTGGCACCGTGCGAGCGCCAACTGTCGCGCTGCGCCCAGGGGTCTATCCAACCCTGCGCATCGGCCCTTTGTGCCGTCAACACCTTTTGCGCTTCCTGGTCCAGCGTGTGCGCCACCAGCGCGGCAGCAGCCAGCGGCAGGCCAACCTTGTCCTGGTTGAACAGCACCGTGGCCTCACGCGGAATCAGCGCCGTGTCGAGTTGCGCCGTAGCGAACGACTCGCTGTTCACCACATGGCGCAGGAACTGCACATTGGTGGCAAGGCCCACGATATGGGTTTGCATCAGCGCCGCGTCCATGCGCGCCAGGGCTTCTTCGCGGGTGCTGCCGTGGACGATGAGCTTGGCCACCATGGAATCGTAAAACGGGCTGATGGTGTCGCCCTGGCGCACACCGGAGTCCACGCGCACGCCCTGGTTCGCCAGCGCAAAACTGGTGCAAGGCGGCAGGCCGTAGACATGCAGGGTGCCGGTGGCGGGCAGGAAGTTGTTGTCCGGCGTCTCGGCGCAAATGCGCGCCTCAATCGCATGGCCGTTGATTTTTAGTTCGCTTTGTTGCAGCGGCAAAGGCTCGCCGGCTGCCACGCGCAGCTGCCACTCCACCAGGTCCAGCCCGGTGATCGCTTCGGTTACGGGATGCTCCACCTGCAACCTGGTATTCATCTCCATAAAGAAGAAAGACATGCTGCCATCGGGCTTTTGCTCCACGATGAATTCCACCGTACCCGCACCCACATAGTTCACGGCGCGGGCGGCGGCCACGGCGGCGGCACCCATCTGCTCGCGCATGGCTTGTGTCATGCCGGGCGCAGGCGCTTCTTCCAGCACCTTTTGGTGGCGTCGCTGCACCGAGCAGTCGCGCTCAAACAAATAAACATAGTTGCCCTGGGTGTCGCCAAACACCTGTATCTCGATATGGCGCGGGCGCTGCACATATTTTTCGATCAGCACCGCATCGTCGCCAAAGCTGTTGATGGCCTCGCGCTTGCAGCTCACCAGCGCGTCGGCAAAGTCTTCGCTCCTGTCCACCGCGCGCATGCCCTTGCCGCCGCCGCCGGCGCTGGCCTTGATCAGCACCGGGTAACCCATTGCGTCGGCCTCACTCTGCAACAGGGCTATGCCCTGCCCACTGCCGTGGTAACCGGGCACCAGCGGCACACCGGCCTTTTCCATCAACTGCTTGGACTCGGCCTTCAGGCCCATGGCAAGGATTGCCGAAGCTGGCGGGCCAATGAAGACCAGACCGGCGGTGGCGCAAGCACGGGCAAAGGCCTCGTTCTCGCTTAGAAAACCGTAGCCTGGGTGGATCGCCTGGGCGCCGGTGGCCAGGGCCACTTCGATGATTTTTTCCCAACGCAGGTAGCTGTCCTTAGGGGCGCTGGCGCCAATGTGCACGGCCTCGTCGCAGGCCTGCACATGCTTGGCGCCGGCGTCCGCATCCGAGTACACGGCGACGGTGCGGATGGCCATACGGGCGGCGGTGGCTGCGACTCTACAAGCGATCTCGCCCCGGTTGGCAATGAGGATTTTTTTGAACATGGAAGTTACCCGTTGGTGAAATTAGTGCGGCAAAACCTGCAACCCTCGCAGGGCCTGCAGAACATCAAAATCGGCATCACGATGCAGCAGCAAATGGCCATGCGTGATGCAGTAACTTGCCAGCAGCACGTCAATCGGGCTGCGTATGGAATAGCCCATGGCGCGCAGGACACGATAGTGGTCGGCGCCCTGTAGTGCGTTGGCCAGGCCACCCAACTCCACTTGCGATAACTCCGACATCAGTTCCTGCGCATCCACTAATGCGCGACTGTTGCGAAAGCCGCGCAGTACTTCGTAGACCACCAAGTCGGCCGTGGCCAGTGTGGAACTGCTGTCTCTCAAAAGCGCATGCAGGCGATCGACGGCCGTGTTGGATGCGCCGTTGAAGAAATCAATCCAGACGCTGGAGTCCACCAGAATCACTTGGCACGACCTCGCTTGGCCGGCACCGCCTTAGGCGCCGATGCGGCAGCCTTCGCGATGTAAGGTGCGGGTGCCGCTTCATTGGCTACAAGGGCCTGCTGTTCGCGCACCTTGGCCCAGCCTTCGTCGGAATCATCCCAGTGCAACTTGCCGCGCAATGCCAGCAAGCCGTCATAGACCTTGCGCCGCGCGACCAGGCGCAAGCCGGCTTCTACCGCCTCGCGCTTGGTCTTAAAGCCGCCGGCCTCCATGGCATCGGCCATGAGCTTGTCGTCGATTTCAATATTGGTTCGCATGCCCGCCTCCTCAATGTGTAGATAAAGTCAAAATCATACACATTACATGCGGAACACGCCAAACTTGGTGTCCGGGATGGGCGCATTCAAGGAAGCGGAGAGCCCCAGCGCCAGCACCCGGCGCGTGTCGGCGGGGTCGATGATGCCGTCGTCCCACAGGCGGGCTGTCGCGTAATAGGGGTGGCCCTGCACCTCGTACTGGTTGCGGATCGGGGCCTTGAAGGCTTCTTCTTCCTCTGCGCTCCAAGCGCCGCCCTTGCCCTCAATGCCATCGCGCTTGACGGTGGCGAGCACGCTGGCCGCCTGTTCGCCGCCCATGACGCTGATGCGCGCGTTGGGCCACATCCACAAAAAGCGCGGGCTAAAGGCGCGCCCGCACATGCCGTAGTTGCCCGCGCCAAAACTGCCACCAATGATGATGGTGAATTTGGGCACCGCAGCGGTGGCCACGGCCGTGACCATCTTGGCGCCGTTGCGGGCAATGCCTTCGTTCTCGTATTTGCGCCCGACCATGAAGCCGGTGATGTTCTGCAAAAACACCAGCGGAATCTTGCGCTGGCAGCACAGCTCAATAAAGTGCGCACCCTTGAGCGCCGACTCGGAAAACAAAATGCCGTTGTTGGCAATGATGCCCACGGGCATGCCCTCCACATGGGCAAAACCGCAGACCAGCGTGGCGCCATAGCGCGGCTTGAATTCGTGCATCTCGGAACCATCGACGATGCGTGCAATGATCTCGCGCACATCAAAGGGCTTGCGCGTGTCGGTAGGGATCACGCCGTAGAGTTCCTCGGAAGCAAACTTCGGTGGCACCGGGGCCTGCGTGCTCAGCGCCGGGGCCTTGTTCTTGTTGAGGTTGGCAATGGCCTCACGCGCCAGCGACAAGGCATGCAAATCGCTCTGCGCCAGATGGTCGGCCACGCCCGAGAGGCGCGTGTGCACATCGCCACCGCCCAAGTCTTCGGCGCTCACCACCTCGCCAGTGGCAGCCTTCACCAAGGGTGGCCCGCCCAAAAAAATGGTGCCCTGGTTCTTGACGATGATGGTCTCATCGCTCATGGCGGGCACATAGGCGCCGCCTGCGGTGCAGCTGCCCATCACCACCGCAATTTGCGAGATGCCCTGCGCGCTCATATTGGCCTGGTTAAAGAAGATGCGCCCGAAATGGTCGCGGTCCGGAAACACCTCGTCCTGGTTGGGCAAATTGGCTCCGCCCGAATCGACCAGATACACGCAGACCAGGTTGTTTTGCGCCGCCACTTCCTGGGCGCGCAAATGCTTCTTCACCGTCATGGGGTAGTAGGTGCCGCCCTTCACCGTGGCGTCGTTGCAGACAATCATGCAATCCACCCCGCTGATGCGGCCTATGCCCACGATCAGGCCGGCGCCCGGTGCGCTGTCTGTGCCATCGCGGTCCGGGTAAAGGCCCAAAGCGGCCAAAGGTGCGAGCTCCAGAAACGGCGTGCCGGGGTCCAACAGCATGGCCACACGGTCGCGCGGCAGCAACTTGCCGCGCGCGAGGTGCTTGGCGCGGGCGGCTTCGCCACCCCCCAGCACCACTTTATCGATCTGCGCATTGAGGTCGGCCACGACGGCGCGCATGGCATGGGCATTGGCGACGAAGTCGGCCGAGCGGGGGTTGAGCTTGGATTGCAGAGCGGGCATGGGCGGTCTTTCAAATGCGGGAAGCGGTGGCTGAGCATAGGCCTGTAGCGGCCAGAAAGGGCGCCAGTACGGTTGCAAATCCTGCCACAATTGTGGCCATGAAGTCCGCCTCTGCCCCCTGCGCAGCGCCCACCGCATTGCCCGGCTCTGCGCTGGGGCGTGCCGAGACACCTGTCGCCTTTGTCAACGCCATTGTGGCGGCCTATGCCAGCAGCGGGATCAGCCCAACCGCGATGCTCAAGCAGGCACAAATTGCGCCATCTATTCTCAAAAAGACAGCCGGTCGCGTAACCGCTCTGCAATTTGAGTTGGCCTCCGGCTTGGCCATGCGTGAACTGGACGACGAAGCCCTGGGCTGGTTTGAGCGCCGCCTGCCCTGGGGCAGCTACGGGATGCTGGTGCGCGCCTCGCTGACCGCCCCCACGCTGGGCGTGGCATTGGCGCGCTGGTGCCGCCACCACAATTTGCTGACCGACAGCATCGCCCTGGCCTTGACCGGGCAAGACGGCGTGGCCACGCTCACGCTGACCGAACAGGCCGACCTGGGGCTCTTGCGCGAGTTCTGCATTGTCTCGGTGCTGCGCAACGCGTTGGGTGTGGCCTGCTGGCTGAGCGACTCGCGCATAGCGCTTACGCAGACCACGCTGCGCTATGCGCCGCCTGTGCACAAGGGCAGCTATGGCGTGCTGTTTGACGGACCGGTTCGGTTTGAGGCCGAGCTCAACAGCCTGCAATTTGACGCGCTGTACCTCACCCTGCCCCTGCGCCGCGACGAGGCCGCCCTGCAGCGCATGCTGGAGCGCGCCCTGCTGCTGACCGTGCGCCCCTACCGGCGCGACCGCCTGCTGGTAGAGAAAGCGCGCCAGCTGCTGCGCCAGGACGCCGCCACGCTGCGCAGTGCGCAGGACCTGGCCGGGCGCTTGAATCTGTCGGTGCGCAGCCTGCACCGCCAACTCAAAGAGGAAGGCAGCAGCCTGCAAGCCATCAAGGATGCGGTGCGGCGCGAACTCGCACTCGACCTGTTACACCGCAGCAATAAGCCGCTCAAACAAATCGCCGAGCGCGTGGGCTTTGGCAACGAAAAAAGTTTTCTGCGCGCCTTCAAGGCCTGGACCGGGCAGACACCGGATGCGGTGCGGCGCCAGGGATAGCAACTTCGATAGGCCCTTCGGGCAGCAGGGCGCGTGCGCGGACCATTGACAGCAGCCTCCCGTTTTGTGGAAAACTGGGTAGACTAATAACAGTTAAATTTTTTCCAAAAGTGAAAACCATGTCCATTACAGCCAACACGGTTGACCATTCCACCTTGGAAAACCTTGCGCTGGCAGGCGCCGTGCGCAGTGCGTGCGCAGTGGGCCAACCAGGAGGGTGGGGCATTGTGGTGCAGTACGGCAACGCCGAGCGGGCGCTTTTGGCCAAAAGGGGCGGTGTGCGCGTTTTCAAGAAATTCGACACGCTCGCCGTGTATCTCAAAAAGATGGGGATCGACCAGTTTCGCATCGACTCGCGGCAATTCGATCCAACGGTTAAGGCGCCCGCTAAGCGGATCGACTCTGCCGAGCGCATGCGCGAAGCCCATGCTGCAGTAGCCTACAAAAAATGGCTGGCCGTGGAAGTGCAGGAAGCCCTTGACGACCCCCGCCCTAGCGTGCCACAAGCGCAGGTTGCCGCCGAATGGGAGATTGAACGCGCAGCACTGGCCAAGCAGGCCAAGCGCACAGGGCACTGAGCGTGCCGCTTTGGAAACCCGCCGCTATTGCCGACCGCAAGCGCATCACCGCCCACATCGCCCAAGACAATCCAAGAGCAGCCATGGAAATGGGTGACCTGCTGATGGAAAAGGCCGCGCTGCTTGAATCGCATCCGATGCTGGGGCGCGTGGGTCGCATCAAGGGCACCCGTGAGCTGGTGGTCCACCCCAATTACATTCTGATCTACCGGGTGGTCGCAGGAATTGCCGAGGTGCTGCGCGTCAAACACGCGGCGCAGCAATGGCCGACTTGAACCATAGCCCGTGGGCTTCAAAAGCGCATGGAGAGCAATACCCTGCGGCGTCCCAAGGGGTATTGAAACGCCGGTGCATTGGATAGCGCTTGGGCAATAAACTTATCCAAACCATCTGCACCCCACAACGTAGGATCTGTCTTTATGCGAAGCTGTTTTCAAACCCTGGCTATTGTGTTGCTCTCTTGGGGATCCATCGCTTTTGCGGCAGGCGGCAGTGAGACTGCCAGCGCGCCAAGCGCAGAGCTTGCCAAAGACCCCATCATCCGGGCAGCCAAGGCCGGGATTGCCAAACAAGACTGGATCGGCACACAGGAGCTGCTCAAAAAGGCCATCGCATCCAACCCCGGCAATGCGGACTATCACAACCTGTATGCATTCACCACACGCAAAGGACCAGCGCCCGATATGGTCCTGGTGCTGGCCGAATATGCGCAGGCGCTTCGGCTAGACCCCAAGCACCGTGGCGCCCATGAGTACCTGGGTGAGGCGTATTTGCAGATCAACGAGTTGGCCAAGGCCAAGGTCCAACTGGCGGCCCTCGACAAACTGTGCAGCTTTGGTTGCGAGGAATATTCCGACCTGAAGCGATCGATACAACAATACGAGGCGGCTCACCCGCGATAGATCGCCAGAGCTTGCTATAGCTCGATATAGGTCGATATAGGTCGATACAGGGCGCTATAGCGCGCCCTCCCCCCTTGGCTGCATTTATCAGAACCTGGGCGTTTTGCGCAAGGCGCCCTATGATTTCTGATGACTATCGCGCAACTCTCGGCAGACGAGGCACTGGGCAGCCTCAAGTCTCGGGCCAGCGGCCTGAGCGCCGATGAGGCGGCGCAGCGTCAAGTTGCGTTTGGCTTCAACCGGGTGGAGTCCATAGGGCGCGAACCCCTGTGGCGCACACTGGGACGCGAATTCACCCACTTCTTTGCCGTGATCCTGTGGATCGCCGCTGCACTGGCGCTGTTTGCCCAAGCGCGTGAGCCGGGTCAGGGCATGGCGCAATTGGCGATCGCCATCGTCATGGTGATTTTGATCAACGCCGTCTTCTCGTTCTGGCAGACCTACCGCGCAGACCAGGCCCTGGACGCGCTGCGCAAGTTGTTGCCGCAACAGGTCAAGGTGCTGCGCGATGGCGTGGTGCAAACCCTGCAAGCCGACTTGCTGGTGCCAGGCGATGTGCTGCTGCTAGGAGAGGGCGACAAGGTACCTGCAGACTGCCGCTTGATTGAAGCCTCCAAGCTGCGCGTCAACCTGTCCACCGTGACGGGTGAGCCCCTGCCCAAGGCGCGCAACGCCGCACCCGACCCGAATGCCTCGGCCTTGAGCGCACGCAACCTGCTGCTGGCGGGCACGCTGATTGTGAGCGGCCAGTGCCGCGCGCTGGTGTATGCCACGGGCATGCATTCCGAGTTCGGCAAGATCGCCCATCTGACACAGACCCTGGGTGCCACCACTTCGCCGCTGCAGCGTGAGATCGCCCGCTTGTCGCATTGGATTGCCTTGCTCGCGAGCGCCCTGGGGCTTATTTTTTTCCTGATCGGGCAGGCCATGGGCCTGTCGCTTTGGAGCAATTTGCTGTTTGCCATTGGCATCATCGTGGCCAACGTGCCAGAGGGGCTGCTGCCCACCGTCACCCTGTCGCTGGCCATGGCGACCCAGCGCATGGCCAAGCGCAACGCCCTGGTGCGCCACCTGTCGGCGGTTGAAACGCTGGGCAGCACCACCGTGATTTGCTCCGACAAAACCGGCACCCTGACGCAAAACCGCATGACCGTGACACAGCTGTATGTGGACGGCGCCTTGCGCAGTGTCCACAGCGCCTTGCCAAAGGAATTGCTATGTGTGCTGGGCAGTTGCCACACCCTGCACTTTGCTGAGGCCAAGCCCTTGGGCGACCCGATGGAAATTGCGCTGTGGGAAGTCGCCGCACAGGCCAAGGCGGCCCAGAGTCGGCGGCTATGGTCCAGTGAGATCGCCTTCGATGCCGACCGCAAGCGCATGTCGGTCGTCGTGGAGCAGGGGGATGCGCGGGCCCTGTATTGCAAGGGCGCGCCCGAAGCCCTGCTGGCGCTGTGCACGCACCTGCAGTTGGATAGTCAGATCGTGGAATTGGATAGCGCAAAGCGCCGCCAATGGATAGCCGCCCAGGAGGAGATGGCGGATCAGGGCCTGCGCGTTCTGGCCCTGGCCTACAAGCCACTGGCCCGCGACGAAGTCCCCGCCGAGCAGGCCTTGATCCTGTGCGGCCTGGTGGGTCTGGAGGATCCGCCGCGACCCGAAGTGGCACCGGCCATCGCGCGCTGCCATGCAGCCGGCGTCAAGGTCATCATGGTCACGGGGGACCATTCGCACACGGCCGTGGCGATCGCCCGCCAGATCGGCCTGGTCCGTGGTGCACAGCCGCAGGTTCTGCTGGGGGAGTGGCTGCCCAAGATGTCGGGAGCCCAATTGCAGCTCGCACTCGACGCAGCGGAAATCATTTTTGCCAGGGTCACCGCCGAACAAAAAATGCTCATCGTGCAGGCCCTGCAGCGCAAGGGCGAGACCGTCGCCGTCACCGGGGACGGCGTGAACGATGCGCCTGCACTCAAGGCCGCCGACATCGGCATCGCCATGGGTCTGTCGGGCACCGATGTGGCCAAAGAGGCCGCCGACATCATCTTGCTCGACGACAACTTCGCCAGCATTGTCAGCGCTATCGAAGAGGGCCGCGCCGTGTTCGAGAACCTGCGCAAATTCCTGACCTATATTTTGTCGTCCAACGTGCCGGAGCTGGTGCCTTATCTGGCCTATATGTTGTTGCGCATCCCCTTGCCGCTGACCGTGATCCAGATCCTTGCGGTGGACCTGGGCACCGACATGCTGCCCGCACTGGCGCTAGGCGCCGAGGCACCGCACCCTGGCATCATGCTGCAGCCGCCACGTGCGCGCAGCGAACGTCTGTTGTCATGGGGGCTGGTGGTGCGCGCCTACCTGTGGTTGGGCCTGCTTGAAGCGGGGATCGCCATGGCCAGTTTTTATTTCGTACTCAAGGGCACCGGTTGGCACTATGGGGATGCGCTATCCAAACTGGACCCTGGCTATCTAAGCGCCACCACCGCCTGTCTTGCCGGCATCGTCATCGCGCAGATGGTCAATGTGTTTCTCTGCCGCCACCCGCGCCAATCGGGCTTTCGCTTGGGCCTGTTCAAGAATCCCCTGCTGCTGGCGGGCTTGGCGTTTGAACTGGTCCTGCTCTTGCTGATCGTCTACACGCCTTGGGGCCAGGCGCTGTTTGGCACGGCGCCGCTGGGGCTGGATCTGTGGCTGCTGGCATTGCCCTTGGCGTTGGCGATGGGGCTGCTGGAAGAAGCGCGCAAGGCCTTGCTGCGCAGGTCCCTCCAACGCCAGTAGCTGCCTGGCCGCGTGCAGATGACAGGAGCGCATACCCCACCTATGGCGCCTGCGCCCTAGTCGCACGCGTTGGCACAGGCCCATAAGGCAACGCCTTGGGCCCCCTCGCCTTGTCTTTGGCCGTTGCACGCCCCACGTGTGACATTTGCCACCCCCAAACAAGTCCTTTGCCTGCCCTCCACGACTTGGCACGGGCTATGCAATCACTGTCAGTGACGAAGGGCTCAACCCCGTACTTCGTATCGACCCATACGGTAACCAGGGGTTTGTTAGGAGAATGAATATGGCAAAAGTTCAGAAATCAACCGACTCTTCGAGCCTGGCTGAAGTCGTTGACCGCATCTTGGACAAGGGCATCGTGATTGACGCCTGGGTCAAGGTCTCGCTGGTGGGTATTGAGCTGCTATCGATCGAAGCGCGCGTGGTGATCGCATCGGTGGAAACCTACCTGAAGTATGCAGAGGCAATCGGCCTCACCTCCAGCGCCGCCGCCCCGGCCTAAAAAAACCGCAGGTATTTGACTTGTCCATCGGTATGGCTTACACCACGCCGGTGGATAGTTCCCTTGGTCGCATGCGCGCGCAGAACGCAGCACCGGGGCGCTATCCAAATACCGCAGATGGCCTGCGCCTCCAGCCGACAGGAAAGATACGAATGCCTAGTTTGCAAAGCGCTCCATTAGCTATCGAATTTTCCAAGGTAGCCAAATTCTTCGGCCCGGTTCAGGTGCTGCATGACATCAGCTTCGACCTGGAGTCGGGCAAGATATTTGGCCTGGTAGGAGAAAACGGTGCTGGCAAATCGACCTTGATGAAAATCCTGGCCGGCTATGAAACGCTCACCAGTGGCGCCATATTTCTCGACGGCCACAAGACGCAGTTCACAGGATCGCGTCAGGCTGAGGCCAATGGCGTGGTCATGATCCACCAGGAATTCAGCCTGGCTGAAGACCTCACCATTGCACAGAATATTTTCCTGGGGCGGGAGTTGCGCCGTGGGTGGCTGCTCGATGATGTTGCCATGGAGCGCGAGACCCGGCTTGTGCTCGATCTGGTGGGGCTTGATGCCAAGCCAGACACCCGCGTGGTCGATCTGATTGTGGCCGAGCGGCAGTTGGTAGAGATCGCCAAGGCGCTTTCCAGAAAAGCCAAGCTGTTGATCATGGACGAACCCACGGCCGCGCTCACGCCGGCAGAGATCGAGCGCCTGTTCGCGCTGATCGAACAATTGCATGCCGACGGGGTGACCATTCTCTACATCTCCCACAAGCTCGAAGAGGTCAAGCGCATCTCCCACGAAATCGTGGTGATGCGCGATGGCCGACTTATCGAAAAGCGGCCCACATCGAGCCTGAGCACCCAGCAAATGGCGAACCTGATGGTGGGACGCGAACTCGCCGATGTCTATCCCATCAAAACCCCCTGGCCCGAAGCCGGCGCACCCTTGCTCGCGGTCAGCCATCTGAACGTTGCGGGCTGGGCCAGCGAGGTCAGCTTTGAAGTGCGCGCTGGCGAAATTCTGGGCTTTGCCGGCCTGGTGGGGTCCGGGCGCACCGAGCTCTTTGAGGGCCTGCTGGGCTTGCGAGCGTCACACGCAGCGCAGGTCATCCTGGCGGGTCAGGCTTGGGAACAACGCACACCCAAAGAGGCCGTTCGCCGCGGCCTGTCCTACCTGAGCGAGGACCGCAAAAACAAGGGGCTACACGTGCATCTGGGTCTGCGAGAAAACCTGACACTGATGGCCCTGGAGCGGTATCTGAAGCCCCTGTTGTCCCTCAAAAATGAGCGTATCGCGTTGGCGCGTGCAGCCGAAGAATTTGATATTCGCACCGGATCGCTGGACATCCCGGCCTCCTCCCTTTCGGGCGGCAACCAGCAAAAGCTGGCATTGGCCAAGGTACTGCACCCACAGCCCAAGGTTGTGGTGCTGGATGAGCCGACACGCGGCGTCGATGTGGGCGCCAAGCGCGACATTTACTTTCTCATCCAGGGCCTGGCCGCCAAGGGGCATGGCGTGGTGATTATTTCATCGGAACTGGTGGAGCTGATTGGACTGTGCCACCGCGTGGCGGTGATGCGCAGCGGTCGCCTAGTAGCCACGCTGGGCGCAAACGAACTCAACGAACAGGCACTGATTAGCTATGCAACCGGCACCCACTGAATCGTCCACCGGTCCCGCTGCGGGCGCGACCTCCCTGCATGGCGGTGAAAGCCGCACCAGACGCTCCCTGCCGCATGGCACCGGGCCCTTTATCGGCCTGGTCCTGGTGTGCCTGACCGGCGTCTTGTTGAACCCCAACTTCGCAGCGTTGGACAATGTGATGAACGTGCTCACGCGCACAGCCTTCATAGGCATCATCGCCGTGGGCATGTGCTTTGTGATTGTTTCAGGCGGTATCGATTTATCGGTCGGATCCATGGCGGCGCTGATCGCTGGATGCACCATTTTGCTGATGAACTGGGCGGCGCCCGCTATCGAATCGCCGGTGCTGGTGGTGGCGCTAGGCATGCTCTTTGCCGTGGCGCTGGGCGCAGTTTTCGGACTGGCACACGGCCTCTTAATTGCCAAGGGCAAGATTGAACCCTTCATCGTCACACTGGGAACGTTGGGTATCTTTCGCGCCTATCTCACCTATTTTTCCAACGGCGGGGCCATCACATTGGATAGCCGTCTGTCTGGCGTCTACAGCCCGGTCTATTACGGCGCGTTATTGGGTGTGCCGATTCCGGTGTGGGTATTCATCCTCGTTGCGCTGATCGGTGCACTGGTGCTCAACCGCACGGCCTATGGCCGCTATGTGCAGGCGATCGGTTCGAACGAACAGGTCGCCCGCTACGCCGCAGTGGAAGTGGACCGCATCAAAATCATCACCTATATGTTGCTGGGCGCCTGCGTAGGCATTGCCACTTTACTGTACGTTCCCCGGCTCGGCTCGGCCTCTCCTAGCACCGGCTTGCTATGGGAGCTTGAAGCCATTGCGGCGGTCATTGTCGGCGGCACTGCACTCAAGGGCGGGGCCGGTGGCATCACGGGCACCGTCATCGGCGCCGTGTTGTTGTCCGTCATTGGCAATATTCTCAATCTCACCAGCATCATCAGCGTTTACCTGAATGCCGCCGTTCAGGGCTTTGTCATCATCGGCGTCGCCTTTTTCCAGAGGGGGCGTCGTTGAGCCACTGGTATTTTTTCAACCGTAGACCAAACTACTTTTTTCCGAGCAAGGACAGATCATGAAAACAATGACTCGCAGAATGGTTGCCGTAGCTGTGCTGCTGGCGGGGCTGGGTGCCAGCACCTCCGGCCTGACGCAGAACACGCCCCACATCGGCGTCGCAATACCCGCGGCTACCCATGGTTGGGCCGGTGGCATTGTCTATTGGGCCAATCGAACCAAGGCCGAACTGGAGAAGCAATATCCCGGATTGAAGGTCACCGTCAAGACCGCGGGCTCGGCTGCAGAGCAGGCCAACCAGATCCAGGATTTGGTCACGGCCAACAAAATTGACACGCTCGTTATCCTGCCTTTTGAATCGGCGCCGCTGACCCCGCCGGTCGCACAGGTCAAGAGCCAAGGTGTGTTTGTCACCGTGGTGGACCGCGGCCTGATCGACACCAAAGCCCAGGACGCCTATGTGGCAGGTGACAACCCCGGCTTTGGCAAGGTGGCCGCCGAGTACATGGCGCAGGCGATGGGGGGCAAGGGCGATGTGGTCGTCCTGCGTGGCATAGCGACCGTGATTGACAACGAGCGGGTTGACGCCTTCAACGCGGTGATGAAGACCCATCCGGGCATCAAGGTGCTGGACGCCAAATATGGCAACTGGAACCGCGATGACGCCTTCAAGGTGATGCAAGACTACCTGACACGCTTCAACCATATCGACGCTGTCTGGGCCTCTGACGATGACATGGCGGTGGGCGTGCAAAAAGCCATAGCCCAGTCCAAGCGCACCGATATCAAACTGGTGCTTGGCGGCGCGGGTTCCAAGGACTACATCAAGAAGGTGATGGACGCAGACAAGATCGTCAGCGCCGATGTGACCTATTCGCCCACCATGATTGCAGACGCCATGAAGCTCACTGCCGCCGCCCGCGTCAAGGGCACAAAAATGGCAGAGAAAACCATCATTCCTTCGGTGCTCATCACCAAGGAAAACGCCAAGCAGTATTACGTTCCCGACTCGCCCTTCTAAGCCTAGGCGCAATCCCTTCCCCACCTGAACCGGCTGGCCGGCCCACCGGGTGGGGCCCTCTTTATTCCATGCAGTGAGTACCGACATGACAAGACCCATCACACTATTTACCGGCCAATGGGCCGACATGGCGCTGCAAGAATTGGCACCGCTGGCCAAGCGCATGGGCTACGACGGCCTGGAACTGGCATGCTGGGGGGACCACTTCGACGTGCAGGCTGCACTGGCCAGTCCGGCCTATATCAAGGACAAGCGCGCCCTGTTGCAGGCGCATGGCTTGCAATGTTTTGCCATTGCCAACCACTTGGTGGGCCAGGCAGTCTGCGATCGGATCGACGAGCGCCACCAAGCCCTATTGCCCGAGCGTATCTGGGGCGATGGCGAGCCCGAAGCGGTGCGCCAGCGCGCCGCCCGCGAAATGCAAGACACTGCCCGCGCAGCTGCCGCATTGGGCGTAAAGACCGTCACCGGCTTCACCGGCTCCTCCATCTGGCATTCCCTCTATCCCTTTCCGCCCACCCCGCAGTCCTATTGGGACAAAGGGTTTGCCGACTTTGCCCGGCGCTGGATGCCGATTCTGGAAGTATTCGAGTCGGTGGATGTGAACTTCGCACTCGAAGCCCATCCGACCGAGATCGCCTTTGACATCGCCTCTGCACAGCGCGCGCTCGATGCGGTGAAGGGCCATCAACGCTTTGGTTTCAATTTCGACCCGAGCCATCTGGGCTACCAGGGCGTGGACTACGTGCAGTTCATCCGGACCTTTGGCGGGCGCATTTTGAATGTCCACATGAAGGATGCCTGGTGGGGCAAGGGCGACGGTGCGGCGGGCGTGTTCGGTGGCCACACCAGCTTTGGCGATGCGCGCCGGTTTTGGGACTTTCGCAGCGTGGGGCGCGGCATGATCGATTTCGAATCGGTGATCGTGGCGCTCAACGACATCGGCTACAGCGGCCCGCTGAGCGTGGAATGGGAAGACAGCCGCATGGACCGCGTACATGGCGCCACCGAGAGTGCGGCCTTTTGCAGGCGGCTCGACTTCAAGCCCGCAGCCGGGGCGTTTGACGCGGCCTTTGACAAGAATCGGCAGGTGGCAGCATGAGAAAACTGCGCTATGCGATGGTCGGTGGTGGACGCGATGCCTTTATCGGTGCGGTGCACCGAAAGGCCATGGCGCTCGATGGCGAAATCGAATTCGTAGCAGGGGCACTCTCCGCCACTGCGGACAAGGCGAAAGCTTCGGGCCGGGACCTGAACCTGGCCGATGGACGCAACCATGGGAGCTGGCAAGAACTGTTGGAGGATGAAGTCAAGCGCCCCGACACCGAGCGCGTTGACTTCGTGTCCATCGTCACACCCAATCACATGCATTTTCCGGTGGCCAAGGCCTTTGCCGAGGCCGGCATTCATGTGGTGTGCGACAAGCCACTGGTGCACACCAGCGAGCAGGCGGCCGAGCTCGCAGCGATCGTTGCGCGCACAGGCATCGTGTTCGGAGTCACCTACTGCTACACCGGTTACCCCATGGTGCGCGAAGCGCGTGACATGGTGCACCGTGGCGCCATTGGTGATGTGCGCAAGGTCATCGTGGAATACAACCAAGGCTGGCTGGCCACCCAACTCGAAGCCAGCCAACAAAAGCAGGCCCAATGGCGTACCGACCCGGCCCGCAGCGGCATTGCAGGCGCCATCGGCGACATCGGCTCGCATGCCGAAAACCTCGTGGCCACCGTGACAGGCTTGCAGCTGCATTCCATTTGCGCCGACCTGACGACCTTCGTGCCCGGCCGACGGCTTGACGACGATGGCAACTTGCTGCTGCGCTTTACCAACGGGGCGCGCGGCGTGCTGATCGCGTCGCAAATCGAGGTGGGCTGCGAGAACGATCTGCGCTTGCGTGTGTTTGGCAGCACAGGGACGCTGGAGTGGCAGCAGGAAGAACCCAATAGCTTGTGGCACAGCCCCATTGATGGGCCAAGGCGCCAGTTGACGCGTGGGTCCGCTTGGCTGGGTGAGTCGGCACGCCGCGCAACCCGACTCCCCAGCGGCCACCCCGAGGCTTTTATAGAAGCATTTGCCAACCTCTACCTCGGTGTGGCACAGCACATCCGGGCCCAACAAGCCGGTACCTTGGTGCTGCCTGGCGAGGCCGATTATCCGAAGCTCGCCGAGGGCGCCCGTGGCGTGCGCTTCATAGAGAAAACGATTGAATCTGCACACAGTGCGTACAAGTGGATTTCGATGAACGGACAATCAGAAAAAACGTGAGGCGGCGCAGGCATTGCAAGGCGTTACGCACCACAAGGAGAACGGCGATGAACTTTGTCATTATTGGCGCAGGCCCTGCTGGCGTGCGGGCTGCTGAGACCCTGCGCGAAACAAGTCCCGATGCCCGCATCACGCTGGTCCACGGCGAAGCGGGTGAGCCCTACGCAAGAATGGTCATCCCCTACATCCTGAATGGCACGGTAGACGACGCACGCCAACGCCGCTCGCACAACCACTTGGAGGGGCTTGGCATTGCCTGCCTTCATGGCAGGGCACTGCAGGTGCATGCCGGGCCCAGCGGCGGAACGGTCGCATTGGAAGATGGCACCCAACTTCCCTACGACCGGCTGCTGATTGCCACCGGCTCCTCGCCTTCGATACCTCCCATAGCGGGCACCGACTTGCCGGGTGTGTTGAGCTGCTGGACGCTGGAGGACGCGCACCAGATTGCGCCCAAACTGCGGCCCGGCGCGCGCGTTGTCATGCTGGGCGCTGGCTTTGTTGCCGGGGTATGCATGAAGGCGCTGGTCAGCACCGGCGTGCAGTTGTCGGTGGTGGCGGGGCGCTCCGGGCAAATTCTGCGCTCCATGATGACGCCGGTAGGCAGCCGCATGCTGCAGCGCTGGCTGGAGGGGCTTGGTGTCAAGGTCATCACCAGCGGTCGCGTGCTGCGCATAGAGCCCGGCCCGCGCCTGGTGATGGACACCGGCAGCATCGATGCGGACCTCATCATCCTGGCAACGGGCGTGCATCCGAATGTGGCGTTCCTGGAGAATGCCGGCGTTGAGATCCGCAGCGGGGTTGTCATTGATGCGCACATGCGCACCACGGCGCCCTGTATTTATGCGGCCGGCGATGTCGCGCAGGGGCGTGATTTCTCCACCGGCGAATGGACGGTGCATGCCTTGCAGCCCACGGCCACCGAGCACGGACGTATGGCAGCGCTCAACATGGCCGGCAAGGACGTGGCTTACATCGGCAGCCTGAGCATGAATGTGCTCGACTCGGCCGGCCTGATCTCGCACAGCTTCGGTTTATGGCAAGGCATTGCGGGGGGCGAGGTCACCGAGGTGGTGGACGAGGCCCACTTTATCTACACCCGCCTGTGTTTCGATTCGGACCGGTTGATTGGCGCCATCAGCATGGGCCACGCGCAACATGTGGGTGCGATTCGCGGCCTGATCCAATCGCGCCGCCACCTAGGCGCCTGGAAAGATGAACTGATGAAAAACCCGCATTGGGTCATGGACGCCCAGGTTGATTTGAACCGCGGCTAAAAACGCTTGCCTCCTGTGTTTCAGGCGCCTTTCAGCCCTTTGAGCTTGCGGTACAGGGAGCGCGGGCTGATGCCCAAATGCTGCGCCAGTTCGGCCCGGCTGCCAGAGTGGGCCTTCACCCGTTGGGCGAGCGCCGCGCGCTGTGCGTCCTTGAGCGTGGAGGCCGGGTCTGGCGTCACAGCGACGACTCCAGCGGGCTGCAAGGCATGCCCATCCCTGTGAAAGGTTGGCCTGCGCACACCGGCCGACAAGGCGCGCGCCAGATGGCGAACACCCAGCGTGTCGCCATCGCACAGCAGCGAGGTGCGCTCCAATAGATTGCGCAGTTCGCGCACATTGCCCGGAAAGTCTTGCTCCTGCAACAGGCGCAGGGCGGCCTCACTCAGGCTGAGCGCGCGTGTGGGGCTCATGCGCTGCAACAGCGCCGCACTCAAGAGCCCCAGGTCTTCACGGCGCTCGCGCAGGGCCGGCAGATGGATGGGAAAGGTGCTCAGGCGGTAATAGAGGTCTTCCCTGAACGTGCCCTGAAACACCATCCGGGCCAGGTCTCTGTGGGTGGCCGATAGGACGCGGATGTCGGCATGGCGCAGCTCGGTGCTGCCCACCCGGCGGTAGGTGCCGGATTCAAGCAGGCGCAGCAGCTTGACCTGTATGGTCAGCGGAATGTCACCGACCTCGTCGAGAAACAGGGTGCCGCCGCTGGCCGACTCCACCAGGCCAGCGCGTGCCGTGTTGGCCCCGGTAAATGCGCCGCGCTCATGGCCAAACAATTCGGACTCAAACAAGTTCTCCGGCAGGCTGGCGCAGTCCACCGCCACCAAGGGCTTGTGGGCACGGGTGCTCGACGCGTGCACCGCCTGGGCCACCAACTCTTTGCCGGTGCCGGACTCGCCTAGCAACAGCACGGTGGCCATGGAGGGGGCCACGCGCGCCACCAGACCCAGCATCTCCTGGAATGCGGGCGAGCGGCCAATCAGGCTGCGCGCTGCGGGTTGGCCCTGCGCCACGCGTATGGGCTCCATCTTTTCCACGTAATAGGTCTGCTTGCCCAGCGCATTGCTGATGGGGGTGAGCTCGATGTTGATGTATTCCTCGCCCTGGGCGGTGTGGTGCAAATGCATGACGCGTTCGCGCTGCCCGGACTCACGCGCCTGCGCCAGCGGGCAAGACTCACCGGCTTGGTCACAGGGCACACTGAAATGGTGGGAGACCTCGTAGCAGCGCCGCCCCACCACGCTTTGGGCCTGGTTGAATTGCTGGCGATAGGCCGCGTTGGCAGCCAGGATGCGATAGCGCGCATCGAACAGGATATGGGGTTCGCTTAAGCCCTCCAAAAAGGACATCAGTTCCGGCAGTGGCTTCACAGGAGGCCGTTCCGTGGCCGTCATGGCTTTGTGCCAATTGCGGCGCAACATGCCATATGTGGCAGTCCCAGCAGGGGCACCTGGCCTGGCGAAAAACCCGGCTGGCGCTGCAAGCCCTTGAAATGATTCAATTTTTTCCTTCAGTGGTGGATGGCATGGTTCTTGACTATGAATACTGTCACAAGTATGGACTGCCATGTATTTTTCCGACCAATCCCTGCTAAAAAAATTGGCCCCGTTGCTGCTTCTCAAACTCGCCATCCTGCTTTTGCTGTGGTGGGGGTTTGTGCGGGAACAGCGCGTGGCCGTCGATGACAGCGGCGTTGCCGCGCAACTTTTGCAAGCCGCTTCGCCTAAGACACAAGGAACCCACAAATGATTTCGGAACAACTGGTAGACCTCTCCAGGCTGCAGTTTGCCGCCACGGCGCTGTACCACTTTCTCTTTGTGCCGCTGACCATAGGCATGGTGTGGATGCTGGTCATCATGGAGAGCGTCTATGTGATGACCGGCAACGTGGTCTGGAAAGACATGACGCGCTTTTGGGGCAAGCTATTTGGCATCAACTTCGCGCTGGGCGTGACCACCGGCATCACGCTGGAGTTCCAGTTCGGCACCAACTGGGCCTATTACTCGCATTACGTGGGAGACATCTTTGGCGCACCGCTGGCCATCGAAGGGCTGATGGCCTTCTTCCTGGAGTCCACCATGATCGGCCTGTTCTTCTTTGGCTGGGACCGCTTGAGCCGCACCCAGCATTTGCTGGTGACCCTGTTGATGGCGGTGGGCACCAACCTGTCGGCGCTATGGATTCTGATTGCCAACGGCTGGATGCAAAACCCGGTGGGCGCGGAGTTCAGCTACCAGACCATGCGCATGGAGATGACCGACTTCTGGGCCGTTTTGTTCAACCCCGATGCGCAGGCCAAGTTTGTGCACACCGTGTCGGCCGGCTACGCCACCGGCGCCATGTTTGTGTTGTCGATTTCGAGCTGGTATTTGCTGAAAAAACGCGATGTGGAATTTGCCAAACGCAGCTTTCGCGTGGCCGCGGCCTTTGGCCTGGCCTCGGTGGCCAGCGTCATTGTGCTGGGCGATGAGTCCGGCTACACGGTCGGTGAGGCGCAGCAGACCAAACTGGCCGCCATGGAAGCCATGTGGGAGACCAAGCCGGCTCCTGCGGGACTCACGCTGGTGGCCAGCATCAACGAGGCCGAGCAAAAGAACAACTGGGAGCTTGAAATTCCCTGGCTCATGGGCGTGATCGGTACAAGGTCGCTCAGCAAGGAGATACCCGGCATCCATGAGATCAAGGCCAAGAACCGCGAGCGCATTGTGCGCGGCATCATCGCCGTGAAAGCACTGGAGGCCCTGCGCGCCAACCGTGAAGACGGCGTTGCCAAGCGTGTCTTCGAGGAGCACAAGGCGGACCTGGGCTTTGGCCTGCTGCTCAAAAAATATGTGGTGGATGTGAACGCCGCCACCCCCGAGATCATCGCGCGCGCCGTCAACGACACCGTGCCGCGCGTCACTCCCATGTTCTGGGCCTTTCGCCTGATGGTCGCGCTGGGCTTTGCCATGCTGCTGCTGTTTGGCCTGGCCTTTTGGAGCACCTTGAAGTCGGCCTGCATGGACAAGCGCTGGCTGCTCAAAGCCGCTCTTTGGATGCTGCCCGCGCCCTGGATCGCCTGCGAGCTGGGCTGGTTTGTGGCCGAGTATGGCCGCCAGCCTTGGACGATTTATGGCGTGCTGCCCACGCACCTGAGTGTGTCAACGCTCAGTGTGGGCAGCCTGTATGGCTCGCTGGCCGGCTTCATCGGCTTCTACACCGTACTGCTGGTGGTGGAGATGTTCCTGATGGTCAAGTTCGCCCGCATGGGCCCCGGCAGCCTGGGCACGGGCCGCTATGACAACGAAGCACAGCACGCTTAAGGAATCACCATGTTTGATTACTCAACTCTCAAGATCATCTGGTGGCTGCTGGTGGGCGTGCTGCTGGTGGGCTTTGCCATCATGGACGGGCACGACATGGGCGTGGGAACGCTGCTGCCCTTTGTCGGGCGCAACGACCTGGAGCGCCGCGTGGTCATCAACACGGTGGGGCCGCATTGGGATGGCAACCAGGTCTGGTTCATTACCGGTGGTGGCGCCATCTTTGCGGCCTGGCCATTGGTTTATGCCACGGCCTTTAGCGGCTTTTACTGGGCCATGCTGGTGGTGCTGTGGGCACTTTTCTTTCGCCCGGTGGGCTTTGACTACCGCAGCAAGATCCACAATTCGGCATGGCGCAGCACCTGGGACTGGGGCCTGTTTATAGGCGGCTCGGTGCCACCGCTGATTTTTGGCGTGGCCTTTGGCAACCTGCTCCAAGGCGTGCCCTTTGCGTTCGACGCCTACATGGTCTCCACCTACAGCGGCAGCTTTTGGCAATTGCTCAACCCCTTTGCCCTGCTGGCCGGCGTGGTCAGCAGCGCCATGGTCACCCTGCAGGGCGGCACCTATTTGGCCCACCGCACCGAGGGCATCATCCAAGCGCGCACCATACGCGCGGCCACCGGTGCCGCACTGCTCATGGTGCTGGCCTTTGTGGGTGCGGGCTTTTGGCTGCAGAGCATAGACGGCTACCGCATTGCCTCGGCAATAGACGCAAACGCCCTACCCGACCCCATGACCAAAACCGTGGTGCGCGAAGCGGGTGCCTGGATGGCCAACTATGGCAAACAGCCGCTGCTCTGGCTGCTGCCGGCACTGGGCATTGGCTGTGCGCTGCTGGCTGCAATGCTGCTGCGCCTGCGTTGGACCTTGAGCGCCTTCGTGGCCTCGTCGCTGGCGGTGCTCGGCGTGATCGGCACGGCGGGCGCCTCCATGTTCCCCTTCATCATGCCGTCGAGCTCCATGCCAGCGGCCAGCCTGACGGTGTGGGACAGCGTGTCTAGCCACCTGACGCTGGGCATCATGTTCTGGGCCACCCTGCTTTTTATGCCCCTCATCATTCTCTACACCTCCTGGGCCTACCGCGTCATGCGCGGCAAGGTGACAGCAGCTTACATACGGGAGCACGACCATGCCGCTTACTAAACCGCCCGCACAAGACGAGGAGCGCCGCAAGTGGGTGCTGATGACGGGCGCGCTGGCTTCTGTTGCGGCAGCCGCAACGGCCGTGCCCTTTGTCTCCAGCTTCGCCCCCAGCGAGCGGGCCCGCGCCATGGGCTCCAGCGTGGAGGTGGACATCGCCGACTTGGCACCGGGCGAAACCAAAATGGTGGAGTGGCGCGGCAAGCCGGTCTGGATATTGCGCCGCACCCCGGAGATGCTGGCAGGGCTCGCCGCACTGGATGACCAGCTGGTGGACCCGGGCTCGGAGCGCGAGCAGCAACCGGCCTATGCGCAAAACGCCCATCGCTCCATCAAAGACGAGTTTGTGGTGCTGGTGGGCATCTGCACACATCTG
Source organism: uncultured beta proteobacterium (assembly GCA_903886275.1). Classification (GTDB taxonomy): domain Bacteria; phylum Pseudomonadota; class Gammaproteobacteria; order Burkholderiales; family Burkholderiaceae_C; genus Allorhodoferax. The sequence goes on along the minus strand of CAISLN010000017.1, from coordinate 12,859 downwards.
GGCTGCTCGCCCAGTTCCGTGCCCAAGGGCAGCAACAACCCCAGCGTCGGCGCGGACTGGAGCGGTGGCTTCTTTTGCCCCTGCCATGGCTCCACCTTCGATCTGGCCGGGCGGGTCTTCAAGAACAAACCGGCACCCACCAATCTGGAAGTGCCACCCCACAAATACCTCACCGCCAGCCGACTGCTGATCGGTGAAGACAACGCAGCCTGAGCGCTGAGACAGGAAAAAACATGTGGTACTTTGCCTGGATTTTGGGCGTCGGCTTTGCCGTCTTGCTCGCCATTCTGAATGCGCTGTGGGGCGAAAATGAAGAGGCGCGTGCGTCCGCACGCAAGGACAAAGAGCCGTGATGCCCCAGGCAGTGACGCCCTCGGAACGCGTGCCCAGCGCCATGCACCTGCCCAGCCTGATCGCGGCGTTGGCCATCATGCTGGCGGGCAGCATCTATCCGCTGCTGCTCGCGCGCGCCGATGGCAGCGTGGACCACGGTTTTGTTATGGCGATCTTCTGGGCCATGTGTGCTGGCATGGTGCGCGGCGTGGGCTTTGTGCCCCTTGCCTTGGCTTGGAGGCTGCTGTTCTCGGGCTGGTCGTGTACGGCCGCCCTGCTGCTGGCGGCAGGGTTGCGGTGGGGACTATGAGCGCTATCCAACCTATATCCATTGCATCCAAGCATGGTTTGAGCCAGCCATTCATACTGCGACCGAGCCACTTTTTTTCTCTGCGAAAGACCCGATGCATACCGCTGTTGCTACCCCCTACGACCAACTCGGCGGCGAAGCTGCCATTCGCGCCCTGGTGCAGCGTTTTTATGCACTGATGGACTCGCTGCCAGAGGCTTACGCGGTGCGGCAGTTGCACCCCGAAAGCTTGGACGGCAGCGCCACAAGCCTGTTTGAATTTTTGTCCGGCTGGTTCGGTGGCCCCGCACTCTATATGGCCAAGAAGGGGCATCCCCGCCTGCGCATGCGCCATGCGCCCTATGCGGTGAGCCAGGCCATGCGGGATGAATGGATGCTGTGCATGACCCAAGCGCTCACCGAGCAGGTGAGCGACATCGCTTTTCGCGCGCTGCTCATCCAGACCTTTGACCAAATGGCCACGCACCTGCTCAACACCAGCCACAGCTGCGCGGGGTAGCGGGTAACGATGCCAGACGGGTCAAGGGGGTGGCGCTACCCGCGCTGCAGCGATCTGAACGTTTGCACAAATCTCTGCGGGGCAAGGGCACAGTGGCAGGTGGCCGTGCAAACTCAAGGCTTCACCAAGGGCGCAACCCTTGCAAGCAATTCCTGCAGCAGGGGCACGGCTTGCACCGCCTCATTCAGATAGGCCGCGCGCATGGCATCGTCTTGCGGGTAATCGTGCGCAAAGCGGTTGCGAATGGCACGCAGCACATTCCACTGCTCCACGCTGCCCAAATAGCCCAGCTTCTCCAGGCGGTTCAGTTTATCGAGCATGGGCCGGTCTTCATACGGCTCCTGAAGGCATGCCAGAACGGCGGGAAATAAGCGTGCGCCCATCGCATCCTGCAGCTTGGTGAAGCGCAGGATGAACTGGTCCCAGTCCTGAACGGCTTCGTCATCCAGTGTGGCGGCCGACTGTGGCGACAGTGGCAAACTGCCACGCAATGCGGCCAAAGCATGCAACATATGGTGCATGTGGCGATCGCATTGGCGCCACGCTTCCTGCAACACCAACATGGGCAACTCCGTCACAGCACAAGCCCTTGCTCGCGGGCAATGCGGTACACCGGCAACTCTTGCTGCCGCGGTGGGTAATCGATGAGCACATCCATCTTTTGCTCACCCATGCTGGCGTAGACCTGCGCCAAAAAACGGGAATGCGCCCGCGCAATCTGCGCCGGGTCGGTCAATTGGGTGGCGATGTGCAAGTCGATGTCGCCACCCTTGCGGCTGTCGTCCAGGCGCGAGCCAAACAGGCGCACCACAACCTGTGCATCGAAGCAGTTTTGTGCAGCAGCTTTCAGCGCTTGGCGTTCAAAAGGGGTGAGTCGCATGGCAGGCCCTCGGTTAGGCGCATTCTAAGCACGAACCCTGTGACCGGGCCTCGCCCGACTATCGCAACAAGCCGGGCAGGGCCGCCATGTCGGCAAACACCTGCGTGGCGCCGGCCTCCAGCAGCTCTCGCCCGTCGCCCTGCGGCACATAGGCAAACACGGTGGCACCTGCGGCAAGGCCAGCAGCCAGGCCGGTGAGCGTGTCTTCCACCACCGCGCAGCGGCTGGGGTCCACGCCCAGATGGGCGGCTGCAGCCAAGTAGACATCGGGGTGCGGCTTGGAGCGCGCCATCTCATGGCCGCTAAAGATATTGCCCACAAAATACTCTGCCAACCCCACCTGCGTGAGCATCATCTCCACCTTGAAGCGGTCCGCGCCCGAGGCGCAGGCAATGCGCCCAGCAGTGGCCAGGTGCAGCGCCTTCACAGCCTGGTGGATGTTGGGGATGACCTGGATATCGGCCACCAGCGCCGCATTGCGCCGCTCGCGAAATTCCAGCAACCAGTCGGCGCTCAGGGGCAGACCGGTGCGCGCCTCGATCTCGCTGCGCTTGTCGGTCACGGTGTTGCCCACAAACAGGTCCATGCACTGCTTGAGCGTCATGGACCAACCGCGCTCGTCGAGCATGTCGCGCAGCACGCCATTGGTGATCGCCTCCGAATCCACCAACACGCCATCGCAGTCAAATAACACGGCATCAAATTTCATGCGCCGATTATCGAGGGGATCAGCTGCTGGCGGTCATGGCCTCCAGCCTTGCCAGGGCTTCTTCAATGACCTCCCTGGGCACTGTCTCCACGCGCTTGGCCTGGCGCGCTTGCCAATCCAGTACACGGCATTGGCTGACCACTGCGGCGCCCTGGGTCTGTGTGCCGGCGCCCATCAGCGTTACCGCCCAACCGGCAACGCGCTCAAAACTGCCCTGGGTAATGGGTGCAACCAAGGCACGCCCCAGGCGGTTGAACTCCTGGTTGGAAAGCACCAGCACCGGGCGCGTGCCGTGGATTTCGCTACCCAGCGTGGGATCCAGCGCGATCAGCAGGATGTCCCCCTGCCGGGGAACCTTGCTGCCTGCTCCCTTGGCTGCAGGCTTGTTCACAGCGCCTCTTCGCCCACGGCGGGCATGGCCTCCCAGTTCTGCAAATCCGCTGGCATAGGCGCCTTCAAATTGCATTGCTTGTTCAACTCCGCTGCGGTGTAGCGCTTGCGCGGTCTTTGCGGGCGCAGCACCAGATCGTTGTCCGCCGTGCGCGTCACCGTGAAGGAATGCCCGACTGCAACATCCAGATCACGCAGCAGCGCCGTCGGCAAGGTCACGCCAACCGAGTTCCCTAATTTTCGAATGACCAGTTCCATCGAACACCCCGCATGTAAAACAATGTATGACATTTTACCCCTCGCGAAAAGCGGTGTGCAAGGCTCTTGGGCGGTTTCGTAAGCCCACTGAATCTACAAGGCATCTCCATCCACATACAACCAGCGACCGGCCTCCAAGACAAAACGGCTGCGCTCGTGCAGGCGCACCGCAGCGCCATGGAGCGGCTTTTGGCGCGCCACAAATTCCACCTCGGCGCTGGCTGCGCCGGTGCTGCGGTGGCTGCGCAGGTCCAGGCCCAGCCACTTCACGCCGGTATCAAACGCGATGCGCTCGGGGCGGTGGCTGGCTTCCCAACTGTTCAACAAATAGGCTTCGCGCTCCAGCACAAAGGCGCTGTAGCGCGAGCGCATCAGGCTCTGAGCGTCGGGCGGCTGCGCGGTCTGCGTTGCATCCTCCAGCCAGCGGCCGCAGCAGTCGCCATAGGAAAGCGACTTGGCCGCCACGCGACCGCAGGGGCAGGGGCTGCTTGCGTCCAGCGTCTTCATGCCTTGGCGGCGCGTTTGGCTTTTTGCGCTTCCAGCGTCTCGGTGGGGGCGCCTACTTTGACCCACTCGGCCCAGCCGCCGTCGATGTGGGCGACATTGGTCATGCCCATATCCTGCAGAGTCTTGGCTGCCAAGGCGCTGCGCCAACCGGCACCGCAAAACAAGATGAACTCCTTGGCCTCATTGGCAAAAATTTTCTTGTGATAGGGCGAGTCCGGATCGACCCAAAACTCCAACATGCCGCGCGGCGCATGAAAGGCGCCGACCACGGTGCCCTCGGTCAGTTCGCGGATGTCGCGGATATCGACGATCTGCACCTGGGGGTCGGTGAGGCGGGCCTGCACCTCGGCCACCGAATAGGTGGTGACCTGGGCCATGGCCTCGTCTACGAGGGCGCGAAATCCTTTGCTGATAGTCATTGTCTTGTCTCCTGTTGTTTCTGATTCAGGCGTTGTGCAGCTGCCTGCCCTGTAGTGTCGCAGCACCGGCGCGCACCAGGTCTTGCACCAACAGGTCCAGCGCCTGCGCCAGGCTGTGCTCGGCGTGCGCCACCAGCTTTGCCACATAGGGCGTGGCCTCGGCCCAGGCCAACAGAGCCAGCATGCTGACGCTTTGCAGCTCCAGCAGCTTGAACTTGAGCATCACCTTGGCCGCATGCTGGCGGTGCCGCGCCGGGTCGGCCACAAAACCGGCTAGCCGCTGGCGTGCGCGCAGCAAGGCGGCCCCCACGTCGGTAAAGGGCGCACCGTGGCCGGGAATGACCAGCGCGGGTTGCAGCGCCTCAATCACATCGAGCGTCTGCGCCACTTCGTGGAAGGCATCGTCGCCATCCAACTCGGGAAACACCACGCCAAAGCCGCGCTCCCACAGCGCATCGGCCGACACCAGTGTGCGGCTTTGCGGCTCAAACAAAATCACCGAGTGGCTGTCGTGGCCGGGCGCGGCATGCACCTGCCACAGCAGGTCGCCTAAGTACAGTTCGCTGCCCGGTTGCAGCGTGGCATCGAAGCGAAACTGTGGGCAGTTCTGGCCGGTGGGTTGGTAGCTGAGCCGCTCGGTGTCCCAGGCCGCTACATACTGCGCATGGCCCGGCGGGATCAGCGTTTGCATCTCTGGATAGTGCGCCTGCAGGGCCGCGTTGCCACCCACATGGTCGCTGTGCAAATGGGTGTTGAGCAGCAGGTCCAGCGGTCGCCCCTGCAGCGCGGAGTCCACCAGCAACAGGGTCTGGTCGCTGTGGGTGCAGTAGCCGCTGTCGATCAGGGCGCATTGGTCGCGCCCGGCAATGGCGATGTTGTTGCTCGACAGCCAACCGCGCTCCAGCACCGTGACGCCCGCAGGCATATTCAGGTTCGCCATCTTTTAGGCCAAGGCGCGCTGGATGATGATCTTTTGCACGTCGGAGGTGCCCTCGTAAATCTGGCAGACGCGCACATCGCGGTAAATGCGCTCCACCGGAAAGTCGGTCACATAGCCGTAACCGCCCAGCGTTTGGATCGCCACGCTGCAGACCTTCTCGGCCATCTCGCTGGCAAACAGCTTGGCCATGGCGGCCTCTTTCAGGCAGGGGCGTCCGGCATCGCGCAGAGCTGCGGCATGCCAGATCAGTTGGCGCGCGGCCTCGATCTGCGTGGCGCATTCGGCTAAGCGAAATCCCACGGCCTGGTGGTTGAAGATGGCGGTGCCAAAACTCTGGCGGTCCTTGGCATAGGCCAGGGCCACCTCAAAGGCACTGCGCGCCATGCCCACGCTTTGCGCGGCAATGCCGATGCGCCCGCCCTCCAGCCCGCCCAGGGCAATGCCATAGCCCTCTCCTTCTTTGCCGATCAGGTTCTCTACGGGAATACGACAGTTGTCGAAGTTGATCTGCGCGGTGTCGCTGGAATGTTGGCCCAGCTTGTCTTCGAGCCGCGCCACGGTATAGCCCGGCGCGTTGGTGGGCACGAGAAAGGCGCTCATGCCCTTTTTGCCAGCGCCCTTGTCGGTGACCGCCAGCACAATCGCCACATCGCCATTCTTGCCGCTGGTGATGAATTGCTTGACGCCGTTGATCACGTAATGATCGCCTTGTTTAGCTGCCGTGGTGCGCAGGGACGAGGCGTCGGAGCCCACATGGGGCTCGGTCAAACAAAACGCGCCCAGCATCTGGCCCTGTGCCAGCGGGGTGAGCCACTGCTTCTTTTGCTGCACATTGCCGTAGCGCATCAGGATGGCGTTGACCGGGCAATTGGTCACGCTGATCACCGTGCTGGTGCCGCCGTCGCCGGCCGCAATTTCCTCTAGGACGAGGGCCAGCGTCACATAGTCAAGGCCCGCACCGCCCAGCTCTTCGGGCACGCAGATGCCATAGGCACCGAGCGCCGCCAGGCCCTTGTGGACCTCCTTGGGAAAGGTATGTTCCTTGTCCCACTTGGCGGCGTTGGGCCAGAGTTCGGCTTGCGCAAAATCGCGCACCGCGTCGCGGATCATTTCCTGGTCTAGTGTCAGCAGCATGTGTGTCTCCAATTTATTATTCAGGTCGTTTCCCAGCGGGCTTTTACGCCACGCGAATACCGTGCACTGTGCCCACGGACTCCCTTGTGCAACCCCCGCGCAGTCCAGCGACGGGCTCGGGTGTGCCGGGGGCCGATTTGTGGTACTCCACCATGAGGCCACCGGCATACCCGGCCACGGCGCGAGCGATAGAAGCCACGTAGCGGATGAGCAAATCAGCAAGCACGAAAAGAATCAAAGCAGTTCCAAAGCCACCGCAGTCGCTTCACCGCCACCAATGCACAGGGTCGCCACACCCTTTTTCAAACCACGGGCTTTGAGCGCGTGAATCAGCGTCACCATGATGCGCGCACCGGATGCGCCAATCGGGTGACCCAAAGCACAGGCGCCGCCATTCACATTCACCTTCTCATGCGGGAGATTCAGGTCCGCCATCAGCGCCATGGCCACCACGGCAAAGGCCTCGTTCACCTCCCACAGGTCCACGTCCTCCACCGTCCAGTCGGCCTTGGCCAGCACCTTGTTGACGGCACCCACGGGGGCGGTGGCAAACCAGTTGGGCTCTTGCGCCTGGTTGGCGTGCGCCACCAGTCGCGCCAGCGGTTGCAGCCCCATGGCCAATGCGGTGCTGGCACGCATCATCACCAGGGCGGCCGCGCCGTCGCTGATGGAGCTGCTGCTGGCGGCGGTGATGGTGCCGTCCTTCTTAAAGGCGGATTTGAGCGTGGGGATTTTTTCCAGTTTGATCTTGCCCGGGCCCTCGTCCATGGCAATCTCAACTTCACCAGCGCGCGTCTTCACCAGCACCGGCGTGATCTCGGCGGCAAAGCGGCCGGCCGCAATCGCTGCTTGAGCGCGCTGCACGCTGGTGGTGGCAAAGGCGTCTTGTTGGGCGCGGGTGAACCCGTATTTGGCGGCGCAGTCTTCGCCAAAGGTGCCCATGGAGCGGCCAGCCTCATAGGCGTCTTCCAGGCCATCGAGCATCATGTGGTCCATCACGCGCTCATGGCCTATGCGCATGCCGGCGCGCGCCTTGGGCAGCAGGTAGGGCGCATTGCTCATGCTCTCCATGCCGCCGGCGATCAGCACATCGTGGCTGCCTGCGAGAAGCATGTCATGGCAGAACATGGCCGCGCGCATGCCCGAGCCGCACATCTTCGACAGCGTCACCGCGCCAGCACTGATGGGCAAGCCGCCCTTAAAGGCCGCCTGGCGTGCCGGTGCCTGGCCCTGGCCTGCCATCAGGCAGTTGCCAAAAATCACCTCGGTGACCAGCTCCGGCGCAATGCCCGCACGCGCCACCGCAGCCCGGATGGCGCCACCACCGAGGTCGTTGGCAGAGAGTGAGGCGAAGTCGCCCATGAAGCTTCCCATGGGGGTGCGCACGGCGCTGACGATGACAATGGATTCGGACATAACAAACCTCTTGGGTTGACGTTTACGTAAACGTCAATTGTGACAGAAGAGCATGTCCTACCCAGTCAGAGGCCTGCAGCAAGGGGAGCCTTTTAAGACCACCCACAGTGGCGTTGGCTCAAGCCAGTAACTTCGCGAGTGCCTTGGACAAGGGCTCAATATTCGCCTCGACAACGCCCCACACCACTTGGTCATCGACAGTGGCATAGCCTCTGCGCCTTGGCGCTATCAGCATGCATACAAGGCTTCGCGCTCTGCTGCGATCCGGCTACGCAAAAATGGGTTTTCAAGGTTTCTGGGTGTGAGCAAGTCCACGGGGCGACTGAACAGCGCTTCCAAGCCAGACTTCAATGAGAAGAATGCCTGTGCGTAGGCCACCGGTGCGGCTTCTTCAAATTCAACCAAAAAATCCAGATCACTGCGCGCAGAGTCAAAATCTGCACGCACGGCCGAGCCAAAAACATCCAAGCGCCGCACACCGGCGCTGCGGCAGAGTCTGGCCACCTCGGATTTTTTTTGGCTCAGTAAGTAATGCATAAATTGATCCGTTGCAAATTATGTGCACAAACCTGCTACTGAACTCGCCCCGGCTTTTTCATCGGCAACGACTACGCCACGCCACGCCACGCCACGCCACGCCATTTTCATGGGGAATTATGCGAGCCGGACTCTATCAAAAAATCGAATAGCCCTATCTGATATTTGAACTGTATTCACCCAAGCGTCACTGCTAAAAACGAGGTCTCGCCAGGAGAACAGAGATGCATGTATCGCCCACAGCTCAGACCCAAATCGTTAGATCAACCGAATCACTTCAGACGCTGAATTGCAATCTGAGTCCCATTATTCACTCAGAATGGCATTCATTTTTGGAGGAAAACCAATCACGAATTCACAGTTTGTTGGAGCAATATGGATCACCGCTACACCTTGTAGCACCACAAGTTTTGGCAGCAAACTTAGCCAAGATTGAAGCAGCGATCCAATCCCATGGTGTAAAGGCGCAGGTTTACTACGCAATGAAGGCCAATAAGGGGCGTGGATTGGTCAGCACTGCTGCGGCTTCTGGCTTCGGTATCGATGTGGCTAGCGAGTATGAGTTCAAACTGGCGTGTGAACTAAGCCCCTTACACACTCCGCTCTCTCTGTCAGGCCCAGTAAAGCCAACGTCTCTGTTTCAAGCAGCTATCGAACGCAATGTGAATATCTCAATAGATTCGGTTGAAGAGTTGCGCGCGCTTCGCGATCATGTCATGTCCCATCGCTCACAAAATCCTGCCCGAATCTATTTGCGATATCGCCCTTCTTTTAAGGCAAAAACTCGCTTCGGAATGAGTACCGAAGATGTTATGGCTTGCACCCGAATTCTTACCGAGTTTCGTCTGTTGATTGAATTCATCGGATTCCATATGCACTTATCGGGGTATTCAGCAATTGAACGTGGAAGGTCCGTTGCGGAGTTGGTTGGGCTTTCCGAAGTGTTGGACACTCACGGGTTGAAGACGCAGTTCATCAACATTGGCGGTGGGATGCCCGTTCAGTACGTGGCACCTGATGCATTCGAAACTTTCATGGAATTGCATCAGGGCAGCGCGGTTGAATACAAAGGTGGTCAGCCTTCGTGGTTCTATCCTTACGGGGGAAGACTAACGTTGGAAGCCTGGATGCGTGAATTCATGGACTATTTCCTCGCTCCCGGACTCAAAATTGCTGACTGGCTGCGGCGTTGTGACATAACCCTTGCTGTCGAGCCTGGTCGTTCTGCACTCGACCAAGTTGCGATCAGTCTCTTTAGCGTTGGTCTGGTGAAGGACCGTGGCAGCTTTAGCACCGTTTTTCTCAATGGCAGTAGTTTCAGCGCCAGCGAGACATGGTTCCAGTCCGACTATCTGTGTGACCCAATTTTGCTGCGTTTTGGTCCACGCGGACGTGCCCCCATCAAGACAACACCTGCCTATTACCTCGCCGGGCATAGCTGCCTTGAGGACGACATCATTGCCTATAGGCCCTTCTCCGGCGACGTTGCGATTGCCAGCGGTGACGCCTTGGCATTTATCAATACAGGTGGCTACCACATGGACCTTTTGGAGAACAACTTTCATCACCACCCCACACCTGCACGACTGAACATCGATTTCTCAAATTTAACTTTTACACAGGAGTGTGCCAAATGATTGCCCGAAAACTTACTGATCTCATCGGCATTGGTCCATTTATGGAACTGCCAGTAAGCAATCCAGATGCGCGACTATTCCTAAAACTTGAAAAATACAACCCAGGAGGAAGTATGAAAGACCGCATGTCCGTATCGATGGTCGATCGTGCAGAGCGACTTGGCCACCTTCATCCAGGTGGGACTATCGTTGAAAGTTCATCAGGCAATACTGGTATTGGCTTGGCCACCGTAGCAGCTGAGCGTGGATATCGTTTCATCGCGGTGGTAGATCACCATGCAGCGCGTGACAAGTTGCTCACCATCCAGGCAATGGGCGGGGAGTTGCACTTTGTATCCGGCACGTATGCCGAAAATGAGGTCGCCGTAGTAGAGCGACAAAGCACCGCTGCAAAGATTGCAAGAGAATTGCCGAACGCCGTATTTATGCAACAGTCTGACAACCCTGGCAATCCTGTGGGTTACTACCCCTTAGCTGACGACATCCACAAACAGTTCGGTGAATCGCTCAAACTCTATGTCTCCTGTGCTGGGACTGGTGGCTCTATCACTGGTGTGGGTTCGAGACTAAAGGCGCTAAATCCAACCACACAAATTGTTGCTGTGGAGCCCGAAGGTTCCATCATCTTTGGTGGCCCAGGACATAGCTACTACCAGTCCGGAACAGGCACGCCACCTGGTGACACCATCGGGGAGGTGATGGACTTTCGAGTTGTCGATGTCGGTCTGACTGTGAGCGATCAACATGCATTTGGTACTTGCCGTTTCATTGGAAGACGCACGGGACTCCTTATTGGCGGGTCAACTGGCGGGGCACTTTTTCGAGCGCTAGAGATTGTCCACAACGGTAATTTCAGTGGGGTCACTGTTTGCAATGTATGTGATGGGGGTGAAAAATATCTCCACACCATTTTTAACGACGAATGGCTCCAACAACGCGGTCTTTTGGACGGATCGGTGTTATTACAGCTTGAAAAGTGGATCCCACATCATCCAGTAGAACATGCCCATGAACAGGCCTTTGCAGAGACCGTTTGAATCATGAACTATTTGAATACTCGCTCCAGCCTAGTCACACAACGTTGCGCCTTACAGGAGCCATAGAAAATGCACCTAGCTTATGGAGCCTTGCTGGCAAGCCTTTTGATGGACGTGTCAATCAAGCTTGTTTCTTCGGAAGTTTCGACGTGGGCCATCGTAGCTTGGCGATGGATATTTTCAATATTCATCCTACTGCCATTTACTCTGCGTCACCTCAAACCGCACGAATGGAAACCATTCGAACGCACGCACATCATGCGAGCAGTTTTGAATCTGACGGGCACTTTCTGTTTGTTCTATTCACTTCAACGATTGCAGCTGCCCGTAGCAATTGCCATATTTTTTGCAGAGCCTTTGCTGACGTCTGTGTTTGCCGCCCTCATCGGTGGTGAGAAGCTTGGGCCTGCGAAGTGGGCATTGAGCATTCTGGGGTTCTTCGGTGTGACGCTTGTGATATTCAGCGGCCAAGGCAGCTCCGAAATGGTTGCCGCTGTCAGCTATTCCGATGCCTTGATCGCATTGACTGGGGCCGCTGCATGGGCGCTCATGGCTGTGTTGACAAAGCGCGATGGAGCGCACTTGTCAGCTCTCTCTCTACTGTTCTGGATTTCCATTTTCGCAGCTACTGCAGGCGTACTAATGTCCCATGACAACTTCACGCACATCGGTATGCGTGATATGGGGTTGTTGCTTATTGCTGCTGGGCTTGGAACTGTTTACAGCCTCCTATGGATCAACGGTTTGAAACGTCTATCCGCTAGCGCCGTTGCTTCAGTGATGTATCTAGCACTCCCCTTAAGTTATGTGGTCGGTTACGTCATTTTTCGTGAGGTGCCGCCGACCATGGCGATTGTTGGCAGCTCACTACTCTTCTGCATGGTGGTGATCTTCACGCAACCATCCCTGCAAGCGAGATTCAACCAAGCATTTTTAACCAAGGACACGCTCTAAATGAACACACCGCGTCAAAACCAAAAACTCAATGTCACAATCATTGGTGCAGGTAACACTGGCTACCTATATGCCGGTCTATTCAGCACATATACGCACATCAACACAACGCTGCTCACACGCAAGGCCGCGGCGGTGAATGAAGGACTAGGAGCGAAAGGGATTAGGGTGCAACTACCCGATGGAACAGGTTTGTACGGCAAGCCTGCTTTGGTGACAAACTTGGCGGAAGAAGCAGTAAAAAATGCAGACGTGGTAATTCTGACTGTGCCCGTGCATGTGCGTGGCAAAGCGCTCGAAGATATCGAACCATATCTGCCCCGCAACAAACCAGTCTTTGTAGGCGCCATCCCAGGCTTCAGTGGATTTGATCTCATGGCCGACGATATTTTGGGGCATCTCCCCAACGTTGTTATCTGGGGATTAAAGGATGTGCCGTATATGGCCTATGCTCCCGTACCCGGCGTATCCAGCGTACTGGGCGGTCCAAAGGAGACGCTCTTCTTGGCAACGCATGACAAGCACACTTCCGAAGAGCAGCAGGCTGTCCTAGGCGTATTGAGCGCGATATTTCCTGCGCCTATCGAGCTCATGAGTAGCTATCTCAGCATCACCTTAACCCATCTCGTTATACACAAGTCCCCTGAGCCTGGAGCTCCCTTGAAAATCTAATGCCAGCGGAGAAATCAAGAATCCGCTGCATGCCCAGCCAGATCGTCTTGACGCCGGGCTCGCCGTCACCTGTGCGTGCCAAAAATCCCCCCAGCCTGGCAATCAAGCGCACCACCTCGTTGAGCGTGGGCGGTTTGTCCGGCAGCTTCTTCTGATTCAAGATGTAGGCGGCCCTCCACTCATCGGGCGCAAACATCAGTTGCGCATCCAAGTCGGGGCAATTTCGC
>CAISLN010000016.1 GCA_903886275.1 uncultured beta proteobacterium | reverse complement strand
GGCCACGACTTTGCAACGCTCTTGCAGGGTGCGAACCAACAGACCCAGGGTGCGACGGTGTTTGCCTATGCGGTGAGCGACCCTGAGCGCTATGGCGTGGTGGAGTTTGATGACCAGGGCAAGGCCATCAGTCTGGAAGAAAAGCCGCTCGTACCCAAGAGCCGCTATGCCGTGACCGGCCTGTATTTTTACGATAGCCAGGTGGTGGAACTGGCCAAGCAGGTCAAACCCAGCGCGCGCGGCGAGCTGGAAATTACCGACCTCAACCGCCTGTACCTGGAGCGCGGCGAACTCGATGTGCAGACCATGGGCCGGGGCTATGCCTGGCTAGACACGGGCACCCACGAGTCCATGCTGGAGGCCAGCCAGTTCATCTACACGATAGAGAACCGCCAGGGTCTCAAGGTGGCCGCACCCGAAGAAATTGTCTGGCGCCATGGCTGGATTGACAACGCACAGTTGGAAAAACTCGCCCTGCCGCTGGCCAAGTCGGGCTACGGCAAGTACCTGTTGCGCCTGCTCAAAGAAGCGGTCTACCCATGAAAGCAACACCCACTTCCATAGCCGATGTGGTCTTGTTAGAGCCCAAAGCATTCGGCGACGAGCGCGGCTTTTTTTATGAGAGCTATAACCAAAAGGCCTTTGCACAGGCCACCGGTGTGCAAGCGAACTTTGTGCAGGACAACCACAGCAAGTCGGGTCAGGGTGTGCTGCGCGGCCTGCACTACCAGGCGCAAAATGCCCAGGGCAAGTTGGTGCGTGCGACACAGGGTGCAGTGTTTGATGTGGCTGTAGATATACGTCCTGCCTCACCTACCTTTGGCCAATGGGTGGGGGCCGTGCTGAGTGCAGAGAACCAACACCAGCTTTGGATTCCGGCCGGTCTGGCCCATGGGTTTTTGGTGCTGACGGACACGGCAGAGTTTCTGTACAAGACCACCGATTACTACATGCCAGAGCATGAGCGCTGCATTGCCTGGAACGATCCCGAGCTGGCCATTGCCTGGCCGCTGGACGGATTGACGCTGCGCCTGTCGGCCAAGGACCAGGCCGGCCTTGCATTTTCCAGCCTGCGCGGCTAACTACTTGGCGTTTACATTAGACTGTCGATCAACGATGATCGATCCAACTTTCATGCCCCGGATTTTTTACAATAATGGCTGCTTCTGTTGATTTGCTCTTGCAAGACCCTACGGCCATTGCACTTCCCGGCCTTGGCAGGGCCATGGTTGCGGCAGGCAAACTGGGGCAAAAAGCAGCAGAAGAAATTTACAGCAAGTCGATCGCCAACAAGTCCAGCTTCATCTCAGAACTGGTGGGCTCGGGCATCGTCTCCGCATCGGACTTGGCGCACACCCTGTCGCACGCCTTTGCCGCCCCCCTGATCAACCTGGATGCAGTGGACCCGCAGCGCCTGCCGCGCGGCCTGCTGGACAACAAGACCTGCCAAGACTACCGCCTGGTGGTGCTGAGCAAACGCAACAACCGGCTGATGGTGGCAACGGCCGACCCAAGCGATCAGCGCGCCGCCGAAAAAATCAAGTTTTCGACCCAGATGGGGGTGGACTGGATCATCGCCGAATACGACAAGCTATCCAAGATGGTGGAGACCACGGCGATCACGGCCACCGAGGCAGTAGAAGACATCATCGGTGGCGATTTCGAGTTTGACGAAAACGCCGCAGACAACTACACAGAGGCCTCCCCTGCAGCGGCCGAAGTGGAAGATGCGCCTGTGGTTCGCTTCTTACAAAAGATGCTGCTAGACGCCTTCAGCATGCGCGCCTCCGACCTGCACTTTGAACCCTACGAGCACAACTACCGGGTGCGCTTTCGCATCGACGGTCAGCTGCGCGAGATCGCCAGCCCGCCGGTCGCCATCAAGGACAAACTGGCCTCGCGCATCAAGATCATTTCGCGCATGGACATCTCCGAAAAGCGGGTGCCGCAGGATGGGCGCATGAAGCTCAAGGTGGGACCGGACCGGGTGATCGATTTTCGCGTCAGCACCCTGCCCACCTTGTTTGGCGAAAAAATTGTGATCCGGATTCTGGACCCGTCTAACGCCAAACTGGGCATTGATGCGCTGGGCTATGAGCCGGAAGAAAAAGAGCGCCTGCTCAAGGCCATCGAGCGGCCCTACGGCATGATTTTGGTGACCGGCCCGACCGGCTCGGGCAAGACCGTTTCGCTCTACACCTGCTTGAACCTGCTCAACCAAGCGGGCGTCAATATCTCCACTGCCGAAGATCCGTCCGAGATCAACCTGCCGGGTGTGAACCAGGTCAATGTCAACGAAAAGGCCGGACTGACCTTTGCTGCGGCCCTGCGTTCGTTTCTGCGCCAAGACCCCGACATCATCATGATCGGAGAAATCCGCGACCTGGAAACCGCCGACATTTCCATCAAGGCGGCCCAGACCGGCCACTTGGTGCTGTCCACGCTGCACACCAATGACGCGCCTGCCACGCTAACGCGGCTGCGCAATATGGGCGTTGCGCCCTTCAACATTGCCTCCAGCGTGATCTTGATCACGGCCCAGCGTCTGGCACGCCGGCTCTGCACCATTTGCCGCCAACCGGTAGAGATTCCACGCGCCGCCATGCTCGATGCGGGCTTTAGCGAAGCGGATCTGAGCGCCGGTTGGAAGACCTACCGCCCGGTGGGCTGCTCCAGTTGCAACCTGGGCTATAAGGGCCGCCTGGGCATTTACCAAGTGATGCCGGTGAGCGAAGAGATACAGCGCATTATTTTGGCCGACGGCAGCGCCTTGGATATTGCCAAGCAATCCGAGCGCGAGGGCGTGCGTTCCCTGCGGCAATCTGGCCTGCAAAAAGTGCGACTTGGATTGACTTCGCTAGAAGAAGTTCTGGCCGTCACCAACGAATAAAGTGCAACCCTGGGGAACCTATGGCGACGACTACAGCAAAAGCTGCCGGCAATAAAGACGCGGTTTTCGAATGGGAAGGCAAGGACAGGGCCGGCAAGCAGGTGCGCGGCGAGGTACGTGCCCTGGGTGAAAACCAGGTCAAGTCCACGCTGCGCCGCCAGGGCGTTACGCCCAGCAAAATCAAGAAGCGCCGCATGCGCTCGGGCAAGCCCATCAAGCCCAAAGACCTGGCCATTTTCACGCGCCAGCTCGCCACCATGATGAAGGCGGGCGTGCCGCTGCTGCAGGCCTTTGACATTGTGGGCCGGGGCAACCCCAACGCCAGCGTGACCAAGCTGCTCAACGATATACGTGGCGATGTAGAGACCGGCACCTCGCTGAGCACGGCCTTTCGCAAGTACCCGATTTACTTCGACAACCTGTATTGCAACCTGGTGGAGGCCGGCGAGGCCGCCGGTATCTTGGACCAGCTGCTGGACCGGCTGGCGGTCTATATGGAAAAGACCGAGGCCCTCAAATCGAAGATCAAGTCTGCACTGATGTACCCCATCACCGTGCTGATCGTCGCCTTTGTGGTGGTGGCGGTGATCATGATTTTTGTCGTGCCCTCTTTCAAAACGGTGTTCGAAGGCTTTGGTGCCGAGCTGCCTGGCCCGACGCTGGTGGTGATCGCCATGAGCGAGTTTTTTGTCAAATATTGGTATCTGATTTTTGGCGTTCTCGGTGGCGGTGTGTACTTCTTTCTGGAGTCCTGGAAGCGCAACGAAAAAGTGCAGGAGTTCATGGACCGGTTGATGCGCAAGCTCCCCATCTTTGGCGTCCTGGTGGAAAAGTCCTGCATTGCACGCTGGACCCGCACCCTGGCCACCATGTTTGCAGCCGGCGTGCCTCTGGTGGAGGCACTGGATTCGGTGGGCGGTGCTGCGGGCAATATTGTCTATTTGCATGCCACGCAAAAAATCCAGCAAGAGGTCTCCACCGGCACGGCACTAACAGCCGCCATGAGCAATGCCAATTTATTCCCCTCCATGGTGCTGCAGATGTGTGCCATTGGCGAAGAGTCAGGCTCGATCGACCACATGCTGGGCAAATGCGCCGACTTCTATGAGGCCGAGGTAGACGACATGGTGGCCGGCATTTCCAGCCTGATGGAGCCCATCATCATCGTAGTGCTGGGTACCGTGATTGGTGGCATTGTGGTGGCAATGTACCTGCCGATCTTCAAAATGGGACAAGTAGTTTGATGTTGCCGGGTGCGACGCTGCCCTGCCACAACGATAGACCGAATACAAGGCACCCAAACCGCGCCTTGGATAGGGACGCACTAGTGCTATCCAATAGGCTATTGAATTTTTCACGCGTCCCTGCTTTGAACAAAATTTCAATCTGGTAAGGTTCGCAATGGCTGGGATCTGTGTCGCTCCTGTTGGCAACTTTGACTTGGCACTCCAGGAATCGGAATGCTCTGAGCTCTTGCCCACCGCACTCGCCGACGTACAAGTCGCCCGCCGCATGTGAACTCGCGCAGTGCCTCCCCATGAGCAGAATTATTTGCAAGCAACTGGACTTTATTACATGAATATTTGGAATATGGGGGCACTGCCCTGGCTGGACGCCAGCCTGCTGGCTTTGCTAGGCCTGCTGATTGGCAGCTTTTTGAACGTGGTGGTGTACCGCCTGCCCAAGATGATGGAGCAGCAGTGGAAAGACGAGGCCGCCGAACTCGCCGGTACCGAACTGCCCGAGCGCGCGCCTTTTAATCTGATGCTGCCGCGCTCGCGCTGCCCGCATTGCGGCCATGCCATTGCCTGGTATGAAAACATCCCGCTGCTGAGCTATTTGGCGCTGGCGGGCAAGTGCTCCGCCTGCAAGGCGCCCATCAGCATCCGCTATCCATTGGTGGAGCTCGCGGTGGCGGGGCTATTTTTCTATTGCACCTGGACCTTTGGCGCCAACTCCAGGGGCCTGGCGTGGTGCGCCTTCTCGGCCATGCTGCTGACCTTGGCCCTGATTGACTGGGACACCACCTTGCTGCCCGATGACCTGACCTTGCCGCTGCTGTGGCTGGGCATGGTGGCGGCAGCGCTGCAGTGGATTCCTGTGAGTCTGAATGATGCGCTATGGGGTGCAGTGGCGGGCTATCTGTCGCTGTGGCTGGTGTACTGGGGCTTCAAGCTGGCCACCGGCAAGGAGGGCATGGGGTTTGGCGACTTCAAGTTGTTTGCCGCCCTGGGCGTCTGGTTTGGCTGGCAGACCCTGATACCCATCATCCTGATCGCCTCGGTCATTGGTGCGGTGATAGGCATTGGCCTGAAATTCAACTCCAGCCTGCGCGAAGGAGGCTATGTGCCCTTCGGTCCGTTTCTCGCCGGTGCCGGTTTAAGCGCACTGGTGTTCGGGCCCCAGGCCTTGCGCCAGGCCGTGGGACTATAGGATGCTGCAAGCACCCCTGCGCTTGGGACTCACCGGCGGCATAGGCAGCGGCAAGAGCACGGTGGCGGCGCTGCTGGCCCTGCAGGGTGCCGCCGTGATTGATGCCGATGCCATCTCGCGCGCAACCACGGCGGCAGGTGGTGCGGCAATCGCGCCGATCCGGCAACAGTTTGGCGCCGACTTTGTCGCCTCCGATGGCGCCATGGACCGCGATCGCATGCGCCAGAAGGTGTTTGAGGACCCACGCGCCAAGGCCCGACTGGAGGCCATCATCCACCCCTTGGTGGGGCTGGAAGTTGCCGCGCAGGCCATGGCGCAGGCTGGCGCGCGCTGCATTGTGTTTGACATTCCGCTGCTGGTGGAATCTGGCCACTGGCGCAAAAAACTGCAACGTGTGCTGGTGGTGGACTGCAGCGCGCAGACACAGATCAGCCGCGTGCAGGCGCGCAATGGCTTGGCGCCAGAGCAGGTACAGAAAATAATGGCAGCGCAGGCCAGCCGGAACCGGCGTTTGGCAGCCGCCGACTTGGTGCTTTGCAACGAAGGCATGTCGCTGGCCGAACTCGCAACGCTGGTTAAACGTGTCGCCGGGCAGTTCGGGCTATGATGCCCCCACCCGAAAGCACCGCGTGATTCTCTACGAATACCCCTTTAACGAGCGCATACGCACTTACCTGCGGCTCGAACATCTTTTTTTATGCCTTGCGACCTTGGTAGGACGCGATGCGCCGTTGGACCACCACTTTGCACTCAGCACCATTTTTGAGGTCATGGACGTGGGCGCCAGGGCCGACCTGAAGTCCGATGTACTCAAGGACCTGGACAAGCACAAGCAGGTGCTCAATGCCTACCGCGGCAACCCGGCCATTGCCGAAGCCGTGCTCAACAAGGTGATCGCGCAACTGGAGGGCTGCTTTGAAGCGTTGAATGCCACAACCGGCAAGGCCGGCCAATCGCTGACCGAAAACGACTGGTTGATGAGCATACGCAGCCGCGTCGGTATTCCGGGCGGCACCTGTTCCTTCGACCTGCCAGCCTATTTCGCCTGGCAGCACCGCAGCGCCGACGCCCGCACCCGTGACCTGCACCGCTGGGCCGCCACGCTGGCCCCACTGGCCGACTCCATCCACTTGCTGCTCAAGATGTTGCGCGACTCTTGCGCGCCGCAAAAGGTGGTAGCTACCGGTGGACAGTTCCAACAAAACCTGCCCCAAGGCCGCACATTCCAATTGCTGCGCCTGGCCATTGACCCTGAGCTGCAGTTGATCCCGGAAATCAGCGGCAACCGCCTGATGGTTTCCATCCGCTTGATGCGCATGGACGGCGCCGACAAACTGCAAGCCGCCCACGAAGACGGCTCATTTGAGCTGGCCCTGTGCTCTTGAGCAAGCCGGAACAAGAACCCATGGACTTAAACATCCCCACCAAACAAGTGCGCTGCCCGGCCTGCGGCGGCACAAGCGTATACGCGCAGAGCAATCCGTTTCGCCCCTTTTGCTGCGAGCGTTGCAAGGACCTGGACTTTGGCGCCTGGGCCAGCGAGGCCTTTCGTGTGCCCACCGAGGCCCCGCCAGAAGGCGAGCTATTCGGCGACCCCAAACTGCAATAGGACAAAGCCCTTTAGTCGGTATCAGCCAGCCGGTGCGTGGCGGCAAAAAAGTTGCGCTCGGCCGCAAACCACTGCAGCACCGGCACCGTGCCGGGTAGCACCGGTTGCACCTGAACCGGCAACTGCTCCCAGGCAAAGTCTTGCGCCTCGCGCATTTGCAGCTCACCGCTCCACTCAAACACCTTGCAAAAATGCAGGCGCACCAAGGCATGGGGATAGTCCACCATCTCGACGCGCCAGGGGGTCACTGCACCGATGGTGATGCCGAGTTCCTCAATCAACTCGCGGCGCAGGGCCTGCTCTACCGACTCACCGGCTTCAAGCTTGCCGCCGGGGAATTCCCAGTAGCCCGCATAGGGTTTGCCCACTGGGCGCGAGGTCAGCAAAAAAGATGCGTCGGCGCGCAGCAGCACGCCCACGGCCACTTCGGTCACGGGGCGGTTGGGTCCACCCGCGCGTTCGGCATGGGCATCGGCGACCAGTGGCCCGCTCATGGCGCTGTGCTCTTGCGCCCGGCATAGTCCTGTGCAAATTGCCTTGCCACACGGCCGCTGCGTGAGCCACGCTCCAACGCCCACAGCAGGGCGTCGGGGCGCGCCGCTGCAATCTCATCGGCGGGTAGGCCCAGCACCATCAGCCATTGGGCGGCAATGTGCAGGTATTCATTCTGGGTAAAGGGATAGAAGCTGACCCACAGGCCAAAGCGCTCGGAGAGCGAAATCTTTTCTTCCACCACCTCGCCCGGATGCACCTCGCCCTCGGGGGTGTGGGTGTAGGTCAGGTTCTCGGACATGTACTCGGGCAGCAGGTGGCGGCGGTTGCTGGTGGCGTAGACCAGCACATTGGCCGTAGCCGCTGACACCGAGCCGTCGAGCACCGACTTCAAGGCCTTGTAGCCGGGTTCGCCCTCGTCAAAGCTGAGGTCGTCGCAAAACACAATGAACTTCTCCGGCCTTGCCGCCACAATTTCCACGATGTCGGGCAGGTCCACCAGGTCGGCCTTGTCCACCTCGATCAGGCGCAGGCCCTTGTCCGCATAGGCATGCAAGCAGGCGCGTATCAGAGAGGATTTTCCGGTGCCACGCGCACCCGTCAGCAGCACATTGTTGGCGGTGGCACCGCGCACAAACTGCGCCGTGTTGCGCTGGATTTTTTCCTTCTGCACGTCGATGTCGATCAGGTCCGCCAGGTCCATGGCGCCCACATGGTGGACCGCCGAGATCACGCCCTGGCCGCTGGAGCGGCGGCGGTAGCGAAAGGCGATGGACTCCGTCCAGTCGGGCTCGGACAGGCCGTGCGGCAAGGAAGCTTCCACCCGCTCCATAAACAGCTCGGCCCTTTGGAGAAAAGCAATTATTTTTTCGTTCATATCAAGAGCATCCGGAGCGACAGGTTCAAAACTCAGGAACACCGTGGAACCGGCTTTGCCGGGCCACTGGTGCTGCCCCCTTAAGGGGCTGAGGGCGGAGGCTCACAAGCTGCCTGCGCAGCTTGGGACCGGACCGAAGAGCCACAGCCTCTGGCTGCGGCACCGAAGCGGCGTTGCAGCGAACAAGCCGGGGCGGTTCAACTCCTGTAATCGGCGTTGATGGTGACGTATTCGTGGCTGAGGTCGCAGGTCCATACGGTCTCGCAAGCATCGCCGCGACCGAGTGCTACGCGCACCGTGATCTCGGACTGCTTCATCACGCGCTGGCCGTCTTCTTCGCGGTAGGCCGGGTTACGCCCGCCTTGGGTGGCCACATGCACGTCGTCCAAAAACAACTCGATGCCGGTCTGGTCCAGGTCGTCAATGCCGGCGTAACCGACTGCGGCCAGGATACGGCCTAGGTTGGGATCTGACGCAAAGAAGGCGGTTTTCACCAGCGGCGAATGGGCAATGGCGTAGGCCACCTTGCGGCATTCCTCGGCATCGCGACCGCCCTGCACCACCACGCTGATGAACTTGGTAGCACCCTCGCCGTCGCGCACAATCGCCTGGGCCAATTTGCGCGCCACGTCCAGCATCAGACTTTTGAGCGCTTGGCCTTCGATTGAGTCAAGCGACGTGATCGCTGCATTGCCTGCTCGGTTGGTGGCAATCACCACCAGCGAGTCGTTGGTAGAGGTGTCGCCGTCCACGGTGACGCGGTTGAACGAGCCTTCGGCCAGCTCCAGCGACAGCTGCTTCATCAGCGCCTGGTCCACATTCGCATCGGTGGCGATAAAGCCCAGCATGGTGGCCATGTTTGGGCGGATCATGCCGGCACCCTTGCTGATGCCGCTGACACTGACCCGTTTGCCACCCACCAGGCCCTGGGCACCAAAGGCCTTGGGTTGGGTGTCGGTGGTCATGATGCCTTCGGCAGCCTTGAGCCAGTTGGCCTCTGCGGCATCGGCAATGGCCGCATCAAGGCCGGCCTCGATGCGCTCAAGGGGCAGCGTCTCCATGATCACGCCGGTGGAAAACGGCAGCACCTGCTCGGCGCTGATGCCCAGCCGTTGGGCCAGCGCAGCACAGCTGCTACGGGCACGGTTCAGGCCGTCGGCACCGGTGCCGGCATTGGCGTTGCCGGTATTGATCAACATGGCGCGCACGCCCAGGCCACTATCCAAATGCGCGCGGCACAGCTGCACTGGCGCGGCGCAAAAGCGGTTGGAGGTGAAGACGCCGCTGACGCTGGAGCCCGCGTCTATCAACACCACGGTCAGGTCTTTGCGGTGGGCTTTGCGGATACCGGCTTCGGTCACGCCTATGCGCAGGCCGGCAATCGGGAACAGGGTGGCCGCATCCGGCAGGGGCAAATTAACGGGCATGTGTTTTCCTTCAGGCCAACTTGCCGTGGCACTGTTTAAATTTCTTTCCGCTGCCGCAGGGGCAGGGGTCATTGCGTCCCACACGCCCCATGGCGTCCATGGCGGCAGCAGCAGCCATGGCACTGGCCGTCTTGGCGCCACCCACGGTTTCCTCGTCTACCGTGGTCTGCACCTCGCCGGTTTCGGTCGGTGCGCTGTAGGTGACATTGCTGATGCTGTCCGCACGCGCTTCGAGTGCGGCGGCGGCCTCGTCAATTTGTTCGGCCGACTGGATCTTCACCGTCATCAGCACCTTGGTCACATCGTTCTTCACCGAGTCCAGCAACTGGCCAAACAGCTCGAAGGCTTCGCGCTTGTATTCCTGCTTGGGCTGCTTTTGGGCGTAGCCGCGCAAGTGGATGCCTTGGCGCAGGTAGTCCAGCGCGCTCAGGTGGTCGCGCCAATGGGTGTCTATGCTTTGCAGCAACACCATACGCTCGAACTGGGTGAAGTTGGTTTCGCCCACCAGCAACACCTTGGCATCGAAAGCGGTGTTTGCAGCTGTTGCTACGGTGTGCAGAATGTCTTCGTCCACGATGGCGCTGGCCTGCGCAATCTGCTTGTCCAGGTCTAGGCCAATTTGCCATTCGTCGGCCAATACCTTTTGCAGGCCCTTGACGTCCCACTGCTCTTCCACCGACTCTGCTGGCACATACATGCGCACCAGATCGGTAAAGCATCCTTCGCGCAGCGAGGCAATCTGGGCGCTGAGGTCGGCCGCGTCCAGGATGGCGTTGCGCTGCTGGTAGATCACCTTGCGCTGGTCGTTTGACACATCGTCGTACTCCAGCAGTTGCTTGCGCATATCGAAGTTGCGCGCCTCCACCTTGCGCTGGGCGCTCTCGATGCTGCGCGTCACGATGCCGGCCTCAATCGCTTCGCCGTCGGGCATCTTCAGCCGGTCCATGATGGACTTGACGCGATCGCCGGCAAAGATGCGCATCAGGGCATCGTCCAGGCTGAGGTAAAAGCGAGAGGAACCGGGGTCGCCCTGGCGGCCGGAGCGCCCGCGCAACTGGTTGTCGATGCGGCGTGACTCATGGCGCTCGGTGGCGATGATGCGCAGCCCACCCAGGGCCTTGACGGCATCGTGGTCGCGCGTCCAGTCGGTGCGGATCTGGGCAATGGCGGCTTGCTTGGCAGCGGCGTCCAGCGCCTCGTCAGCATCCACGGCTTCAATGGCTTTTTCGATGCTGCCACCCAGCACAATGTCGGTACCCCGACCGGCCATGTTGGTGGCAATGGTGATCATCTTGGCGCGCCCGGCCTGGGCCACGATATCGGCCTCGCGGGCATGCTGCTTGGCGTTGAGCACCTGGTGCGGCAGCTTTTCTTTTTCCAGCAGAGTGGCAATGATTTCGGAATTCTCAATCGAGGTGGTGCCCACCAGCACCGGCTGGCCGCGCTCATAGCATTCGCGGATGTCCTTGATGGCGGCCTCGTACTTTTCACGCGTGGTCTTGTAGACGCGGTCGAGCTGGTCTTCGCGGCGGCTCTGGCGGTTGGGTGGAATGACCACCGTCTCCAGGCCGTATATTTCCTGAAATTCGTAGGCTTCCGTGTCGGCGGTGCCGGTCATGCCGGCCAGCTTGCCGTAGAGGCGGAAGTAGTTCTGGAAGGTGATGGAGGCCAGGGTCTGGTTCTCGGCCTGGATTTCCACGCCTTCCTTGGCTTCCACGGCCTGGTGCAGGCCGTCGCTCCAGCGCCGCCCCGTCATCAGGCGACCGGTGAATTCGTCCACGATGATGATCTCGCCCTGCTGCACCACGTAATGCTGGTCACGGTGGTAGAGGTGGTTGGCCCGCAACGCTGCATACAGGTGGTGCATCAGCGTGATGTTGGCCGGGTCATACAGCGAGGCGCCCTCGGCGATCAGGCCCAGGCCGGACAGGATGCGCTCGGCACTTTCGTGGCCGGCCTCGGTCAGGAACACCTGGTGCGACTTTTCGTCCACCGTGAAGTGACCCGGTTTGGTGATGCCTTCGCCTGTGTGCGGGTCGGCCTCGCCCTCCTGCAGGGTCATCAAGGGGACGACTTTGTTGATGGCCACGTACATGTCGGTGTGGTCTTCGGCCTGGCCGCTGATGATCAGCGGGGTGCGCGCTTCGTCGATCAGGATGGAGTCCACCTCATCGACGATGGCAAAGTTCAGCCCGCGCTGCACCCGGTCACCCACCTCATGCACCATGTTGTCGCGCAGGTAGTCAAAGCCGTATTCGTTGTTGGTGCCGTAGGTGATGTCGCAGCGATAGGCGGCCTGCTTTTCCTCGCGCGGTGCCTGCGGCAGGTTGATGCCCACCGTCAGACCCAGGAAGTTGTAGAGGCGCCCCATCCAGCGCGCATCGCGGCTGGCCAAGTAGTCATTCACCGTGACTACATGCACGCCCTTATTGGTCAGGGCGTTCAGGTACACCGGCAGGGTAGAGGTGAGCGTCTTACCCTCACCCGTGCCCATTTCGGAAATCTTGCCGTAATGCAGCGACATGCCGCCCAGCAGCTGCACATCGAAGTGGCGCATCTTCATGATGCGCTTGGAGCCCTCGCGCACCACCGCAAAAGCCTCCGGCAGAATCGCTTCTAGGGTTTCGCCCTTGGCAACGCGCTCCTTGAAGTCCTGCGTCTTGGCCCGCAGGGCGTCATCGCTCAGTTTTTCGAATTCGGGCTCCAGCGCATTGATGCGTGCCACCACGGTACGGTATTGCTTGAGCAGACGGTCGTTACGACTTCCGAAGATTTTGGTAAGAATGTTGGTTGCCATGCGAGCGAGACCGGCCTGTTTCCCACGATGGGCGTACAGAACAGCGCAGTCCTTTTTCTAATCAAGGTGGATGTGAGGACAAGCCGGCAAAGGGCAAGCGCCAAGGCGCTGGCAATGTGCACAGCCTGCAAAAGCAGCGATTTTAACGTTTGCCCAGCGCAGCCAGATTACCGCCGGCTTTGAGGAACTTTTGCGGGTCCTGCGGCACGCCCTGCACCAGCACCTCAAAGTGCAGATGGGGCCCGGTGGAGCGCCCAGTGGTACCTACATCGGCGATCTTTTGGCCCCGCTTGATCAGGTCACCTTTCTTGACATAGATCCTTGAGGCATGGGCGTAGCGCGTGATCAGGTCGTTGCCATGGTCCACCTCGATCATGTTGCCGTACTGGGGATGCAACTCCTGCGTCACCACCACGCCGCCCGCCGCAGCATAGATCGGCGTGCCCTGCTCGGCCGGAAAATCCAGCCCCGTATGCAAGGCTGTGCGCCCGGTAAAAGGGTCTATGCGCCAACCGAAGTTGGAGCCCACGCCCACTTCCTTGACGGGGGCCTCGGTGGGCACCATCAGTTTCTTGACCTTCTGCTCGAACAGACGCGACTCGATCACCGTCATGACATCGGTGCGCTGGTTGGTGAGCTTTTCCAGCTCGCTCAGTGCCGTCTGCAACTCGTCCATCGACAGGTCATGACCCGCCACCAGAACGCCGCCCTGCCCCGGCTTGGCACGGATATCGGCCGGATTGATGCCGGCCAGGCCAGAGACCCTTTCGCCCAGCGACTCCAACTGCAACATCTTGGCCTGCATCTCGCCCAGACGCTTGGCCATGACGTCAATGTTCTCGCGCATAAATCGGTCGCGCTGCGCCACCTCGTCACGCACGACCAAACGCACCAGGGTGCTCACCACCGGCCAACCCTCGCGCGCACCCTTGAGAAACACCCAGTGGTACATGACGGCTGAAATCAGCATCAAACCCAGGGACAAACCCAGTACCGCGCCACTCAAGCGCAAACCGCTGAGCTGGATGCTGTAGCTTCTGGAAAGCCGTGCATCCGTGATAATCAATTGCATACCCAATCCTTCTTAAGGGCCCATGACCCGCCGCAACCACGCCATCTCGCTGTTACAGGCAACCCAGGAATCCGAAACCTTGTCGCGTCTGTGCGGACTCGCCACCGAATCTGCACAGCGCCTGAAGTCTATCGAATCCTTGCTGCCTGGGTATCTGCGCACCGCTGTACACCCCGGACCTATCGAAGGTTCTGTCTGGTGCTTGCTGCTGGACAACAACGCGGCGGCAGCAAAAATCAAGCAACTGTTGCCCTCTTTGCTCGCCCATCTGCGCTCCAAAGGCTGGGAGGTCAGCGCAATTCGGGTGAAGGTCCAATCGTCTCACATGCTTGCCTGATATTGCGTTGCACGATGCAATAAATAACATTCGCCCGCTGAACCAAGCGGATGTCCAGTGGCTCCAAATCTGCTTCTCTCAATTAGTAGCATTGTTGAATTGACGCGCCCACTTAGCTCCGACTGAGCCGCCCAGCTGCGCATGGGCCTACCTCAGTCACCGTTTTATCGAAAAACCACTCAAGTATTGCCTGCGCTACCAAGTCAATCTGCGGGTAGTTATTCTGTTCTGCCTTCAGCAGTTTTTTCTTCGTACTTTATTTCTATGGTGGGTTGTGACTTGAAGGGAGTGTAG
This sequence comes from uncultured beta proteobacterium, assembly GCA_903886275.1. Classification (GTDB taxonomy): domain Bacteria; phylum Pseudomonadota; class Gammaproteobacteria; order Burkholderiales; family Burkholderiaceae_C; genus Allorhodoferax. The sequence continues at coordinate 24,852 of CAISLN010000016.1, read as the reverse complement.
AGGTCCGCAACGGCTGCGCAAATTTCCTCTGAAGGCTTGCTGCGGCAATGCAAGTAAACCACATACAAGCCGCCGAACCCCATGGCACGGTAGCGCTTGATAAAGTCCTCATCAGACTTGTCACAGGGCTTTCCAAGGTGGAGCACCATTTTTCCCTGCTCCAATCCAAACAAGGGTGCATCCCAAAAAAACTCACTAGCCCTGGACTTTGGTGGACTCAGATAAAAATAGTTAAAGTTGCCCATGGTGTCCAAATGACCGCGTAGCCGTCGCTTCCACTGCAGCACATTATCATCAGGACAAGCAAGGCTCACTCCGCATTCGTAATAATCGTAACCATGTATCGCAGCCCACTCAATTTCTAGATAATAGTTCATGCTGTTGATCACATTGAAGGCTTTGCTTTGTGTGAAAACCGCTTCGGGAAAGCCGGCACGTTCACCGCGCCAGTAATGTTTGCCAGCGCGAACCGTCTCCGAAGCCAAGCTGCAGGCCACTTTTTCTTCATCCAAAAAAACAAGATTCAATGCACCCTTACCGAAGGCGATTTTTTTCAATTTGCGCAAACTGAAATGTAGTGCCCACTCACCATACCTATGGATTGCAAAAGGGCGTAGCATGGTCTTATCTGTATTACCAATTTCATCCACATCTACAATCTTTTCTATCCGATAGTTCTCCCTGTGCTTTCGAAAAAATTTTAGTTTGTCGCCACCCATATTTTCAAGTAACTTGTCCATCGACCGATCCATTGGCAACACATAGCTTAGATAATTAGGCACTCGAATTGCATTTGGAAACGGAAACTCACTTACAACGATCTGCTGCTTCCTGCCATTGAGACGCGGCACCACTTTTTTATTTGAATTAAACCAGATGCCCAAAATCATCATGGCATCGCTCCTCTTCTTGCGGCGTCCGATGTACAAAAATGAATTAAAACTACCCGTCTCTATCAAAACCTCTTTTATTTCCCAGTTCCAAAAACACATACTTGAAAAAAATTCAAAAACATGGCGAGAAAATCGCCTCGCTTCGTAAGTCAGGGAGAACAGGAGAGTATTTTTTATAAACATGAATAATTGGGCCGATTTACACAAGTAATGCAGTTGCCGCTTATTGGAAGGCGCACGTAAAATCCACTCAGAAAATCATTGCATGTGCATGGACTCACACAAAATGCAGACCCTTGCCTTCCTTCCAGCCACAAACATTTTTATGACATCATCGTCATGATAAAACATGCATTGCTCATTTGGAATGATCCAAACGGATGTCTACTGATGCAGTCATTTCCCGGTAATCATTCATGGTAAACGATGCGGCGCAGTTGACTTTACTTTACAAAACAAGCAAGTATTTTAATCAGGGGATGAAGAGGACAGAAAGTTAATCTCTGCCGGTTTGAAAAATGGCGGTGCCATTTTTTTCCACTGTGACCCCAGTCCTGAAGAGGTTGGGTCATGCCAAGTTGTCGTACTACTTGGATGTGAATGGTGCCGCTTGTCGGAATCGAACTGACGACCTACCGCTTACAAGGCGGTTGCTCTACCAACTGAGCTAAAGCGGCACGGGCTGAATTCTAACCCATGGAACAGGGGTATTTGGCCCCTGTAGTCAGCAAATTACTTAACGCGCGTTAACGAGGGGCGTCCACCCGTGCGCGGCGCATCGGGAGGCGTAGTCTCTGGCTTGTCTGACACCACTGCGCTAAGAGAAGTTGGCTGCGACTCTGCAGAGACCTCATGCGTGGTCTTGGCAGAACTGGCAAGCAAGGGAAAGGCCATGCCCTGCCCGTTCTCCCTTGCGTAAATAGCCAGAACCCGGTCTACCGGCACCAGAATATCGCGCGCGGTGCCGCCAAAGCGGCCCTTGAACTCGATGTAATCATTGCCGAGCTTGAGTGAACTGGTCGCATCAAAACTGATGTTGAGGACGATTTCACCGTCCTTCACATACTCGTTGGGAACACGCACGGTTTCATCGACCAGCACCGCTACAAAGGGGGTAAAACCGTTGTCAGTACACCATTCATACAAAGCACGAATCAAATAGGGGCGCGTCGAGTGGTTGTCTTTGGCATCAATCATGGGACCATCCACTGCCTACTTGCGCATGACCTTTTCCGAGGGCGTCAGCGCCTCGATATAGGCCGGGCGCGAGAACACACGCTCGGCGTATTTCAGCAGAGGTGCTGCGTTCTTACTCAGGTCGATGCCGTAATAATCCAGACGCCACAACAGCGGCGCAATCGCCACGTCGAGCATGGAGAAGTTGTCACCCAGCATGTATTTGTTTTTCATGAACACCGGCGCCAGTTGCGTCAGGCGATCACGAATATGGGCACGTGCCTTTTCGAGCGTCTTTTCGTTGCCCTTGGAGGCGCGCGCCTCCAAGGTGGATACATGCACGAACAGTTCCTTCTCGAAGTTCAGCAAAAACAAGCGCACGCGGGCGCGGTCCACCGGATCTCCGGGCATGAGTTGTGGATGCGGGAAGCGTTCGTCAATGTATTCATTGATGATGTTGGACTCATACAGAATCAGGTCGCGCTCAACCAGAATCGGCACCTGCCCGTAAGGGTTCATGACGCTGATGTCTTCGGGCTTGTTGTAGAGGTCCACATCACGGATTTCGAAGTCCATGCCCTTTTCAAACAACACAAAACGGCAACGGTGGGAAAAAGGGCAGGTTGTTCCTGAATACAGCACCATCATGGCAAGAGACTCCTATAAATTAAAAAAGAGCGGGCTGTCGCAATTCCAGGAATTGCGAGCCCACTCTCTGGTGTTCTAGCGCCTTTTACTGCGTCAGAACCGGAAGCTGATTTACTTGACTTCTTTCCAGAACGCAGCGTTCATGCGCCAAGTAAAGAATGTCAGAACGCAGAGAAACAACAGGACCCAGACGCCCAGGCGAACACGTGTGTTTTGGGCTGGCTCGGCCATCCAAGCCATGTAATTCACCAGATCGCCGACAGTCTGGTCATAGGCCTCTGGCGTCATGGTTCCAGGGGTCACTTGCTCCCAACCCTTGAAAACATGCACTTCCTTGCCATTGACTTCGGTGGCTTCGTAAATCGGGACCCGCTTTCCTTGCAACTGCCACAGCGCGTGCGGCATGGCGATATTGGGGAAAGCCAGATTATTCCAACCCGTGGGCTTGGTGTCATCGACGTAGAAAGTACGCAGGTAGGTATAGACGTAGTCTGCGCCAGTTCCCTGCCCCTGTGCCGCACGCGAGCGCGTTATCACACTCAGGTCCGGTGGGTTGGCACCAAACCAGCCCTTGGCCAGTTTGGGGTCTATCGCCGCCACCATGTTATCGCCGACTTTTTCAGTGGTGAACAACAGGTTGTCTTTGATTTGCTGCTCGGTCAGGCCGATGTCCTTCAGGCGATTGAAGCGCATGTAGGCAGCGGAGTGGCAGTTCAGGCAATAGTTGACAAATACCTTGGCGCCATTTTGCAAGGCCGCCAAATCGTTGGTTTTAGCCGGAGCTTTGTCCCAGGCGATGCCGCCGGTGTTGGCCTGTGCCGTCAGGGAAAGGCCCAAGGCCAGCAGAAGGGACGCGAGTACTTTTTTCATGGTATTTGTTTCCATGTCAGTGGGCAACAAAGGTCACGCGGCTGGGCACCTGCTTGGGCTCACCAATGCGGCTCCACCAAGGCATCAGCAAGAAGAAGCCGAAGTAAAACAGCGTTCCGATTTGCGACACACGACTACCAATTTCTGTAGGTGCCAAAGTCCCCAGATAGCCCAGCGCCAGGAAATTAACCACAAAAACGCCGTACATGTATTTGTGCCAGTCGGCGCGATAGCGAATGGACTTCACCGGGCTGTAATCCAGCCAAGGCAGGAAGAACAAAATCACCACGCCGCCGCCCATGGCGACCACACCCCAGAACTTGGCGTCGATTCCACCCAGCAAAGGCAGAGCCTTTAGCACAGGAGCGAACAAGGGCGCCAAAAACCCTAGCATATTGGCCAGTCCCGGCAGCATACCCAGGCTCACTGCAATGCCCAGGCCTGCAAGCCACAGCGGAGCCCTGACGATCTTGGGCAGCTTGGGCGCTGCAAAGAACACGGCCACCAACAAAATCAGCGCCAGCACCGTTGCAAACTCGCCGGTGACGGCACGCAGCATGGAGTAGAAAGGCGTGAAGTACCAGACCGGCGCAATGTGCAAAGGCGTCTTGAACGGGTCGGCCGGGATGAAGTTGTTGTACTCCAGGAAGTAGCCGCCAAACTCGGGCGCGAAGAAGATGATGGCAGAGAACACCAGCAAGAACAGGCTGACACAGTAGATGTCGTGCACCGTGTAGTAGGGGTGGAATGGAATGCCATCCAAGGGGTGACCGGCCGCATCGCGCGGTGCATCAGGGCCCTTGATTTCAATCCCATCCGGATTGTTGGAGCCCACATCGTGCAGCGCCAGCAAGTGTGCAACCACTAGACCCAGCAGCACCAGCGGCACGGCAATCACGTGGAAGCTGAAGAAGCGGTTCAGGGTAGCGTCGCCGACCACATAGTCGCCACGGATCAGCAAAGCCAGATCGGGGCCGACAAAGGGCACAGCAGCAAACAGGTTCACGATCACTTGCGCACCCCAGTAGGACATTTGCCCCCAAGGCAAGAGGTAACCCATGAAGGCCTCGGCCATCAGGCACAAGAAAATGGCGCAACCAAAAATCCAAACCAGCTCACGCGGCTTGCGGTAGCTGCCATACATCAGGCCACGGAACATGTGCAGATAAACCACCACAAAAAAAGCCGAGGCCCCGGTGGAGTGCATGTAACGGATCAGCCAGCCCCATGGCACATCGCGCATGATGTATTCGACCGAACCAAAGGCCAATGCGGCATCCGGCTTGTAGTGCATCACCAGGAAAATGCCGGTGACGATCTGAATCACCAGAACCAGCAGGGAGAGCGAACCGAAGATGTACCAGAAGTTGAAGTTCTTCGGAGCGTAGTACTCCGACATGTGAACCCTGTAGGCATCGAAGGCAGTGGGGAAGCGGTTTTCAAACCAGTTCGTCACCTTGGCGCCTGCCGATGCGTTGGGAGAGATTTCCTTGAATGTCGCCATGTCTTGGGTCCTTAGGCTTTCTTGTCTTCGCCGATCAGCAGCTTGCTGTCAGACAGGTACATATGCGGCGGAACTTCCAGATTGTCAGGAGCGGGCTTGTTCTTGAAAACGCGGCCAGCCAGATCGAAGGTGGAACCATGGCAGGGACAGAGGAAACCGCCCTGCCAGTCATCGGGCAGCGAGGGCTGTGCACCGGGTATGAACTTGTCGGAGGGCGAGCAGCCCAGATGGGTGCAAATGCCCACCGCCACAAAGTACTCGGGCTTGATGGAGCGTCCTTCGTTGAGCGCGTAGTCCGGCGTCATTTCGCCGCGTTTGCGTTCGGAGTTGGGGTCAGCCAGTTGCGCATCCATTTTAGTCAGAGCAGCGAGCTGTTCGGGCGTGCGGCGCACAATCCAGACCGGCTTACCGCGCCACTCCACGGTGAGCTTCTCACCGGGCTTGATGGCTGCAATATCCACTTCGACTGCAGCACCTGCGGCCTTGGCACGCTCCGATGGCTGGAAAGTGCTGACAAAAGGAATAGCGGCAGCAATACCGCCTAATGCGCCGGCGCATCCGGACATAATCATCCAGGTACGCTTACTGGCGTCAATCGATTTGGTGTCGACTAGGCTTTCACTCATGAGAATCCTCAATGAACATCACAACTATGGGCAACGGGCGATTGTAGCTGACCGCCAACACTGAAACGGTCAGGTCCGCGTCAGGCGTGGATTTGGCCAGTCCCCACTACACTCTGGTTTTCAATTGAACCAAAGGAGCTTTTATGGGAATGATGCAGGAATTCAAGGAATTTGCGGTCAAGGGTAATGCGGTTGACCTGGCGGTTGGTGTAATCATCGGTGGCGCCTTTGGCAAAATCGTGGACTCGGTGGTAGCTGATCTGTTCATGCCCCTCGTTGGCGCCGTGATCGGCAAGGTGGACTTTTCCAACCTGTTTGTGGTGCTGGGCAGTGTTCCGGCCGGTACCGAAGCCACGCTGGCCGGATTGAGGAAGGCCGGCGTGCCGGTGTTTGCCTATGGCAACTTCATCACCATCGCGGTGAATTTTGCGATTCTGGCCTTTATCGTCTTCATGATGGTCAAGCAGCTCAACCGCATGAAGAAGGAAGAGCCGGCTGTAGAGGCCGCACCCGCAGCCACGCCGGAAGACGTGGTTTTGCTGCGCGAAATTCGCGACAGCCTGCGCAAGTAGCCATCAGGCAGTCACCAAGGCCCGCGCCATCCGTATCGCCTCCAGCAGGCTGCTCGGGTCGGCGCGGCCCTTGCCGGCAATGTCAAAAGCCGTTCCATGGTCTGGGCTGGTGCGCACCAGCGGCAAACCCAGGGTGACATTCACCCCCTTCTCCACTCCCAGGTATTTCACCGGAATCAGACCCTGATCGTGGTACATCGCCACCACCACATCGAACGCAGCCTCCTGACCGGCTTGCTTGCGCGCGCGCATGAACACCGTGTCTGGCGCCCAGGGGCCGCTCACCTGGCAACCTTGGCGGACCGCTTCCTGCATGGCAGGCGCTATGATTTCTAACTCTTCACGGCCAAACAGGCCGCCCTCCCCCGCATGCGGATTCAAGCCAGCCACGGCGATGCGCGGCGCGCGGCCCAACAAGCGGCTCAGGGACGCATGGGTAATCAACAGCGTCTGCAGCACCTGCTCAAAGGTGACGGCCTCAATCGCCTCCCTCAGCGACAGATGGATAGACACCAGCACGGTGCGCAGCTCGTCATTGGCCAGCATCATGCGCACCGGCAGTTCGCGCACCGGCTTGCCCAGATGCTGCGCCGCGACGGCCTGCAGCATCTCGGTATGGCCGGGGTACAAGCTATAGGGCAAGCCAGCCGCAGACAGTGCCTCCTTGTGCAGCGGTGCCGTCACCAAGGCACCTATGGAGCCGTTCAGTGCGGCGCGCGCAGCCGCCATGACACAGCGACCGGCAAAGGCGCCAGCGGCCGCGCTGATCTGCCCCAACGCGACCGGCGCCAAAGCCTCGCCTTCTTGCAGCACGACCATGCAGTTCGGTGGCACATCCCACACCTCTTGTGGCGCCTGTATCACCGCCAAGGGCATGGGCCTGTCGCTTAACAGCGCGCAGGCGCGTCGCAGGCTGCCCACATCACCCCAGACAAAACAGCCCCGCAACAATGCGGGTTGCTGCTGGAAGGCCTTGGCAATGATTTCAGGGCCAATGCCTGCGGCGTCTCCCAGGGTGATGGCAATCGGGTGCTGCTGCATGGTGACTTTCAGGCGGGGTTGTCGATATCGATAAAGGTGTGCTCCAGCCCATGCTGCCGCGCCACATGGGACGCCAGCGCTGGCGCACCATAGCGCTCGCTGGCGTGGTGTCCGCAGGCGATGAAGCTGACACCGCTCTCGCGGGCATAGTGGGCCTGCGGCTCGGAAATTTCGCCGGTCACAAACACATCGGCACCGGCGGCGATGGCGTCTTCAAAATAGCCCTGCGCGCCGCCGCTGCACCAGGCCACACGCCGCATGGCACCGGTCTTGCCCGCTACCAAGGTGACCGAGCGACCCAAGGCCAACTCGATATGCCGGGCCAAGGCCTGTGGACTGGACAAGATGGGCGCTGGCGCCTGGCCCAACCAGCCCAGTTGTTGCTCACCAAAACGGGCGTCGGCCACAAAACCCAGACGCGCGCCCAGTTGTGCGTTGTTGCCCAGTTCGGGATGGGCATCCAGCGGCAAATGGTAGGCAAACAGATTGATGTTGTGCTGTAGCAGCAGGCCCAGGCGCTGGCGCAACCAGCCCGTCACGCGGCCGTCGTGGCCGCGCCAGAACAGGCCATGGTGCACCAAGACGGCATCGGCATGCAGCGCCACGGCCGCTTCAATCAGTGCCAGACTGGCCGTCACACCGGAGACGATTTTCGAGATCTCGTGGCACCCCTCCACCTGCAGGCCATTGGGGCCGTAATCCTTGAAGCGCTCGGGCTGCAGCAGGGCATCAAAGGCATTCAAAAGAGACTGGCGTTCAATCATGTGGTGGCTTGCTCGCTGGCGGTAACAGACTCTCGATTGTGGGGGACAGATCGACTTCGAGATCGCAGTCGCAACCCTTGCCCGCTGCAATCCAGCGGCCAACCAAGCTGGCCTGCAAACCACTGCCCAAGGCGCCACAGCGGTACTGCTGCTGTAGAGCGTCCCAGCGCAGGGCCTTGCATGGGCCACTGCGACTGCGCGACAGCAATACACCCACAGGGCAGGGCTCGGCCAAGCAGCACAGGCCGCAGCCATTGCAGGCAGCACCCATGGCCGGCTTGGGCGCTGCCTGCGGATGCATATGGATGATCTGAGGGAGCAAACTGGAGGGACTTGGTGTGCGGTGCATGGAGAACTCTGCGCTGCAATGTAACGCCAAGCGGGTTGCAACCTACAATTTGCGCATATGAAACGTCTTTGGTTGATTTTTTCGCAGACCGCCACGGTGCTCCTGGCGGCCTATTTTGTCGTGCTGACCCTCAAGCCCCAGTGGCTGGGCCATATGCCCAGCAGCAAGGGGGCGGCAGTGGCGCTTTTTGAGGCGCCTGAAACGGAGCAGGGTGAAGTGCCGCCAGGCAGCCTGCGCATCGCTGCGCAAAAGGCGTCTGCTGCGGTGGTCAGCATCAGCACCAGCCAGGCCGCCAAAAAGAACCCCAACGCCAACGACCCCTGGTTCAAGTTTTTTTACGGCGACCAGGGCAGTGAGGCCCAGGGAGGCCTGGGCAGCGGCGTCATCGTCAGCCAAAGCGGCTACATCCTGACCAACAACCATGTTATCGAAGGCGCAGATGATATTGAGGTTGTCCTCAACGACAGCCGCCACACCAAGGCCCGGGTCATTGGCACCGACCCGGACAGCGATCTGGCCGTGCTAAAGATCGAACTGGACAAGCTTCCCACCATCGCGCTGGGCAACTCCGATGCGATCCAGGTGGGAGACCAGGTGCTGGCCATAGGCAACCCGTTTGGCGTGGGCCAGACTGTGACCGGTGGCATCGTCAGCGCACTGGGTCGCAACCAGTTGGGCATCAACACATTTGAGAACTTTATCCAGACCGACGCCGCCATCAACCCCGGCAACTCGGGCGGCGCGTTGGTAGACACCAACGGCAATCTGCTGGGCATCAACACCGCCATCTATTCACGCTCGGGTGGCAATATGGGCATTGGCTTTGCCATTCCCGTCTCCACCGCCAAGCAGGTGCTCGAAGGCCTGGTCAAGGACGGTCATGTCACAAGAGGCTGGATCGGCGTGGAGCCCAATGACCTGTCACCCGAACTGGCCGAGACCTTTAACACCAAGCTGACCGAAGGCGTGATCATCACCGGCGTGCTGCAAAACGGCCCAGCCGCCAAGGCAGGCGTCAAGCCGGGTGATGTCATCGAGGCCATTGGTGAGCGCAAGATCGCCGATGTGACGCAACTGCTTTCTGTCGTAGCTTCTCTCAAGCCCGGCACGGCGGCCCACTTCACCATCGACCGCAAGAGCCAGAAGGTGGAGCTCGACGTCACACCGGGTGTGCGCCCCAAGCCCAAGGCCCAGCCCCATTGAGAAACTGAGCGGGCCCGGATCAGCGAATCAGGGCGACTGGCTGGTCTTGGTGGCGGACTCAGGTGGCGCCTGGGTGTGGCGAATAAAGAGCTGCGCCGCCCAGATGCCAAGTTCATACAGCAGGCACATGGGAATGGCCAGCGCCAGTTGCGACACCACATCGGGCGGCGTGACAATGGCCGCAGCCACAAAGGCCACCACGATGAAGTAGCTGCGAAAAGCCTTGAGTTTTTCAATGCTGACAATGCCCATACGCGCCAGCACGATCACCACTATCGGCACCTCGAAGGCCAGCCCAAAAGCCAGAAACATGGACAGCACAAAGTCCAGATAGGCTTCGATGTCAGGTGCCGCAGTAATGCTCTTGGGCGCAAAGCTCTGGATGAATTTGAACACCTGGCCAAACACAAAGAAGTAGCAAAATGCCACGCCGATAAAAAACAAAAAGGTGCTGGAGAACACCAAGGGCAGCACCAGCTTTTTTTCGTGCGTGTACAGACCCGGTGCCACAAAGGCCCATACCTGCCACAACACAAATGGCAGCGCCATCAGAAAGGCCGCGACCATCATGATTTTGAGCGGCACCATAAAGGGCGAGATCACCGAGGTGGCAATCATGGTCGCCCCCTTGGGCAGCGCCACGACCAGCGGCGCGGCCAGGATGTCGTAGAGGGCCGCAGGGCCGGGATACAACGCCAAAATGGCGACCGCAATGCCAACGGCAAAGGCGGCCTTGATCAGGCGGTCGCGCAGCTCTACCAGGTGGGCCACAAAGGGCTGCTCGGTACCTGCGAGTTCATCTTCCTTGGAGCGGTCAGAGGCCATGAAAAGCGATCAAAAAAGGCCTCAACTGGTGTGGCGGGGACGGAACCGTGCAACGCGGGCCGCGCCGGACAGGGCTTTGGTACGCACGCCGTTGCGTGCCTTGTACCAATTGGGTGTGGCGCCTAGCTTCAGGCGCCAGCTCTTCCCTGGATGCTTGTAGGCAGGCGGTGGTGGTTCATAGGGCAGCACGTTGTCACTGTTGTCAGCCCAGGACTTTTCAAAATCACTGGCCTGTGTCTGGAGGGTGTTGCCTACATCGCGCGCAGCCTCTTCTACCGTATCGCGCATTTTTTTCAGCTCGTCGAGCTCCATGGCCCGGCCCACCTCGGCCTTGACATCAGAGACGTAGCGCTGCGCCTTGCCCAACAGCGTGCCCACGGTGCGCGCCACCTTGGGCAGCTTCTCCGGGCCGATCACAATCAGGGCCACGGCGCCTATCAGCGCCAGCTTAGATATGCCGAGATCGATCAAGACTTGTGCCGCGCTTCCACGTCAATCGTGTTCTTCTCGGAGGCTGCGTTGGCCACTTGGCTGGGCGCAGCAGGCGCTTCTTCGGCAGGCGCTGTGCCGTCCTTCATGCCTTCCTTAAATCCCTTGACCGCACCACCCAGATCAGCGCCAATGTTTTTGAGTTTCTTGGTGCCAAAAATCATCACCACGATGAGTAAAACGATCAGCCAGTGCCAAATTGAAAATGAACCCATGAGTTTCTCCTAACGGTTGATGTTGATTCTAGTCTGCACCCATGCGCGGCTTAGCCGCGCAACCAGGGCCGGGGACCGCCCATGACGTGAAAGTGCAGATGCTGCACCTCCTGCCCGCCTTCGCGCCCGGTATTGGTCAGCAGGCGGTAGCCGCCTTGCGGGTAGGGGTTGCAACCCTGCTCTAAAGCCAGCTTGGGCACCAGGGCCATCATGCGACCCAGCAGGGCAGCGTGCTCGGCGCCCACTTGGGCCATGGAAGGGATATGCATCTTGGGTATCAGCAAGAAATGCACCGGCGCCCAGGGATGGATATCGTGGAAGGCGAAAACTTCATCGTCCTCGTAGACGATACCGGATGGAATCTGCTTGGCCGCGATCTTGCAGAAGAGGCAGTCCGGGTCTTGAATGAGAGCGCTCATGCATCCATGCCAATTTCTTGGCCCTTGTTCATGGCCATAAAGCCGGTGCCTATGCGGTAGAGAAACCAGATCGAAATCAGAGTCCAGGCGATCCAGCCCGGCAACAGCAACAAGGCCCACAGCGGTGCGGTCACCAAATAAAGCGCTGCCGCAATCAGCACGGTGCGTATGCGCCAGCGAAAGTGCGAGGCATGCCAAGTGCCATCGGCCTTGTCGCGGTTGACCCAATCGAGCACCAGCGCCACCAGCAAAAACATAGGCCCCATCTGACCGCCCGGAATCATGGCGCCCACGGCCACCAGCAAATGCAGCACGTAGCTGATGGTGCCCACCGTGTTGAGCGACTGCAGCTTCTGCAGGCTCGCCTGGTCGTGTGCAATACCAAAGTCTTGTGTCATGTGGGCTCCTGCTCGCGCGCAACCACCTTGCGCAAGGCCTTTTCCTCAATGCCACTAGTGCCCTCGCGGCGTTGCAACTCGGCAATCACATCGGCGGGTGACAGGTCGTAGTGGGCAAGCGCAATCATGCAGTGAAACCACAAATCTGCCACCTCGTAGACGATCTTGGTTGTATCGCCGCCATGGTCCGCATCCTTGGCCGCCATGACCACCTCGGTGGCCTCCTCGCCAATTTTCTTGAGAAAACTGTCCGGTCCCTTGTGCAGCAGACGTGCGACATAGCTGGCACTGGAGTCGCCGCCATTGACGGGCTTGCGGCTCTCAATCACAGCGGCCAATTGGGCCAGCGCGTCTTGGGATATGGTGTGAGAAGACATAGGGCTACTTGTAAATGGAGGCGGGGTCTTTCAAGACCGGATCGGCGCTTTGCCAAACCCCATCCTTCAAGACGCTAAAGAAACAACTATGGCGCCCGGTATGGCAGGCAATGCCGGGGGCGTGACCGAGTTGCGTCACCTTGAGCAGCACCACATCGTTATCGCAGTCGATGCGAATTTCATGCACCGTTTGCACATGGCCAGACTCCTCGCCCTTGAACCACAGCTTGTTGCGCGAGCGGCTGAAATACACCGCGCGCCCCAACTCCGCCGTCTTTTGCAGCGCCTCGCGGTTCATCCACGCAAACATCAGGACATCGTTGGTGCCCTGCTCCTGCGCAATCACAGGCACCAGGCCCAGCGCATCCCATTTGACTTCGTCTAACCATTTCATAGCGCGCATTGTCGGTGATTTGAAAAGCGACGTAGCAGGCACAAAGATTTAAGTGGCATTGCTGCAAAGAAGAACACAACCCAGCACTCCAGGCCAGCGAGCCTTCAGGGATACCGTAGAACCGGCTTTGCCGGGCCACCGGTATCGCCCCAGCAGGGGGAAACAGCATGGCGACACGCAGTGCGACATGCTGATAGGGGGTTACCACGCATGCAGGCCAGCGAGCCTTCAGGGATACCGTAGAACCGGCTTTGCCGGGCTACCGGTATCGCCCCAGCAGGGGGGAAGGCTTGGCGACACGCAGTGCGCCAAGTCCGACGGGGGTTGTCACACCTTCGTCCCCCTCTGGGGGAAACAGCTTGGCGACACGCAGTGCGCCAAGCTGATAGGGGGTTACAACCTTACGGGGATTCCGCGTTCGGCCATACGCGCCTTGGCCTGGCCCACAGTGAATTCACCGTAGTGGAAGATGCTGGCAGCCAGCACCGCATCGGCGCCACCCTGCTGCACACCGTCGGCCAAATGGTCCAGCGTACCGACCCCGCCCGAGGCGATCACGGGCACCGAGACAGCATCGGCCACGGCTCTGGTGAGCTGCAGGTCAAAGCCCGACTTGGTGCCGTCGCGGTCCATGCTGGTGAGCAAAATTTCGCCGGCACCGCGCCTGGCCATCTCGCTGGCCCACTGCACCGCGTCCAAACCCACATTTTTTCGACCACCGTGGCTATAGACATCCCAACCCGGGCCGACCGCAAGGCCATTGACCAGACGCAAAGCGTCTTCGGCCGATCGGCGCTTGGCGTCTATGGCCACCACAATGCACTGGGCGCCGTATTTGTGCGAGGCGTCTTCAATGACCTGCGGATTGGAAATCGCGGCCGAGTTGAAGCTGATCTTGTCGGCCCCGGCATTGAGCAGGCGGCGCACATCTTCCACCGTGCGCACACCGCCACCCACCGTCAGGGGGATGAACACCTGCGAAGCCACAGCCTCGATGATGTGCAGGATCAGGTCGCGCCCATCGCTGGTAGCGGTGATGTCCAAAAAGGTCAGTTCGTCGGCGCCCTGTTCGTTGTAGCGCGCCGCGATTTCCACCGGGTCACCAGCATCGCGCAGTTCCACAAAGTTGACACCCTTGACGACCCGCCCGCCCGTGACGTCCAGGCAAGGAATAATTCTTTTAGCGAGCATTATTGATGTGTGAGGCTAGGTTTTACCGCCGGGCCGCCCCAAGGTAAAACGCGGCCCCCTTGGGGGGCAGGGAGCCACATGCAATGGGCGACCGTGGGGGCCATATCTAGCCGTTGAGCTCGTCAGCGCGCTCTTGCGCGGCGGCGAAATCGAGATCGCCGCTGTAAATGGCGCGCCCGCAGATCACGCCTTCGACGCCATCGCCTTCGACCTCACACAGGGCTTCAATATCGGCCATGTTGGACAGACCGCCCGAAGCAATCACGGGAATGGTCAGGGCCTGCGCCAGCTTGACGGTGGCTTCGATGTTGATGCCGCTGAGCATGCCGTCGCGTCCGATGTCGGTGTAGATGATCGATTCAACGCCGTAGTCTTCGAATTTTTTGCCCAGGTCGATCACATCATGGCGGGTGAGCTTGCTCCAGCCGTCGGTAGCCACCTTGCCATCGCGCGCGTCCAGGCCCACGATGATGTGGCCACCAAAGGCGGTGCAGGCGTCTTGCAAAAAACCGGGGTTCTTCACCGCGGCCGTGCCAATGATGACGTAGCGCAGGCCGGCGTCCAGATAGCGCTCGATGGTGTCGAGATCGCGGATACCGCCACCGAGCTGCACATCGATCTCGCTTCCCACTTCCTTGAGGATCTTGCGAATAGCAGCCTCGTTTTTCGGATGACCGGCAAAGGCACCGTTGAGGTCCACCAGGTGCAAACGCCTGGCCCCCTTGTTAACCCAACTTCGGGCCATGACCGCAGGGTCTTCTCCGAAGGTAGTTGATTGGTCCATATCGCCTTGTTTAAGGCGCACACAGTGACCGTCTTTCAGGTCAATCGCAGGGATGAGCAGCATGATGGCGGGTTTAGCCGAGGATGAGAATCAGGGATTCCAGTGAAGGAAATTGCGGTAAAGGGACAAGCCTTGTTCGGCACTTTTTTCGGGGTGAAATTGGGTGGCAAAAATATTATCGCGTGCAATCGCGGATGTGAAGCGTTGTCCGTAATCGGTTTCGCCTACGCTGTGGCTTAGATCATACGGTTTGGCGTAGTAACTGTGCACAAAGTAGAAGTAACTGCCGTCTGGCACCTCACCCCAGACCGGATGGCGGGGCACACCATGCGCTGTTTGCCAGACCTGGTTCCAGCCCATTTGCGGCACCTTGTAGCGGCTGCCATCGGGTTGCAACTGTCCGGCGAGATCGAACTTGAGCACCTCGCCCGGAATCAAACCCAGGCAGGGAGTGTCGAGTTCTTCGCTGTGGTCGAGCAGCATTTGCATGCCCACGCACACACCCATCAGCGGCTTGTTGGCGGCGGCGTGCATGACGGCATCGAACATGCCGCAGGCGTGCAGGTCGTGCATGCAGTCGCGCATACCGCCCTGCCCTGGCAGCACCACGCGGTCGGCATCCATCACCTCCTGGGCCGTGCGGGCCCACACCACTTCAACGCCAGCGTCGGCCGCCACATGCATCACCGCTTGCGTGACCGAGCGCAGATTGCCCATGCCGTAATCAACGACCGCAACTTTCTTCATGCTAGAGCGAGCCCTTGGTGGAGGGAATGGTGCCCAGGGTGCGAGGGTCGAGTTCGAGTGCCGAGCGCAGCGCGCGGGCAAAGGCCTTGAACACGGTCTCGGCCTGGTGGTGCGCGTTCTCGCCCTTGAGGTTGTCGATGTGCAGGGTAACAAAGGCGTGGTTCACAAAGCCCTGGAAAAATTCATGGGTCAGTTGCGTGTCAAAGGCACCGATCATGCCGCTCTTGAACGGCACATCCATCACCAAGCCGGGGCGACCGGAAAAGTCGATCACCACGCGCGACAGCGCCTCGTCGAGCGGCACATAGGCATGGCCATAGCGGCGAATGCCCTTCTTGTCGCCCATGGCCTGGTGCACGGCCTGTCCCAGCGTGATGCCTACGTCTTCCACCGTGTGGTGGCCGTCGATGTGCAGGTCGCCCTCGGCCTGGATATCCAGATCGATCAGACCGTGGCGGGCAATTTGGTCGAGCATGTGGTCAAAAAAGCCAATGCCAGTGGACAGGCGGCTCTTGCCCGTGCCATCGAGATTGACCTTGACGACGATGCGCGTTTCCGCCGTGTTGCGCGACACCTCGGCCATGCGGGGCGGCGTAGGGGCGACTGGCACTTCGGTCAATGGGTAGTTGCTCATGTTTTTTCCTGGGGATACTGAGGCTGTATTCTAGAAACGTTCTTTGATGCAGGCGTCAACAGGGATAGACCGTAGTCAAGGCATTACCCATGACCAGGCTCACCGGCATGTCGGCCTCATACAGCGCGCTATTGCGCTGGAGTTCAGTCTGGTACAGGCCCTCGGCCATGACCGGCGCCAAGCGGCGCCCATTCAGGCAGATGGAAGGCGCAGCACCGGAGCGCACGCCGGTGTCGTGTGCTGCCAGCGTGGCCTCCATGGCACCCACCAGGTAGTAGCGCTTGTAGTGGCCGCCCTGCTTCGCATCCGACTTTTCCAGGGCGCGCAGCTCGCGGATGGACATGGCCGTGGCGCTGTGGACGCACAAAGCCAACACGCAAAAACCCAGAGCGAAACACCACGAACGCGGTGCATACAAGAACAGGGTGGGCATGGCGATAGGGTGCAGGCGCAATGGACTTCAGCTGGGGAAAACGGTGGCGGGTGACTTGCTACTTGAGCCGCATTTGCGCAGCGCGGGCATGGGCCTGCAGGCCCTCGCCATAGGCCAGTTCGGCGGCGATGGGCCCCAGCACCTGGGCACCGGCCTCGCTCACCTCGATCAGGCTGCTGCGTTTTTGGAAGTCATACACGCCCAGCGGGCTGGAGAAGCGCGCCGTGCCGCTGGTGGGCAGCACGTGGTTGGGTCCGGCGCAGTAGTCGCCCAGCGACTCGCTGGTGTGGGCGCCCAAAAAGATAGCGCCGGCGTGCTTGAGCAAAGGCTCCCAACGGTGCGGCTCGCTGCTGGAGACTTCCAGGTGCTCGGGCGCAATGCGGTTGCTAATGGCACAGGCCTCTTCCATGCTGCTGGTGAGTATCAAGGCACCCCGGTCGTTCAGGCTCTTGGCGATGATGGCGGCGCGCGGCATCTCGGGCAGCAAGCGGTCGATGGCGCGCTGCACGGCGTCCAGGTACGCAGCATCCGGGCACAGCAATATGCTTTGCGCCAGCTCGTCGTGCTCGGCCTGGCTGAACAGATCCATCGCCACCCAATCAGGCGGAGTCGTTCCATCGGCCAGCACCAAAATTTCGCTGGGCCCGGCAATCATGTCAATGCCCACGGTGCCAAACACGCGGCGCTTGGCGGCGGCCACATAGGCGTTGCCGGGGCCGGTGATCTTGTCCACGGCGGGAATGGTGGCCGTGCCATAGGCCAGGGCCGCAACCGCCTGCGCTCCGCCAATGGTGAAGGCGCGTGTCACGCCAGCCACATAGGCGGCAGCCAGCACCAGCTCGTTGCACTCACCCTTGGACGCACCTGCGTTACCCGTGCCACCGGTAGCGACACTGCCGCGCACAGGGGTGGGCACCACCATGATGATTTCCGCCACACCCGCCACATGGGCCGGCACCGCATTCATGATCAGGCTGGACGGGTAAGAGGCCTTGCCGCCCGGCACATAGATGCCCACGCGGTCCAGCGGCGTCACCTTCTGGCCCAACAGGCTACCGTTTTCATCGCGGTAGCTCCAGCTCTCGCCGCAGGCTTTTTTCTGTGCCTCGTGGTAACTGCGCACGCGGCGCTCGGCGTCTTGCAGCGCGCGGCGCTGGGCCTCGGGAATGCGGTCGAAGGCGGCCTTGAAATCGGCCTGTGAAAGTTCCAGGTCGGCCACGCTGGCGGCATGCAAACCGTCAAAGCGCGCCGTGTATTCCAGTACGGCGGCATCGCCGCGCTGTTGCACATCACCCAGGATGTCGGCCACGCGCTGCTCAATGGCAGCATCGGTATCGGCCGACCAATGCCGCAGGGCTGAGAGGCGCGCCTCAAAATCCAGATCAGCGGTGGACAGTCGGATGGGTTTTGCTTGCAAGGTCATGGCGTGGGGATGGTCTTCGATAACGGGAAATTATTTGCCGACAGCGCCGGCAAAGGCCTTGATGATGGCGCGAATCGGTTCCTGCTTGAGCTTGAGCGCGGCCTGGTTCACCACCAGGCGCGAGCTGATGTCCATGATGCGCTCGACCTCCACCAGGTGGTTGGCCTTGAGGGTGTTGCCAGTGGACACCAGATCGACGATGGCATCGGCCAGACCCACCAGGGGTGCGAGCTCCATGCTGCCGTAAAGCTTGATCAGGTCCACATGCACGCCCTTGGAGGCAAAGAATTCGCGCGCAATCGCCACGTATTTGGTGGCGACTTTCAGGCGCGAACCCTGCTTGACGGCCGATGCGTAATCAAAGTCGGCGCGCACCGCCACGCTGATGCGGCACTTGGCAATTTGCAAATCCAGCGGCTGGTACAGGCCCTGACTGCCATGCTCCAGCAGGGTGTCCCGTCCGGTAATGCCCATGTCGGCGCCGCCATACTGCACATAGGTGGGCACATCGGTGGCGCGCACCACCAGCACGCGAACGCCGGGTTGGTTGGTGTCGAGAATCAGCTTGCGCGATTTTTCCGGGTCGTCCAGCACCTCGATGCCCGCCGCCTTGAGCAGGGGCACGGTTTCTTCAAAGATGCGGCCTTTGGAGAGAGCGAGGGTGATCATTTCACTCTTTCGATATCTGCACCGATGGCGCGCAGCTTGGCTTCCATCTGGTCATAGCCACGGTCGAGGTGGTAGATGCGGTCGATCAGGGTTTCGCCCTCGGCCACCAAACCGGCAATCACCAAACTGGCAGAGGCGCGCAAATCGGTCGCCATGACGGTGGCACCAGAGAGTTTTTCAACGCCTTCAATCACCGCCACCTTGCCGTCGATCTGGATGTGCGCACCCAGGCGCACCATCTCGTTGACGTGCATAAAGCGGTTCTCAAAAATCGTCTCGGTCACCTTGGAGGGGCCATTGGATATGGCATTGAGCGCCATGAACTGGGCCTGCATGTCGGTGGGGAAGCCGGGGTACTCGGTGGTGCGAAAGCTCTGCGCCTTGAGGCGGCCTTGTGACTGCACGCGGATGCCATCTTCAAGTGCGGTGATGGTGGCACCGGCGTCGCGCAGTTTGTCGATGACCGCGTCGAGATGCTCGGCGCGGCCATGCCTCAAAAACACATCGCCACCGGTGGCGGCAACGGCACACAAAAAGGTGCCTGTCTCAATGCGGTCGGCCACTACCTGGTGCGTGCAGCCATGCAGGGACTCGACGCCCTGGATGCGGATGCGGCTGGTGCCGTGGCCTTCGATCCGGGCGCCCATCTTGATCAGCAACTCGGCCAAGTCGGGAATCTCCGGCTCTTGCGCGGCGTTTTCCAGCAGGGTCTCACCCTCGGCCAGGGCCGCGGCCATCAAAAAGTTTTCGGTACCCGTGACGGTCACCATGTCGGTGGCAATGCGCGCGCCCTTGAGGCGGGTGCGGCCATTGGCAAGCCGGGCCACCATATAGCCGTGCTCCACGTCAATCTCTGCGCCCATGGCAGCCAGTCCTTTGAGGTGCTGGTCTACCGGGCGCGAACCAATGGCGCAACCTCCGGGCAGCGACACCTTGGCGTGTCCAAAGCGCGCCAACAAGGGGCCCAGTGCCAGCACCGAGGCGCGCATGGTTTTCACCAGCTCGTAAGGAGCCTCCGGGTTGTTCAGGGCACCGGCATTGAGCACCACCGAGCCATAGTCCTGCACCTCGGCAGCCACACCCATATTGCGGATCAGCTTGAGCATGGTGGACACGTCCTGCAGACGCGGCACATTGCGCAAGGTGAGCGTATCGGCGGTCAGCAGCGCAGCGCAGAGTTCGGGCAGGGCGGCGTTTTTGGCGCCGGAAATCAGCACTTCGCCGCTCAGTTGGCGGCCGCCGCGAATCAGTAATTTGTCCATCAGGCTTGGGCGGCCCACTCGGCCGGTGTAAAGGTTTTCATGGAAAGTGCATGGACCTCGTCGGTCTTCATGCGGTTGCCCAGCGTGGCATAGACCTGCTGGTGGCGCTGGATGGCGCGCTTGCCTTCAAAGGCTGCGGACACGATGGTGGCGTACCAGTGGCGGCCATCCCCCTGCATCGAACATTGTTCGCATGGCAGTCCAGCGGTGATCAGGGTTTTGAGTTCTTCAGCGGTCATGGCGGGTACGGGCAAGCCCGGGAGGTTGGCGTAAAAAGGGGGCGGCTCTAGCTGCGGATCTTGTAGCCGCTGCGCAGCAGTTGCAGCGCAATCAGACTGACCAGCAGCAGGGTGGAGCCCACCACCGCAAAGCTCAGCCAGGGCGACACATCGCTGACACCGAAGAAGCCGAAACGAAAGCCGTCAATCATGTAGAAAAACGGATTGAAATGGCTTACCGCCTGCCAGAAGGCAGGCAGCGTGTTGATGGAATAAAACACGCCGCTCAAAAAGGTCATGGGCATGACCACGAAGTTCTGGAAGGCGGCGAGCTGGTCAAACTTTTCGGCCCACAGACCGGCAATCAGGCCCAGCGTGCCCATCAGCGCCGCACCCATAAAGGCAAACAGCAGGATCCACAGCGGGGCCTCGAAGCTCACGGTGGTGAAAAAGGCTGACACGGCAAACACGCCCAGGCCGACGATGAGGCCGCGCAAAACCGCAGCGCCCACATAGGCCACAAACCAGTGCACATAGGACAAAGGCGTGAGCAACAAAAACACCAGGTTGCCCATGACCTTGCTCATGATCAGCGAGGAAGAGCTGTTGGCAAAGGCGTTTTGCAGCAGGCTCATCATGGCCAGACCGGGCACCAAAAAGGCGGTGTAGCCGATGCGATCGTAGACCTTGACGTGGTTCTCCAGCGCGTGGCCAAAGATCAGCAAATAGAGCATGGCGGTGAGCACCGGACCGGCGATGGTCTGGAACGCGACCTTCCAAAAGCGCAGCGATTCTTTGTACAGGAGTGTTTGCCAGCCGTTCATGCTGCAGCACCCACACCATGCACAGAACCCTTGTTCTGCGCCATCACGTCCAGGAACACGTCTTCCAGATCGGCCTTGCGGATTTCGATATCGTGGGCCACCAGGCCGGCCTCGCGCACGGCGGCCAGGTAGCGCTCGATCTCCAACGCGTCATTGGCAGGAAACTGCACGATGCGCCCGGTGATGCGCGCCTTGTCGGCCAATGCCTTTGGCAACTCAGCATCGAGCTTGAAGCGCAGCACATTGCTGGACGCCGCCTTGAGCAGGTCGCTGGTTTTGTCCAGCGCCACAATGCGCCCGGTCTTGAGCATGGCAATGCGCCCGCACAGGGCCTCGGCCTCTTCCAGGTAATGGGTAGTGAGCAAGACGGTGTGGCCTTCGCGGTTGAGTTTGGCGATGAACTGCCACAGGGTCTGGCGCAGTTCCACGTCCACACCGGCGGTGGGCTCGTCGAGCACGATGACAGGCGGCTTGTGCACCAGAGCCTGCGCGACCAGCACGCGGCGCTTCATGCCGCCTGAGAGTTGGCGCATATTGGCGTTGGCCTTGTCTGAGAGGCCCAGGCTTTCCAGCAACTCGTCGATCCAGGCGCCGTTGTTCTTGATGCCGAAATAGCCGGACTGGATTTTCAACAGTTCGCGCACATTAAAAAAGGGGTCAAACACCAGTTCCTGCGGCACCACGCCCAAAGCGCGGCGCGCTGCGGCAAAGTCGGCCTGTACATCGTGGCCCAACACGCTGACCTTGCCACTGGTGGCACGGGTGAGCCCGGCCAGAATGCTGATCATGGTGGTTTTGCCAGCCCCGTTGGGGCCTAGGAGACCGAAAAATTCGCCCTCTTGGATGTCGAGGCTGACCGCGTCAAGTGCCAGAAATGAACTACCGGCAGCATTGCCTTTGGAAGACTTGGGCGACGGGTAGGCTTTGGAGATGGATTGGAAGGAGATTGCGGTCATGGAAGCGCGCTATTTTACCTGTGCGCGAATGCGCAAATGCAATGAGGGGTTTGGCTGCGCGCCGGGGCGCCGGCTAAGCCGCAGTCAGCAGGCCTTCAATTCCGTACAGTGCCGCCAAGTCACGCAGCCGGTCGGGCAGACCGCGCACGGCAAAGAGTTTGCCGGCGCGGGCGCATTCTCTGCGCACCGCCAGCAGCACGGCCAACGCCGAGGAGTCAAAGCTATTGAGCGGTGCGGCGTCAATCACCACCTGCTTCTCGGCTTCACGCTGCACATCCAGCGTGAGTTGCTCCAGGCAGTCCTTGGCCTGGAGCTGGGTGAGTATGGCAGGCAGTGTCAACATGGCAGGTCTTCTGGATATCAAGTTTTTTTGGCGTTGGCTTTATTGCGTTCTACCAGCGTGGTGATCAGGCCGTCAAGTCCCTTGGCATTGATCTCGGCAGAAAACTGGCCCTTGTAGTTTTCCACCAGCCACGCGCCCAGCACATTGATGTTGTAGATCTTCCAGCCTGCGCCCTGCCCTGGTGTCTTCACCAGACGGTAGTCGAGCACAATCGGATCGCCGCTGCCCCTGACCTCGGAGCGGACCAGCACTTCCTTGTCCTCCGGGCTGGCACGCAGTGGCTTCATGAAAATAACCTGGTCGGTCACCTGTGCCAGCGCACCGGCATAGGTGCGCACCAGCAAAACCTTGAACTCATCCTGCAGGCGTTTTTGCTGCTCGGGAGTAGCCTGGCGCCAAGCCGGACCGACGGCAGAGGCCGTCATGCGCTGGAAGTCCAGGTTGGGCAAAATCTTGGCATCCACCAAGGCCACCACCTTGGTCAGGTCGCCGGAGCGAATGGACTTGTCCGCCTTGATGGAATCCAGCACCTCCGCCGACAGACGCTTAATCAGTGCATCGGGCGCCTCATCCTCGGCGCGGGCATGCAGGGACAGACCCAGGCCCGCGAGCAGGGAAACACCAAGAACCAGTTTGCGTAGAAAGTCTCTTTTCATGGTCACTTTGTAGACAAGAACAAGCTTTGCATTATGGACCGCAGGAAATTGCCCCGCGTTGCGCAGCGGTAAAGCTTGTATCAAGGCGCGGCATCTTCTTCCGGTGGATTGCCGTCGTAGAGAATGTTGCGCTGACGCTGGAGATAGGCATCACGCATGAAGGAATAGTTGTCCAGCGCAGCGCCGTCCAGCACGTCGCCCACATTGAGGTACTTGGCGCGCAGGTCCACCACATCAACAATGGGTAGCCAGGTGCGCGTGTCCTGGTCGCCGATGTTGTACTTCGGTTGACCTTTCATATCCACTGGCAGGGCTGCAACCTCGCGCAGGGTGAAAGATCCCAGAATAGGCAGCACCACATAGGGCCCGGGCGACACACCCCAGCGCCCCAGCGTCAATCCAAAACCGGAAGTGTGGCGCTCGATATTAAGGTCACTTGCCACATCGAAAGCGCCCAATAGGCCGATACTGCTGTTGACCATGACGCGCCCCACACTGTCGCTGAACTCTAGGCCGCGACCTTGCAGACCGTTGTTGACGGCCGACCACATGTCCTGCAAGTTATTGAAAAAATTGCCCACCCCCTTGCGCACCCAGTCCGGCGTAACCGCCTTGTAGCCGGTGGCCACCGGTTTGAGGACGGCCTTGTCCACCGCATCGTTGAAGCCGAACATGCTGCGGTTAAAAGACTCCAGCGGATCGCGCGCGTCCGGATGCGGGACCGTGGCACAGGCCTGCAATGCCGCCAGAATCAACATGGCGCCCATGCGCCAAAGCGCTTGGCCCGAAACCGCAGGCTTCATGGCTTGGCGGCGCTGGGGCCGTCCGCTGCCTTGTTGTAGAGGAATGCACTGATCAGGTTTTCCAGCACCAAGGCCGACTGGGTGCTGCTGATGGCATCGCCCGCCGCCAGATTGACCGCATCGGCTCCGGCCTCAATGCCAATGTATTGCTCGCCGAGCAGGCCGCTGGTCAAAATCTTGAGCGAGCTGTCCTTGGGGAAGGTGTAGCGATTGTTCATGGACAAGGTCACCTTGGCCTGAAAACTCTTGTCGTCAAAACCTATGGCATCGACATGGCCGACCACCACGCCACTGCTCCTGACCGAGGCCTTGGGCTTCAAGCCGCCTATGTTGTCGAACTTGGCAGTGACCAAATAGCCCTTGTCGAAACTGATGGTCAACAGATTGGCCGCCTGCAGGGCCAGAAATACCAGGGCCGCGCCACCTAGCAGCACAAACAAACCCACCCATACATCCGTCTTGGAGCGTTGCATGCTTTTTTCCTTCTAAATACTGAACATGAGTGCGGTCAGGACAAAGTCCAGACCCAGCACGGCGAGAGACGCCATTACCACCGTGCGCGTGGTCGCGTGCGCCACACCCTCGGGCGTGGGCTGGGCCTCGTAGCCCTGCAGCAGCGCAATAAAGGCAACGGCAAAACCGAACACCACGCTCTTGAGCGCACCGTTACCCACATCTTTCCAGACATCGACACCGCCCTGCATCTGGCTCCAAAAAGAGCCGGCATCGATGCGCAGCATCACCACGCAGACGACGTAACCACCCACCACACCGACCGCGCTGAACACGGCGGCAAGCAAAGGCATGGCCACCACCGCCCCCCAAAAGCGCGGCGCCAAAATGCGCTGTACCGGGTCTACGGCCATCATCTCCATGGCGCTGAGTTGCTCACCGGCCTTCATCAAGCCGATCTCCGCAGTCAGCGAGGTACCGGCCCTCCCGGCAAACAGCAGGGCGGTGATCACCGGACCAAATTCGCGCACCAGGCTCAGGCTGATCAGCATGCCCACCGATTCGGCCGCACCAAAGCGCTGCAGACCGTAAAAATATTGCAGGCCCATCACAAAGCCCACGAACACACCCGACACGGCAATGATGGCCAGCGAGTAATTGCCCATGAAGTGGATCTGGTCGCGCAGCAGCGTC
>CAISLN010000015.1 GCA_903886275.1 uncultured beta proteobacterium | reverse complement strand
GTCTGATTCATCATCATCTCCAGTCGCACCACAAAGCGTGGCTGGAGATGAAACTATGCCGAGCGAAAATCGTCAACACCACCCGCAGCAAGGGCGCCGCCACCATTACTCGGAATATTCCTGGACACGGAATAGTGACGACTATTCCGACGTCGGAATAGAAGGCATTCCTTTGCCACGCATTTGCTGCAGGCGGGCACCGACATTCGCACGGTGCAAGAGTTGCTGGGTCACAGCGACGTGTCCACCACCACGATTTACACGCACGTGCTCAAGGTCGCTGCTGGGGGCGCCGCCAGCCCGCTGGGTGCGCTGCAGTTGGCGGCGTAGATAGTGCGCTCGCTTGTTTTAAAACCGAAATGAAAGGCGCTAGCGTCGGCCCAGCCAATAACCAGGCCTGCGTCGATGTGGAGCAACGACCAGAACTTCTATCTCGGCACCCACCATGCGATACAAGATGTTGAACGGAAACCCAGGCACACGAAAACGCCGGATGCTCGGCGGAAACTCAACGCGATACCGGCTCGGCGCTTCACACACATGAACCATTGCCGCATCGAACGCAGCCAGGTAATGGGCACCGAGACCAGTTTGACGATCTTCATAGTAGGCAACGTGCTCCAGGTGTTCAACCCGCGCCGCCTCATGGAAGAAGTAATTCATTTCAGCAGGGCAAGCGCCTCCTGGCGCACGACATCGGCAGCAATCCGCTGGCTACCCCCCTGATCAAGCTCCACGGCGCGCCGGGCGGCCTCCTGCATCCAAAGTGGTTCAATTTCGGTCGGCGAAAGCGCATCGAGGCTGGAAAGCAGTTGCTCTGCCAACTCTGCACGCTCTTGAGCGGACAGGGAAAGCGCTTCGCGACGGATGTTTTCGATGCTCATGCCAGAAATAGTAGCACCGTCCGCTATGTTGCGGCGCGGGTGAAGAAGGCGTCTGGCAGTTGCTCGGTGGCAGATGCGCGCTGCACGGCAGGACGCTGGCGCATGCGCGCGAGGTAGGCGCCCAACGCGGGCAGGCTGTTGGCGGGGCGTTGCAGATTGCGCGTCCAGCAGCACAGCACAAATGCCATGCAGTCGGCCGCGCTGTACTTCGCACCCAGCAACCAGGGGCCGCCGCTGTTTTTCAATTGCACCTCCAGCTGATCCAACAGGGGCGCGATGCGGGCTTCCGTGTTTGCGCGAAAGTCCGCCACGCCCTCGGCCGCCACATAGCGTTCGGCATAGAAGAGCTGCACCAAGGTGGCCTGCAAGGTGTTGGAAAGCCACGCCATCCATTGGTAGCCATGCGCGCGCTCTGGTGTGCCCAGCGCGGGCATCAGACCGGATTGCGGGTGCGTGTCGGCCAGGTGCAAAAGGATGGCCGGTGTCTCATACACCACCAGATCGCCATCCACCAGCACGGGGATCAGCCCGTTGGGGTTGAGTCGCAGGTACTCGGGTGACTTTTGCGCATTGCGCGCGCGGTCCACCCGTTTCAGTTCGAAAGGCACACCCAGCTCTTCGAGAAAGATGTGCGGCATCAGGCTGGCGTCGCTGGGGTGGTAATGGAGTTGCAGCATCGCGTGACCCTTTAAAACAAAAACCGATTATGCAAAGGCCTGCAGCACATTGACCGCGTTGACGCCCACCTCGGCCACCGCATAGCCGCCCTCGAACACCAGCACCGTGGGCAGGCCCACGCGGGCCAGGCGCTCGCCCATGCGCAGGTAATCGGTACTTTGCAGCGTGAAGCCCGAGATCGGGTCGCCGCCAAAGGTGTCCACACCCAGAGACACAACCAGCGCGTCGGCACCGAATCGGTCTATGGCGGCCAGTGCCACCTCCAGCGCGTCCGACCAGTGGCCATAGTCGGTGCCGCGCGGCAGCGGCAGATTCAGATTGGCGCCCTCGCCCGCACCGGCGCCGGTCTCGTCGGCATGGCCCAAAAAGAAGGGGTACTCGGTGCGTGGGTCGCCGTGGATGCTGGCGAAGAACACATCGGGGCGGTCATAAAAAATGGACTGCGTGCCATTGCCGTGGTGGTAATCCACATCCAGCACCGCCACACGTTTCATGCCTTGGTGACGCAGGTGTTGCGCGGCCAGGGCGGCATTGTTCAGAAAGCAGTAGCCGCCAAAAAAGTCGGCCCCTGCATGGTGACCGGGCGGACGGCTAAGGACAAATGCAGCCCTGTCTCCCGCAGCAACAGCTTGCGCCGCGCTGAGTGCGCAATCGGCACCGGCGCGCGCCGCCACCCAGGTGCCAACCGTCAACGGCGAGCCGGCATCAAACGAGAACAGGCCCATGCGCGCAGCGAAGTTATCGGGCAGTATGTCCGTGCGAAAACTGCGCGTGGGCCAGACCGAGGGCAGCGCATCGCGCGTGGCATTGGCAGGGTCCAGCGCCACCCATTCACTCCAGGCGCCTTCCAAAAATCCGAGGTAACGCTGGCTGTGGATGGCGGTGAGCGCGCTGGCAGCAAAGGCCTGCGGCGCGCAGACTTCGCCGAGCTTGCGGCGCTGCAGTTCGGCCAACACATGGTCGGCGCGGGCGGGCACTTCATGGCAGGGCACCAGCGCACCGCGGAACATTTCATACTGGCCCTGGTGCTGGGCATGGAGGTGGTTGAAGAAGGTTTTCATGGTGGGGTGCCGGTAGGTAAAGCAGCTTGATTCTCCACCCTGCACCGAAGGCACAAGATGCTTGGCGAGGCGAAATACGGCAGGAATCGGGCGATGGCTTGAAAAAGGCAGCTGATTGGCGCAAAATGCGCCAATCAGGAGAATTTCCATGCCCCAGCCCCAAACTGCCTTTGCCTCCGTCAAACTTCCAGCCGCTCTGGTGGCCCAGGCCCGAGAGGCGGCGCAGCCCATGCGCCGTTCGGTTGCAGGACAGGTTGAATACTGGGCCACGCTGGGGCGCATCGTGGAACACAGCGGCCTGACAGCCCAGGAGGCGCAAACCGCGATCGCCAACTACGAAGCGGCAGCGCGCA
This sequence comes from uncultured beta proteobacterium, assembly GCA_903886275.1. Lineage (GTDB taxonomy): Bacteria > Pseudomonadota > Gammaproteobacteria > Burkholderiales > Burkholderiaceae_C > Allorhodoferax. Next base: position 22,114 of record CAISLN010000015.1, on the reverse strand, counting down.
ATGCACGCCCAGCGACGCCGGTCGCCGCATCGCAAGCCGATGCGCTGCTGGCGCAGTTCATGGCAGTCGAGGCGGACGGCAGCCTGGCCCAGCGGGTGCGCGACGTGGTGGCTCAAAACCGCAGCAAGGCGGCCAGCCCGGTCGCCTGACATGGGCCAGTCAAGGCCATTGAAACCACGGGCTGCGGACAAGCCGGTTTTTTACCTGCTGGCCGGACCAAACGGCGCTGGCAAGTCCACACTCTACAAGGCGCAGGTGCTTGCAGGAACCATCCCCGCCAATGCCGAGTTTGTGAATGCCGATTTGTATGAAGCGGCGCAATTGCAACACATCGCCGACCCGATAGCCCGTTCGGAACAAGCCCGCCTATGGGCCGATGCCCGACGTGCCCGGCTTTTGCAGGCACGCGAATCGTTTGTGAGTGAAATCGTTTTTTCCCATGTATCAAAACTGGTGCTAATTGCAGACGCCCAGGCCCACGGCTTCTTCGTCATGCTGCTGGTCGTGGCACTGGATGACCCTGCTCAGTTGCTGGAGCGCGTAACGCGACGGGTGAGTGAAGGAGGCCACCCGGTGCACACCCAGCGCATTCTGGAACGCTATCCCCGCACGCTGGCCAATTTGGTCAAGGCCGTGCGATTGGCCGATGCGGCGGTGCTGTATGACTCAAGCGAATCTGCTGCCGATACCCAAAGGGCGGTCGCACTGAGCAAGGGTTCCTGGACGCAGGAACTGGTATCACCACTACCTGCTTGGGCGAGACAAGTGCTGGGCTTGGACACGGGCGCGTAGCGCGCACCACACCCAACCGGAACAACGTCGCAGCATAGAGAAATATCCCCTACGGCAACAACCACGCCTCGAACGCCGCATTCACCACCTGCGGCTGCTCCAGCGTGGACATGTGTCCGCATTGCTCGGCGATGCAAAGCTGCGCGTCGGGGATTGCATCGGCCATCAGGGCATGCTGCTCCGGCGGGCTCCACAGGTCTTCGCGGCCGGTGAGCACCAGGGTCGGGCAGGCAATGGTGGGCAACACCGCAGCGGCATCGGGGCGGCTCAGCAGGGCGTTGATTTGCGCGGCAAACTGCTCCGCGCTGCTGCGCGCCAGCATGTCGAGCACGGCCTCGAACAACGGCGAGCCATGGCGCGAGGGATGGATCATGGGCCTGGCCCATTGCGCGGCCATGGCGCGCATGCCCTGTTGGCTGGCAATTTCCAGCAGGATCTTGCGGCCGGCCTTTTCCTTGGCCCCGGCCACGCCGCTGGCCAGCGGCTGCGTGCCGGTATCGAGCAGGGCCAGGTGGTGCACCCGCTCGGGGGCCAGGCGCAGCACCTCCAGCGCCACGCGCCCACCCATGGAATGGCCCGCCAGCGCGAAGGTGGCAGAGGGCGCGCTGTCCAGCACATGCTGGGCCATGGAAGCAATCGAATCGCGCAGGCCGTAGTCCACCACATGGCATTGCATGCGTGGTGACAGGGCCTGGATTTGCGGCGCCCAGACGGCGCTATCGCAGACCAGACCGGGAAGAAGAATGAGCGTTTGGTGCATGTTTTTATGGGGTAGTTGGAGGAGGCAGGGTCACGGTGATGACCAGCCCCGGTGACGCATTGTCGATCGTGAAGCGACCGCCGTGCGCCAGGGCCACCAGCTTGCACAGGTAAAGGCCCAATCCCACACCGCCGTCATCGCGGCTGCGGGCGGCATCGGGGCGGTAAAAGGCCTGCGCCAGTTGCGGCAGTTGTTCGGGCGGCACTCCGGCGCCGAAGTCGCGCACGCTCACATCAACGCCACCCTGCGCTGTCGCCTGCAGGCGCAGCAAGGGCGGCTGCTTCGCCTGCGCACTGTGGCGCAGGGCGTTGTCCAGCAGATTGCGCAACAAGAGGCGCATGCGTGCCGGGTCGAGTTGCAGCGTCGGCAGCTTGGGTGCCAACTCCTGCTGCACCGTCTGGCCCAAACTCTCGACCACCTCCTGTGCCAAATCGCGGAGGTCCACTGGCTCGCAATGCAGAGCGGCGTGGCGGGCTGAGAGGCGCTCGCTTTCCAACAGGTCGGTCACCAGATCGCGCATCAGCGCCAGGTCGCGCAGCAGGGCCTCGCGGCTGCTCTGCAGCTCTTCGGTTTCGGGCAACAGTTCAGTGTTCAGGCGGGCACGGGTCAGCGGGCTGCGCAGTTCGTGGCTGATGGCCAGCAGCAGGCTGCGCTTGGCGTCCAGCATCTGCTGGATGTCGGCGGCCATGGTGTTGATGGTGCCGGCCAGCTCGCCCAGTTCATCGAGGCGCTGCGGCACGGCAATCGGCTGGCTAAAGTCACCGGCGCCAAAGCGCAGCGCGCCGGCGCGTATATCGTCCAGCGGGCGCAACAGTCGGCGCACCCGGCGGTAGGCCAGCGCGGTAAACAGCAGCAGCAGAGTGAGCGTGGTCCAGCCGATAAAGCGCGGCCTGTCGTTCCAGGTGGCCGTGCTGAGGGCAAACTGGATGCGGTGGCCGTCTGCCGTCCTGCGCTCCAGCAAATGCTCCTCCGGGTGGTCGTTGTCGCGCCAGCGCGGCAGACGTTCGAGCGGCTGGCTGCGCCAGTTCACCACCGGCCCGCTGATGCTCACACGCAGGGGCAGACGCTCCACCAACGCCTGCGCACGCTCCACGCTGGGCGGGCTGCCGATCTCTGCGGCCAGCTTGTCCACATAGTCCATTACCAGGGGGCGGGCCGCATCGCGCCAGCCAATGCTGAGCGCGTATTGCATGCCGCCCACAAACACCGCCGCCATGGCCAGCGCCAAGAGCACAAACAGGGCAACCAAGCGCACGCGCAGCGAATGGGCCAGGGCATGGCGGGAATGGGCGAACATATGGCGGGCACGGCGCCAGGTGATTGACGAACCTTCTTGCTCCGCACTGCGGTGCAGAGCTTGCTTGGGCGGCGCAGCGCTCATGGCAACACCTTGTTCAGGGCCAAGGTGTAGCCCGCGTTGCGCAGGGTCTTGATGCAGTCCAGCGGCTCCAGCTTTTTGCGCAGGCGGCTGATGCCTATGTCCACGGCGCGGGTCAACATGTCCACCTCGTGGCCGCGCAACTGGTTGAGGATGTCGTCGCGGTTAAAGACCCGGCCCGGCTCCTTGGCCAGCAACACCAGCAGATCGAACTCGGTGCCGGTCAGACTGAGTTCCTCGCCCAAACGCCGCACGCTGCGGGTGGGCAGATCAATCACCAGACCGTCGAAGCGCAGGTCGCCCGATGCCCATGCAGGTGACGCCACGCGGCGGCGCAGCACGGTCTGCAGCCGGGCCACCAGCTCACGCGGCTCAAAGGGCTTGGGCACATAGTCGTCGGCGCCCAGCTCCAGCCCCACCACCCGGTCCATCACCTCGCCGCGCGCGGTCAGCATGATGATGGAGATGTCGCTGTCCTTGCGGATGGCGCGGCACAGGGCAAAGCCATCCATCTCCGGCAGCATCACATCCAGGATGGCTGCGTCATAGCGTTCACGTTTCAGCTGAGCCAACCCCAGGCTGGGCTTCAAGGCACAGTCCAGCTTGAAGTCAAAACGCGCCAAGTAGGCCGCCAGGGGCGGACCCAATTGCGCGTCGTCGTCGATCAACAAAATGCGTGGCATATGGCTATTGTCACACCGCCCGCACAGGTCCCTGCGGGCGGTGCTTCAAGCATCAACCGTGGTTGAACCAGCTGTGGCGGGCCTCCATCAGGTCTCGCACCTTCTGCTGCTGCGCCGGGTTCAGACTGTCGTAAAAAGCGGCCAACGCGGTCAGGGTCTCCGGGCTCTTGGCCTGCATCGCCGTGGTCTTGTCGGTGACCAGCGCCTGCGCCTTGGCCGTATCGAACTTGGGGCCGGCCATCAGCGCCTTGAGTTCGGCGCGGGGGTCGGTGGTCTGGCCCATCACGGCACGGCGCTGTTCAAACAGCTTGTCACCCACTGCGGCCAGCAGTTTCTTCTGCTCGGCGTTCAGGTCGAGTTTGCTGGCGGCGCGGTCCACCATTTTGTCGCGTTGTTGCACGAATTGCTCGGGCGTTACGTTGGCACCCCATCCGTGGTCGCGGTGGTGGCCGCAGGCGGACAGTCCTCCGGCAACCAGGGTGACGCCGAGAACGCCAAACAGGACGCGGCGAATATTGTGTTTAAAGAAGAAACGCATGGTGGTCTTTCTAATTGGGTTGAACATGGGCGCAATGGTGCCGGCGCGCCGCCCTGCCTGGGTGTCAGGGCGGTATCGCTTTGTTTCGGTTTATGTCGACGCGTCTATAAAATGCGGGCATACAAAATGGCCGCAGGAGGAACAACGCATATGCCCATCTATGTCCAATGGGACGCCAGCTACAGCGTGGGCCATGCCTTGCTGGACCGGCAACACCAGAAGTTGCTGAACCTTTGCAACGAACTGCAAGATTGCCTGGAAGCAGAACCACAGGCGGCGCGGTTCCGGTTTCACGGCATCCTGCACGAGCTCATGCAATACGCCCAGGTGCACTTTCGCACCGAAGAGGACCTGATGCAGCGCTGCGCCTATGCGGAGCTGGCGAGCCACCAGTTGGAGCATGACGCGTTCGAGCAGCAGATTGCCGATTGGGCCTATGCGGCCACCATGGACAGCATGAACATCGCGGAGGTGCAGCGCTACATCGCCCAGTGGTGGCAGAGCCATATCCTGGTATCCGACATGGGCTACAAGGGGCTGCTAGAGAGCAGGCCGCGCCCGCTCCCCTGACCGGCTCAGCGCGCCAGCACCGCCTTCAAGGCCACACCGGTGTGGGTGCCCAGGCGCACCACCTCTTCGGGGGTGGCAGCCGCCACCACCTGCCCACCACCGTTGCCGCCCTCTGGCCCTAGGTCCAGCACCCAATCGGCCTCGGCAATCACGTCCAGGTCGTGCTCGATGACCACCACGCTGTGGCCGGCGCGCACCAGGCGGTGCAGCACATGGATGAGCTTTTCCACATCGGCCATGTGCAGGCCCACGGTGGGTTCGTCCAGCACATAGAGGGTATGCGGCGCCTTGTTGCCGCGCTTGCCGATGTCGTCGCGCACCTTGCTGAGTTCGGTCACCAGCTTGATGCGCTGCGCCTCGCCACCGCTGAGCGTGGGTGAGGGCTGGCCCAGCGTCAGGTAGCCCAGGCCCACGTCTTTGAGCAGTTGCAGCGGGTGGCTGATGGACGGCATGGCGGCAAAAAACTCCACCGCCTCGTCCACCTCCATCTGCAGCACTTCGCCAATGTTTTTGCCGCGCCAGGTGACGGCCTGGGTCTCGGGGTTGAAGCGCGCACCCTTGCAGGTTTCGCACAACACTTTTACGTCCGGCAAAAAGCTCATGCCGATGGTGCGAATGCCCTGCCCTTCGCAGCCCGGGCAGCGGCCTTCGCCGGTGTTGAAACTAAAGCGGTTGGATGCGTAGCCCCGCGCCTTGGCCTCTAGCGTGTCGGCAAACAGTTTGCGGATGGTGTCCCAAAAGCCGATGTAGGTGGCCGGGCAGGAGCGCGGTGTTTTGCCGATCGGTGTCTGGTCCACTTCAAGCACGCGGTCCACGCTCTCGAAACCTGTCACGGATGCGCAGCCGGTCCAGTGGATTTTTTCACCGGCCTCCAGCGCGTCGCGGCCGGCCTTGGTACTGCGTTTGGTCACACCGGTTTGCACATTGGCCAAGAGCACGTCTCTGGCCAAGGTCGATTTACCAGAGCCGGAGACGCCGGTGATGGCGACCAGGCGCTTCAAGGGAATGTGGGCGGTGACGTCTTGCAGGTTGTGCAGGTTCGCACCGTTGACGGTGAGCCAGTCGATTTTTTCGTGCTGCTGTATTGCATTCACTTCTGAACCCGCAGCGCCAAGGGGTGGGGCGGGATCCTCATGGCGCGAGCGCAAATCGTCACCCACCCCACCCACTGCTGCGTCGGTGTGTTGCTGTTCGCCTACAGCTGCAGCGTTTAGTTGTGCTTGGTCCGCAGCAACATGACCGGCAGCCAAGGCCGTTGCGTAATCCAGCGCCGATTGCTCGCGCGCCAAAAACTCCACATTCGCTGCCACACTGGCCGCCGCATTGGCAGCAATCACCGCAGCTTTTGCAGCCTTGCCGGAGAGCTTCTTAGGCGGCTTCGCGCCCAAACCATTCGCAGCCGGAGTCGGTGTGCCGGGTGACGATTTGCGCTCGCGCCATGAGGAGCCCGGCATACCGGCTTCGGCCGCAGCGCGCTCCAAGGCGTCTTCTTTCGCATCCAGGATCAACGCATCGGAATAGGAAACCACATACCTGCGGTCCCCCAGCGGATGGCGAATCGCATGCAGCAAATAGCGCCCGGTCTGCGACTCAGAGACAGCCTGCACATCCGCCACCGAACCTTGTGCAACCAGACGGCCACCGCGCTTACCGGCGCTGGGGCCAATGTCGATGATGTGGTCGGCCGCGCGTATCGTGTCCTCGTCATGCTCCACCACCACCAGCGTGTTGCCCTTGTCGCTGAGCAGTTGCAAGGCGCCCAACAGAATTTTGTTGTCGCGCGCGTGCAGACCAATCGTCGGCTCGTCCAGCACGTAACACACACCCTGCAGATTGCTGCCCAACTGCGCCGCCAGGCGAATGCGCTGCGCCTCGCCTCCACTCAAGGTGGGCGCACCGCGGTCCAGCGTCAGATAGCCCAGACCCACCTCCTCCATGAACTGCAGACGGCTCTTGATCTCGGGGATCAGGTCGCGCGCAATGTCGCTTTGGCGTTTGGTCAGACCACCGACCAGCTGCAGGGTCTCTACCCATTTGCGCACATCGGTGACCGAGAGACGCGCCACATCGGTGATGCCGACACCGGCGAACTGCACCGCGCGCGCCGTGGCATTCAGGCGCGTGCCCTGGCAGCTGCTACAGGCTGCGTCATGCAGGTCTTCCACATCGGCCTCGGCAAAGGTTTGCTCGCGGCCCTGCTTGTTGTCGTCCTTGACCGAATCGTCAAACACCTGGCGCTGTTCCCTGGTGAGCGCCACACCGGTGCCCACGCAGTCCGGGCACCAACCATGTTTGCTGTTGTAGCTAAACAGGCGCGGGTCCAGCTCGGCGTAGGAGGTGGAACAGACCGGGCAGGCGCGCTTGGTAGAAAAGGCCTGCAGCTTGCCAATGCCTGCGGTTGGCGTGCCGCTTTGCATCGCCTCACTCAGCCCTTCTAGGTTGCTCAGCACCTGCACCACGCCCTTGCCATGCGTCAGCGCATCGGTCAGCGCCTGGCGCAGCGCGGCCTCGTTGGCCGGGTGGACATCGAGGCTGGCCACGGGCAGCTCGATGTTGTGTTCCTTGAAGCGGTCTATGCGCGGAAAGCCGGTGGTGGGCAAAAAGTTGCCATCCACCCGCAGATGGGTAAAGCCACGCGGTCGCGCCCAGTCGGCCAGCTCGGTGTAGACGCCCTTGCGCCCCGACACCAGCGGCGCCAACAGGCCCATGTGCTGGCCGCGAAAGGTTTTGAGCAACTGCGCCGCAATGCTGTCGGCCGATTGCGGCTGCACCGCTGCACCGTCCTTCACGCAATGCTGCGTGCCCAGCTTCACATACAAGAGGCGCAGGTAATGCCAGACCTCGGTGGTGGTGCCCACGGTGGACTTGCGCCCGCCGCGCGAGAGCCGCTGCTCGATCGCCACGGTGGGCGGAATGCCATACACCGCATCCACCTCGGGACGCCCCGCCGGCTGCACGATGGAGCGTGCGTAGGCATTGAGCGATTCCAGATAACGCCGCTGGCCCTCGTTGAAAAGAATGTCAAACGCCAAGGTCGATTTGCCGGAGCCAGACACCCCTGTGACCACGCTGAACTTGCCACGCGGAATGTCCACGCTCAGGGACTTGAGGTTGTGCTCCTTGGCGTTGACGATGCGGATGTTGTTGTCCAAAGGGGGCCGGTTGGCTCTGACCTGCGCTTGCCCACCACCCGCGGTGGAAGGGGATGCGCCGGGCGACGATTTGCGCTCGCGCCATGAGGAGTCCGGCGTATCCCCTTTCGCCGCAGCGAGAGAAGTGTCTGCCGAAGCAGCGACAAAAGAAGAACCAGCAGCCGCCAGCCCAACCGCAGCACGTATCGCCTTGGACCCCGCCAAAAACGCCAACTCCCGCGCAGTCTCGGAGGCGCTTTCCGCATAGGCATCGGCCGCAGAAAACTCGCGCACCTCATGCACCACGCCCATGGCCGCGGCGTAATCGCGCAGGGCTTTGCCGGTGTGCGAGGTCGGGTGCAAGAGCATCTCTTCGGGCGTGCCGACACCGACCACATGGCCACCGCCCTCGCCGCCTTCGGGGCCCAGATCGATCAGCCAATCGGAGGCGCGGATCACGTCCAGGTTGTGTTCGATCACCACCAGCGAATGCCCGGCATCGAGCAGCTTGCGCAGCGCGCGCATCAGCTTGGCGATGTCGTCAAAGTGCAGGCCGGTGGTCGGCTCGTCGAGCATGAACAGAGAGCCGCGCCTTGCCATGGCCTGTCGGCTGGCGCTGCTGCCCTTGGCCGCTTCCGCCAGAAAACCGGCCAACTTGAGGCGCTGCGCCTCACCGCCCGACAGGGTGGGCACGGGCTGGCCCAGCTTCACATATTCCAGACCCACATCGACTATTGGCTGCAGCACGCGGATCACATCGCGGTCTGCGCTAAACAGATCGGCCGCCTCGCTCACCGTCAGGTCTAGCACATCGGCCACATTCAATTCGCGGCCCTTACGGGCTATGGTGACTTCCAGAATCTCGGGGCGGTAGCGTTTGCTGTCGCAGTCGGGGCAGCGCAGATAGACGTCGCTGAGGAACTGCATTTCGATGTGCTCAAAGCCCGAGCCGCCGCAGGTGGGGCAGCGGCCATCGCCGCTGTTGAAGCTGAACTTGGAGGCGGTGTAGCTGCGCTCGCGCGACAGGGGCGCGATGGCAAACAGTTCGCGAATGGAATCCCAGGCGCCCACATAGCTGACCGGGTTGGAGCGCGCGGTTTTGCCGATGGGCGACTGGTCCACAAACACCACTTCGCTCAGCAGCTCGGCGCCCAGCAGGCGCTTGTGCGCGCCCGGCGTTTCGGTGGCCTTGCCGAAGTGACGCAACAGGGCCGGGGCCAGCACGTCCTGGATCAGCGTGGACTTGCCGGAACCGGACACGCCGGTGATGCAGACCAGGCGCTGCAGCGGAATTTCGATGGCTATGTTTTGCAGGTTGTGCTCGCTCACACCCTCCAGAATCAGGCGCGGCGTGTTCTCGGCCACCATGCGCTTGAAGCCCATGCCGATCTGCTTGCGCCCGCCCAGATAGGCGCCGGTCAGGGTGTCGGCGCTGCGCAATTCTTCGGTGGTGCCGTCAAACACGATCTGCCCGCCCTTTTCACCCGGGCCGGGGCCCATGTCGATCATGCGGTCGGCCGCCAGCATCACCGCAGGGTCATGCTCCACCACCACCAGGGTGTTGCCCGCATCGCGCAGGCGTTGCATGGCGACGATGATGCGATGCATGTCGCGCGGGTGCAGGCCGATGCTGGGCTCATCCAGCACAAAGAGTGTGTTGACGAGACTGGTGCCCAAGGCGGTGGTCAGGTTGATGCGCTGCACCTCACCGCCACTCAGCGTTCGGCTTTGTCTGTCCAATGTGAGGTAGCCAATGCCGACGTCGCACAGGTATTTCAGCCTTGTTCCCACTTCTTCGAACAGCAGTTTCAGGGTTCTGAAGTCGGCTTCCGAGCTTGTTGTCTGGGTCTTTTCCTGCTCCGGCTGGGCGGAGTCAGGGGGTACGGCGGGCGCCTCATGGTGCGAGCACAAATCGTTGCCCGCCATACCCCCTGCCACCGCTTCCCCGTTCGTTGCGTTGCTCGCCGGTGACGGCATTGCGAGAGCAACAGCAGGCGTGGAATCACCCGAATGCGCAGCAGAGTCCGGTGCGGAACCGTCCGACCGCGCAGCTTCGGGCGGGGTATCGGGGGGTGACGATTTGTGCTCGCACCATGAGGAGCCCCCCGATACCCCGGCCGAAGCCCCCCTCGACGAAGAATAAGAATCCAGTTCCACCTGCAGCGAATCAAAGAAGCGCTTCAACCGGTCCAGGGACAGCAGCATCATGTCGTGCAGACACAAGCCCGGCAGCGCTTCCAGCTGCGCACGGGTCCATGTCACCCCTTGCGGCATAAAGCGCTTCTCAGAAGGCAACACCGCGTCGGCTTGGGCCTTGTTGCCAATGCGCCAGAGCAAACTCTCCGTCTTCAGGCGCGCACCACCACAGGCGCCACAGGGCGTGTAGCTGCGGTACTTGGACAGGAGCACGCGGATGTGCATCTTGTAGGCCTTGGTCTCCAGGTACTCAAAGAAGCGGTCCACCCCAAACCAATGCTGGTTCCATTTGCCGTTCCAGTTGGGCGAACCCTTGAGCACCCAGGCCTGCTGCTCGGGCGTGAGTTTGTACCAGGCCGTGTCGCGCGGAATGCCACCGGCCTCGGCGTGGCGCATCAGGTCGTCCTGGCATTCCTGCCAGGCCGGGGTCTGCATGGGCTTGATCGCGCCAGCGCGCAGGGTCAGCTTGTCGTTGGGGATGACCAGGCCGTAGTCCACACCCACGACCCGGCCAAAGCCGCGGCACTTCTCGCAGGCGCCCACCGCCGAGTTGAACGAGAACATGGATGCAATGGGGTCGGTATAGCGCAGATCACTTTGCGGGCAATGCAGGCCGGTGGAAAAGCGCCAGGTGGGTTCGGGCTGTGCGCCCTCTTCCACCGGATTCGCTTCGTCCAGCACATACACGTTGAGGCGTCCGCTGCCGCGCTTCAACGCCGTTTCAATCGCCTCCAGCGCGCGCGCCTTCTCCACACCATCGATGCGGAAGCGGTCTGCGACAACATCTAAAAACTTCACAGCAACCGGTGCCTCGTCCTTCGCGGCCTTGCCGGCCTTGGGCGCCACTTCCACACTCAGGCGCTCGCGGGTGCCGGTGCGCTCGGCATGCACGCGGGTAAAGCCGCTGGCGCTCAGCCATTGGGTCAACTCTTCGGCGGAGGTGTCGGCAGGCAGCTCAACGGGAAAGGTGAGCACCAGGCGCGGGTTATTCGCCCACTGTGCACGCCGCAAGATCTCCGCGTAAATCGTCTCGGGCGTGTCGTGCTGCACCGGCAATGCGGTCTGGCGGTCGAACAGATTGCCGGCGCGCGAGAACAGCAGTTTGAGGTGGTCGTTGAGCTCCGTCATGGTGCCCACGGTGGAGCGGCTGGAGCGCACCGGGTTGGTCTGGTCGATGGCGATGGCCGGGGGCACGCCCTCCACCTTGTCCACGGCCGGCTTGTCCATGCGGTCCAGGAACTGGCGCGCATAGGCCGAGAAGGTTTCCACATAGCGGCGCTGGCCTTCGGCGTAGAGCGTGTCAAACACCAGGCTGGATTTACCCGAGCCGCTGGGCCCGGTCACCACCGTCAGTTCGCCGGTGCGAATGTCCAGGTCAAGGTTCTTGAGATTGTGCTGTCGCGCTCCGCGGATGCGGATGGTGCCCTGGGACATGGTGCTGCTCTTTCGAATGGGGAGAGCCATTCTAAAAGCGTTGCGATAACCTTCGCCCCTGCTCGGCCTGCAGCCACCCGCACCTCAAACGCTTGGCGGCAGTCGCATTGCGCGGTGTACGGCCACCCTGCCGACCCCGGAGCGCTGTCCATAGGCTTCAGGGTGCCACTCCGATCCGCTAAAAAGGAAGACGCAGGCCACGGCATCCGTACGGACTTGCAATCGTCTGGTCTTCAAACAGTCGGATCATGTTCTTTGAGGCCAGATGCTTCATTTCCCTGGCGTCGGAACAATAGGCCGGCTGAAAGAGTAGCGCCCCTTCCACAAATTGTGCCTGGGGTGGCTCCGGCTTCTCGCATTCGATTTCTTCGTTTAACACAAGGTACTTGCCATACAGCTCCTTGAGATGGGATTTCCTGGTGATCTCTTGGCAGGCGTTCGCGCTCTTTCGTCCGTAGTAGGTGATCGTGGTGGTGCCGCTGGATCGGATGACGTTATTGCCGGCGTCCATCTGCATGTTGTAGGCGTATTCAGGGTATTGGATATTGGGGCACTCCGGCGACGTAAAGCTTGCACGGCAGGCCTCGAAGTGGGGATTGAGCCACCCATCTGCGGGCGACCGGACCCGGAACAATGCTGCACCTTCGGGGCGCACGTCCATGTTCTCATGGGGCGTGGCGCGCAGCACCACGGCCTTGAGCGTGGACCATTCATGCATCAGGCAGATCAGGGAGTTATCCGAGCCCGAGCCAAACGCGGCCCGCGTCGGAATATAGCGAATGGTGTGAAAGCGATTGCCAAAAAGGGCGGCTGCGCGCGTGGTCGGAATCACAACGGAGCTGGTGTTGGGCCAGGTGATCGCAGCATGGATATAGGCTGCCGCAATGGGATAGACCGCCCCCATGCCGGAGTCATTAAGAATGAAATGGCTCACCTTTCCATATCCATCGCGCTGAACCCCGGCGACCATCACCACATGCTCGTCATGTTCCTGCCGGAACGGTTCTTTGGAAATGTATTCCCAAATATTTCCAAAATGGATACCCAGGATGGGGGTGAAACCCTTGTCCACCGCATCTGCAAGTTCCCCTATCCGGGAGAGTGCGGGCACCAGCGCCGTCCCGGCCTGGAATTTCATACCCTTCCTGACGATCTTGTTGTAGGCCACTGCGCCCTCATCCGTGTCAATATTGTCAGAGATGCGGCTCAGAAGCGCATCGTGCAGACGGGTCGCCTGGCTCAGCTTGCGCACCGGCGCGATGCTGCGAAAGCGGTCTATCTCAGACTGGGGCGTGGCGGGGTCCATGGCCAGCTTGACCGCAAGGGCCGCGTGGATGCTGCAATTGTCTCCCCCGTCCTGAAACAGCAGCGCCTTTTCGGTCAGCGCACGCGCACGCTCTAGTTGCGCCTTGTTGTAGGCATTGATGTCAAAGGTCACCGCCTCTTCCTGCGCGCCCAATAGGGGCGGTACGCTGCAAGCAGGCATGTTCAGGATTTCGCTCTGGGCCCTCGCAAGCGGGCAAGTGCCCGCCAGCAGCAGCAAGGCCCAAGGCCAAAAAATTCCTCTGATGCTCGCCCTGTATGCCTGTGCTGTGTTCAAAATGCATCCCCTTTGTTTTTCATCCAAGCGACCGACCCGTTTTCGGACTGGACCCACCTATTCTTCTATCGCTCCAGGCGAAAGCGCTGGCCCCTGAAATTGAACACCGCGCTGTTGGCCCCAATCTCTTCCAATCGCAGCTCCGGCGCCACCAGGCTGCCCTTGGCCAGGACCTGGTCATTGATGATCAGGGTCCACTCGGACGGGGAGTCTGAGTAGATGGCGCCGCTGATGTGCAGGGCCGGAATTTGGCGCCTCAGGCTGTCCGGCAGTTCCTGCAACAGGGGCAGACCCGCGGCCTGTGGCGGTGCAGACTTGGGCTGGGCCTCCAGCGGCACTGCGCTCATGGGCCCGGCATCCCGCGCAAGACCTGTGGGCGCAGCTACCACCTTGGCCTGCACATGGGCCACGGCGCTTAAGGGAGTGGCAGAAAACGGCGCGGCGACCGCGGGCGGCAGTGCCTGTACCGGTACTGCCACAGCCACTGTTGCGGCACTGGCTGCGGGCGTTGGGGTACTGGTGAGCGCCCCATTCGGCAGCGTGGCCCCTGACTGGCGCCACAGACCATAGGCCAGCGCCAGCAGCAGCACCAAGCCCAGCAGCCACCAGGGCCTGGCAGGGTGGCCGTAGCGAAGCGTGCGGCTGTGCTGCGCGGTGTTCAGGCCGGGCACCTGGCCGCACTCGCGTTCGGACTCGGCTTTTTTGAGGGCTTCAAGAATGTAGGACATAGTTAGCGTGATCCGGTTTGCAGGCTGGGCCGTGTGCCGCCCAAGGCCTTTTCCAAACACATAAAGGTCAGGGGGCCGGCACGCCCATCTGGCTTGAGGCCCTGCTCCCTTTGAAAGGCCTTGACCCGCTCGGTCATCGTGGCCTGGGACATAGGCAACTCGGCCGCGCCATGGGGCGACGCATGGCCGTCGAGCGAAACCAGTTGTCTAGCCAACTGGCCCAAGGCGAGGCTTGCAGTTCCGGCCGACTGTTCCTGCAAATAGCCCGGCGGGGGCTGCCAATAGCTGGCGTATTCGCCATGCCACAGGCGCGCCAGTGACATCAGGCTGATGCGGTGCGCAGCACCACCCCATTGCAGCACAGCGCTCTGCGCATCCAGACCCGTCAGCAGGGCGTAACGCGGCGGCTCCTGAGCCTGTTGCAGTGTCAAAATTGCGGGCCGGTCCAATTGCCTGAGCAGGGGCAGCGTGAGATCGCTGCCGCGATAACACTGCAGTTGCTGCACCGCTGCTGCGGCGCAGGGCTCGCCTGGTGCGGGCGCCAACTTCCAAAAGGGCGCCAGTTCCCGCCAGGCCTGCGCCCTGTCGGGCGTCAGCTGGGGCAGCGCCAGGTCCGACAGCGGCAGCGCGGTGACAGCGGTGACAGCGGTGCTCGCAAGGGCTGCAACAGCCGCAGTAGCCGGCACCGCACGCAATGCAGCAGGCCCCCACAGCAGCCCCAGCGCCAGCGCACCGAACAAGCCCAGCACCACCAGCGCGCGTGGCAACCAGGCCGGCCGACCGCGCCAGCCGGAATCTGCAGCGAACACCTCGGCTGCGGCCTGGTCCACCATGGCTCTATCCACCCGGTACTGGCCATGGGCAAAGGCGCCCAACAGGGAGCGCCCGCACAGCAGGTTGATGCGCCGGGGCACACCTTGCGTGAGGGCGTAAATGCGGCGCAGGGCCTTTTCATCGAAGGGCAGCGCGCCGCTGTGGCCCACCACCGCCAAGCGGTGCGCGATGTACTGCGTGGTGTCTGCCAGACCCAGGGACTCCAGGTGGTAGCGCGCAACCACGCGCTGTGCGAGCTGTTCCAACTCGGGGTGCTGCAGCATGGTGCGCAGCTCGGGCTGCCCTATCAACACAATGTGCAGCAGCTTGCGCTCATGGGTTTCCAGATTGGTCAGCAACCGCAGTTGCTCCAGCACCTCGGGCAGCAGGTTTTGCGCCTCGTCGATGATCAGCACATTGCTTTGCCCGATCGCATGGCTTTGCAGCAGGAAGGCATTGAGCGCATCCACAGAGGACTTCAGGCTCAGCGCGCCAGGTGCGAGCACCACCTGGAACTCTTCGCAAATGGTTTGCAGCAGTTCCAGCACCGACAGCTTGGGGTTGAACACCACGGCCACCTGGCAGGTGGCGGGAATCTGTTCCAGAAAGCAGCGGCAAACCGTGGTCTTGCCCGTGCCTATGTCGCCGGTCAACAGCACAAAGCCACCGGTGCCGGCAACGCCGTACAGCAGATGTGCCAGGGCCTCCCGGTGGCGCTCGCTCATGAAGAGGAAGCGCGGATCCGGCGCGATCGAAAACGGATCCCTTGTCAGACCAAAATGGCGCGCATACATAAGCCCCCTCCCCTTTAGGTCCCATGGTAGCGCCTGGACAGCCAAAAAAAGGCCCTCGCAAGAGGGCCCTTCAAAACAATCCCGAATCGAATGTTTCGGGCATCGTTCACTCACGGGTTCAGTCGTTGGCGTAGATGTCAACGTCCTTGGTCTCTTTGACAAACAGCACACCGACCACAAAGGTCATGGCGGCAATGATGATGGGGTACCACAGGCCGTTGTACATATTGCCGGTCTGGGCCACGATGGCAAAGGCGGTGGTGGGCAACAGACCGCCAAACCAACCATTGCCAATGTGGTAGGGCAGACTCATGGAGGTGTAGCGGATGCGGGTGGGGAACATCTCCACCAGCGTGGCGGCAATCGGGCCGTAGACCATGGTCACCAGCAGCACCAAATAGGTCAGCAGGGCCGCCACGGTGAGCTTGTCGAACTTCTTCATGTCGGCCTTGGCCGGATAGTTGGCGACCTTGAGCGCGTCGGCCAGGCTCTTTTTGAAATCGTCGCTGCGGGTCCTGGCCTCGTCCTTGCTGATGCCCTTGGAGCTGTAGCTGGCGATCACCGTGCTGCCCACCGTGATGGTGGCATTGGTGCCCACTGCAGCCACCGCGTTTTCATAACTCACCGAAGCGCCGGCCAGGGCCTGCTTGGCCACGTCGCAAGAGCTGGTGAACTTGGCGGTGCCGGTCGGGTTGAACTGGAAGGAGCATTCGCCAGGGTCGGCCGTGACCACCACCTTGTTGGCCAATTGCGCGGCAGCCAGGTCCGGGTTGGCGGCCTGGGTCAAGGCAGTGAAGACCGGGAAGTAGGTCAGCACCGCCAACAAGCAGCCGGCCATGATGATGGGCTTGCGCCCTATCTTGTCGGACAGCGTGCCAAAGATCACGAAGAAGGGCGTGCCAATGATCAGCGAGATGGCCACCATGATGTTGGCGGTGGCACCGTCCACCTTCAGGGACTGGGTCAGAAAGAACAGGGCATAAAACTGGCCCGAGTACCAGACCACGGCCTGGCCAGCGGTCAGGCCGATCAGGGCCAGAATGACGATCTTGAGGTTCTTCCATTGGCCAAAGGACTCCGACAGCGGCGCCTTGGAGGTCTTGCCCTCGGCCTTCATTTTGGCGAATGCGGGCGACTCGTTCATGCTCAGGCGGATGTACACCGACACCCCCAGCAGCAGCACCGACAAAATAAAGGGAATGCGCCAGCCCCACTCGGCAAAAGCGGCCTCGCCAATCAGGGTGCGGGTGGCAAGAATCACGATCAGGCTCAGGAACAGGCCCAGGGTGGCCGTGGTCTGTATCCAGGACGTGTAGGCACCGCGCTTGTCATTGGGCGCGTGCTCGGCCACATAGGTGGCAGCGCCGCCGTACTCACCGCCCAGGGCCAGGCCCTGCAGCATGCGCAGCGCGATCAGCACCACCGGAGCGGCCACGCCTATGGTGGCGTAATTGGGCAGGATGCCCACGATAAAGGTGGACAGGCCCATGATCAGGATGGTCACCAAAAAGGTGTATTTGCGCCCAATCATGTCTCCCAGTCGGCCAAACACCAGGGCGCCAAAGGGCCGCACGATGAAGCCCGCGGCAAAGGCCAGCAGGGCAAAGATAAAGGCCGAGCCCTCATCCAGACCACTGAAGAACTGCTTGGCGATGATGGCCGCCAGCGAGCCATAAAGGTAAAAGTCGTACCACTCAAAAACGGTGCCCAAAGAGGACGCGAAGATGACCTTTTTTTCTTCCGCCGACATCGGACGTGCGATGCTTTTTGCCATGCTTGTGTCTCCTATTATTTTGCTATTACATACCACTGCGCCCGGCACTCAAAGTGCAGTGCGGCACTATCGACCGGGGTACTGACGGCAGTCTGACAAAAGCCTGGCAAAGGCTTACACCACACCAACCCCCTTTTTACACTCTACGGACTAACCCTAGGTCGCGACTTTAGCCCCCTTTGCGTAAGCACTTGGTCAGCACCTTTCCACAGAATCGCGCCGTGTGTTCGCAAGGCACATCGCTTTCTATTCCCTTTCACTTATCCAAAGGAGACCCACATGAGTGATCCGGTGGTCGACAAAATCCAAAAGAATCCGAAGTACCTTGAACTTCGCAGCAAACGCAGCAGCTTCGGCTGGATGCTGACACTGCTGATGATGGTCGTGTACTACGGCTACATCGCATTGATTGCGTTCAACAAACCCTTCCTGGCACAACCCATTGGCGCTGGTGTTACCACGCTGGGCATTCCCATTGGCATGGGTGTGATTGTGTTCACAGTCATCATCACTGCTATCTACGTGCGCCGCGCGAACAGCGAGTTCGACGCCCTGACCGCAGAAATCCTGAAGGACGCCTCCAAATGAGCAAGACCCAAAAAACCCTCGCCACGCTGCTGATGCTGCTGGTCGCAGGCTCGGCCTTCGCGGCCGGCGGCGACCTCGGCCAAGTCGACAAGCAGCCCACCAACTGGGTGGCTATCGGCATGTTCGGCACCTTCGTGGTGGCCACCCTGTTTATCACCAAGTGGGCCGCAGCCAAGACCAAGTCGGCTGCTGACTTCTACACGGGTGGCGGCGGCATCACCGGTTTCCAAAATGGCCTGGCGATTGCCGGCGACTACATGTCGGCCGCTTCCTTCCTGGGTATTTCTGCGGCCGTCATGGCCAGTGGCTATGACGGCCTGATCTACTCCATCGGTTTCCTGGTGGGCTGGCCCGTCGTGACCTTCCTGATGGCCGAGCGCCTGCGCAACTTGGGCAAGTTCACCTTTGCCGACGTGGCCGGTTACCGCTTCCAACAGGGTCCGATCCGCGCCTTTGCAGCGTCAGGCACGCTGGTGGTGGTGGCCTTCTACCTGATCGCCCAGATGGTGGGAGCCGGTGCCCTGATCAAGCTGCTGTTTGGTCTGGACTACTGGCTGGCCGTGGTGATCGTCGGCGCGCTGATGATGATTTACGTGCTGTTCGGCGGCATGACCGCAACCACCTGGGTGCAGATCATCAAGGCCTGCATGCTGCTCGCCGGTGTGACCTTCATGGCCTTTATGGTGATGGCGCAATTCGGCTTTAGCCCCGAAGCGCTGTTCGCCAAGGGCGTGGAAGTGCGCACCCTGATCGCTGGCAACACGCAAGCTGCTGCGGTGACCGCTGCCGCTGCCCTGACTGCTGCTGCCAATACGCCCGAGCTGGTGGCCGCTGCTGCTGCCGCTACCGAGAAGGCCAACGGCCTGAACCCTGCCAAGATCGGCCTCGCCATCATGGGCCCAGGCGGCTTCGTGAAAGACCCCATCTCTGCCATCTCCTTTGGTATGGCGCTGATGTTCGGTACTGCCGGTCTGCCCCACATCCTGATGCGCTTCTTCACGGTGCCCGATGCCAAGCAAGCCCGTAAATCGGTGCTGTGGGCAACCACCTGGATTGGCTACTTCTATGTGCTGATTTTCATCATCGGCTTTGGTGCTATCACCCTGGTGCTGACCAACCCTGAATTTGCCAACGTAGCTACCGGCATCATCAAGGGCGGCGGCGGCTCGGCCAATATGGCGGCTGTGCTGGTTGCCAAGGCGGTGGGCGGCAATGTGTTCTTCGGCTTCATCTCCGCAGTCGCATTTGCAACCATTTTGGCTGTGGTGGCGGGCTTGACCCTGTCCGGCGCGTCTGCGGTGTCCCACGACATCTACGCCACGCTGATCAAGAAGGGCAAGGCCGAAAGCGCCGACGAACTGCGCGTTTCCCGCATCACCACCGTGGTGTTGGGTATCGTGGCGGTGGCTCTGGGCATTGCCTTCGAGAAGCAAAACATCGCCTTCATGGTGTCGCTGGCCTTCGCGATTGCCGCGTCTGCCAACTTCCCCGTGTTGTTCATGGCGGTGCTGTGGAAAGACTGCACCACCAAGGGCGCTGTCATCGGCGGCTTTATGGGACTGATCTCCTCCGTGGCCCTGACCGTGGTGTCGCCTTCCGTGTGGGAAGCCACATTGGGCAACCCCAAGGGCTCGGCCTGGTTCCCCTATACCTCGCCTGCGCTGTTCTCCATGACCATTGCCTTCGTCGGTATCTGGCTGTTCTCCGTGCTGGACCGCAGCGCCAATGCCGCCAAGGAACGCGCTGCGTTCCCTGCGCAGCAAGTGCGTTCGGAAACCGGCCTGGGTGCTTCCGGATCTTCCGGACACTAAGAGCCTGTTAGCGCCACTTGGCGCTTTGAACTAAAAAGCCGGACCCCTGGGTCCGGCTTTTTTTCGTCCTGGCACATCTGCGACAATCGCGCGCACCATCCCCCTGCCTGATTCGATCGGCCCCACTTGCGCAGCGCAAGGGCACCGACCGCTGCGGCCCCCTCCCATTGCAACGCCCCTCCTACCTCCTCATAGACCTGCTCAAAATCGTGGCCGCCCAATGCATTGTGTGGCACCACCTCGCGCTCTACGGCCCCCTGGCCGATGCCCTGGCCCAGGCGACGCCCGAGTTGGCGCAGTGGCTGTTCGATTACGCCCGCATGGCGGTTCAGGTATTTTTGGTGGTGGCCGGCTACTTAGCGGCCCGCAGCATGGGCCAGGGCCTGCTGCCAACGCAGGACCTGCTGCGCAGTCTGTGGCAGCGCTATGAACGCCTGGTCCTGCCCTTTTTACTGGCCTTGTTGATCACCGTTTTGATGTCTGCCATTGCCCGCCCCCACCTCGACGCCGAGTTGGTGCCGGGCCGACCCAGCGCGGCGCAATGGTTGGCCCACGCCAGTCTGCTGCACGGCCTGCTGCAGGTGGAGTCGCTCTCTGCGGGTGCCTGGTATGTGGCGATTGACTTTCAGCTCTATGCCCTGCTGGCCCTGCTGCTGTGGTTGGCGCGCGGGCGGCAATGGGCCGGCGTGGCGCTGGTAGCCGCCATGGCCACAGCCTCGCTGAGCGGGTTCAACCTGGATGCGCGTTACGACAACTGGGCCCTGTACTTTTTTGGCTCCTACGGCCTGGGCGCACTGGCCTGGTGGGCCAGCTTGCGCGGACGTTTCAGCGGCTACGCGCTCACCCTGTACGCATTCACCTTGCTCGTCGGCCTGGCCTCTTTGGCGTTGAATTTTCGCGAGCGCATTGCGCTGGCCATGGCCGTGTCTAGCGTGTTGCTGGCCTTTGGCAGCACGCAGCTGCGTTTGCCGCGCCGCCTGGCCAGCGCGGTGCGCCATCTCGGCAATGGCTCCTACGCCCTGTTCCTGGTGCACTTCTCGGTGCTGCTGCTGGCCAATGCCGCTTGGTCGGCACTGGACCTTGAGGACAGTGACTGGGCGTTGGCCTATATCGCCGGCACTTGGGCCCTGTGCATGCTAGTCAGCCATGCCTTCCACACCCAGGTGGAGCAACGCCTGGCGCGCTGGCGCGCCGGCGCCATCCCGGCTATCGCCGCCATCGCTGCCAAGTAGCGGCTCACGGGCCAGAGTCGGCCACCACCTCGGCGGCGCTGCGAAACGCCTCCACCGCAGCGGGCACGCCGCAGTACACCGTGGCGTGCAGCAGCACCTCCTGGATTTCCTGCACAGTGGCACCGTTGTTAAGGGCACCCCGCACATGACCCTTGAGCTCGTTTTGCTTGCCAAGGGCGGTGAGCATGGCCACCGTGACCAGGCTGCGCGTCTTCAGGTCCAGCCCTGGGCGTTGCCAGACATCGCCCCAGGCATTGCGCGTGATGTGCTGCTGCAGGGGCTCGGTAAACGCCGTCATGCCGGTAAAGGCCCGCTCGACAAAGTCCTCGCCCATCACCTGTTTGCGCATGGCCAGACCGGCTTCAAACTGCGGATCACCTCGTGTCATCGTGTTGCTCCCAAAAGGCGCTAGCTTAAGCGCAGCGCGGACGGCAACAAGCGGTGCAGGGGCCGCTGCCCAAGCCGATGCGGCACTCGCCGGGCAGCATCCTCTGTGCCTGCGTGTTTACCTGGGAAGAGCACGCGCAAGGACATTCAGCGCTACCTTGACAAGCACCCGCTGCGGGTAGCCTCCCTATAATCGGGCGCGCGTTCGCCATTTTCCAAGTCGGCTTGTTGCCCAGCCTGCCAGAAAATCCTGATTTTCATCTGCGACGGTGCGGCGCGCCAATATACATATCTTCAGGTCGCCCCGACCTCTCATTCCTGGTATTTTTTTGTCGCGTCGTTACGATTCGGCGTTACACATGGAGTCGGTATGTCTTATTTATTCAATGCCCCGCGTGCCCTGACTGTGACGAGCGCAGCCATCCCTGTCTTGGCCGGCCAGCCCGCGCTCATTCCCCTCAAGCTCGAAGGATCGGAAGGCGTCAACAGCCTGTTTGAATACCGGCTCACACTGCAAACGCCGGATGCGCTCAACTTCATGGGCGGCGCTGGCAGCAACTTCGATCTTGATGCCTTTGTCGGGCTGGAGCTCACCTGCTCGGTGGAGCTCGAAGGCCATGGCGCCTTTGTTGCGGGCCTGCCCGGTGGCAGCGGCGCGACAAACCAGGGCGCTGGGGTGCGCGAGATATCCGGGCTTATTGCCGCTGCGCGCTATATCGGTGAGGACAGCCGCCACGCCCTCTACGAGCTGACGCTGCGGCCCTGGTTGCATCTGGCAACGCTGACCACCGACTGCAAGGTGTTCCAGGATATGACGCCTATCGAAGTTATCGAAGCGGTGCTATCGGACTATCGTTTTGCCGCGACCAAGCGCCTTATCGAAAGCTATCCAAAGCGTGACTACC
>CAISLN010000014.1 GCA_903886275.1 uncultured beta proteobacterium | reverse complement strand
TCGGCGCCCTGCATGGCGCGCGCGATGCGCTCGCCCTCGGACGCGTCCAGGGCCAGGCCGTTGTAATGGGCGTCGGCCGCCAGGCGGCCGTGAAAGCGCATGGCGTTTTGTGACAGGCAGGTGTCGAGCGAGCGCGCTTGGGTCAGCGTCAGCGCCGTGGCGTAGGGCATGTGGGTGTGCAGCACGCAGGCCTTGTGGGCGATGCGGTGGATGGCGGCGTGGATGAACATGGCTGTGGATTCCACCGCGTGGCGCCCGGCCAGGATGCTGCCCTCGCCGTCGATCATCACAATGTCATCGGCCTGCACCTCTTCCCACAGCAGGCCGCGCGGGTTGAGCAAAAAGCGGCCCGACTGGTCGGGCAGCTCCACGCTGAAATGGTTGCACACGCCCTCGGCCAGGCCGTGGAAGGCGGCGGCGCGCAGTGCCAAGGCCAGGTCCTCGCGCAGTTGGGCGACCTCGGCGCTGTCGTAGTTTTGTTGGTGCAGGTGCTGATGGTTCATGGTGCATGCCTGTGGTGGTGGTATGTGGAGCTAGCTTAGCAGCGCTGCGCGCCATTGCTATGCCAGGGCGCGGGCGCAAGCGGGACTATCATGGCAGGCATGAACCCTTCGCACTCCAAGCCGGTAGCACTGCCCGAGGCAATGCTGCAGTCCCTGTGGGCGGCTGCGCGCGCCGCCCAGGCAAGGGCCTATGCGCCCTATTCGAACTACGCGGTGGGTGCCGCCATCGTCGATGAGCATGGCGCCATCCATGTTGGCTGCAATGTCGAGAACGCCGCCTATCCGCAGGGCTGGTGTGCCGAGGCCACGGCCCTTGGCGCCTTGGTGATGTCGGGTGCCAGAAAGGCGCGCGGCCTGCTGGTGCTGGGCAGCGGCGGCGCCTGGATTACCCCCTGCGGGGGCTGCCGCCAAAAGCTGCGTGAGTTTGGCGAGGGGCAGATGCCCATTGTCTCGGCCAACCTGCAGGCGCTGGGTCCCATTTACAGCCTGGAGCAACTGCTGCCGCACAGCTTTGGCCCCGCACATTTGCAGCAGCCTTTGCAACAGCCATGACCGCCTTGCAAACCATAGCGGCACGTGCGCCGGGATTTGCGCCACGCATTGCGGTGGTGCTGGGCAGCGGCTGGGGCGGGCTGACCGCCCAGATTCAAAACCCGGTGCGCATCGCCTATGCCGAGCTGCCCGGTTTCCCAGCGGCCGGTGTGGCGGGCCACGGCGGTGAGTTGTGGCTGGGACAGATTGGGCAGCATGGGGTGGCGGTGATGAGCGGTCGCCAGCACGGCTACGAAACCGGCGCGGTCGATGGCATGCGCCAAGCCTTGCAGGTGCTGCAAAGCCTGGGCTGTGAGCTGCTGGTGCAGACCAATGCGGCGGGCAGCCTGCGCCAGGATTTGCCGCCGGCTAGCCTGATGGTCTTAAGCGACCACCTCAACCTGCCACAGCGCTCGCCGCTGGTGGGGCAAACCGGCTCCGAGCGCTTTGTGGACATGGTGGGTGCCTACGATCCGGAGTTGCGCCGGCAGGCGCTGGCGCTGGCCGCAGAGCAGGGCGCGACCCTGCAAGAGGGCGTCTACGCCTGGGCCTTTGGCCCGCAGTTTGAGACACCAGCCGAGATCCGCATGCTGGCCCTGCTGGGTGCCGATGCGGTGGGTATGAGCAGCGTGCCCGAAACCATTTTGGCGCGCTACCTGGGCCTGCGCGTGCTCGCCCTGTCGCTGATCACCAATATGGGCGCGGGTCTGTCGGGCGAGCGCCTAAGCCATGCCCATACCCTGAGCCAGGCCGCTGCGGCCAGCCAGCAGGCCAGCGGTCTGCTGGCACACATCATTGCCAACCTGAACCTGGACTGAAACCATGCCTCTTAGCTCTGCCGCTGCCAGCCCCTTGACCGACTGGCACGCCAACCCGGTTGCCACTGCCCGCCTGGCCCTGTCCTGTCTGGACCTCACCAGCCTGAACGAGCAGGACAGCGAAGCCGACATCGCCCGCCTGTGCCAGCGTGCGCAGGGGCCTTTTGGCAGCGTTGCTGCGGTCTGCGTCTGGCCGCGTCTAGCCGCCTTTGCGCGCCAGCAGTTGCCGCCCGCGATTGCGGTGGCGGCGGTGGCCAACTTTCCGGATGGCAGCGCCGATGTGGAGCGGGCAATGCGCGAGACCGGAGTCATTGTGCAAAGCGGCGCGCAGGAGGTGGACCTGGTGCTGCCCTATGCCGAGCTGCTGGCAGGCAAGGACGCCGTGGTGGCGCGGCTCTTGGAGGCGGTGCGCAAGGCCAGCCAGGGTCTGCGCCTGAAGGTCATTTTGGAAACCGGTGTGCTGGTGGACGAGGCGCTGATCCTGCGTGCCTCCCAACTAAGCCTGGCCTGCGGTGCCGACTTTCTCAAGACCAGCACCGGCAAGACCGCCATCAGCGCCACACCAGCGGCGGCGCGGGTGATGCTGGGTGCAATTGCGGCCGATCCGGCTGCGGCCACCCACGTCGGCTTCAAGCCTTCAGGCGGCATTCGCAGCGTGGCCGATGCGGCGCTGTACATCGCCCTGAGCGAAGAGTTTTTGGGTGCGCAGGCCCTGACACCGAAGCGCTTTCGCATTGGTGCGAGCAGCGTGCTCACCGATATCGAGGCCGTGCTGGCCGGCCAGGCTTCGGCCCCGGTTGGCCAGGGGTACTGAACCATGCTGGCCCAAGAAATCATCCGCCGCAAACGCGATGGCCACGCCCTGAGCGCGCCCGAGATCGATGCCTTTGTGTCCGGCTTGGTCACCGGCTCTTGGAGCGAGGGGCAGTCTGCTGCCATGGCCATGGCCATCTTGCTCAAGGGCATGTCGCGCTCCGAGACGGTCACTCTGACGCTGGCCATGGCGCGCTCCGGCACGCTGATGGACTGGAGCAGCGCGGGCCTGGACGGGCCGGTGTTGGACAAGCATTCCAGCGGCGGCGTGGGCGACAAGGTCAGCCTGATGCTGGCCCCCATTGTGGCGGCCTGTGGCGGCTATGTGCCCATGCTGTCGGGCCGCGGCCTGGGTCACACCGGTGGCACGCTGGACAAGATGGAAAGCATTGCGGGCTACCAGATCACCCCCGAGCCGCAGCGTTTGCGCGAGGTGCTGCAGCAAACCGGCTGCGCCATTGTGGGCGCCAGCAGCGGCTTGGCACCGGCCGACCGGCGCCTCTACGCCATCCGCGATGTGACGGCCACGGTGGAGTCCACCGCCCTGATCACCGCCAGCATCCTGTCCAAAAAACTGGCCGCTGGGCTGCAGGGTCTGGTGCTGGATGTGAAGACCGGCAACGGCGCCTTTGCCGCCACGCGCAGCGATGCCCGTGATCTGGCGCAGTCGCTCGTCACGGTGGCCAATGGGGCCGGCTTGCCCACAAGGGCCTGGATCACCGATATGAACCAGGTGCTGGGCGACAGCTGTGGCAATGCGCTGGAGGTGCAGGAGGCGCTGGCCTTTTTGCAGGGCCGCCGCCAAGAGCCGCGCCTGCTGGAAGTGACGCGTGCTCTGTGCGCCGAAATGCTGCAACTCGGTGGTCTGGCCTTGGACTGGGAACAGGCCTTGCATAAGGTGGATGCGGCTCTCAACAGCGGCCTTGCCTTGGAACGGTTTGCGCGCATGGTGCAGGCCCTGGGTGGCCCGGCCGATTTTTGTGAACGCCCCGAGCAGTACCTGGCTGCGGCCCCGGTGCAGCGCGAAGTGCGTGCGCCGCGCGCCGGTTGGGTGTGCGCCATGGCCACGCGCGACATCGGCCTGCTGGTGATTGCGCTGGGGGGCGGGCGGCATCTGGCCAGCGATGCGATTGACCCCCGCGTGGGCTTGTCCGAAATGGCGCAACTGGGCCAGCATGTGGAGCGGGGTAGCAGACTGGCGCTTGTGCACGCCGCCGATGACGCTGCTGCCGAGATGGCAGAACGCCGCCTGTTGGAACTGATAGCCATTGGCGATGCAGCGCCCGACGCGCAGCCGGTGCTGCTGGAACGCTTAACGGCCTGAAGCCAGGCCGCCGGTCTTCAGGCGGTGATCACGCACAGCACGCTGCAGGAGGCATGCTCGATCAGCGCGCCCGACACCGATCCGCGCCACCAGCGGGCGGCCCAGCTGTCCAGGTGCTTGTGGCCGACCACAATCAGGTTGGCCTGTACCTTGCGGGCGAATTCAGAAATCTCCTGCACCGACTCGCCCATCAGCAACTCGCCCTGGGCCTGGTAGCCCGCTTCCTTCATGCGGCGCAGGCCGTCGTCCAGAATGCCTTGGAAGCGCTGCTTGTCGCGTTCGGCAATTTCGGGGATGTAAATGCTGCCGTCGTAGCCAGCCAGGTTGACGGCCGATGGCATGACCGCTACCAGCCACAGCACCGCATGGCTCCACTGCGCCAACTCACGGCTCTCTAACAGGGCGAGTTGGCCCGCCTCAGACCCGTCATAGGCAAGAACAATACATTTGTACATGGTGCTTTTCTCCAGTTGAACGGTCCAAGAAGGTAGGGGCTAGCGCCCGTAGACATCCTCAAAGCGCACGATGTCGTCCTCGCCCAGATAGCTGCCCGACTGCACTTCAATCATCTCCAGGTCCACGCGCCCGGGGTTTTCCAGACGGTGGGTGGTGCCCAGCGGGATGTAGGTGGATTCGTTTTCCGACAGCAACAGGGTCTCGGTGCCCCGGGTCACCTTGGCGGTGCCGCTGACCACAATCCAATGCTCGGCGCGGTGGTAGTGCATTTGCAGCGAGAGGGCTGCACCCGGCTTGACGATGATGCGCTTGACCTGAAAGCGCGGGCCATTGTCTATGCTGTCATAGGAGCCCCAGGGGCGAAACACCTTGCGGTGCGACTGGCCCTCGGAGCGTCCCGATGCCTTGAGGCGATCGACAATTTTTTTGACGTCCTGGGTCTTGTCCTTGTGCGCCACCAAAATGGCGTCGGCGGTTTCGATCACCACCAGATCGCTCACGCCGACACAGGCTATTAAGCGGCCGTCCGAGAGCGCCAGGGTGTTGCTGCTGTCTTGCAGCAGCACATCGCCCTGCGACACATTGCCTTCGGCGTCTTTGGGCAGTGCTTTCCACAGCGCCTCCCAGGCGCCCACGTCCGACCAGCCGGCGCTCAAAGGAATCACCACGCCAGCGGGCAGGGCGGCATCGGCATCCGGGCGGGCAATACGTTCCATCACGGCATAGTCGATCGAGTCGGAGGGGCAGGCGGCAAACTCCTCTTTGCCCACGCGCACAAATTCGCCATCGCTCTTGCCCGCCGCCCAGGCCGCGTCGCAGGCGGCCAGGATGTCGGGCCGACAGACCTTGAGCGCAGAGAGCCAGACCGATGCCCGCACCATGAACAGGCCGCTGTTCCAGAGGTAATTGCCCTCGGCCAGATAGGCCTGGGCGGTTGCCAGATCGGGTTTCTCCACAAAGCGGGCAATGCGCATTGCGCCGTCGCCTTGGAAGGCCGCACCGGTCTGTATGTAGCCATAGCCGGTTTCGGGCGCGTCAGGCAGGATGCCAAAGGTCACCATGGAGCCGTCTTGCGCCAAGGCTGCGCCCTCGCGCACCACCTGCTGGAAAGCTGCCTTGTCGAGAATCACATGGTCGGCCGGCATCACCAGCAGCACCGGGTCGGCGCCTTGTGCTTGTGCTGCCTGCGCGGCAATGGTCAGGGCCGGCGCGGTATTGCGGCCCTTGGGCTCCAACACCACGCAGCCTGGCTTGCCCATCACGCGCAGTTGCTCGGCAATCACAAAGCGGTATTCCTCGTTGCACACCACCATGGGGGCGGCCAGCTCTATGCCGGCAATGCCTTCGACGCGGCGCACCGTGGCCTGCAACAAAGAGTCGTCACCGATTAACGGTAGCAGTTGCTTGGGGTACTTTTCGCGCGACAGGGGCCACAGGCGCGTGCCGGAGCCGCCGGAAAGAATGACAGGTTGAATCAGCATATTTTTTGAGAAGAGGAAATAAAGAGACTTAGCCGCGGGCATCGCCCCAGCGCAAATGGGTGCTGTCGTCGCCGCGGTACAGGGTGTCGCCATGGCGGTCTACGCAATAATGGCGCGACACAATCATCTCACTGAAATGCATGTCGGCGGCGATGCGGGTGTAGTCAAACAGCACGCTGCGCGAGACACGGGCACCCGAGCGGATGATGCAGCCGTGCCCAATCCAGGCCGGCCCGGTGATGCTCGCGCCTGGCTCCACCTTGACGCTGGAGCCCAGGTACACCGGGCCTTCAATTTTGACCTGGTCCCAGGGAATGCTGGTGTTCAGACCGACCCAGACGCCGGGACGAACCTCTTTGCCGGGCATGCGCATGTCGGCAATCTCGCCCTTCATCACGCGCTGCAGCACCGACCAGTAGTCGCTGACCTTGCCAATGTCGATCCAGTGAAACGGGCGATTTTGTACAAAAAAGGCCTGCCTGGTGGCCACCAGTTGCGGGAACAGGTCGGCGCCAATGTCGTAAATTTTTCCCGACGGCACCAGGTTCAGCACCTCGGGCTCGAAAATATAAATGCCGGTACTGGCCAGGGTGGATTTGGCATCGCGCGGATGGGGTTTTTCCTGGAAGGAAAGAATGCGGCCGTCGGCTTCGGACACCACAATGCCGTAGGAGGAGACCTCGTCGCGCGGCACATCCATGGCCACCACGCTGGCAATGGCGCCCTTGGCCTTGTGCTCTTCCAGGGCGGCGGTGATGTCCAAGTCGATCAGCGCGTCGCCGCACAGCACCAGCGTGGTTTCGTCAAAGAAGCCGCTGAAGTCCTGGATCTTGCGCATGCCACCGGCCGATCCCATGGGCCTTGGCAATATGTCGCCATGCTCCTTGACGCCTTCATAGGAATAGCCGATTTCCACGCCCCAGCGGCTGCCGTCGCCAAAATACTCTTCAATGCGCTGGTGGTAATAGGCCACATTGACCATGATTTCTTTGATGCCGTGGCGTGCCAAATGCTCGATCAGGTATTCCATCACCGGCTTGCCCAGAATCGGCACCATCGGTTTGGGTAAATCTTTGGTCAGGGGACGCACCCTGGTTCCCTGACCCGCCGCCAAAATCATTCCTTTTGCCATTGCTGTATTTCCTGTGTGACTACTGGGACTTTACACCACCAAGGTGACGCGAAAGGGCGCTTTTCGGCGGTGCAGCTTAGTCGAATGGACTATTCAGCAGCGCGCAGCGCGGCTGGTTTGGCATTGCGCTTGGGATCATTTACAGGCGCCCGCCGACTGCTAAGATCAGTCGCTACCCACGCCAGATGTGCGATCTCTTTGCCCATAGTGGGGTCCTTGTCAATCCATCGGACATTTAAAATGCATATTCTCCTGACCGGCGGCGCCGGATACATCGGCAGCCACACCTATATTGCCTTGGTACAGGCGGGGTTTACGCCCGTCATATTGGATGACTTTTCCAACAGCAGCCCCCTGGTTTTGGAGCGCCTGGAGCGCATTACCGGCAGAGCAGTGCTGTGCGAGCGCGGCAGTATTGCGGATGTGCCCTTTGTGAAAGCTTTGCTGGAGCGCCTGCAGATGCAGGCGGTGATTCATTTTGCAGGCTTTAAGGCCGTGGGTGAAAGCGTGGCCCAGCCTCTGAAATACTATGACAACAATGTGGCAGGTACCACGCATTTGCTGCAGGCCATGGATGCCACAGCCTGTCGCACGCTGGTATTTTCCAGCAGTGCCACGGTATATGGCGACCCAGTCTCGGTGCCGATTACAGAGGATTTTGCGCGCGGCCATACCAACCCTTATGGCCACAGCAAACTGGTGATCGAGGACATGCTGGCGGCGCTGCAAAATTCCGACCCCAGCTGGAAAGTTGCCGTGTTGCGCTATTTCAATCCCGTGGGCGCCCATCCCAGCGGTCTGATCGGTGAAGACCCGCGCGGTACACCGAATAATCTGATGCCCTATGTGGCGCAGGTGGCTGTGGGGCGGCGCCCTTTTCTCAATGTCTACGGCAACGATTACCCAACCGAGGACGGCACCGGGGTGCGCGATTACATCCATGTGCAGGATTTGGCCCTGGGCCATGTGCAGGCGCTCAAGACGCTAAAGGCAAACGGAAAAAGCCTGACGGTCAATCTGGGCACCGGCAGGGGATATAGCGTGCTCGATGTCGTGCGCGCATTTGAAAAGGCCAGCGGTAAACCCATAGCGTTCGAGTTTGCGCCGCGGCGCCAAGGCGATGTGGCCCAATGTTATGCCAGTACCACATTGGCAAACCAATTGCTTAATTGGACAGCGCAACTCGGCCTGGATGCCATGTGTACCGACACCTGGCGCTGGCAGAGCGCCAATCCCAATGGCTTCGAATAGGTAGCAGGCGTATTATTTTGTAGGGCGGAGGGTTGCAAATATTTTTTGCATTCAATAATCCATGTCATGCTACATTCCTGTCTCAGTGAACAAACCATTGCTTCACTGGAAAAGTCAGATCCATTCTTTCATGGGGACGGAATATATAAAATGTCAAAACTTATTGATTTGCAAAACCAGATTGCCCATCTTCAAAAGCAGGCCGAAGAAATTCGCGTCAAGGAATTTGAAGCAACCATTGTCGAGATCAGACAAAAGATGCAGGCCTTTGGTATCACGGCCAAAGATTTGCAGTCCGCCCGCATCAAGCCCAAACCCGGGCGCAAGTCCAAACTGGCAGCAGAAAAACCCGTCAAGATAAAAAAGGCAAGTGCCGCCGTTGCGGCCAAGTACCGTGGGCCGAACGGCGAGACCTGGTCTGGCCGGGGTTTGACGCCCAAGTGGCTGGCTGCCTTGGTGGCCCAGGGCAGCAGCAAGGAACAGTACCTGATCGTGGCCTAAACGGCTGAGCGCATCCCCAGCGAGACGTCTGCTAGCGATTGCCGCTTGTCAGGTAAGCCAGTTCCTGCAGACCCTGGCTCTGAAAGTACACGCGTACCAGACTCGGTAAATGGGTGAACAGGACCTCACAATCCCTGCATTCCTGTAGCCAGTCGCGCAAGGCCAGGGTGGCTTCTGGGTCCACCCGGCCGAGGCGCTCGCAGGACACCGTTATCTGGCTCACGCTGCGCGATGCACTGACGAGCGCCTGCAAGGCCTGCGGCTGCTTGCCGGTCAGATTGCCGCAGAGCTCAACCGTGGCATAGGCGGCTTGCGGTTCTGCCTCCTGCGCGGCACAGGGCAGGGTGGCCACAAAGTCTGTGCTCTGTACCTCGTCCAGCTGTACCAGCTTGCAGTCCACCTTGCGCCAACTCGGTGGCGATAACTCCAAGGCAATGCAGTATTCCATGGCCAGGTCTTCAAAGGCCTGGACCTGCTGCGCCATGCACAGCAGATCCAGCTGAATCAGCCAGGAGGCATCGCTGTTCAGACGGCCCAGCGCCTGCATCAGTTGGGGCAGGCCCATCCACCGCAGCTCTACCGGGCTACTGCTCCAAGCGCTCAATTGCCTGGCCAAGGCCGGCAGCACCTGCGCATCCATTTGCTGCAAAGCCGACCAGTTGATGCAAACAAGCGGGCAGTTGACGGGCTGGTGCGCGATGCAGTCGGCCCAAGCGGCAAGGTTCAAGGTGGCGGGACAGCGCCAAAATGTCTGCTGCGCGCACTGCGCCTCCCGGGACTGCAATGCCGGCGCATCGCCCGCTGCGACCCGGTCCACAATGGCATACCACTCACCGGGCGAGCGGCCAAAGCGCTTGGCATATTCCAGCGCCAGCGCATCAAAGCGCTGCTGCTGGTCGCTACAGCGGTAGGCATCGAAGAGGGCATAGATCAGCGCTTGGGCCGCTGCGTCATCGGTACCCGGCTCGGCCAGCAGGTCGGCTAACAAACTGCGTGCTGCTTCGAAATTGCCCTCGGCGTAATGCAGTGACGCGTCAATCAGGCAGCGCTCCAATGGGTCCGGGGCTGGGTCGGTTGGCTGCAGCGCAAGGGGCTCAAAAGGCGGCTGACTGGACAAAGGCGCGTCCGCTGACAGTGCCAGCAACCCAGTGAAATCCAGCTCCAGATCATCATCGTCTTGCGTCACTTGCGCGGGCTGGGTTGCCGATCCCTGGCCCCACCACTGGCTCTGGTGCGGCTCGGGGGCGGCTAATTTTCCGGGTACGCAATTGTGTTCCAGCGGAGCGGGCGTGCTGCTGCTCCCATTGGATGGGCGCTTACCTGGGTCCGGCTTTGCCTGGTGCCCGGTGGCGTGGCCATCACGGATGAGGCTGCGTAAATGGTTGAACTCGGTGGCCCTGGCACGATCCTCACCGCGCTTGTGCGACAGATGCTGATCGAATGCAGCCCGATCCCGCTCCACAGAGGGCGGGGCCTCCGAATCCGGTCCATCAGCGCTGGACTTGTTGAAAAGTTGGCTGAAGGTGTTCAGCAGTGTGGTCTTCGGGCTCTTCGTCACCATGCTTTTAGTTTACATCGCGCATGCTCGCAGCCCCGCAGTCTCGCGACGGCGGGGCGGTCTTGCGTTTTACTGTTTGACGGCTTCGACCTGGATCACCAGCTTGACGTCTTTGGGGAAGCCCCAATCGATGCCGTAGGCCATGCCAAAGGCGGTGCGGTCTATGGTGGTTTCAAAGTCGCCGCCGCAGACTTCACGCTTGAGCATGGGGTGTGCATAGCAGTTGAAATTGTTGGCCTTGAGCGTGACGGGCAGGGTCTTTCCCAGCAGGGTCAGGTTGCCGACGATGGCGCTCACCTTGTCGCCAGCGAAGCTGAACTTGTCGCCCGAGAACTTGATGGTGGGGTACTTGGCGGCGTCAAACAGGTCGGCGCTTTGCAGGTGCTTGTTGAAGGCATCAAAGCCGGTGTTGACAGAGCTGGTGTCGATGGTGACATCCACTTTGCCGGTCTTGGCAGCGATATCGAGCTGGGCCGTGCCTTCCTTCTTGTCGAAACGGCCCCGGTTGGTGGAGGTTCCGAAGTGGCTGATCTCAAAGGTCACATAGGTGTGCGACGGGTCGAAGGCGTAGGTGGCGTTTTCGGCTTGGGCAAGGCTGGTAAACAGTGCTGCTGCGGCCGCTGCGGCCAGAATGGTCTTCTTCATGGGTGAAATACTCCAGGGGGGTTGAGGGGAAAAGTGAGGGGGATGAAATTTAGAGCTTGCCCATGGCGCTTAAGGCGAGCTTGAACTTGACTTGCACGTCGTCTGCCACCATCGAGGTGTCAGCCCATTCGCCTTCGCCAATCTTGTAGCTCAGGCGCTTGAGGGTGAACTGACCGACCGCGGTGGTGACGGCGCCTGCCTGTGTCAGCGTGACGGGAACGTCCACATCCCGGGTGTTGCCCTTGATGCTGAGCTTGCCGGTAATTTGGTACTTGCCCGCACCCAGGCTTTTGACGCCCGAGGACTGGAATGTGGCTTGCGGGAATTTAGGCACGTTGAACCAGGCCGCCTTGGGCAACTCGGCGTCCGACTCAGGCGCACCCAGCGTGGCGCTCCCGGTGTCTACCGTAAAGGCAATTTTTGCGGCCTCGGGCTTGGCCGTGTCAAAGCTGATTTGCGCATCGAACTTCTTGAAGTGGCCGTCCAGCGGCACGCCCATTTGCTTGCTCACAAAGCTGATTTCACTTTGGGCGGGAAGGAGTTTTTGCTGAGCCAGGGCGGTGCCCGAAAACGTAAGGGCAGCGCTGGAGAGGGCCAGCAGGGCAAGAGAGGAGAAAAATTTCATGTGAATTCCAAGGGTTGGTTCAACGGTTTGTTGCAAGGGGGTTTAGCCGCGCAGCGACATGCGCTTGAGCAGGCCGTCGCGGTCAATGAACTGGTGCTTCAGGGCGGCTGCAACATGCAGGGCCGCCAGGCCGGCCAAGGCGAAGGCGCTGATCTGGTGCCAGGGCTTGATCAGGGCGGCTAGCGCCTTGTCGGGGCCGAGCAGGTCGGGCAGCGCAAACTGGCCAAACAGCACCACCGGGAAGCCTGCTGCCGAGGTGTAGGCCCAGCCTATCAGTGGCACCACGAAGAACAAGGCATACAGGGCGAAATGGGTTGCGTGGTGCGCCTTGAGTTGCCACAAGGGCATGGCCTGTTCGATCGGGGCAGGTAAAGCGGGCGCTGGATGGGTAAGCCGCCACAACAGGCGCAGGGCCGAGAGCAACAGGATGCTGATGCCGGCCCATTTGTGCCAATTGAACAGCTTCAAACGGGTCGGCGAAAACGGCAGATCGGCCATATAGACGCCGAAGCAGAAGATGGAGATCAGCGCTATCGCCAGCACCCAGTGCAGAACGATAGAGATTGGGTTGTAGCGTGTGTTTGCTTGAGTTTGGTTGACCATGGGACTAAGTGTAGGGTTTGAACTATTGCCAATATTTGCTTTATATTGTTTGCTAAGTAGCAATTTTTTGAATGGTTGAGAGTCTTTGACTAACCCTCATCCAGCCCTTGCGCTAGCCGTTGAGCAGCACCAGCTTGCCCTGCACCGCGCGCGATCCCATGCGGGCATAGGCGCTTACCAAGTCTGCCATGGGCAGGGTACTGTCTATCACGGGCTTGATTTTCCCCAAAGCATACCAGCGCAGCAGTTCTTGCAGCATGGCGGCATTGGCCTCGGGTTCGCGCTTGGCAAACTCACCCCAGAACACACCCACCAGTGCTGCGCCCTTGAGCAGGGCCAGGTTCAGGGGCAGTGCGGGAATGGCTCCTGCTGCAAAGCCGACCACCAAATAACGTCCGCGCCAGGCTATGCAGCGAAAGGCGGCCTCGGTCAGTTCGCCGCCAACCGGGTCATAGACCAGGTCCACCCCCTTGCCTTGGGTGAGCAGCTTGATGGCATCGCGCAGATTCTCTTGGCTGTAGTTGATGGTTGCGTCTGCTCCCAGATTGGTGCAAAGGGCACATTTTTGCGCGCTCGACGCCGCCGCAATCACGGTCGCGCCCTGGGCCTTGGCGATTTGGATAGCGGCGGTTCCCACGCCCCCGGCCGCACCCAGCACCAGCAGAGTTTCGCCCACCTTGAGTTGGCCTCGGTCCAGCAGCGCATGGTGCGAGGTGGCATAGGTCATGATGAAGGCGGCGGCATCCACAAAGCCCATACCCTGGGGCAAGGCCAGGCACAGATCAGCAGGCGCCAGGGTATGGGTGGCAAAGCCGCCGGTGCCACCCAGGCAGGCCACCGGTTGACCCACCTGCAAGTGGTGCACGCCAAGGCCCAAGGCCCGCACGATCCCGGCATATTCCGCGCCCGGCACAAAGGGCAGTGGGGGCTTGTGCTGGTACTTGTTTTGCACGATCAGCAGGTCCGGAAAATTCAGGCTGGCGGCCCTGATTTCAACCAGCACCTCGCCAGTCGCAGGCTTCGGGGTGGGCAGTTCGGTCCAGACCAGGTCGTCCACACCGACCGGGTTTTTGCATAACCATGCGTGCATGCTTGTTTCCTTCAAATGAGTGGCCATGATAGGCGGCCAAATAGGCCGACCTACAATCGCTGCCAACTACGGGCACACCATGAAAATTCTTATATCCAACGACGATGGTTTCCAGGCGCCCGGTCTGGTGGCTTTGTATGAGGCCCTCAAGGATGTGGCCGAGGTGGAGGTCATTGCGCCCGAGATCAACAACAGCGCCAAGTCCAACGCACTGACCCTGCATTCGCCGCTGTATGTGCAGCGCGCCGCCAACGGATTTCGCTATGTCAACGGCACGCCAGCGGATTGTGTGCATGTGGCCCTGAGCGGCCTGCTCGATTACCGCCCCGACTTGGTGGTGTCGGGCATCAACAACGGCGCCAATATGGGGGACGACACGATTTACTCCGGCACCGTGGGCGCTGCCATGGAGGGCTACTTGTTTGGCATTCCCGCCATTGCCTTTTCGCAGGTGCAGCGCGACTGGCTGCATCTGGAGAGCGCTGCACGCAAGGCCCGCGAGTTTGTGCTGTCCCTGCAGCACAACCAGTTGGTCACGGCCAAGCCCTGGCTGCTCAATGTGAATATTCCCTGTCTGCCCTACGACGAAATCGGCAGCGCCAAGCTGTGCCGCCTGGGCCGGCGCCATGCGGCCGAGCCGGTGATTAAACAGCTCAACCCACGCGGCGAGACCATGTACTGGATAGGCGCGGCCGGCGGTGCCAAGGACGATGCCGAGGGCACGGACTTTCATGCCACGGCAACCGGCCATATCGCCATCACACCGCTGCAGGTGGACCTGACCGACCATGCCCATCTCGGTTACTGGGCCCAGACCGCAGCGCGCCTGAACACGGTGTCCGGGCCACGATGAAGCAAAGGCCCTCCTTTCCGGCGCGTCTGGGCGTGCTGCCCATGGGTTGGGCGCGCGCGGCAGTGGCACCGGTTGCGCGCCTGCAGGGCTTGGGCATGGATTCCTTGGCCCACCGCCAGCGCATGGTGCAGCTGTTGCACAAGCAAGGTGTGCGGGATGCGGCGGTGCTCGACGCCATGGGCAGCGTGGAGCGGCACCGCTTTGTGGATACCGCCTTGGCGACCCAGTCTTATGAGGACACCAGCCTGCCAATCGGTCTGGGTCAGACCATTTCCAAGCCCGGCGTGGTGGCGCGCATGGTGGAGCTGTTGCGCAACGGCGCGCAGGGCAAGCTGGGTAGGGTGCTGGAAATTGGCACCGGTTGCGGCTACCAGGCAGCGGTGCTTGGCCAGTTGGCGCAAGAGGTCTACAGCATAGAGCGCTTGCGTGGCTTGCATGACAAGGCGCGCGAAAACCTGCGCCCGTTTCGCCTCGCTAATGTGCATTTATTGTTTGGGGATGGTATGGTGGGTTATGCCTTGGGTGCGCCCTATGCGGCCATCATCGCGGCCGCTGGCGGTGAAGCCGTGCCCCAGGCCTGGATCGATCAACTGGCCGTGGGCGGGCGCCTGGTGGCACCGGTACAAAACCGCAGTGCGGCAGGTGCGGCAGGCGCGGCTGGGCAGGCCTTGTTGGTGTTGGATAAAACAATGGACGGAGTGCGCCAGACCCTGTTGGAGGCCGTGCATTTTGTCCCCTTAAAATCAGGCGTCGCCTAAAAGGAACGTGTTTATGTCTGGTAACTTGAATCGTGGTGTGGGATGGATGACCTGCCTGTTGGCAATGGCACTGGTGGGTTGCAGTTCAACCAAGCTCAACCATGTACCGGTGGAAGACCGCAACGCCTCGGGCGCCAGCGGACCCTCGGTCGCGCTGGTCGTCAGGCCGCAGCCCGGTTTCGAGAATGCCGGCAAGCCCGGCTATTACACCGTCAAACCGTCGGATACGCTGATCCGCATCGGGCTGGAAACCGGCCAGAGCCCAAAGGACATTACGCGCTGGAACGCACTGGAAAACCCGAACAAGATCGAGGTTGGGCAGGTGCTGCGGGTGGCGCCCCCTGTGGGTGACGCGCAGTCCAGGCCCGTGAACGCTGGCAACGTGGTGACGACACCGATTGGAAATTCGTCAGCAACAGCCGCAGCCAAGCCAGCCTCGGCCGCGGCATCTACGCCCGTGCTGGCTGTGCCCAAGCCGGCGGCTAACGGTGGTGAGGACGAACTGGGCTGGATCTGGCCCGGCAAGGGCAGCGTGATCGCCGAGTTCGACGAAGTGAAAAACAAGGGTGTGGACATTTCTGGCAGCGCCGGTGACCCCGTGGTGGCGGCGGCAGACGGCAAGGTGGTGTATTCCGGTACCGGGTTGCGCGGTTACGGCAACCTCATCATCCTTAAGCACAACAACACCTACTTGACGGCTTATGCGCACAACCAGAGCCTGTTGGTCAAGGAAGACCAGACCGTCAAGAAAGGCCAGAAGATTGCCGAGATGGGCAGCAGCGATGCCGACCGGGTCAAGCTGCACTTTGAAGTCCGTCGCCAGGGCAAACCGGTGGACCCGCTCAAATACATGCCTTCGAGGTAAAGGTGTAACGCATGACCAAGGACATTCAGGGGATCGCCAATCACTTGAATGAACTGCAGGGTCTGCCCGCCGACACGGTGCTGGCCAGGGACCTGCTGGAGCTGCATGTGGGCGACGAGTCGGCCGATGCCCTGTCGGTCTATCTGCGCGGTGTGCGCCGCACCCCGTTGTTTACGGCAGAAGAAGAATACGCCTGCGCCATACGTGCGCGCTTGGGCGACTTTGCAGCCCGGCAAAGCATGATTGAACACAATTTGCGCTTGGTGGTCAGCATTGCCAAGGCCTATGGCGGGCGTGGCGTGCCGCTGACCGACCTGATTGAAGAAGGCAACCTGGGCCTGATGCACGCCATCGAAAAGTTCGAGCCCGAGCGGGGTTTTCGGTTTTCAACCTATGCCACCTGGTGGATACGCCAGGCGGTGGACCGCGCCCTGATGTACCAGGGCCGTGCCGTGCGCCTGCCCGTCAACATCGTGCGCGAAGTGCAGCATGTGCTGCGTGCCAAGCGGCTGCTGGAGAACGACGCCCTGCTGCTACCCACGCGCCCCGAAGGCATACGCGCCGAAGACATTGCGGCATTGCTGGGTATGGAGGCGGACGCAGTCGTGACCCTGCTGGCCCTGGCCGAGGTGCCGCGTTCGCTGGACGCCAGCCTGGACGCTCAGGGCGACGAGCCCAGTCTGGGCGACATGCTGGTGGACGATCTGGCACTGGGGCCGGAATACCTGACCCAGGCCCATGAAGTGGACAAGCTGCTGAGCAGCTGGGTGGATACCCTGAAGCCACGCGAACGTGAAGTCATTGAATGCCGCTTTGGCCTGCACGACACCGAGGCCCAGACGCTGGAGGTGATCAGCGTTCGCCTGGGCATGACCAAGGAACGCGTGCGCCAGGTACAAAACGAAGCGCTGTTCAAACTCAAACGCCACCTGGCCCGACTAGGCATCGCCCGTGACGCCCTGATGTAGGGTGGGGCCAGCGGCAAGCGTGGGGGCCGCATGCTTTGCCTCTGAGACAATCGGAGCATGGCAGAAACAACACCCACAGAATGCACACCCATCCTTCCCACCGAAGAGCAACTCCCCGAGGGCTGGTTGCTGGTCAAGTCGCTGGACCTGGAGGCCCAGGGCGTGGCCCACAAGCCCGACGGCAAGGTCGTCTTCATTGAAGGCGCCTTGCCCTTTGAAATCGTCAGTGCCCGCATCCACCGCACCAAGACCAGCTTCGAGAAGGGCGTCTTAAGCGAAATCCACCGCGAGTCGTCCCAGCGCGTGCAGCCCGGTTGTCCCCACTTTGGCCTGCACCCCAATGCCTGTGGCGGCTGCAAGATGCAGCATTTGCATGTGGGCGCGCAGGTGGCCGTCAAGCAAAGGGTGATGGAGGACAACCTCTGGCACATCGGCAAGGTCAAGCCCGACAACGTGCTGCGTCCCATCGAAGGACCGGCCTGGGGCTACCGCTATAGGGCCCGCATCTCGGTGCGCTTTGTGCGCAAGAAGGGCGAGGTGCTGATTGGCTTTCACGAGCGCAAGAGCCATTTTGTCGCCGACATGAAGGAGTGCGCGGTGCTGCCCAAGGTGGTAAGCGACATGCTGCTGCCGCTGCGTGCACTGATCGCCTCCATGGATGCGGTGCAGACCCTGCCGCAGCTCGAACTGGCCATGGGCGACATCCCTGCTGCCGATGGGCCAGCGCAGGTGATTGCGCTGGTGCTGCGCCACATGGAAGTCCTCAGCGAGGGCGATCTGGAGCGCCTGCGCGCCTTCGCCGCCACGCAGCCTGGGCTGCAGTGGTGGCTGCAGGCCAAGGGGCCCGACACCATTCGCCGTCTGGACGAGCGGCCAGGCCATGAGACCGCGCAACTGGCTTACCGGTTGCCAGAGTTCGGCATCACCATGCCCTTTAAGCCGACCGACTTCACGCAGGTCAACCCCTTTATCAACCGGGTGCTGGTGGCGCGCGCCCTGGGCCTGTTGGCGGTGGCCAAGCAGGAGCGGGTGATTGACTGGTTCTGCGGCCTGGGCAATTTCACGCTGGCCCTGGCGCGTCAGGCGCGCGAGGTGCTGGGCGTGGAAGGGGCCGAGTCGCTGGTGGCGCGTTCGCGCGAAAACTACAGCTTGAATGCGCAGGCCAGTGGTGTGCACAGGCCGCTGGCGCCTACCCAATTTGTGGCGCGTAATTTGTTTGAGATGACGCCGCAGATGCTGCGCGGCGATGGCGTGGCCGACAAGTGGCTGATAGACCCGCCGCGCGAGGGCGCCTTTGCCCTGGTGCAGGCCCTGGCAGCCCTGAACCGCCCCGCCGATCCCGATGAAGTGGGCGAGGAGGGTGCGGGCGATTGGCCGATCTGGTCACCCCCGAAACGCATTGTCTATGTCAGCTGCAACCCGGCCACGCTGGCGCGCGATGCCGGCGTGCTGGTGAGCGAGGCGGGTTACCGCTTGTCGTCTGCAGGGGTGGTCAATATGTTTGCGCATACCGCGCATGTGGAGAGCATGGCGGTATTCGACTGGATCGGCTTCTAACGGGCGCGCGCGCCTGATGTGAAAGGAAACAGGGGCCGGGCGGGCGCGGCCTCAGTGGGCGGCGCTTGCGGGTTTGGCCTTGGACTTGGCCTCTGCCCTGGCCTCGGCGGTTTTTTTGTCGGCCTTGGAAGCGACCTTGACCACCTCCTCATCGGCGGCCACTGACGTGGTGGATTCGGCCTTGCTGGCCTTGGATTCCACTCCCTCGATTTTGTTGTCGCGCATGTACTGGTCCATCTCTTTCCAGCCCGTGAAGACGGCGGCTTTGGAGGCCTTTTCGTTCATGCTGTAGCAGTCCTCGATACTGCGCATGCCATAGCGGCAGGCACTGCCAATGGCCTTGGCATCGGCCTCGCGCTGGGCCGCCTTGGGGTCGGCCATCAGCGAATCGATCAGGTCACAGCCGCCCAGCAGCAGTGCAAGGGAGAGGACAAGGGGGCGTGCAATCAGGGAAGAAACCATTCGGACATCACTCAGTAGCGGCATAAGCCGGGTCCTGTGGAGGATAGCGCGAATCTGCGACAAAAAGAAAAAGGGCCCCGCAAGGGGCCCCAGTGGCTGCAAGGCCGGTGACGCTTAATCGCGCTCGCCGCCAAAAATACCCAGCAAGGCCAGCAGGCTTTGGAACACATTGATGACATCCAGATACAGGGCCAAGGTGGCCGTGATGTAGTTGGTTTCGCCGCCATCGATGATGCGCTTGATGTCGTACAGCATGAAGGCGCTGAAGATACCAATGGACGCCACCGAGATCGCCAGCATGCCGGCGCTGGAGCCAACAAACATATTGATCACGCTGGCCACCAGCAGCACCATCACGCCCACAAACAGCCACTTGCCCATGCCCGAGAGGTCGCGCTTGATGACGCTGGCCAGACTGGCCATCACCACCAGCACGCCGGCCGTGCCGCCAAAGGCCGTCATGATCAGTTCGGGGCCGTTCTTGAAGCCCAGGGTTCTGGCAATCAGGCTCGACATCATCAGGCCCATAAAGAAGGTAAAGCCCAGCAGCACCGGCACACCGGCAGCCGAGTTCTTGGTCTTCTCAATGCCATAAATAAAACCGAAGGCAATGGCCATGAACAAAATCATGCCCATGCCACCGCGAAACACCAGGCCTATGCCCGAGGCCACGCCCACCCAGGCGCCCAGCACCGTGGGCACCAGGCTCATGGCCAAAAGCCAATAGGTATTGCGCAGCACCTTGTTGCGCTGCTCGGCCGACACGGCGTAGCCAAAGCTGGAGTCCAGTGTGGTGAAGCGATCATTCATGGTCAATCTCCTGGTAAAAAAATCTGACAAACAGATGGAATGATTTTAGGCGGTATCCGGTGCCACACCGTCAAGGGCGCGTTCCATTGCACCGATTTATTGTGGGGCTGTTCTGCGCGCAGGGCGGGTAATGCGGCGCTTGCGGTGCCTTATGCTCCATCCTTTTAAACCGATCACTCTGTACCGCCATGAAAACAAAATTTGTATTGGAAGCCGCTGACGTCAAGGCCATCGCCGCTGCCGCCGAGGCCGAAGCGCTGAAAAACAACTGGGCGGTGAGCATCTGCATTGTGGACGACGGCGGCCATATGCTGTCGTTCCAGCGCCTCGATGGCGCCGCTCCCGTGTCCGCCCATATTGCCCCCGGCAAGGCCGTCACCGCCGCCATGGGCAGACGTGAAAGCAAGGCCTACGAAGACATGATCAATGGCGGGCGCGTCTCCTTCTTGAGCGCCCCCGGCCTGGAGGCCCTGCTCGAAGGCGGTGTGCCCATCATCAAGGACGGCCAGTGCCTGGGCGCAGTGGGTGTGAGCGGTGTCAAGTCCAACGAAGATGCGCAGATCGCCAAGGCGGGTATCGCCGCCTTCTTGGGCCAATAAGTTCCTGCTGCCAGTTTCAGCCCTTGCCGGATTTGGCAGGGGTTTTGCTGGCTGGCTTTGCGGCGGTTTTGGCAGCGGACTTGGGTGCAGGCTTGGTTGCAGAGCCCGCCTCGGGCGCTGGTGTTGAGGAGGATTTGGCGGCCAGTCGGGCCGCCGATTTGTGGCTGCGTTTGGTTTGCTTGGCGGCCGAATTTTTGCCGCCCCGGCCCTCCATGGCCGACTCCAGCGTATCGCACAGGGTTTGCAAAATTTTGACCCTTGCATAGTTCTTGTCGTTGGACTCCACCAGCGTCCAGGGCACCTCACCGGTGCTGGTGCGCTCCACCATATCGCAAATGGCCTGCTGGTAGGCGTCCCACTTTTCGCGGTTGCGCCAGTCTTCTTCGGTGATTTTGAAGCGCTTAAAGGCGATTTGTTCGCGCTCCTTGAAGCGCCTGAGCTGTTCCTCCTGGCTGATCTGCAACCAGAACTTCACCACGATCACTCCGGCCTGCACCAGCTCATGCTCAAAGTCGTTGATCTCGCTGTAGGCGCGCTGCCAGTCGGCCGGCGCACAAAAGCCCTCCACCCGCTCCACCAGCACCCGGCCATACCAGGTGCGGTCGAAAAGGGTCATGTGGTTCTGGCGCGGCAGGTGGCGCCAAAAGCGCCACAAATGGGGCTGGGCGCGCTCTTCTTCGGTGGGTGCGGCCACCGGTATCACCTGAAACTGGCGCGCATCCAGCGCTGCGGTAATGCGCCGAATGGCGCCTCCCTTGCCCGCAGCGTCGGCTCCTTCAAAGGCCACTACCAGCGAGCGCTTCTTAAAGCGCGGGTCGCGCGCCAGTTCGCTTAAGCGCCCCTGCAAGCGGCTCAGCTCAGACTTGTAGTCTGGTTCGGGCAGGCACAGCGACAGGTCCATGGCCGACAGCACATTGCGCCCGTCGGTGTCCACCCTGAGCATCGGTGCCAACGCTGCTGCGGCCTCTTTTTGGGCACCCAGCTTGGCGTTCAAGGCATCCAAAATGACCTGCCCCACCTTGAGCGAGCGGTAACGGTCGTCCACCCCTTCCACAATCACCCAGGGTGCGTTGGCGGTGTTGGTCATGCGCAGCAGGTGGCTAGACACCTCGTGCAGTTTGTCATAGGTCTTCAGCCGCTCCCAGTGCCAAGGTGTCACGCGCCAAGCGGTTTGCGGATCGCGCTCCAGCGTCTTGAAACGCTCGCGCTGTGCGGCCTGGGTCAGGTGGATCCAGAACTTGAGCACCAGCGCCCCCTCGTTGATCAGCATGGCCTCAAAGCGGTTGATCTGGGCCGCGCGCGCGTCCAACTCCAGCTCGCTGATTTCCCCGTTGATGCGCATGCGGATGGGGTCGGAATACCAGGAACCCGAAAATATTCCGATGCGTCCCTTGGGTGGCAGTGCACGCCAATAGCGCCACATGGCCGGGCGTTCGCGCTCTTCGTCACTGGGTTCCTCAAAGGCCAGGGTGGACAAAAAGCGCGGGTCCATCCAGTCGTACAACACGCTGATGGTCTCGCGCTTGCCCGAGCCGTCCTCCCCGCTGATCAGCACGATGACCGGAAATTTTTTTTCGGTGAACAGCCTGGCCTGGGCTTCGAGCAAGGACTCGCGCAAGGCCGGC
The DNA here is from genome assembly GCA_903886275.1 of uncultured beta proteobacterium. GTDB lineage: Bacteria > Pseudomonadota > Gammaproteobacteria > Burkholderiales > Burkholderiaceae_C > Allorhodoferax. The sequence continues at coordinate 4,534 of CAISLN010000014.1, read as the reverse complement.
ACCTGCTCCTTGAACTGGGCCTTGCTGACCTGGTGACCAATTTCTGCGGATTCGAACATGGCTGCTCCGGTTGTGGGCGATTGATGGAGCCCAGACCATACCCCGAGCCGCAAGGCACTACAAGCACCGGATGGCCCAGGCCGCCTGGCCTTGGGGTGCCTTGCGGAGTCTGGACTTTGGGCAGGTCTTACGCCATCTTTGTATATATTTCCCGTTGCTCGCTCAAAAAATAGCGGACCGCGCAGGCCTATCTCCAATAGCCGATAGCGCCAGGACCTATCTATCTATGGTTGCGACCGAAATCGGTCCCGCCCCAAAAAGCTGTGTTTAACGCGCCTGCGCCAAGTCGAACAAAGGGGACGGCCAGGCGCGATGCAAAAAATGCAATAGACGAGGTCTGTTTGCGGCTTGTGCGCGAATGCCATTCAGGAAATGGGCAAAAGTTGATGGAAGGCAGCAGTAAAAAAATAAAATAAGTGGATGTTAGTACTGGTAAGTAGGTATTCAAACGGCCCGATGAGGCTGCGACCTCTGCATCGAGCGGCTAGTATGGACATGGTTCCTTTAGAACCTGCGTATCACCTTGTATCCAACAGCCCGAAAAAGCTCCAAACTGTAGGCAGCACTTTTTCAAGATCAAAATAATGAGCCGTTTCGCATTGCCGAACCAAGGCTAGGCGCGTCCTCAGCGACGCATTGGACGGCGCCACTGAAACGCGCGCCCAGACCCTCTACTGCGCTTCGGGCTCCGGCCCGGATCGACCCAATAACCGAAAAGAACAAGAGAATTCTATGAAAAGCCACGCCTCCATGAATCGCACGTACCGCATCGTTTGGAACCACAAGCTAGGTGCGATGGTGGCCGTGGCCGAAAACGCAAAGGGGCAAGGCAAGTCAGGCACGGGGCGCAAACTGGTGGCGGCAGCTTTGTCCTTGTCCGGTGGCTTGTATATCTCGCCGCTTGCACATGCCGGGCCCACGGGCGCACAGGTGGGCTCGGGTACCGGCAATATTGTCCAAGTCGGCACCACCACCACCATCACCCAGACCAGTCCTACGCTGTCGCTGAACTGGCAAAGCTTCAACATTGGCAAGCAAGAGACGGTCACCTTTGTGCAGCCCTCGGCATCAGCGGTCGCCATCAACCGCATTTACGACACCATGGCCAGCCAAATATTTGGCAACCTCAATGCCAATGGGCAGGTCTACCTGATCAACCCCAATGGCATCTTGTTTGGTCAGGGCGCGCAGGTCAATGTGGGCGCCTTGGTGGCCTCTACTCTGGATATGAACGCGGCCAACAGCGCTGGCAATGCGCGCTCGTTTAGCGGCAACAGCCTGGGCAGCATCGTCAACCAGGGGTCTATCCATGCCGCGCCGGGTGGCTTTGTCGCGCTGTTGGGCCACAAGGTTCGCAACCAGGGCAGCATCACCGCTCCGCTGGGCGCGGTGGCGCTGGGCGCGGGCAGCGACGTCACGCTGACCTTCAAGGGCAATAACTTTGTGAAGATGCAGGTCAACCAGAGCCTATTGAATAGCCTGGCTGAAAACGGTGGCTTGATACAGGCCGATGGCGGCCTGGTGGTGCTGACGGCCGGCGCCCATGACGCATTGCTGGCCAGCGTGGTGAACAATACCGGCAACATAGAGGCGCGTACCGTCGAGAACCACGGCGGCACCATCACCCTGCTGGCCGGCATGGCGGCAGGCACCACGCAGGTCGGCGGCACGCTGGACGCCAGTGCGCCCCAAGGCGGCGATGGTGGCTTTATCGAAACCAGTGCTGCCCATGTGACGGTTGCAGATGGCGCCAAGGTCAGCACCGCAGCACCCCAGGGCAAGACGGGGACTTGGTTGATTGATCCCGTGAATTTCACCATCGCAGCCACGGGTGGAGATATCACCGGCGCGGCGGTACAAACCGCGTTGGTCCAAAATAACTTTGTGGTGCAAAGCACAACGGGCGATGTCAATGTCAATGATGTGGTGAGTTGGTCCACCCACAATCTCACCCTCAACGCCCAAAACAACATCAACGTCAACGCCAACCTGAATGCAACAGGCTCGGCCAGTTTGGCGCTGGAATTCGGTCAGGGCACAGCCAGCGGCAACGTCATTACCGCCAAGGGATCGGCAATCAATATGGTTGCCGGAACAGCGAACCTCACCACCAAGCAGGGTGCGGGTATGGCTAAAACTTACTCGGTTATCACCGATGCCGCTGCTTTGCGGATAATGGTTCCCGGCGCCAACTACGCGCTAGGCGGCAATATCGACCTTGCCCCTGCAGCATTCACGCCCATCGGTACCGCCGCTATTCCCTTCAGCGGCACCTTCGACGGCCTGGGTCACACCATATCCAATCTATTGATCACCGGAGGCGCCAGCACCGGCATGTTTGCCGAGGCGGCAGGCGCCACCATTCAGAACGTGGGCTTGGTAGACGGCCGCGTGACCGGGGCTGCAAGCACCGGCGCGCTGGTGGGCAATATGGCGTCCACCACCATCAACAACAGCTACGCTGAAAATGTCACCGTGTCAGGCAATGCGGGCACGGGCGGCTTGGTGGGCACTATCGTTGGCACGGGTGACAGCAGCATCAATAGCAGTTACACCACAGGGGCTGTTAACGGGAACGGCGGCGCAGGCGTAGGGGGACTGGTTGGCAGCATTGCTGGAGCCTCGGGTGTTAAAAGCATCAACAACAGCTATGCAACAGGATCGGTAGACGGTGCGGCCGCAACCGGCGGCTTGCTGGGCAGCTCCGCTAGCGCTGGCAACATCAGCAACAGCTATGCCACGGGCGCTGTGTCGGGTCACGCGGCAGGTGGTGCAGGCACCGGCGGTCTAGTCGGCAGCCTTGCTGCATCAGGCAACATCAGCAACAGCTTTGCCACGGGCAAGGTCACCAGCACCGGTGCGGCCACCGGCGGGCTGGTAGGCAGCACCGCAAACTCTGGCACCATCACCGACAGCTGCGCCTCGGGCGATGTGCAGGGCGACGGTGCAGGCGCCGGCGGCTTGGTGGGCAGCAGCGCGGCCTCCGGCAACATCAGCGACAGCTACGCCACGGGCAATGTGATCAGCGTGGCGGCAGGCACCGGCGGACTTGTCGGCAGCAACACCAGCGGTGCAATTATTCGCAGCTTTGCCTCGGGCAAGGTGAACGGTGGCGGCGCCGGCACCGGCGGGCTCGCCGGTAGCAACACCTCGGGCGCCATCAGCGAAAGCTTTGCCGTAGGCAATGTATCGGGTTCCGGCCACTCCATCGCCGCACCCGCACCCACTGCGGCCACCGTTGGCGCCTCCACGGGCGGACTGGTAGGGAGCAATTCGGGCGCGATCAGCAACAGCTACGCAGCAGGCAATGTCGAAGGTTGGGCCGCGGGCGTTGGCGGCTTGGTGGGCGACAGCGTGGGTGGATCGATTACCACCAGCTATGCGGCGGGCCAAGTGACCGGCCAAACAGGGGCCTCCGGCGTCGGTGGTTTTCGAGGGTTTGGTACCGGCACGGTTGTGGATACCAACTCCTATAGGCTTGCAGGCAATACGACACTCATTGGCAGTGCAACGGCAGCGCCAACACAAGCCAGCACCGAACTGAATAGCACCAATTTTGCGGCGTTCACAACGAACCAAGTGGGCGGGACCCCATGGAATTTCGGTACCGTCTGGAAGATGCCTGTTGCGGGTTCCGCGTACGCCTACCCGGTATTGAGCGGACCGATAAAGACACTCGCCCTTTCCGGCGGCAGTGTGAGCAAACAGTACGATGGCTTGGTCTACACAGGCACCGCAGGCGCCCCGCTCAGCCTGTTGGCTTCATGCTGCAACAGCTCCGGCTTCATGACGGTGAGCGCTGGCTCAATAGGGCAGAAAGACGCCGGTGTGTACAACATTGCCCCTACAGTGGTACTCAAGAATGCCGCATTGGCATCCTATTTCACCGTTGCATCGGCCACGTTGACCGTCACCAAGGCGCCGCTGACGGTGACGGGAACGGTGGCCAATAACACCGTCTACAACGGCACCCAAGTGGCTGACCTCAAGAATGGCACGTTGGCGGGTGTGGTGACGGGTGAAGATGTGACGCTGACGCAAGCCGGAACCTACGCCAGTGCGAACGTTGCCAACGCCGTCGGCATCACCGCGACCGATAGCCTGGGCGGCACGGCCAACCTCAACAACTACACGCTGACCCAGCCAACGGGCCTTAGCGCCAACATCACCAAGGCGCCGTTGACGGTTGCCGGCAAGACCACCACTGCCACCTACACCGCCAGCTTGCAGACCAATGCGGCTGCCACCGTGACGGGTCTGGTCAATGGCGAGACGCTCGCCGTCTCTGGCTACGCCACTGGCACCAACGTGGGCACAAGCGCAGACGCACTGACGGTGGCGGCCAACCCCGGCATCTTGATGGGCAACTATGCCGTCACCACCAACAATGGTTCCTTGGCCATCACACCGGCATCACTGACGGTCTCGGGTACGACTATCGCCAATGGCAAGACCTACGACAGCAACACCGCAG
>CAISLN010000013.1 GCA_903886275.1 uncultured beta proteobacterium | reverse complement strand
CTGCTATCTGAGGGCGCGCGCGTCATGCGCGGCGAGGGCGAACGCCAGAAGGAAGAAAAGGTCAACGACTTCCGCGAAGCCATGGCCTGGTTGCTCACGCAAGCCGAGGGCGCCACCAGCCGCCAGCGCTACAAGGGACTCGGCGAAATGAACCCCAGCCAGCTCTGGGAAACCACCATGGACCCGACCGTGCGCCGCCTCTTGCGTGTGCAGATTGACGACGCCATTGAGGCCGACCGCGTCTTCACCATGCTGATGGGCGACGAGGTGGAGCCCCGCCGCGAGTTCATCGAAGCCAATGCCCTGCGGGCCGGCAATATCGACATCTGATGCGCTTTGTAGGGCTGCGCTAGATTGGGCCGTTTATGGGCTGTGATGGAATCCATCACAGCCCTTTTTTCATAGAGGCAAGGCCCTTCGACAGGGGCTGCTTGCCGCTAGGTGATTTTGAACACCGTGCGTTGGCCGCCCTTTTCCTCAAACACGGCCCATTGCTTGATGCCCTTGACCAGCACCAGCTTGCTGATGTCCTTGACCGTCTTCTTGGCCTTGAGCTTGGGCGTGAGCCAATCTTGCAGATGCAAGTAGGTGGTGCCCTGCTTGCCGGTGGGCACCAGCAATTCATTGCCGGCCACGGTTCCGGCGGAGGTGACTTCGAGTTCGGTGGCGGGCATGGTACTTCCTGATGTTGTAGCTCTGCATTCTGGCGCATGGCGCCTGCACCGCGCGCCAGAAGCAGGAAACAAACCGCAGATCAACCCAGTTCGATCAGCAGGTCCTTGGCGTTGATGGTGTCACCGGCGCGCACATGCACGGCCTGCACCACTGCATCGCGGTCTGAGCTGAGCAGGGTCTCCATCTTCATGGCCTCCAGCGACAGGAGCGGATCGCCCTTCTTCACCTGCTGGCCCACCTTCACGGCCACCATCACCACCATGCCGGGCATGGGTGCGCCCACATGGTTGGCATTGCCCTCCTCTGCCCTTGCCTTGGCGGCAGTACCTGCCACACCGGCCTTGTGCACGCGCACCGTGCGCGGCTGGCCGTTGAGTTCGAAGAAGACCTTGATCTTGCCCTCCTCATCCACCACATCGGAGCGCCCGGTCTGGCGCACCACCAGTCCCTTGCCCTTTGCGATGGCCACCGAGATCTCCTCGCGGTCCAGCAGACCGTAGAAAAAGGTGGAGGTGGGCAGGTGCGACACATCGCTGTATTCGCGGCGGTGCTCGGCATAGTCCTTGAAGACCTTGGGGTACATCAGGTAAGAAGCCAGGTCGGTGTCTGACACTTTGCGACCAATCGCACTTTCAGCTTCCAGGCGCTTGGCCTCCAGATCGACCGGCGCCAGATGGTCCCCGGCGCGGCCCTGCATGGGCGCTTCGCCCTTGAGCACCTTGTGTTCCAACGCCTTGGGGAATCCATCCGGCGGAAAACCCAGCTCCCCCTTGAACAGCGAGACGACAGACTCCGGAAAGGCAACCTCGCGCTTGGGGTTGCTGACATCGGCCGGCTTCAAATCATTGGCCACCATAAACAGAGCCATGTCGCCCACCACCTTGGAAGTGGGCGTGACCTTGACGATGTCGCCAAACAGCACGTTGACATCGGCATAGGCCTTGGACACTTCGGGCCAGCGGTGCGCGAGACCCATGGCGCGTGCCTGCTCGCGCAGATTGGTGTACTGGCCACCGGGCATTTCGTGGCGGTACACGTCCGAGGTGCCGGCACGCATGTCGGCCTCAAACGGCACATAGGCGCGGCGCACGCCTTCCCAGTAGTTGGACATGGCCTGCATGGCGTCGAGGTCCAGGCCAGGGTCGCGCGCCGAGCCAGACAGGGCCGCTGCGATGGAACCGAGGTTGGGTTGCGAGGTCAGGCCGCTCATGGAGTCGAGTGCGCCGTCCACCGCATCACAGCCGGCCTCAACCGCCGCCAACACCGAGGCCGCCGAGATGCCGCTGGTGTCGTGCGTGTGAAAGTGAATCGGCAGGCCCACCTCTTGTTTGAGCACGCGCACCAGTTCGGCCGCCGCGCGCGGCTTGCACACACCGGCCATGTCCTTGATGCCCAAAATATGGGCACCGGCTTTTTCGAGTTGCTTGGCCAAGGCCACGTAATACTTCAGGTCGTACTTGCTGCGCTTGGCATCGAACAGGTCGCCGGTGTAGCACAGCGCACCTTCGCAGAGAGCGCCGGATTCAATCACTGCGTCCATCGCCACGCGCATGTTGTCCACCCAGTTGAGCGAGTCAAAGACGCGAAACACATCGACACCGTTCTTGGCCGCCTGCTGCACAAAGTAGCGCACCACGTTGTCGGAGTAGTTGGTGTAGCCCACCGCATTGGAGGCGCGCAGCAACATCTGGAACAGGATGTTGGGCGTGGCCGCGCGCAACCGGGCCAGGCGCTCCCAGGGGTCTTCCTTCAAGAAGCGCAGGGCCACATCGAAGGTCGCGCCACCCCAGCATTCCATGGAAAAGAGTTGCGGCAGCAGGCGCGCGTAATGGGGCGCCACCTGCTCCATATCGAAGCTGCGCATGCGCGTGGCAAACAGCGACTGGTGCGCGTCGCGCATGGTGGTGTCGGTCAAGAGCACCTGGGGCTGGTCCTTCATCCACTGCGCAAAGCCTCTGGCACCGAGCTCTTGCAGCTTGTCGCGCGTGCCCTTCGGGATAGGTGCCGTCAAATCGCAGGCCGGCTTGACCGGTGCCACCAGTGGCAGGATGGGAAGGGTGCGGCCCTTCATCTCGGGGTTGCCGTTGATGGCCACCTCGCCCAGGAATTTCAGCAAGCGGGTGGCACGGTCGCGCCGCTTCACAAAGTTGAACAGCTCGGGCGTGGTGTCGATAAAGCGCGTGGTGCATTCGCCGCTGCGAAACAGCGGGTGTGCAATCACGTTTTCGAGGAACTGTAAATTGGTGGAGAGGCCGCGCACGCGGAACTCACGCAAGGCACGGTCCATGCGCGAAGCCGCCTCGTCCGGCGTGTGGCCCCAGGCCGTCACCTTGACCAAGAGCGAGTCGTAATAGGGTGTGATGACGGCACCGGCATAGGCCGTTCCGGCGTCCAGGCGAATGCCAAAACCGGCGGCGCTGCGGTAGACGCCAATCTTGCCGTAGTCGGGGGTGAAGTTGTTTTCCGGGTCTTCGGTGGTGACGCGGCATTGCAGGGCATGGCCACGCAGCGTGATGTCTTTTTGAAACGGAATAAAGGAATCCTCGTCGCCAATCTGGGCACCTTCGGTGATGCGGATCTGCGCCTTCACGATATCCACGCCGGTCACCACTTCGGTGACGGTGTGCTCCACCTGTATGCGCGGGTTCACCTCGATGAAGTAGTACTTGCCGCTGTCCACATCAAACAAATATTCGACGGTGCCGGCATGGGTGTAGTTAGCGGCGCGTGCCAATCGCAGGGCCGACTCGCACAGCTCGGCGCGCGTGTCCGGGTCCATGTAGGGGGCGGGGGCACGCTCCACCACTTTTTGGTTGCGCCGCTGCACCGAGCAGTCGCGCTCAAACAGGTGCACCAAATTGCCATGCCTGTCGCCCATCACCTGGACTTCGACATGGCGGGCGCGGCGCACCAGCTTTTCCAAATACACCTCGTCATTGCCAAAGGCGGCCAGGGCCTCGCGCTGGGCCAACTCCTTCATGGGTGCGAGATCCGCCTCGGTCTCGATCACGCGCATACCGCGCCCGCCGCCGCCCCAACTGGCCTTGAGCATCAGCGGGTAGCCCACCTCCAGCGCCATCTTCTTGGCGATGTCGATGTCATCCGGCAGGGCAATGGTGGCGGGCACCACCGGCACGTTGGCAGCCACCGCCACGGCGCGGGCTGCCACCTTGTTGCCCAGCGTGCGCATCACATCGCCGTTGGGTCCGATAAAGGCCACGCCGGCAGCGGCACAGGCGTCGGCAAAGTCCGGGTTCTCGGAGAGAAATCCATAGCCAGGGTGGATGGCGTCCACATCGGCCTCTTTGGCAATGCGGATGATGTCGGCAATGTCCAGATAGGCCGAAATCGGCTTCTTGCCCGCACCCACCAGATAGGACTCGTCGGCCTTGAAGCGGTGCAGTGCAAAGCGGTCCTCGTTGGAATAGATGGCCACGGTGCGTATGCCCATCTCGGAGGCGGCGCGCAACACGCGGATGGCAATTTCGCTGCGGTTGGCAACCAGAATGCTGTTGATTTTTTTCATGGATATGGGTGGCGGGAGTTGAAAAATCGCGCGGCATCCCAGTGCAACACCGCTCAGGCTTTGCGTACTTGCAAATTCCATGCCTTCAGAACATAGCACGCGAATTCTGTTCTGTACCGTACTTTCTCTAAACCTCTGGCAAAGCCGCGTCCCTACACTTTTGCCGGCGGGTTCGCCGGGGGAACACAAGCGGCCCGCATCCGAATCCGTGTTCATGCTTAGCCAAGGAAAAATATTTCATGCCCTTCAAAAAAGTCGTTGTTGCCGTCGCCCTTGTTTGCGCCGGACTCGCCACGCTCAACGCTGCCGCGCAAACCAGCGAACCCATCACACCCATTCGTCCACCCAAACAGTTGAACCTGGGCATGGTCGAGCTGGGCAAGAAGCTGTATTTCGATCCGCGCCTGTCCAAGTCCGGTTTTATCTCTTGCAACTCTTGCCACAACCTGTCCATGGGTGGCACCGACAACCTGCCCACCTCGATTGGCGACCGTTGGCACATGGGCCCCATCAACGCACCCACGGTACTCAATTCCAGCCTGAATCTGGCGCAGTTTTGGGACGGCCGCGCGCCCGACCTACAGGCCCAGGCCGGTGGCCCGATTGCCAACCCCGGAGAGATGGGCTTTAGCCACACGCTGGCGGTAGACCTGCTGCGCTCCATCCCCGCTTATGTGCGCGAGTTCATACAGGCCTTTGGCGATGACAAACTGGGCATCCACCAAGTCACGGCCGCCATTGCCGAGTTCGAGAAGACCCTGGTCACGCCCAACTCCCGCTTTGACCAATGGCTGCTGGGCAAGCAAGACGCACTTTCTGGCGAGGAGCTGGCCGGCTACAAGCTGTTCAAGGAAAGTGGCTGCGTGGGCTGCCACAACGGCGAGGCCGTAGGCGGCAATTCGTTCCAAAAGTTGGGGGTCGTGGCGCCCTTCCCTGGCAACAAGCAGGCCGCTGGCCGCGCCGCCGTGACCGGCAAGGATGCCGACCGCTTCAGCTTCAAGGTACCCACGCTGCGCAATGTGGAGCTGACCTATCCCTACTTCCACGATGGCTCTGCCAACACCTTGACCGAGGCGGTGGACACCATGGGCCGCATCCAGTTGGGCAAGAAGTTCTCACCCTCTGAAAATGCGCAGGTCGTGGCCTTCCTGAAGACGCTGACGGGCGAGCAGCCCGCCTTCACGATGCCGATCCTGCCGCCATCGTCCGACAAGACCCCGCGCCCTATGCCGTTCTAAGCAAGTTGCATGGGGCCGCCGCCCAAACGGCCCCATGGTGCAAGACCCCACCCGACGAAACCCACGCCCATTTGCCAAAAAAGTCCGGGCACCGCAAGCTGTGCGGGCGCATTGCTTTGGACTGATGGTCGCAGGACTCGGAATCTGCACTGCAGTTAGCATTGCAACAGAACATAAAGACTCAACCGGTGAGCAGCACTCCTCCACCCGCAAGCCCCTTTCGCTGGGGCCAGACCCAAACGTCCTGGCAATGGCCCCAGAGGCGTTTGCTTGTGGGCGTTCTGTTGTCCCTGCTGGTCCATGGCCTTGTGCTGACGCTGCGGTTTGACCAAGCGGGCTTGGGCCTTCCCACCAGCCTCTTGGTGGACACCGGACGCAAGGCCGTAGAGCCACCCCTGCTGCTGAAACTGGCACCGCTGCTGGCCGCACCGCAGGCTCCCGCAACTGCGCCCGTGGTGCCTACCACGCAGCCCGCCGGTGCCACCAGCGTTCGCATTGCGCGTGTCGCGCCGGCAACGCCACACGCAGCGAACCCGCCCGCCGATGCCCTACCCGCCCCGACTGTGCCCCCCGAAGAGCCACGCCCCGAGGTGGCAACTGCAAGCCCAGCCCCCGTGCAGCCTGCGGCCAGACTCGCGCCAGCCGAGCAGGAAGCCTCCCAACTGGAGGCGCAGCGCCAGGCCATACGGCAGCAGGACGCGGCAAGGTCAGAGACCCAACAGGCAGAGCGCGCGCGCCAAGAGCTGCTCACCCAGCAAGCCAAACAGCAAGATGCCCTGCGCGTTGAGGCGGCGCGCCAAGAGGTGCTGCGGGACGCCGAGGCACAAGCCCAGCGCAGAGAGGTCGCCCGGCAGGCGGCGCAGCAAAGGGATGCAACGCGCTTAGAGGCACAGCGCCAAGAATCGCTGCAACAGGAAAGCGCAGCAGCACGCCGAGCCGAGTTGCGCCAACAAGAACTGCTGCGCCAGGAACTGCTCCGACAAGAAGCCCTCCAGCAGGACATGGTGCGCCAGGATGCAGCGCGCCAACTCAGCGCGCAACAGGAAGCACAACGCCAGGAAACCCTGCGTCAGGAGGCCGCAAAAGTGGCGGCGGCCCAGCAGGAAGTGGCAAGGCTGCAGGCGCTGCGTGAGGAAGCCGCGCGCCAGCAGGCGGCGCGGACCGCAGCCGAGGAAGCGGCAGCACGCCAGCAGCTTGCCGCGCCTGCGCGCCTCACTCCACCGGAACTGGCAGCGGAAAAACCGCGCCGGCGCACCCTGATCGGACGCCCCGACCAGGACGACAGGCTGGGAGTGTTTGCCGAGGCCTGGAGCCAACGGGTGCAGCAAAACGCCGACTTTGAATTTCTCGACGCGGCCAAGAGCGGCGCCTACACCAACCCGATTGTCAGCGTGACCTTGCGCGCCGACGGCAGCGTGGACGGCGTGGTGTTCAAGCGCTCCAGCGGCATTGCCGCCATAGACGACGCCATCCGCATCATCATCGCCTCGCTATCGCCCTACAGCCGCATCCCTGCGGAACTGGCGCTGGACTACGACATGGTGGAAGTGTCGCGCCTGTGGACCTTTGGCAGCGGCCTGCGCCTGATCAAAACCGGCCGCTAAGCCCACAGCGTGGGGAGCAACCCGGCGCCGGGCCGCCCCAAGCCGGGTTCACCCCTCTTGGAGGGGCAGAGAGCCACACAACGTGGGCGAGCGTGGGGAGCAACAACCCGGCGCCGGGCCGCCCCAAGCCGGGTTCGCCCCTCTTGGAGGGGCAGAGAGCCACACAACGTGGGCGAACGTGGGGAGCAATATCTAGCCGGCCAGCCCGACGTAGACCTCTTGCACGTCGTCGTGGGCGTCGATGGCGGCCAAAAAGGCTTCCACTTCTTCAAGCGCCTCGGGGCTCAGGCTGGTCGGGTCCACCGGGTTCTTGGGCTTGTAACCCAGCTTCATGGACAGCACGTGAAAGCCCTGCGCCGGCAGGGCGCGGCTGACCAGATCGAGCTCGGCGGGGTCGGTCAGGAACAGGGTGTTGCCCTCTTCCTCGCCAGGCTCCAGGTCTTGCGCACCGGCCTCAATGGCAGCGGACTCGGCATCGATGCCGGGCTTGGTCGGGCTGGCCTCAATCATGCCCAGGTAATCAAAGTCCCAGGCCACCGAACCGGAGGTGCCGAGCTGGCCCTTGCGAAACAGCACGCGCATTTCAGGGGCAGTGCGCTTGACGTTATCGGTCAGGCATTCGACCATCACCGCCACTTGGTGCGGGGCAAAGCCCTCGTACATCACGCGCTCGTAATGCGTGGCTTCATCGCCCACGCCCGAGCCTTTTTTCAGGGCCCGGTCCAGCGTGTCCTTGGGCATGGAGACCTTGCGGGCCTGCTCCACCACCAGGCGCAGGCGTGCGTTGCTGCTAGGGTCGGCGCCATTGCGCGCGGCCACAGTGATTTCCTTGACCAGTTTGGTAAAAATCTTGCCCCTGGCACTGGCTGCCATGTCCTTGCCCTTTGCTTTCCACTGCGCGCCCATATTGCATTCCTTAAATTGGTGGCGCCCGGTGGCGCCTTGAGTAGGGACGCATGATAGTGCGGTTCAGACGCAGCGGTTTGCGCCACGTCTACGCGGCTGCCTGTGCCGTGGGCGCTTGCGGCTGCAAATAGCGCAGTGCAATGGCGCAGGCCAGGGCCTGGAACAAGATGATGCACAGCACCGAGCCGCCCCAATGCCAGCCCTCAAAGGCCAGACCCGCCAGCCAGGCGCCGCTGGCGCCACCGGCGTAGTAGCTGAGGTAGTAGATGCCTGTGGCCAGCGAGCGGCCCTCGGTGACGTTGTCGGCAATATGGCTGATGGTGGCCGACTGGCAAATGAACACGCCGCAAGAGCACAGCGCCAAGCCCGCAATGACGCCCACCAGCGAGGGCAGCAGCGTCAGCAGCAAACCGCAGGCCGACAGCGCCAGCGTGCACAGCACCGAGCGCAAAAAGCCCAGGCGCAGGATGAAGCGCCCGGCCATTGGCGTGACCACCACGCCCAGCAGGTAGACACAAAACACATTGGCAAGGCCAGCGGCCGACAGGCCAAAGGGCGGCTCGGCCAGGTACAGGTTGACATAGGTAAAGCAGCCCACCAGCGAGAACAGCACACAAAAGCCCAGCGCACAAATCGCCACAAAGCGGCGGTTGCGCAGATGCCGGCCCAGGGTTTGCAAAGCACCGCGCACATTGCGGTTGGGCACAAAGTGGCGCGAAGCCGGCAAGGCCCAGAGCACCCACAGCGCGCCCAGCAAATTGAGTGCTGCAAGCGCCACAAAGGCACCGCGCCAGCCCAGCAAATCGCCGCCATGGCCGGTAATAAAGCGCCCGCAAAAGCCGCCCATGACGGTTCCGCCCACATAGGTGCTGGTCATGCGCGCCACGCCACCGCCGCGGAACTCCTCCGACAAATAGGCGATCAACACCACCACAATGCCGGGCACCGCCAGCCCCTGGGCAAAGCGCAGCAGCACAATGCTGCCCAGCGTTGGGGCCAGCGCGATCAGGGCAGTGGGCAGGCTCAGGGCAAACAGGGCGCTGCACAGAATGCGCTTACGCCCCAGCGCGTCCGACAGCATGCCCATAAAGGGTGAGACCAGGGCAATGGCCAGCACGGTAGCCCCCACGGTGGCGCCGGCCTGCACCGGTGTGGCGCCAAAGTCCCGCATCACCATGGGCAGCACGGCCTGCATGGAATACACGTTCAGAAAGGCAAAGAAGCCTATGACCCAGACCACCAGGCGCGAGGCCTGTGGGCCCTCACCCGCAATAGCGTGCGACCGGCTTGCGGCAGGGGACGGTGAGGGATCTGGATGGGACATTCAAAACCATGATGCTACCGCGTCCACGTCATACCCCCACAGCAGCAGGGTCTGGCCGGCGCCGTTGGCGACCACGCGCGGCGGCAGTTGCACCATGGTGCTTTTGGCGCCCAAGGGAGCAAACACCTGGGCCTGCTCCCAGCCACTGTCCACCACATAGCGGTTGAGCATCAGGTCCACTTGGTTGCCGTTGGACCAGCGGTACCAGGCCACGCTGGCATTGCCCTTGGCATCCATCGTCAGGCTGGGGGCCAGGGCGTCGCCCAACTTGGAATCCACAAAGTGGCCTGCCGTGCCCCAGCCGCTGCCCACCACATAGCGGTTGGCGCCGCCATAGGCGCCGTACTCGGTTTGTTGCTGCCAGACGGCGATGGCGTTGCCCGCCGCATCCAACGCCAACTGCGGGCTGTGGCTGTCCTCATGCAGGTCGCGGCTGATGGTGCTGGCAGCCTGCCAGCCGCGGCTGGGCTGGTACAGGGCAGCCGAGATCGTCATCGGCAGATACGGCAACAGGCGCTGCGACCACAGCACGCCAGCGTCGCCGCTGGCATTGACAGAAAGGGCGAGCTGGCCATACACATAGGCCGAAAGCGGCTGGCCCTGACCATCCACATTGACCAGGCGCAGCGCACCCCAGGCGCCCGCGCTGCTCAGGCTGCGCACCGCAATATCGGCCATCTGGCTGGTCACCGCAGTGCCATCGCCGCGCAACTGCTGCCAAGCCAGCAGGCCCACGCCGCTGGGATTGAGGGCCACCTTCAGGCCAAAGGCGCTGTTGCCCCCATCGGTAAAGCGGCGCGGAGCCGCCCAGGCTTCCCCTGCCACTGCGTATTGCGACAGCCAGCCGTCAAAGTGGGTCTGGCGTCCATCGCCCTGGTGCCAAACGGCAGTCGCATTGCCGCCCTGGTCCACCGCCAGATCGGGCAGATAGGAACTGCCTGCCGTATCAGACGAGAGTTGGCGCGCCGCGCTCCACTGACCACTGGCCACGCTGTAGCGCCGAACCCAGACGGTGGTACGGCTGTTGCTGCTTTGCGCCCACATGGCAAAGGCGTTGCCGGCACCGTCAAAGGCCAGGCGCGGGGTGCCAGCGTCGCCCGCTGTGCTCAGAATCTGCCCCGCATCCAGACCATCGAGCCAGCGCACCTTGAGCAGGTACTGCCCGTTGCTGCGCTGTGACCAGGCCACCAGGCCCAGACCCCGGCTATTGACGGCCACGCTCAGGTCGGCCGCCTGTGCGCCGTCGCCCGCACTCCAACCCGCCGAGCCCACGCTGAGGGCCACATTCGACAGCGGTGCTGCCACCAATGTGGCGCCACTGACGCGGTCCGACAGGGTCATGCTGGTGCCGGATGTGGACAACAGGATGCGGTCCAGCAGACCATCCATTCCGGTATGGGTGGCGGCAAAGCGGGTGGTGATCGGGTTGGCGTTGGCCACCGCATATTGGCTCATCAGCGGTTGCAAATAGCCCTGCAGGCGCCCCACCGCGCCAGGCAAGGCGGCTTGCAGGGCAGCAAAGGCGGCCGCGCTGGGAGCTGCGTAAAGTGCGTCCGGCGATTGCGTGGCGATTGCTGCTGCCACAGCGAAATGGGTCAAGGGGGTGATGTTGGCAATGCCGTCGGCGCTGGCAAAGGAATAGAGCCGCTGTATGCCCTTACCATCGGTCCATTGCGCCTTGAGCAGCACCGGTGGCTGCAGGCCGACCAGACTGACGCTGAACTGGCCATTGCTGGTGTCCACGTAGCGCTCCTGCCCGGCGCCGTCCATCAGGGAGATGCGTCCGCTGATGGCCGCCCCCTGCGCCGCCAGGCCGGACAGGGTCAGCGCTGCGCTGCTGACGGTGCTGCTGTTTACGGTGTTGCTGTTTGTGGTGGTATTTGCGCTGCCACCGCCCCCTCCGCCACCGCACCCCGAAACAGACATAAAAACTAACAAAGTTGCAAAATACCTCATCGAATGCACCTTTTCATTTATTTGGTACGTTTCAAATCGGCCGAAGGCGGACAAAACTTAAGCCAAATACTGATAATCCAAGGGTAAACCCCATAAAAAATCTGATCGAAAAAGAGAGAAATGCAAACAGGCTGATCAAACATTGCCGATGCAGCAATAATCGAGGCTTCGTCGGGAGTGCAACGTGGACCGTCTGATGTCGATGCGGGTGTTTCAAAAGGTCATAGACGCCGGGGGCTTTGCTGCCGCAGCGCGGGCGCTGGACCTGTCGCCGGCGGTGGTAACAAGGTTGGTGGCCGACCTAGAGGAGCATCTGGGTACCAGGCTTTTGCACCGCACCACGCGACGGTTGTCGCTCAGCGCTGCGGGCGAAAACTACCTGGGCCGCCTGCGCGCCATCCTGCAAGACATCGACGAGGCCGACCAGGCGGTCAGCTCACAGACCCACGAACTGGCCGGGGTGCTGCGCATCTTGGCGCCGCCGGTGCTGTCCACCCATGTGCTGGCGCCACTGATTGCGGGCTTCAGGCAGTTGCACCCCAAGATCCTGCTGGACATCGAAGTGGCCTCCTACAAGGAGCCGCCCATCGAGGCCTACGACATCACCCTGCTGCCCACGGAGGGCGCTTTTGATGGCGATGTGGTGGCGCGCAAGATCTCCAGCACCGAGGCGATTTTGGTCTGCACGCCCGAATACCTGTTGCGCCGCGGCAACCCGGCCCAGCCGCAAGACCTGGCACAGCACGACATCCTGCGCCTGAAGTCAGCCGATGCCAGGCCGCACCTGTGGCGCCTGCTCAATGCCGACCACAACGACGAGGCGCTGGATGTAGCGGTGGAGCCCGGCCTGTGGGTCAACCACAGCGACACTCTGCTGCGTGCCACGCTGGACGGCGCGGGCATCACCTCGGCCGCCATCGACCTGGTGGCGCCCCATCTGATGCGCGGTGAACTGGTGCGGGTGCTGCGACCCTGGATTGCCGGTCGCCTGACCCTGTATGCGGCCCTGCCCAGTCGCCAGTTCATCCCCGAGCGCAGCCGCGTGTTTTTGGAATATTTGGTGGAGCAGACCCGCATCCATATCGACGGCGCGACACAGGCCTGCAATGGCTGCTAGCGATGCGCGCGGCGCCGCAGCGCTAGCACCGATTTAAAACTGGACAGCTTGGCCGCTGTTGGCGCTCAGCGTGGCGGCATCGGCCAGCTTTTGTGCGGCCACGCCATCGGCCACGGTGGTCTTGAAGGCCGCACCGCTTTGCAGGCACTCAAAGAAATGTTCGATTTCCAGGCGGTAGGCGGCAGCGTAGCGCTGCAGAAAGAAGGCTTCGGGCTTGTCGGCGTGGATGCCGGCCGCATTCCACTGCACCACTTCGGTGGGGGTGTGGTTGCCGCATTGCAAAAGGCCGGTGGAACCCAGCACCTCAAAGCGCTGGTCGTAACCGTAGGCGGCGCGCCGGGTGGTGTTGATCTGGCACAGGCGACCCTTTTGCGTGCGGATGGTGACAGCGGTGCTATCAAAATCGCCAGCGGCCCGGATGGCCGGGTCGGTCAGCACGGAGGCGGTGGCGCTGAGCCAAGCGGCCTCGTCGCCATCGGCGCACAGAATCCAGCGGAACACATCGAAGTCGTGGATCAGCATGTCGCGAAAGATGCCGCCCGATGCCTTGAGGTACTCCACGGGAGGTGCGCCAGGGTCGCGGCTGGTGATGACCAGCATTTCAGGGTTGCCGATTTCACCGGCAGCTAAACGGCGGCTGGCGTCGTTGAAGGTGGGGTCGAAACGGCGCTGAAAGCCAATCATGCAAGACACGCCAGCGGCCTTGACGGCCTCGCCGCAGGCGATGGCGCGGGTCACCGACAGGTCCACCGGCTTTTCGCAAAAGATGTGTTTGCCAGCGGCAGCCGTGCGGGTGATCAGGTCGCTGTGGGTGTCGGTGGACGAGCAGATGGCCACGGCATCCACGCTCTTGTCGGCCAACACCGCTTCGATGCTGGCCACTTGGGCACCATGCTTTTGCGCCAGCTCGGCGGCCGCTGCGGGCACCGGATCGAACACATACTTGAGCGTCACGCCGCTCAATGCAGCCAGGTTGGAAGCGTGGATGCGACCAATGCGGCCGGCGCCAAAAACTGCGACATTTTTCATGGGGATTCCT
>CAISLN010000012.1 GCA_903886275.1 uncultured beta proteobacterium | reverse complement strand
TGTAGTGACTCGCGTTTGAAAACACTCGGACTTGCAATCAGCGGCTTTTCCGACTCAGATTAGTTGCAAATGACCGAACGGTCAGAATCACATTAACTGCAAATGAACTTGCAATCGTAGCGGTCGGCTTGCATTGCATCGCCGCCGACTCACGCTATTTGCAGATGAAAAATGGCTTGCAGTGTCAATCTGGGGTATACCTCATTTGGACGTCAAGCTACCCCTGTAATTGCGTCCAAATAGAGTTGTAATCTGCATTTATTGACAGATGCCATCAAAGGTCTAAGATGTCAATTTGACAAATTCACTTGAGGAATGCAATGAAGGGGCAGCGCATCGGCTACGTGCGGGTCAGCACGCTGGAGCAGAACACCGAGCGTCAGCTCGAACAAGTTCCAGTGGATCGCGTCTTTACCGACAAGGCATCCGGCAAGGATACCCAGCGCCCTGAACTGGAGAGGTTGATCGCATTCGTTCGTGAAGGTGACACCGTTGTCGTGCACAGCATGGATCGCCTGGCGCGAAACCTTGACGATTTGCGCCAAATTGTCCAAGCACTGGTAAAGCGTGGGGTCCGCGTCGAGTTTGTCACGGAACACCTTTCCTTCACTGGAGACGACTCGCCCATGGCCACGTTGATGCTGTCGGTTATGGGCGCCTTCGCTGAATTCGAACGTGCGTTGCTGCGTGAGCGCCAGCGCGAGGGCATTGCGCTTGCCAAGGAGCGCGGCGCCTATCGCGGCCGCAAGAAGTCCCTGGCGCCGGATCGCATTGCCGAGCTGTGCCAAAAAGTGGCTGCTGGCGAAACTAAGACTGAGGTAGCCCGCTACTTTGGCATCAGCCGCGAAACCCTGTATAGCTATCTGGCCGAGGCCCAGAGCAATGGCGTCGCGGCCGCATAAGCCCATCCCAGCCGATTCGCTGCTGCAATTGCGCCGGCGGCTGGATCAGTTACCGGGCAAAAGCCCCGAGCGTGCTACCCAGATTGCGGGCGTCGCCAGCTTGTACGGCGTTTCGCCCACCACGGTTTACCGTGCCATGGGCGATTTCAAAAAACCCCACGCGGTGCACCGCGCTGACCATGGAAAACCGCGTGTCTTGCCGCAATCGGAAATGGAGCGTTACTGTGATCTGGTCGCAGCCCTCAAGCTGCGCACCACCAACAAGAACGGTCGACATCTCTCCACCCGTCGGGCAATTGAGTTGCTGGAAGGCTATGGTGTGGAAACCAAGGACGGCTTGGTGCAAGCACCCAAGGGCTTGCTCCGCTCGCCAACCGTTAACCGTTACCTGTTGCTGTGGAATCTGGATCAGGCCCACCTGACGCGCGAGCCGCCAGCCGTGCGGTTCCAGGCCGAACACAGCAATGACTGCTGGCAATTCGACATGTCTCCGTCGGACCTAAAGCATATTGAAAAACCGGCTTGGATCGACCCCGCCAAGGGCGTGCCGACCCTGATGCTGTTCAGCGTTGTGGATGACCGCAGCGGCGTCAATTACCAGGAATACCGCTGTGTCTATGGCGAAGATGCCGAATCCGCGCTGCGTTTTTTGTTCAACGCCATGGCGCCCAAGGCCGATCCGGCGTGCCCATTCCAGGGTCGACCCAAAATGATTTACCTGGACAACGGCCCAGTAGCCAAGAGCCACGTCTTTCAAAACGTCATGCAGGCCCTGGAAATCGATTGGAAAACCCATATACCGGCTGGCAAAGACGGCACGCGCACCACGGCGCGCTCCAAGGGCAAGGTCGAACGCCCCTTTCGCACCGTCAAAGAAGCCCATGAGACGCTGTACCACTTCCATAAGCCCGAAACGGAATTGCAGGCCAATGAATGGCTACTGCGTTACCTCGACCGCTACAACGCGCAGCGCCACCGCCATGAACCTCATTCGCGCCTGGATGACTGGATAGCCAAGTTGCCAGTCGACGGTCTGCGTGAAATGTGCACCTGGGAGCAGTTCTGCCGCTTTGCCCGCACACCGGAGCGGCGCAAGGTGGGCATTGATGCCCGTATCTGCATCGATGGCACCCAGTACGAAGTCGAACCAGACATGGCGGGCGACTGGGTGGTGTTGCTGTGGGGACTCTTTGACGATGCCTTGCACATCGAATACAACGATGAGAAGTTTGGCCCCTTTTACCCTATCTCAGGCCCTATTCCACTGCACCGCTACCGGGCGTTCAAACGCGGCAAGGTCGACGAGCGCGCACACCGCATCCGCGCCCTGGCCGACCAGCTCGGTCTGCCCATTGCCGCACTGTCCGGCAACGACCTGTGCCTGTCCAAACCCGATTCAGCGCCAGTGCCAATTGCACGCCAGCCCTTTGATGCCGAGGTGCATGAGTACCACTATCCCACCGCCATCGCCGCTAAGCTGGCGATTGCCGACGACTTGGCTAAGCCACTCTCAAAACTCTTGCCCGAGGAACGCGGCTTCATTGACCAGGTTCTGACTGAAACACTGAACCGACGGATTGTCATGGCACGGGTGCGGGAGTATTTCCGGCAACAAAAAGGAACACAGCATGCGAGTTGAAGTGATGCAGCATTTTGGGTTGGCCCTTACGTTCAACCAGGCCGGGTACTACGAAACCGAGCACCACAAGGAATTGATGAAAGACATCCGGGGTGCCATTGGTGAGGGGCGGCTGATTGCCGTTTGTGGCGTGGTTGGAAGTGGCAAAACGGTTTTGCTTCGACGCCTACAGCAGGCATTGGATGACGAAAAGAAGGTGACCGTGTCGAAGTCGCTGGCCATCGAGAAGCAAAGCATCAAGCTGGCCACGTTGATTTCCGCACTGTTCTATGACCTGTCAGCCGACAAGCAGGTGCAGATTCCAAAGCAAGGCGAACGCCGGGAGCGCCAATTGCAGGAGCTGGTGAAGAAAGGTAAGCGGCCGATTGTCTTGTTCGTTGACGAGGCGCACGACCTCAATGGCCACACCTTGACCGGACTCAAACGCTTGATGGAATTGGTAGAGGATGGTGGCGGGCGCTTGTCGGTGGTGCTGGCAGGTCACCCCAAGCTGCGCAACGACCTGCGTCGGCCGACCATGGAGGAAATTGGCTATCGCACCGACGTATTCTCGTTAGACGGAATTGCCGGCGCGCAGCGCGAATACATCAAATGGTTGTTGGCCACCTGCTCCGGCGGCCAGGTCGAAACCAGCGCCATACTGACAGACGATGCGATTGACCTGCTGGCCAGCAAGCTGCGCACGCCGCTACAGGTTCAATTGCATCTCAGCCTGGCGCTGGAGGCAGCGTACCAGGCCGGAGAGCAGCCGGTGACCGCAAGCGTGGTTGAATCCGTGTTGTCACGCCACATTGACGACTTGGAGCCAACGCTGACCCGTCATGGCTACCGCACCAAGGATCTGGTCGAACTGTTCGATGCCAAGGCGATGGAGATCAAGGCCATGTTCAACAACACGTTGGAGCCAGCGCGCACGATGGAGTTAAGGGAGAAAATGCTGCGGGCCGGACTACCAATTTGAGTGCATTTTGAATTGCAAATAATGTGAGTCGGCGGCGATGCAATGCAAGCCGACCGCTACGATTGCAAGTTCATTTGCAGTTAATGTGATTCTGACCGTTCGGTCATTTGCAATTAATCTGAGTCGGAAAAGCCGCTGATTGCAAGTCCGAGTGTTTTCAAACGCGAGTCACTACAAATATCGGTATACGTCCGCCGACCAAGATTTTACAGATCAACAACTCGAAGGTTCCAGCTGCGCTGGCTCACTCCCACTCTCTCCATCCAAAGCGGGCTCGACTAGGCCCCCTTCATGCCTTACAGAACGGGCAACCCCATTCGACTCAAAGGAAGTCCAAAGGAGCCGGCGGGCTCAGCAGGTGCATGCGCCCGCCAGGCTGCCGACACCGGATTTATGCGGAAACTGAAAGCCGTTCACAACCCCTGCAAGCGACACCGGCCGGGCGTGCCCCCCTTCAATACTTTGCCGGTGGCCATTGTCTGGCGGCGTGAAGCACGCGCAACACGCGCACCCAGTCTCCAACCAGGTCGTAAATCAGGATGTAGTTCGGGTGGACAACCAGCTCGCGGGTGCCTTTCACCCGGCCAGCCCGGCCAAGGCCGGGATGCTCAAGCAGGTGCCCGGCATTCTTTGCAAAAAGTTCATCGAGTGTGAGAGCTGCGGCCGGGTTGTCGGCTTCGATGTAATCATAGATTTCGTTGCGGTCCTGCTTTGCCTCGGGTGTCCAAAACAGTTCACTCATTTGGCGGAAGATTCAAGCCTGCGGCGCGTCGCTGCCCTCTTGGCCGCAAATTCGGCTTCGACCTCCACCGCTGGAATCAGGTTGCCAGCATTGGCCGAGTCCAAGCCGATCTGCACCTGGCGACGAAACCACGCGTCATGATCACTCGCTTCCTGCTGCTGCTTCACAAAGTCCCGCATGAAGTCCCTTAGCAGCTGGGCGCCAGTGCGGTCGCGGGATTTCGCTGCAGTGGCAAACTGGTCCTTCAATCCTTCATCGACCCGGAAGGTAAACGTTGCTTCGCTCATGGCAGTCCCTATGTGTTACATGATAAGTGCACTGTGGCACAAGACCCAATTTTTGCACAGAATTCTTTTCAGCCGTAAGGTGACCAAATTGGCATCTGAAATGGACTGACTTTTTGGAAAACTGTAAGGCTCGATTTCATCAGTGAATACAGCAACTTAATCCTTGCTAATTGTTAGGGTCATTCAGAATTCTTGTGAACGCGTTTTTCGGCCTACATTGAACGGAGTTCCTGCTGTTGTCCTCAGCAACAATGACGGCTGCGCCATCGCCCGCTCCAACGAAGCGAAGGCCCTCGGAATCAAGATGGGTGCTCCCTGGTTCCAGATCAAGCACCTGGCCGAATCTGACGGCCTGGTAGCCCTGGGGCCAACACAGGAGGTCTACAGCATTGATGAGAGCTTTGTAGGCCTCGACGGTGTGCGCGGTGACCTGGTGGAACGGAGCCACAAGATTAGAGCTCGCATCCTGCAGTGGGTTGGCATTCCCTGCGGTATCGGCATTGGCAGCACCAAGACACTGGCCAAGTTGGCCAACCACATTGCCAAGACGGCCGAACGCAAGTCCGGCGTCTACCCTGACCACCTGGCGCGGGTCTGCAGTCTGGCGGCCCTGTCGCCCGCAGAGCTTGCCAACGTGTTTGAGGCGACAGAAGTGGGCGAGGTCTGGGGCATTGGCCGACGCATCAGCAAGCAGCTCACAGAGGGCGGGATCAGGACCGTGCAGGATCTGGTTCGCATGGACCCGTCCACCATTCGCCGCGGCTGGTCGGTGGTACTGGAGCGCACGGTGCGCGAGTTGCAGGGTACACAGTGCATAGGACTGGATGACTCACCTGAGCCCAAGAAGGAGATCGCCTGCACCAGGTCATTCGGTCACCCGGTCATGGACCTATCGGGCCTGACAGAAGCCATCACCGAGTTCTCAAGCCGTGCGGCCGTGAAGGTAAGAAAGCAGCGTTCCATGGCCGGTGAGCGCGAGCAATATGTTTGAGGGCTTGATTTGCACGCTATGTGAGGGTTTGGGACTTATGCGGCAGATCAGACTGCGTGCCCGCCGATTGACGCCTACGGCCTTATGCTTGCCAAGCAGCTGTTTGGCACTAATACGATGAAGTCAGATATCCAAAGCCAATACGCAGAGCGTGCTCGTTCGGGTATTGGAGCCGGCTGGTCTGCGCTGTGACTGAAACATGGTGCCGTGTCAGTTGTCAGGCGGTCGTGGGCGGTGGGTCGTAAGCGCGTGGCGAAGTCATCTTTCGCTCGAACGAAATTTTTAGGACCATCGTGTCTACTTCAACAAAGGTGGACACGTGAATACTTTAAATCCGGAAATTCGCAAACCTGTGGCTGGTCGGCGCCATGCGCGCTACA